>JAYPOZ010000038.1:0-36279 GCA_038131165.1 Rickettsiales bacterium | reverse complement strand
AGCAGCGGATTGATCAGCCGGCCAAAATCGTCGACCGCCCAATATCCGATGAGGCCGACCGCGCCAGTCTCCGGATCGATTTCCACCTCGCAGGCGTGGCAGCCGTTGGGGAAGGTCATGCCATCGGCGGTAAAGTGGCCGTCGCCGTCAAGCTCCTGTCCTCGGTCCGCCGCCGTGGCGGCCACTTCGCCGAGCGTCATCCGGCGGTCGGTGCCGGCTATACGGAAGATGCCCGCCTCGTACTCGATATCCGCCTCCGCCGCTTCAAGTGCATCCGCCGCCAATCGGGTGCCGTTTTCGATCACCGCGACAGCGGCGCGGTCGCAGGCGGGAATGCCGTTCAGCATCGAGCGCGAGCCGCCGGTCCCGTGCCCGGTCCGCACCCGGTCCGTATCGCCCTGCACCAAGCTAATACGCTCAAGATCGATCCCAAGCCGTTCGGCGACCGCCTGGGCGAAGACCGTCTCGTGCCCTTGGCCGTTCGATTGATTGCCGATGTACACCGTGGCGGTGCCGTCCGGGGCGATTTCCAATCTGGCGGCTTCGCCCATGCCGGCCCGCACGCCTTTCACATAATGCGCGATGCCGAGGCCGCGCAGTTTGCCCCGTTTTGCGGCTTCCATGCGGCGTGCGGCGAAGGTATTCGCTGCCGCGTGTCCGAGCGCCTTATCGAGCAACGCGCCGAAATCGCCCGAATCGTAAGTCCAGTTCATCGCCGTGGTATAGGGCAGTTGTTCCGGCTGGATGAAGTTGCGGCGCCGGATCGTGGCGGCGTCAAGCCCAAGCTCCCGCCCGACCGCATCGAGGGTGCGCTCGATCACATAGATGGCTTCCGGATGTCCCGCCCCGCGATAGGCGTCGACCGGCACGGTATTGGTGAAGACGCCGTGCACCTCGACCGCGATGGCGGGGATGGCGTAGACGCCGCTCAGCATGGCCGCCCCGCACTCGGTTGCGATATAGGGTGCGAAGTTGGAGACGAAGGCGCCAAGATTGGCGTTGGTCCTTACGTTCAGGACCAAAATTCGTCCATCGTCGTCGAATCCGACCTCAATATCGTTGACCTGGTCGCGGCCGTGATAGTCGCTCGGGAAGGCGTCGGCGGACCGCTCTCCGATCCACCGCACCGGACGCCCGAGATCCCGTGCCGCGAACAGGACCAGAGGTTGCTCCGGGTACATGAATATCTTCATGCCGAATCCGCCGCCGACCTCGTGGGTCACGACCCGGATCGATTCCTCTGGCAGGTGGAACAGGTGCTCCGCCAATTGCAGCCGCAGGGAATGCGGGCCCTGGCTGGTCGTCGTCAGGGTGAGGCGTATGCCATCCCACTCGCCGATCGCGATGCGGGGCTCCACAGAGGCCGCGATGAGGCGGTTGTTGACGACCCGCAGCGATCGCCTGTGCGGAGCCTCGGCCAGCGCGCGTTCCACCGCCGGATGGTCGCCGTCGCGCCACAGAAACGAGGTGTTGCGGGGAATCGATTCCCAGATTTCGGGAGCCGTCGGGTCGTTTGCGCTGGCGGTGTCGACAGCCGCGGGCAATGGATCGTAGGTGACGTCGATAGATTCGGCCGCCTGCTTGGCGGCGGCGACCGTCTCGGCGACGACGAAGGCGACCGGCTGGCCGACAAACACCGCCTTGCCCTCCGCCAAAATTGGGAAAGGGGGTGCCTTTAGGTCCGAACCGTCGGCTTGCTGGACAGTGGCCATGCATTGAATGGTGCCGAGGCTCGCAATGTCGGCGGCGGTGTAGATGGCGAGAACGCCCGCAACCTGGCGCGCGGCGGCAAGGTCCATGGCGTCGATCCGGGCATGGGCGTGAGGCGAGCGGAGAACGATCCCGTGTGCCTGATTCTCCAGAACCAAATCGTCGGTGAACAGACCCTTGCCGGTGAGAAGGCGGGGATCTTCCAGCCGGTGCACCGGCTGTCCGACGCCGAATTTTGGGGCAGTGCGGGTATCGCTCATGCGCCAGTCCCGGCGTTGGGTCTCGAATCCGTCACCTTGTCTGTTCCCGTTCCGCCGCTTGTGGCGCTATCTGTGAGGGTGGCCTCGGGGCGGCCTTGACGGAGATCGCGGTGAAGCGATGGGCCTGAAAAGTTTCGGACCAGTGATCCGCTGGCAGTCCGGCTTTCTGTTTCAGGTGCGCGACGAACTGTGCTTTGTCGGGAAGGCTCTCCCAGACTTGTGGGAGGAAAACGCTGCGTTTGCCAAGGTCGGAGATGATCAAGCCGTCGACTTTTGGGCGGATCTGCGCCATGAAGTCGGCCTCGTCGGTGAAGGACATGGCCGCAAAGGGGCTGAGCAGCGAAATAGAGAGGTCGAGTTCGGCTGTCTCGTCTTCCTGCAAGGGCGGGAAGCGCGGATCTTTCATCGCTGCCTTATAGGCATTTTCGACGACGTCGGCAATCAATGGCTGGTGCGCTTGGATCGTACCGATGCAGCCCCGCAAGCGGCCCGCTTTGTTGATCGTCACAAAGGTCGCGCGGTTCGCCCGCAGCGCCGGGGGAAACGATGTAACGTCGACTTTCGGCGGCTTGCCGTTTTTGACCGAATAGCCGATGGACTGCGCCGCGGCACGGAAAAGGCGCGCTCCTTCCCGCTGTAGCATCGCACGATCGTCTTCCGTCTTCTCCTTGGCGACCGAGGGATCTTCCCCGACGGCCCAGGCGCCGTAGCCGACGACCTTGTCTATAGTGCCCGCCGTATCGCCTGAGTTGCGGAGGTCGAAGCGTGTCACAGACAGGCTGTGGCGCCGCGCGGCGATCAGCATGCCCGCGACCGGAATACGTCCACAGGCTTGTTCGCGCCCGATGGCCGCCGGGTTCAGAGATTCGATGGCGACCGCGGTCGCGGTATCCATTTTCCGGGCCGTTTCATAATCCTGGTAATGGCTGAGGTCGGTACTGATGACGAAGCGGGTCGTCTCATCGCCCCAAAGACGGTCCAGGACCTCCGCTACTTGGTCGCCTGCAACTGAGCCGGCGATGAGCGGCAGCAGCTTAAAATCGCCCAGGATGCGCTGCAGGAAGGGGACATGGACTTCCAGGGAATGCTCTTGGCGGTGCGGTTCGTCGTCGAGGACGATCTGCGGCAGGTCCTTGATGACCTCTATGGCGGCGGTGTCGACGGCGACTTCGCCGAGCGGTGTCTTGAAGGTGTCGGTCCGCGGCGCGGCGATGCCCTGGAAGGCGACGCGGTGGGCAGGGCCGACCAACACGACGCGTTGAATGGCGTCGGCGTCGCCCCGCCACGCGGCGTAGGCCTTGGCGGCGATCTGTCCCGAATAAACATATCCCGCGTGGGGTACGATCAGCGCTTTCGGGCCGGATGTGGGCACAGGAATGCCGGCCGCCGCCAAATATCCGTCGATATCGGATGCCAATGTTTCGCGGTCGGCGGGATAGAAGAAGCCCGCGACCGCCGGATCTCTGACATTGCCCATGAAGCGTGAACCTCCTGGCGCCGATCTAGCTCTTGGGCGCCGGTGCGGCGTTCTCGCCGCCCACACATTCGAATTGCAGCGCGTTATCGCCTTTGACGACGATGCGGGCCCGTTTGCCGAACTGGGCGCAGTGACGGTCCGCGCGCTCCAGGGAAGCCTGGCGGGCGCGCTCGGAGAAGGTGCCGACCTCGACGCCGACGAGCCCGATGCCGAGGCTCGATTTGTTTTCGACGATTCCGCCGGACGCATTGCCTTCCACCAGGGCCGGCGCGCAGCCGGCAACCAGTGCGGCCACGGCAACCGCGCTCAGAAGCAGTCTGGGACGTGCGAGCATGACAACCCCTTAAATTCGAACCGTCGATCCATTACCTGTAGTATATGAGGAGCAAAGGGCAAATCGCTATGGTCCAGGCCAAAGAAAAAATCGAAGGGGTTCCGGGCCGCCATTGGCAGAAGCTGGCGGACGGTCGCATTCAGTGCGACGTCTGCCCCCGCGAGTGCCGCCTGAACGAAGGCCAGCGCGGCCTGTGTTTCGTGCGCGCCCGCCAGGACGATCAAATCGTGCTGACGACTTACGGACGTTCGAGCGGGTTTTGCATCGACCCTATCGAGAAGAAGCCGCTCAACCATTTTCTGCCGGGCACGCCGATTCTCAGTTTCGGGACGGCGGGCTGCAATCTGACCTGCAAGTTCTGCCAGAACTGGGATATCTCGAAATCGCGCGAGATGGACCGGTTGATGGACCAAGCCTCGCCGGAGCTGATCGCCATGGCGGCGAAGCAGACGGGCTGTCGCTCGGTCGCCTATACCTATAACGACCCGACCATCTTCCTCGAATACGCCGTCGATGTCGGCCACGCCTGTCATGCCCATGACCTCAGGAATGTGGCGGTGTCGGCGGGGTATATGAAACCGACGGCGCGGGAGGATTTCTTCTCCGTAATGGATGCCGCCAACATCGATCTGAAGGCGTTCACCGAGAGTTTCTACAAGACGCTGTGTTCGGCGGAGTTGGGAGCGGTGCTTGATACGCTGAAATATCTTAAACACGAGACCGATGTCTGGTTTGAGATCACTACCCTGCTGATTCCGGACGAGAACGACTCGGAGAGCGAGATCGAGGCGCTGACGCAATGGGTGATGGAGAATCTTGGCCCCGACGTGCCGCTGCATTTCACCGCCTTTCACCCCGACTACAAGATGCGGGACAAGCCGGCGACGCCCCCCGAGACCTTGTTCCGTGCCTGGCGCATCGCCCGCAAGAACGGCATTCATCACGCCTATACCGGCAACGTGCACGACAAGGCGACCGGCAGCACCTATTGCCATGGCTGCGGTTTGCGCCTGATCGGCCGGGATTGGCATCTGTTGGACGACTGGGGCCTGACGCAAAGCGGGCTGTGCAGCCGCTGCGGCACGGCGTGCGCCGGCGTCTTCGAGGACAAGCCCGGCGATTGGGGCCGCAAGCGCCAGCCGGTCCGCCTCGACGCCTTTGCCGAACGCCTGAGGGAAATGTCCGAAACGCCGCTCGAGGCCCGCTGAGCGCGCCGCGTGACAATGCGGCGAATTCGCATTACCTCTGATGCGGGCGGGGAACGGCAGGTCATGATAGATCAGATGCAGATTGAAGAATACGAACGGAAGATTCGCGAATTCTACCAGCCGTTGCTGGCGGAGCATGGCGACGCGACGGCGGCTGTCGGTTATCCGGAGGCTGCGGGCCAACAAGGCCGCTACGTCATGCTCTGCGAGGTCGGCGATCTGAAGCGGGCCTCGATCCTCGATATCGGCTGCGGGCTCGGCCATCTTTACGATTTCCTGAAGTCGCAGGGTTTCGAGGGCGATTATCTCGGGATCGATCTGCAGGAAGAAATGGTTCATCGCGCGCGCCAGCGCCATCCCGGCGTTCGTTTCGAGGTCGCGGACTTTCTCTCCGAGTCTCCCGATTTTGAGAACCGCGATTTCATCCTTGCGAGCGGTGTCCTGCAGCATTGCGAGAAGCCTCTGCGCGAAAGAATGATTGCCCGCATGTACGAGAACTGCACCGTGGCCGCGGCCTTCAACGCGTTCTCGACTTGGTACGGCAAACATCCGGACCCGCGCTTCCATATCGCCGATCCGCTTGAGGTGCTTGCCTATTGCCGCGACCTCACGACGCGTCTGCTGTTCCGCCACGAATACGTGGCGCACGATTTCTCGGTATATATGTACCGGCCGTAACCTGTACCGGCGGTAAATTTCGCGGAAAAAACCCCCGGCCGAACCGATGACCGGGGGAAGGGGAGCCCAGGGGGGCTGCTTCCTCGGGAGGAAGACGGGTTAATCGAATGCTTCGTCCCAGCTGCCGCGCGTGGACGCGCGGGAATATTCGGTGGCGCGGTTCTCGAAGAAGTTCGCGTGCTCCACCCCGTTCAGCATCTCGTCCATCCAGGGCAGTGGATTGCGCTCGGTGTGATGGATCGGCTGTAGGCCGAGCTGGCTCAGCCGCCGGTCGGCGATATAGCGGATGTAGAGCTTGACGTCTTCGGCCTCCAGGCCCTCGACGCCGCCCATCTCGAAGGCGAGGTCGATGAAGGCGTCCTCGTGGTCGACGATCGTGGACGCCGCGACATAGAGGTCGCGTTGCAACTCCTCGGTCCAGATATCCTCGTTCTCCGAGACGAAGGTCTTGAAGAGCTTGATGATGGAATTGGTGTGCAGCGATTCGTCGCGCACCGACCAGGTGACGATCTGTCCCATGCCCTTCATTTTATTGAAACGCGGGAAATTCATCAGGATCGCGAAACTGGCGAACAATTGTAGGCCTTCGGTGAACCCGCCGAAGACGGCGAGCGTCTTGGCGATATCCTCGCGCGTGCCCACGCCCCATTGCTGCATATAGTCGTACTTGTCCTTCATCGCCTTGTATTTCAGGAACGCCTGATATTCGAGCTCCGGCATGCCAAGCGTATCCAGCAGATGCGAATAGGCGGCGATATGGACCGTCTCCATGTTGGAGAAGGCGGACAGCATCATCTTCACCTCGGTCGGCTTGAAGACCTGGGAGTAATGATTCATGTAGCAATTGTTGACCTCGACATCCGCCTGCGTGAAGAAGCGGAAAATCTGCGTCAGCAGGTTCTGTTCGGCCGCCGTCAGATTCTTGTGCCAATCCTTGACGTCATCCGCGAGCGGCACTTCTTCCGGCAGCCAGTGAATGCGTTGCTGGGTCAGCCAGGCGTCATATGCCCACGGATAGTGGAAGGGTTTGTAGATCGGGGCGGCGTCCAACAACGACATCTTAAGCGGTTTCCTCAATCATGTAGACGGCGATGCCCTTGGCGCCGATGCGGTCGGCGTGGGCGCGGGCGCGGGCATAGGCACCGTCGAATTGCATTCTTTCGCCATCGGCGATCAGGTTGAGCACGGGCTCGCCGTCGATGGGATTGTCCCAGGTGTCGATGGAGGCGATGCCCCAGTCTCGGTCTCCTTCGTCCGGCGTGAATTTGATGACGACAAAACGGCCCGGCTCGCGCGTTGCGATCTCGAAGGGAACGAAGTCGCCCAGATTCTTAGTATCCGTCTCTACTGACACGCCAGACATTCCTCATAGTCGATCTGCTCCGCCGGCTGGTCGCCGCCGTTCACCTTGCCGAGATGCGGCACCGCGAGCGTGCCGCTGTCCCTTGTCGCCACGACCTCTGCCCGTTGAATCGATTTCGAGCGGCAGTAATAGAGGCTCTTTACGCCCTTCTTCCACGCCTGATAGTGCAGCTGATGCAGGTCGCGTTTGTGAATATCCGCCGGTAGGAACAAATTGATCGATTGCGACTGGCAGATGTAGTCGGTTCGGTCGCCCGCGTGTTCGATGATCCAGCGCTGATCGATCTCGAAGGCGGTGCGGAAGACGGCTTTTTCGTCCTCGCTCAGGAAATCGAGATGTTGGACCGAGCCTTCGTGGGTGGTGATCGACGACCACGTCTCGTCGTCGTCGTGTCCCTTCTCCGCGAGCAACTGCTTGAGATAGGGGTTACGCACATTGAACGAGCCGGACAGCGTCTTGTGGGTAAAGCTGTTCGCGGCGACCGGCTCGATTCCGGGCGAGGCGCCGCCGCATATGATCGAAATCGACGCCGTCGGCGCCACCGAAAGCTTGTTGGAAAACCGCTCCAGGATGCCGAAATCCTCGGCATCCGGGCAGGCGCCGCGTTCCTCGGCGAGCTGCCGGGAGGCGATATCGGCCTGCGCCCGGATATGCTTGAACATCCGCATGTTCCAGACTTTCGCCATGGCGCCCTCGAAGGGGATTTTATTGGCCTGCAGGAAGGAGTGGAAACCCATCACGCCGAGGCCGACGGAGCGCTCGCGCATCGCCGAATAACGGGCCCGGCCGAAATCGTCGGGTGCGTTGTCGATGAAATCCTGCAGCACGTTGTCGAGAAACCGCATGATGTCCGGAATGAAGTCAGGATGTTTCTCCCACTCGGGATATTTTTCGAGATTGAGAGAGGAGAGGCAGCAGACCGCCGTCCGGTCCTCGCCGAAACGGTCGATGCCGGTCGGCAAGGTGATTTCCGAGCAAAGGTTCGATGTCTTGACGGTCAGTCCGCCGAGTTTCTGGTGCTCCGGCAGCGCCCGGTTCACGTGGTCGATGTTGATCAGGTACGGCTCGCCGGTCTCGATCCGCGAGGTCAGGATGCGAATCCACAGCGCGCGGGCAGAAATTTTGCGCATCACCGACCCGTCCTTTGGGCTCGTCAGCGCCCACTCGGCATCGGCCTCGACCGCGCGCATGAAGGCGTCGGGTACCAGCACGCCGTGGTGCAGGTTCAGGGCCTTGCGGTTCGGGTCGCCGCCGGTAGGACGGCGCAACTCGACGAATTCCTCGATCTCGGGGTGGCTCACCGGCAGATAAACGGCCGCGCTGCCGCGCCGCAGCGAGCCTTGACTGATCGCCAAGGTCAGCGAATCCATGACGCGGATGAAGGGAATGACGCCGGAGGTCTTTCCGTTGTGGCCGACCCGCTCGCCGATCGAACGCAGGTTGCCCCAATAGCTGCCGATACCGCCACCGCGAGCCGCCAGCCAGACATTCTCGTTCCACAATCCCAAAATACCTTCGAGACTATCCGTGGCTTCGTTCAGGAAACAGGAGATCGGCAGGCCGCGGGAGGTCCCCCCGTTCGACAGAACGGGTGTCGAGGGCATGAACCAGTGCCGGCTCATATAATCGTAAATGCGCTGGGCATGTTCCGAATCATCGGAATAATGCATGGCGACGCGCGCAAAGAGATCTTGGAATTCTTCGTCCGGCATCAGATAGCGGTCGGTCAGCGTGGCCTTGCCGAAGACGGTGAGGTGATCGTCGCGCCGGCGGTCGATGACGACTCGGATGCCGCGCTCGTTTTGTTTGATATCGTGGTAATCTTGGCCGTTCGAGGCTGAATCGCCGGATGCCGTCAGCAGGCTGGAATCGTCTTCGACCCGCTCACGCGCAGAGTTATCCACAAGTGCTTCATCCCGCAGAATTACGCCCGATCCGTCCATATTTTCTCCCCCTATCCACAGCTGTGGAACGAATATTTTGAGTATAAACACTAGATTTCGTATATGAAGGCACGCACGATACCAGATATAGAAACGTTGTCATCGTGAACAAAACTAGAACATTCATAAAAATTTAACCAGTCCCCATTTTGTGCGCATTTGTCGGTAAATGCTGCGGTCCGGTCGAGGAGAACAATCGATGAAGCTCAATCTCGGATGTGGATTTCACAAGCTCGACGGTTTCCATAACGTCGACCTTTTCCCCAATTGCGCGCCAGACGAACTGGTCGATCTCGAGGTTTTCCCTTGGCCCTGGGCGGACGATTCCGTCGACGAGGTGGTGATGAGCCACGTGCTGGAGCATTTGGGCCAGCAAACCGACGTCTATTTCGCCATCATCAAGGAGCTATACCGGATTTGCCGGGATGGGGCGGAGGTCCGCATCGCGGTGCCGCACCCGCGTCACGACGATTTCCTGAACGATCCGACTCATGTCCGCGCCGTGACGGTCGAGGCGCTGGCGATGTTCTCGAAGAAGGCCTGCGACGAGTTCGTGGCCAAGAAGGCCGCCAACACGCCGCTGGCGCATATGCTGGAGGTCGATTTCGAGATGGAAGACATGAAGTTCACCCTGGAGCAGCCCTGGCTCTCCAAGGTGCAGTCCGGCGCCATGGGCGACACGGAATTGCTGCTGGCGATCCGCCAGCACAACAACGTCATCAAGGAGACGACGGTGCGCCTTAGGGTGAAAAAGGGCTGACGGCTTCTAATTTCATTGTTTGACCCGAAAACATCGACAGGGAGCCCGTCATGGCGACCTTGGAAGTCCACCGCGTCCCCGTTTTGCACGATAATTATGTCTGGCTTGCCCATGAGCCGAGCGCGAACGCCACGGCCGCCGTCGACCCGGCGGTCGCCGGGCCGGTGCTTGAGGCGCTGTCCGCGAAAGGCTGGACCCTCACCCATATCCTGAACACCCATCACCATAACGATCACACCGGCGGCAATCTGGAGCTCAAGGCCAAGACCGGCTGCACCATCGTCGGCTCGCGCACGGACCGTGACCGCATTCCCGGCATCGACGTCGAGGTCGGCGACGGCGACACCTACGATCTCGGAGACGCACGGGCCAGGGTCTTCGATGTCTCGGGCCACACGCTCGGCCATATCGCCTATTGGTTCGCCGATTCCGATACGCTGTTCTGTGGCGACACGATGTTCGCGATGGGGTGCGGGCGGGTAATCGAGGGCGAATTCGGCCAGATGCTCGGATCGCTGGAGAAGCTGAAAGCCTTGCCGGGCGCGACGAAGATTTATTGCGCCCACGAATATACTCAGAAGAACGGCCAGTTCGCGCTTACCGTCGAGCCGGAGAATCCGGACCTGATCGCGCGCATGCGCGACGTCGATGCCAAGCGGGCGCGGAATATCGCCACCGTGCCCTCGACCCTCGCGGAGGAATGGAAGACCAATCCGTTTCTGCGGCCCGACAGCCGGCACCTGCAGGAGACCATCGGTCTCGTGGGGGCCAGCCTGGTCGAGGTCTTCGCCGAGACCCGCAAACGCAAGGACGCATTTTAGGAAATCGGACCGGAGATTTGGCGGGAAAACCAGGGGGACAGGACATGACCACGATCATGGGCGAAGGCGAATTCACCTATCGGGTTGAGATGGATTGGGCGAAACTGCCCGATGGTTGGACATTTCTGGATGCCGCGGCTGTCGCGGTCGACGCGAACGACAACGTCTATGTCTTCAACCGCGGGGAACACCCGATGTGCGTGTTCGACCGCGAGGGCAATTTCCTGCGTTCATGGGGCGAAGATATTTTCACCCGCGCACACGGCATCGAGGTCGGTCCGGACCAGACGCTGTACTGCACCGACGATGGCGACCACACGGTGCGGCACTGCACGCTCGACGGCAAGGTGCTGATGACCCTGGGCGTGGCCGGTAAGCCGGCGCCCTATATGAGCGGCGACCCGTTCCACCGCTGTACCCATACGGCGCAGTCGCCGGAAGGCGACATTTACGTCTCGGACGGGTACGGCAACTCCCGGGTTCACAAGTATTCGCCCGACGGCGAACTGCTGTTCTCCTGGGGCGAGCCGGGCACGGACGAGGGGCAGTTCAACATCGCGCACAATATCTGTTGCGATGCGGACGGCTGGGTCTATGTCGCGGACCGGGAGAACCACCGCGTCCAGGTGTTCGACGGCAACGGCCGGTACGAGGCCCAGTGGTTCAACATGCACCGTCCCTGCGGGCTGTGCATGGGGCACGGCGCCGATCCGTTGTTCTATGTCGGTGAGCTCGGGCCGGCGATGAACGTCAACAAGAACGTGCCCAATCTCGGCCCGCGTCTCTCCGTGATGACGCGCGAGGGCGAGACGCTGGTGCGCCTCGGCGACCTGCATCAGGGCATGGGCCCGCACCAGTTCATGGCGCCGCACGGGCTGGCTGTCGATAGCCGCGGCGATATCTATGTCGGCGAGGTCTCCTTCACCAACATGCGGAATAGCGGGGAAGAGCCGCCGGCCAACATGACGACTTTGCGCAAGTTGGTGCGGGTGGACGGCGGGTGACCGGCTTGTCGATACCTTCACCGTGACGCGCATGTGCAAGGGCGCGCTTTGAAGCATTCATTTCGATGATTGTCATTCCGGACCGTCGGCGCCGTCGCCGCCCGGAATGAGGTCTGGGGAAACTGGAAAGGAATACGATATGGCGATCGATCGACCGAACGAGCCGGAGCGTCCCGTCGGCACGGAGAACGCGGAAATGGGGTGGGGCAGCGATGTCGTCGCCGAATTGGTACGGCGTCTCGACATTCCCTATATCGCCATGGTGCCGGGGGCCAGCTACCGGGGGTTTCAGGACAGCCTCGTCAATTACCTCGGCAACCGCGAGCCGCAGATGTTGGTCTGCCTGCACGAGGAGCACTGCGTCGCCATCGCGCACGGCTATGCCAAGGTGACGGACACGCCGATGGCCGCCGCCGTGCACAGCAATGTCGGATTGATGCATGCGACCATGGCAGTCTTTGATGCCTGGTGCGACCGGGCGCCGGTCATGGTCTTCGGGGCGACGGGGCCGGTCGACGCCAATCTGCGGCGGCCCTGGATCGACTGGATTCACACCTCGCGCGACCAAGGCGCTTTGGTGCGCGATTACGTGAAGTGGGACGACCAACCCGGATCGCCCGAGGCGGCCATCGAATCGGTGTTGCGCGCCAACCGAATCATGCGGCGCCACCCGCAGGGACCGGTCTATATCGTCCTCGACGTGGCGATGCAGGAATCGAAGCTCGACCCTGTGCCGGAAATACCGGATGTCGCGCGCTATGCGGTCGAGCCCGACCCGGCGCCGACCGCGGAGTCGGTCGCGGCGGCGCTGGAGCTGCTGCAAGCCGCGAAGGCGCCGCTGATCATGGCCGGGCGGGTCTCCCGCAGCCAGGCGGCCTGGGACCGGCGCATCGCCTTCGCCGAGGCTCTGGGGGCGAAGGTCATCACCAATCAACGGATTGCCGCCGCCTTTCCGACCCACCATCCGCTTCACCCGAACCATCTGAACTACCGCACCACGGCGGCGGACGAGGCGCTGATTCGGGAGGCGGACGTGATCCTGAACCTCGACTGGCTGGATTTCGGCGGCACGCTTCAGACCGCGGCGCAGACGGGGGGCGCGGTGACGGCGAAGATCATCAGCGTGTCGATGGACGACCTCAATTCCAATGGCTGGTCCTTCGACCATCATGTGCTTCCGCCGGTCGACCTGCCGATCCTGGCGACGCCGGACAGTTTCGTGGCGGCGGCCTTGCCGCTGATGGAAGCAGGCGAGAAGCGCGCCTATTCCGTAACACCGAGCGCGCCGCCGACCGGCTCGGGGCCGATCGACCTGGTCTCGCTCGGCACTGCCGTCGATGCCGCCATCGGCGCGCGCGCGGCGACCTATGTGCGCCTGCCCATCGGCTGGCCCGCGCCGACCATTCGCATCGACGGGCCGCTCGACTATATCGGCAACGACGGCGGCGCCGGGGTCGGCTCCGGGCCCGGCATGGTGGTCGGCTCCGCCCTGGCGCTTCAGGGGACGGGGCGGTTGCCGGTGGCGATCATGGGCGACGGCGATTTTTTGATGGGAGCGTCCGCGCTTTGGACCGCTGCCCATTACGGCATTCCGCTGCTGCTGATCGTCAACAACAACCGCTCCTACGGCAACGACGTGGCGCATCAGTCGCGCATGGCGACCCAGCGCGGCCGCCCGGTCGAAAACCGCTGGATCGGGCAGAGCCTGGAGAACCCGCGCGTCGATATTCCGGCACAGGCGCGCTCCTACGGCGTCTCGGCGGGCGAGACGGTGCGCGACCTGAAAGACTTGATGCCGGCGCTGGCAGCCGGGATCAAGGCGGTGGAAGCGGGCGAATGCTACGTGCTGGACGTCGAGACCGCGGACGACAAGGTGGCGTGACCGGGGTTCGGGGCCGCTTTCCGCCGTCTCGCGGCGCGGCACCCCGGGCGGGCGGCGCGACAGCGATGGTCTGTACATCCCATTAGCAAAAACCGAGGATCGGCCCCATGCGCCCCGGATTTGCGGTAATAGCATACCGCAGTCCGGCCCGCCGCCGCCGCGCCCGTCAGATCAGGGTCTCTTGAAGGTTTGATTTACGTGTCAAAGAACGCGCGACGAGCCTAACACATTGCAGACGTTTTGTCTCTATAAATCAGCGTTCCACCCCGGAAAGACCGCGCCACGGCCCTCACCTCAACCCAAAAAGTTCGTCCGGGAGCACAGCGAAGTCCCTGTTGCCGCTTACTCCGCCGCATCCTCCATTGCCGCCAGTTCGCCGAGCGTCACCGGTTTGATCGGCGGGCGCAGGCGGTAGCAGCCGATCTCCTCGACCGGCTTGGCGCGGGCCTCGGCGATCACTTCCGCGACGGTCAGGCCGCACATGCGGCCCTGGCAGGGGCCCATGCCGCAGCGGGTATAGGCCTTGAGCTGGTTGGGCCCGGTCGCCCCCTGGGCGACGCATTCGCGGATGTCGCCCGCGGTCACTTCCTCGCAGCGGCAGACCGTCACCTCGTCTTGCGGGCGCAGAACCTCCGGCGCCGGATAGTAGAGCCGGTCGAGCAGCGGGCGCACGCCGGCGAGGCGGCGGTGTTCGCGCAACAACGGGCCGGCCTGCACGTCGCGGTCGATCTCGTCGAGCTTGCCGAGCCGATGGGCCGTCTCCAAGCCCGCCAGCCGCCCGGCGACGGCGGCGGCTTCCGCGCCCAGAATCCCGGCCCCGTCGCCCGCGACGGCCAGGGTCTCGACGCTGGTGGTGCCCCACTCGTCGGTCACGGGACGCCAGTAGCGCTGCGGCGCGTACCATTCGTGATCCGCGCCGACCTGGCGGGTGATCTGGACGTTCGGCACCACGCCTTGGTGCAGCAGGAGGGTATTGGTCTCGACCTCGGTCGTGGTCGCGTCGGCGGTATAGCGGACCCGCCGCAGCGTCCCGTCGCCGAGCGCTTCCAGGTTTTTCACGCCGGATTGGACCTTCAGGCCCTTCTGCTTCAGCGCCTGCATGAGCTTGGCGCCCTTCGAGAGATATTCGTTGGCCCGAAGCGCGCCGAAGGCGTGCGGAGCGGCGGCGAGGTAGTCGCGAAAGCGGGTCGTCTCCAGAATCGCCGCGATTTCGGCGCCGGCGGAGAAGAGCTGGTTCGCGACCAGATACAGCAGCGGCCCGTTTCCGGCGATGACGGTCGGGCCGTCCGGAACCATGCCCGCGGTCTTCAGCAGGATCTGCGCGGCCCCGGCCCCCATCACGCCCGGCAAGGTCCAGCCCGGGATCGGCACCGGGCGCTCCAGCGCCCCGGTCGCCGCGACGATGCGCTTCGCCTTGAGAATCCGGGCCGTGGTGCCGTCGGTCCAGGCGAGACTGCCGTCCGGGTCGATCCGCCAGACCGTCGCTCCCGGCCGGTATTCGGCCGCCGAGGCTCGGAAGGCATCCGCAAGGAGGCGGCCCTTGCGGTAGTCCTCGCCCAGAACCTCCCCCAGCCGGGATTGGTCGTAATCTTCGATGTTGCGGTAGATTTGTCCGCCCGGTGCGGGTTGCTCGTCGAGCAGCACGACCGACAGGCCATGTTCGGACGCGGTCGTGGCGGCGGCAAGCCCTGCCGGCCCCGCGCCGATGACGACGAGGTCTGCGGAATCGCTCATTCCGGCATCTCCCTTTTGCCCTGTTGGCGGCGCACCTGCATACCGTCGGCCACCAGGGTGAGGCACGCCTGGCGATTGCCGACGCCGTCGATCTCCATGAGGCATTCGAAGCAGGTCCCCATCATGCAATAGGGCGCCCGCTTCTCGCCGCTCACGGCCGTGGTGCGGGTGTAGGTGGGCTCGGCCGCCAGGATCGCGGCGGCGACCGTCTCGCCGGCCGGCACCTGCAGGCGCCGACCTTCGAAGTGAAGGGTGATCGTATCCGTCTTGGACTCAGTGATGCGCCGGAACATGGGAGTCTTTCGTGTTGAACCGTTTGGCGCTGAACGCCTCGAAATCGGGCGGCGTCTCGCCGGTCGCGATCCATTTCGCGGTATGCCGCGCGTTGACCGCGGCCAGGGTGACGCCGCTGTGCGACGTTGCGACATAGGCGCCGGGGAAAGCCTCGGACTCGTCGTAGATCGCGCATTTGTCCGGAGTCAGAACCCGGATGCAGCCCCAGGTGCGCACCAGCCGCAGGCCCGCCAGTTGCGGGAAGATGGCGACCGCGCGTCGCGCCATCGCCTGACCCGCGCTTAGGGTCGTGCCGTCGTCGAATTCGACCGCTTCCTCGGTATTGCCGATCTGCACCGTGCCTTCGTCCGTCTGGCGCACCGTGCCGAGCGCCATGTTCAGGATTGGCTCGGCACGTTCCGTCACCAGGACTTGGCCGCGCTGCGGGACGATCGGCGTGTCGAGCCCGACCATCGGTGCCAGCCGGGTGATGCCGTGCCCGCAGGCGAGCACGATCTTCGGGGCCGCAAAACTGCCGTTTCTGGTCTCGGCGATGAAAGCGGTGCCGTCGTGGCGGATCGTCTCGACCCGGCAGTCGGAGCGATAGCGCCCGCCCATGCGCTGGAAGCTGGCGTGGAGGGCGCGCAGGAGTTTCAGCGGATTGACGTCCCCGTCGTGCGGCGAGAAGGACGCGCCGACCACATCCTTGCCGAGGCGCACGCCCGGCAGCATCCTTTCCGCCTCCTCGCGCTCGATGATCTCGCATTGGAAGCCATCGGTGCCGGCCTGCTGGGTCATGATGTCCATCTCGCGGCGGCGCCGTTCGCGCTCGTCCTCGCCCAGCAGCAAATGCATGCCGCCATCGTTACGGTGGGCAATGTCGGTGCCGCTGCCGTCCTTCAGTTCGGCCGCGAAATCGCCGAACAATTGGGCCGACTCGCGACTCCAGGCATGATAGCGGTGCATTCCCATGCCCTTGGATTGCACCCAGACGAGACCGAAATTCCCCCGTGCGGCGCGCAGGACATCGTCGCCGTCGTCCAGTACGATCGTATCCAGGCCCTGCTGGCGCAGGCCGTACGCGGTTGCCGGCCCGAAAAGGCCGCCGCCGACCACTATGACATCAGAAGTTTCCACCATACCCATCCATATAAAAGAATCCGCTATCGAAACCGCTCGCGAAGGTGCTATTTGACCTTTTGGTGTGTTGTGTTGCAATGATTTGTCGCTGAAACATGCTCGATTTCCGTTAAACTGACCACAATGAGCCAAAAAACCGAACCCATGTCCCTGAACGCTCCCCTCCCGGTCGATGGCCTGATCGTCGTCGCCAAGCGCGATTGCCCGACCTGCACGATGCTGGAGCCGGTCTATGCCGCGCTGGCGTCCGGCGGGGATGCGCTGACCGTCTACACGCAGGACGATCCGGATTTTCCGGAAAGCGTGGCGGCGGTGGACGACCGCGCGCTCGAAGTCTCCTATCGGCTGGACATCGAGACCGTTCCGACGCTCATCCGGGTCGAGGGCGGTATCGAGCAGGGCCGCGCGATCGGTTGGAATCGGAGCGAATGGGAAGGCCTGTCGGGCCGATCGGGCTTGGGCGGCGGTCTTCCGGAGAACCAGCCGGGCTGCGGTTCGAAAAGCGTCGATCCGGGCATGCCCGAGATTCTGGCCGTCCGATTCGGCGACGCGCCGCTGAAGGCCCGCCAGATCGAGGTCGGCGCCATCGACGACGAGATCGAGGCCTGTTACGACCGGGGCTGGTCGGACGGTCTGCCCGTGGTGCCGCCGACCCCGGTGCGGGTGCTGCGGATGCTCCAGGGCACGACCCGCGATCCGCAGGAGGTGATCGGACGGATCCCGCCGAACCTGGCCGAATGCACGGTCGAGAAGGTCGCGATCAACGCGGTCCTGGCGGGCTGCAAGCCGGAATACATGCCGGTGGTCCTGGCGGCGGTGGAGGCGTCTCTCGATCCGAAATTCGCGATGCACGGCGTGCTTTGCACCACCCATTTCGTGGGACCCATCGTCATCGTCAACGGGCCGATTGCCCGGCGCATCGGGATGAACAGCGGCGTCAACGCGCTCGGCCAGGGCAACCGCGCCAATTCGACCATCGGCCGGGCGCTGCAATTGGTGATCCGCAATGTCGGCGGCGGCCGCCCGGGCGAGATCGACCGCGCGACCATCGGCAATCCGGGCAAGGTCGGTCTCTGTTTCGCCGAGGACGAAAGCAACCCGGTTTGGAAGCCCTTCGCCGAGGAACGCGGCATCGAGAGCGGCAAGTCGGCGGTGACGCTCTACGCGGGCGAGGGTTTGATGGGCAATTTCGATCAGCTCTCGCGAACCCCCGAGTCGCTGACCCGGTCGCTCGGACTGTCGATCAAGGCCATCGGCCATCCGAAAAAAGCGCCGGGTCATGATGTCCTGATCGTGATGTCGCCGGAACATCTGCGGGTCTACGAGCGGGCCGGCTGGTCGAAGGCGCGGTTGATGCAGGAATTCGACGAAGTGCTGACCTTCCCCGCCGACGAGTTCATCCGCGGGGCCGGCGGGATCGCCGAGGGCATTCCGGAAAGCATGGCGGGCAAGATGGTCAAGAAAGTGCGCCCCGGTGGTCTCAACATCGTGCGGGCCGGCGGCGAAGCGGGCCTGATGTCGGCATTGATCGGCGGTTGGGGGGCGAGCGGGGAACGAGGCAGTGATCTGGTAACCAGGGAGATCGGTACATGAACGACACCATGACCCTTCTCGATCCGACGGCAGAGACGTCGCCCGCGAAGCGGGAACGTCTGGCGCCGCCGGCATCGCTTGAAGGATTGACGATCGGCGTGCTCGATATCGGCAAGGCGCGCGGAAATGTGTTCTGCGACGAAATCGCGAAGCTGCTGAGCGAGCAGGGGTTTGCTGTCAAACAATACGCCAAGCCGACGAACGCCCGGACGGCACCGGTCGATCTGGCGCAGACGATTGCCACGGAATGCGACGTGGTGGTCGAAGCGCTCAGCGATTGAGGGTCCTGCACGTCGTGCAGTTTGCATGACATTTGGGACCTCGACCAAAGAGGCATTCCGGGCGGCATGGTGGCGACGACCGCCTTCGAACAGGCGGCCAATGCCCAGTCGGCAGCCTTGAATTTCGACCCGGCCATTGTTTATGTGCCGCATCCGATTCAGGATCGCACCGACGACGAGATCAAGGCGATTGCCAAGTCGGCGCTGGGGCCAGTCATGAAGATGATTTCGGCCGCGGCCTGACGACACGACGCGAGGACGGAGAGTAGAATTGGACGATCAAGACGACGAACTGGAAGAACGCCTGGGCCCTGAAATCCCGGCGAATGCCCGCCCGAAGGCCGGAGATTACGCTTTCGATCTCGAGAAATGCCTGTCCTCCGTGATGTCGATTCGGACCCATATTCCGGACGACGCCTTTACGGCCGACACATTGGGGACGGAGCGCGGCGGCAATGCCGCCTTGATCAGCAGCGATGGTCTGGTCGTCACCATCGGCTATCTGATCACCGAGGCGGAGACCATCTGGCTGTTCGACACGCAGGGCCGGGCGGTGCCGGGGCACGTGGTCGGCTACGATCAGGAGACAGGATTCGGCCTTGTTCAAGCCCTGCAGAAGCTTGACTTACCGCCTTTCGAGCTCGGCAGCTCGGATGACCTTAAGGTCGGCGACCCGGTCATTCTGGCGGGATGCGGCGGGATCAAGCATGCGGTGAGCGCCAAAGTCGTCTCCCGCCGCGAGTTTGCGGGCTATTGGGAATACATGCTCGACAACGCGATCTTCACGACGCCACCGCACCCGCTGTGGGGCGGTTCGGCCTTGATCGGCAACGACGGCACCCTTCGCGGTATCGGCTCGCTCTATGTCCAGCAATCGACCGACGATAAGGAGCCTGTTGACGTCAACATGGTCGTCCCGATCGATATCCTGAAGCCTATTCTCGAAGAACTCCTGCGGTACGGCAAGACGAGCAAGCCGCCGCGGCCCTGGCTCGGCATGTTCACGACGGAAGTCGACGGGCGGGTCGTCGTCGCCGGCGTGGCGGACAACGGTCCGGCACAGCGGGCCAATGTCCAGCTCGGCGATATCGTGCTTGGTGTCGGGGGGCAACCGATCAACGATATGGCGCAGATGTACCGGAAAATCTGGTCGCAGGGCCCGGCGGGCGCGGAAATACCGCTGAATCTGCAGCGCTCCGACGACGTGGTCGAAGTCCACGTGCAATCGATCAGCCGGGGCGCTTTGCTGAAAAGCCCGCAACTGCACTAGGGGTGAGCCCTCGTCCTCCGTCCGGCTCGGAGTGAGGTCTCGACTGCCACATCCAAACCTCGTGCTGAGCCTGTCGAAGCATGAGCATACAATCGGGGAGCGCTGCTGGCATGACTGAAGTCGAATGTCTGGTCGAGGCCGGGGATATCCTGGGCGAAGGCGTGATCTGGCATCCGGAGGAGCGGAAGCTCTATTGGTGCGACAACCTGAAATCCAATATCCAAACCTACGATCCGGCGACCGGCGCGCACGCTGTCTTTCCGATGCCGGAGGAAGTCGGGTGCATCGTATTCCGGGAAGGCCGGCCCGGCATCTGCGCCGCGATGAAGTCCGGCTTCGCCTTTATCCACGACCTTGCGAAACCGGAGATCGAATACATTTTCGATCCCGAACCGGACGTGGCCGGCAATCGGATGAACGACGGCAAATGCGACCGCCGCGGACGCTTCTGGTGCGGCTCGATGGACGCGGGCCTGGCCGAGGCGACGGCGAGCCTCTACCGCCTCGACCCGGATCTCACGTGCCATAAAATGGACACAGACATCATCTGCTCCAACGGCATCGCCTGGAGCCCCGACAATACGGTCATGTATTTCTCCGACACCCGCAAGGAAGCGCTGTACGCGTATGATTACGACATCAAGACCGGCGCCATCGCCAACCGCCGGGTGATCGTCGACACATCGGACAAACCCTTTCGGATCGACGGCGCGACCGTGGATTCCGACGGTAATTATTGGTGCGCGCAGGTCCACGACTGGGCCATCGGCAAGTACGATCCCAATGGCACCTTGCTCGACCGGATAACGCTACCGGTGCGCCAACCGACCATGTGTACGTTCGGCGGGCCGGATTTGGATGTGCTGTATGTGGTCTCGGCCACCCGTTTTCTGGAGCCGGGCGAAGCCGAGCGGCAGCCGCTGGCCGGCGCGCTTTTCGCCATCCACGGGACGGGCGCCACGGGACTACCCGAGCCCAAGTTTGCCGGCTAGCGCGCAGTTCGGGAATGACGGCGAGGAACAGGCCCAATGCATTCAGTCGATCCCACCCGCCTCGATCTGTGCCGGGCCTATCGCGATAACCCCTTCGGACCGCATGGGCCGGAGGTGCAGAAACTCATCAAGCTGCTGCGCTGGGAGCGGATCGAAAGCCGATACATACTGGTGCAGCCGAGGCGGGGCGACCCCTGGTATCTCGCGCATACGACGGGGCCGAAGGCGCATGCGCTGGAGATCTTCCGGAACCAGGGCTTCGGCGATTTGAGATCGGCCTATTGGGCGCTGTTCAAGGCGCGTTGGGAGGCGAATGCCGGCGCGCGGCTGGTGCTCGACGGCGTCGACGACCCGGTCATCCCGCGGCCGGGCGAGGGGGAGCTGACCCTGTCGGCTGCCGACCGGCCGATCCTCTCCTACAGCGACACCTTCAGCGTCGAGACGGGCGGGCGGATCGAATTCAAGGTCAGCGCCGAGGGCGCGGGAGCCTTTCGGGCGGAGATCGTCCGGCTGCGCTGCGGCGACGGCACGCCGGAAGGCCCCGCTTTCCAGGAATATCCGGTCGAGACGCCGGTGAGCGGCAGCTATCCGGCCCGCCGTCAGCCGATCGATGCCGGCTCCTATGTCGAGATTGGCGCGGCGGCGGATTTCGCTCTCGAAAGTTTCACCCTGCAGGCGCGAATCTGGCCGACCACGCCCGGCAAGGGCCCGCAGGCTTTGCTCGCCAATTGGGATGACGCGTCGACCGCGGGATACGCGCTCGCGATCGACGATGAGGGCGCGCTGGCGCTCTATCTGGGGGACGGCAAGGACCTGTTCATTCTCGGCACCGGGGTGCCGTTGCTGGAGCGCCAATGGTATCTCGCCGCCGCCAGTTTCGACGCGGCGACGCGGCAGGTTTGGGTCGGACAGCGTCCGCTCGTCCAATTGCCCCATGGCGATACGACGGCGAGCGGACAATCCGGCACCGACGTGCTGGCGGCGCCGGGGCCGGGCTTTCGGATGGCGGCCTGGACCGCGCGCGACGCCGGGCGGGTGGCGCCGGGCGGGCACTACAACGGCAAGATCGATACGCCCGAGGTCGCAAACCGCGCTTTGTCGGATGCGGAGCGAGCGGCATTCGTGGCGCGCGGGACCGCGGCCGATCTCTCGGGCGCATTGGTGGCGCGCTGGGATTTCTCGCAGGAGATGTCCGGCACCCGCATCGTCGATGTCTCGGGCAAGGGGCGCGACGGCGCGACGGTGAACCTGCCGACCCGCGCGATGAAAGGCTGGAACTGGGACGGCAGCGAGTACAACTGGACGCGCAAGCCGGAGCAATACGGCGCCATTCATTTCCACGACGACGATCTCTACGACTGCGGCTGGGAGACGGATTTTACCTTCGAGGTGCCCGCCGATCTGGCAAGCGGCATCTACTGCGCGAAGCTGACGCGGGACGATCACGAGGATTACTGCCCCTTCGTGGTGCGTCCGCCGCTCAGAGAAGCGCGGGCGCCGTTGGCGCTGTTGCTGCCGTCGGCCAGTTATTGGGCCTATGCGGACCGGCACAGCGAGGTCGAATGGCGCGAGCGCGAGAATGTCACCGGCTATTGGGCGGCGCTCGATCCCTCGGCGCTGTATCTGCACGAGCACCCGGAATTGGGCTGCTCGCTCTACGACGAGCATTCGGATGGCTCGGGCGTCTGCTATTCCTCGCGCCTGCGCCCCGTCCTCAACATGCAGCCGAAAGAGAAGCTCTGGCAATTCGCGGCGGACACGCACATCACCGATTGGCTGGAAGCCAAAGGCATCGCCTATGATGTGATCACCGAGGATGACCTCGACGCGCACGGACACGCGCTCCTCAAACCCTATGCCTGCGTGATGACCGGGACCCATCCGGAGTACCCCTCGCTGCGCATGCAGGAAGCCTACGAGACCTATAAGAACGAAGGCGGGCGGTTCATCTATTTCGGCGGCAACGGTTTCTATTGGCGGGTCTCCTACCATCCGATGCTGCCGGGGGTGCTGGAAATGCGCCGCGCCGAGGACGGCATCCGCTCGTGGCTCGCGGAGGGGGGCGAATACTACCACAGTTTCACCGGCGAGCTCGGCGGCATGTGGCGGCGCATGGGCCGCGCGCCGCAATCGGTCGCGGGGACGGGCATGGCGGCGCAGGGTTTCGACTTTTCCTGCCCCTACGATCGCACGGAGGCGAGTTTCGATCCGCGGGCGGCGTTCATTTTCGAAGGGATCGGGGTCGACGAGAAGATCGGCGATTTCGGCGTGCTCGGCGGCGGTGCGGCCGGCTGGGAGGTCGACCGCGCGGACGTGGCGCTCGGCACGCCGCCGCACGCGCTGATCGTCGCCACGGCAACGGATTTTTCCGCCGCCTATCATTGGGTGAAGGAAGAGCTGACCCACACCCATTCCGCCAATACGGGAGAGACCAGTCCGATGGTCCGCTGCGATATGGTGTACTACGAGACGCCGAAGGGCGGGGCGGTCTTCTCGACCAGCTCCATCGCCTGGGCCGCGGCGCTCGCGCATAACGGCTACGACAACAACGTCTCGCGCATTTCCGAGAATGTCGTCCGGCGGTTCATCGACCCGGAACCGCTGCCACAGCGGCAATAGGGTCGTTTTCCGAATCCACAAACCGTACGTCGAAGCTCAGACGCGGCCCGGAACCCTTCGGCGGATAGTGCGATCCGTGAACCGTATATGTTGTGAAAAGCAGGGCATCGCCCATGCTCAACTCCGGTGCGCATAATTTTGCGGTCGGGATCAGATCGCTATCGCATTTGTAGGCATGTTCCGGGTCTTCGCGTCTCGAGATTGTCGGGAAAAACTGCTCGAAGCGCTGCCTTACGATCGATACGCGGGTATCGTTCTTGGATATGTCCTGAAACGGAACCCACAGCACCAGCGCGGATCCGAATAGCTTTCCAATGCGCGAATCCTGGTGAAAAGTGGATGAGTGCAACGGCTTCGGCGGTGGGGTCCGGTATGCCGGATGAGCGCCGAAATTTCTGACTGTCCCGCTGCGCCAACTGGGTGGAACCGGAAAGCCAAAATAGGCGTCGACCAACTCCGTAAGGCGCGAATATTGAAACATGTCTTCTACGTTGCTTAGGTCCAGCTCCTCCATGTGGGTCCGGTCGTTCAGAGCATTTGGGTGCCGTCGGAGAAATTCCCGAACCTGAGCGGTGTTCTCCGCGAGCGGCAGAACGGAGAGGTTGCCGCCCGCCGTTACTGAGAATTCATTCTCGATAAACGCAATGTTGTTCTTTACCCGCTCGCCTGTATGCCCGATTTCCTTGGCGTCGAAGAGATTGCGAACATGCGCGAACCCGTTTTGCCTGACAGAGTCGATGATGGCGACCGTTCCGTCTTTCGCGATCTCGAAGGTGGTCTGGTTGCTACTGGCCGCTTGTGAGGCGGCGGATGAATCGTAAAAAGCCGCTTCCGACCAGCCGGGTGCCATTTCCCGGCACGCTTTCCAAAGGCGTCGCGCCGTGTCCCGATCTCCGCATTCCCACGCGCTATTTGCGGTGTCGAGCAAAATGCGGGGCTCGTTCGGAAGCATTTCGAAGACCGACCGGAGTACTTCCGCGGCTTCTTCGCTGTGGCCCTCCGCCCGTAAGATTTCCGTTTGCCTTATTACCGCCAAGAGCGCGTGGGCGAAATCGGTGGGAACGGCGGTAGACGGTTCTGTCATTCTGCGATACCCATGTTCGATGGCTCAAAGCGCCAATTCAGATTAAACTGAGCCCGTTATCCAAACTCTTGATTTCCCTGACGCGCGCAGCTTTGCGATTGTAGTGAAGATGACGCAGGGGGATCAACGCTAACAGCGCGGGGAAACATGCTGCATTTTATGACTGCGGTTCAGCTTGCCGAGATGGTGCGGACGAAGAAGGTCGGTTGCGCCGAACTGCTCGACCATTTCGTCGGGCGCTGCGAAGCCCATAATCCGGGATTGAACGCCATCATCGCCTGGAAGCTCGACGAGGCGCGGGCCCGCGCGCGCGCGGCGGATGACGCGCTTGCGAAAGGCGAGATATGGGGCCCGCTGCACGGCGTGCCGATGACCATCAAGGAGAGTTACGACTGGGAAGGCACGCCGACGACCTGGGGCGTGCCGGCGCTGAAAGACAATATCGCCAAGACCAACTCGGTCGTCGTCGAGCGGATGCTGGCGGCGGGCGTCACCCTGTTCGGCAAGACCAATGTGCCCTTGCTGCTGGGCGATTGGGAGACGTTCAACGAAATCTACGGGACCACCAATAACCCGTGGGATGTTGCGCGGGTGCCGGGCGGCTCTTCCGGCGGCTCGGCGGCGGCGCTGGCGGCGGGGCTGACGGGGATCGAATCCGGCAGCGACATCGGTGCGTCGATCCGCAATCCGGCGCATTATTGCGGGGTCTACGGGCATAAGCCGACCTGGGGCCTCGTGCCGCTGCGGGGACAAGCGATGCCGGGCATGCTCTCGCATGCCGATATCTCGGTCGTCGGCCCGCTGGCGCGCGGCGCGGAAGACCTCGCCGTCGCCTTGCAGGCGATGGCGGGACCCGATGTGCTGGAGGCCGACGGCTACAGGCTCGATCTCGCGAAGCCGGTGAAGACCAAACTGTCGGAATTCCGTATCGCGGTGATGCCGAGCGACGACACCTGCCCGGTCGACAGCGCCTATGCCGACCGGATACAGGCGGTGGCGGAGGCCTGCGCCAAGGCGGGAGCGACCGTGGACGATACGGCGCGGCCGAAGATCGACATGGCGCGCTCCCACGAAATCTATATCCAGTTGCTTCGAGGGGTGACGACCGCGCGGCTGCCGGAGGAAATCTTCGAGGCGAACAAGCGCCGGGTCGGCGCGCTCGCCGATGGCGACGACAGCTATGAAGCGCGTAACTTGCGGGCGTCCGTTCAGTATCACCGCGATTGGATGGCGGCCAACGAGGAGCGCACCCATATGCGCTGGGCCTGGCACGCATTCTTTCAGGAATGGGATGTGCTGCTCTGCCCGACGGCTGCTTCGGCGGCTTTTCCGCACGACCAGAAAGGCGAGCGTTGGGACCGCACGATCACCGTCAACGGGGCGCCGCAAAGCGCGGTCGACCAGCTGTTCTGGGCGGGTCTGTCAGGCGTCGTCCTGCTGCCGTCGACCGTGGCGCCCGCCGGCCTTACGCCGGCCGGATTGCCGACAGGGGTGCAGATCGTCGGCGATTCGATGCAGGACCTGCGGACCATCGATTTTGCGCGACTGCTGGCCGAGGAGATCGGCGGATTCCAAGCGCCGCCGGGCTACGACTGATGACCGGCGGTAAACCGCGCATCGCCTTTATCGGGCTCGGCCTGATGGGCGCTGCCTTTACCAAACGGCTGACCGGGCTCGGCTATCACGTGACCGGCCACGACACGGATGCGGCGAAGATGTCGGCGGCGGCGGCGTGGGGTGTCGTTCCCGCCGCCAACGCCGCCGTGGCGGCGCGCGACGCGGATATCGTCCAAATTTGCGTGCTGGAGACGGCATCGGTCCGGCAGATCGTTCTGGGAGAGGGCGGCGTCGCGGAGACCGGAGGCGCCGATAAGGTGCTGATCGATCACGGCACCACGGTACTGGAGGCCACCCGGGAGATGGCCGACCATTTGGGGGCGCGCTGCGGCATGGCATGGGTCGACGCCCCGGTCTCGGGCGGCCCGCCCGCGGCGGAAGACGGCTCGCTGGCGATCATGGCGGGCGGATCGGACGCGGCGATTGCGCGAATTTCGGATTTGATGGCCGATCTCGCGGGCGTGTTCACCCATATGGGCGGGATCGGCGCGGGTCAGATCACCAAGATGGTGAACCAGGTCCTGGTGCTGACGAATTACTGTGTCATCGCCGAGGCCGTGAAACTGGCCGAGGCCGGAGGGGTCGACGTCGCGAAAATACCGTCGGCGCTGGCCACGGGGCATGCGGGCAGCAATCTCTTGAATGCCTTGCTGCCGCGGATGGTAGAGCGGGATTTCGAGCCGCTGGGCCGCGCCAAGCAGGTCCTCAAAGATCTCGACATGCTGCACGATCTGACCAAGGGGCTGGAAACACCGACCCCGATGGCGGATCAGGCGCGGACCTTGTTTCGGCTGCTCTGCGCGCGCGGGCACAAGGAATTGGACGGCACGGCGATCTTCAAGCTGTACGACGGGGAACCTGTCTAAGGCTTTTCTGGAGGCGCTCCGCCAACGCTGCCCAGTCACCGGGCGCCGACTGCCACACGATCCGCATGGTCGGATACCAGGGGCTCGTCTCCGCCGCCAAGGCCCAGCGCCACTCCGCCCGATACGGCAGGATCAGCCAGACCGGACGGCCGAGCGCCCCGGCGAGGTGGGCGGGTGCGCTGTCGACGCTGACGACCAGATCGAGCCGGTCCATAACCGCGGCCGTCACGCCGAAATCGGTAAGATGCGGAGCGAGATCGCTGACGCGCGAGAGATGCGCGTAATCCTCGGGGCGGGGGTCTTTTTGGAGGCTGAAGAACGAGACGCCGGGCGCCTCAAGAACAGGCAACAGGTCCTGCAGGCGGCAGGAGCGATGGCGGTCGTTGGAATGGATGGCCCGCCCGGCCCAAACAAACCCGACACGGATATCGTCTGAGTCCGGCGGGAGCAGAGAAGCCAGGGCATCGGCGGTGCCGGCCGGTGCGGAAAGATAGGGCACAGTGGCCGGGATGGTCGCCGGTATCGTTCCGAGATGATAAGGCAGGCTCATTACCGCGACGTAGTAATTGTAAGGCGGCGGCTCGGCCCCGGCGGGCACGACCTCCGCAACCCCGGCGACCGTTGCGACGAGGGAAGCGAGGTCCGGCTGCACATAGGCGATTACCCGCGCGCCGCGCGCCGCCAGGGCCGGGATGAAGCGTGCGAATTGGATCGTATCGCCGATGCCTTGCTCCGCATGCACCAGAATGGTTTTTCCATCCAGGTCCTCGCCTTGCCATTCGGCCCCGGCGATGCGGCGCCCCGGGAAGTCGCTGGAGGCCCAGCGGTGCTCGTAATCGGCAAAGCCGGAGGTAAAATTGCCTTGCTCGAGGAAGAGCAGGGCGCGGGAGAAGCGTGCGTCCGCGTGAGCCGGATCGAGCGTCAGTGCGCGGTCCAGCATTGTCTTGGCCTCGGCAAGCCTGCCCGCCATGCGATGGGTGGTGCCGAGGCCGAAACAGGCTTCGGTGAATCTGTCGTCGCGTTCGAGGGCACGGCGATAGGCGAGTGTGGCCTCGCGCAACCGATGATCGGCGCGGTAGGCGTTTGCGAGGTTGGTGAGAATGCCGGCCCGGTCCGGATAGGCTTCGGCCGCGGCTTCCAAGTGGGGAATGGCCTCGCGGTAACGCTTGAGGCGGCGGTAGGCGATTCCCAGGCTGTTTCGGACATCCGCGTTTCCCGGCGCCACCTCGGCGGCACGCTCCAGAGGCGCCAGAGCGTCCGCATCTTGCCGGGCCTCCAACAAGGCGTTGCCGAGGCCGAACAGTGCCGCCAGGTCGTCCGGCGCCCGCTTCAAGGCTTCCCGAAAGGCCGCGGCCGCGCGGTCGAACGCCCGCTCCTTATAAGCCTTGCGGGCTCTTTCCATCGCGTCTTTGTCGGCCGTCATCGGTCGGGCGTCCTGCCACCGGCCTCAAATGTCGATCCGGTAATAACGTTTGGCATTATCATGAAAGAGTTTTCGTTGCGCGGGCTCTCCGAGGTCCCGGGTGATCTCCAGGAAGCCGTCGAATATGGTTTCGTAGTCCGCGACGAGTCCGTCGACCGGAAAGTTGCTGGCGAACATGCAGCGGTCGACCCCGAAGGTCCGGATGGTCGTCAGCACGACATGGCGGTTGCGCTCGACCGTCCATGGCTGGTCGGGCACGCCGATTCCCGAAATTTTGACCGCCGTGTTCGACTCCGCCGCAAAGGCCTCCATCCCGGCCTGCCACCCGGAGAGACCGTGCTCGCTGCGGTCGGCGGGCAGTCCGGTGTGATTGAGGATGATCAACGTATCCGGAAAATCCCGGGCCAAGGCCGCGGCTTCTTCCAAATGCCACCAGGGAATCTGCATGTCGTAGTGCAGACCATGCGCCGCCAAATGTGCGTAGCCGGCCCGAAAGGCGGGGTCGCTCAATGTCCCCGGTGCGTTTGGCACAACCGTATCCGGTGACGGGGCCGCCGCCGGCTTTTGCCGAATGCCCCGGGTCAGGGGGTACTCGGCATGCGCGGCGAGGAGGGTGCCGATGTCGTCGCGACAGAACCAGGCCTGCCCGATGACGGCACTCGGCAAGCCGTGTTTCGCCGCGATTTCGTGCAGCCACCGGGTTTCGGCGACGGGGTCGGCGGTATCGTATTCGGCCTCCATATGTACCGAAGCCACGATAGTGTGATGGCCATGGTCGCGCCGGAAATCGACCGGCAGGTAGTCGCGCCGGATGCCGGCATAGTCGCCGTAGCGAAAGGTCTCGATCACTTCGTCCTGGAGCCAGGGATAGCGGCCGCGGGACAAATCCCAGAAATGGTGATGGGCGTCGATGATCGGCAGGGACCCCGGCACTGGCATTTCCTCTTCTCGGTCGATGGACGCCTGGGATGGTAGTCCTCGCCGATGCGCTAGAACAGCGCTCTGAGACCCCAGAACAGTCCGGCGGCCAGGAAGGCGGTCGCGGGGACGGTCACGACCCATGCGGAGGCGATGGTGACGACATGCTGACGGCGGACCAGCCGACGGCGCTTGGCGCGTTCCTCGGGGTCCATTGTCTCCCAAAATTTCTTACCTTTGCGATACTGGCCGTGATTGATATGGGTGCGCCGGGAAGTCTGCCATTCGCGGAAAAAGCCGACGCCGAAGACGGCGCCGACGGCGATATGGGTGGAGCTGACCGGCAGGCCGAGCGCCGATGCGATCAGCACGGTAATGGCCGCCGATAGCGCCACGCAATAGGCCCGCATGGGATTCATCTTGGTGATCTGGTCGCCGACCATTCGAATCAGTCGCGGACCGAAGAGCGCGAGGCCAATGGAAATGCCGACGGCACCGATACACATCACCCAAAAGGGGATGGCGACCTTGGTTGCGATGGCGCCGGAGGAGGCCGCGGATACGATGGCGGCGAGGGGACCGACGGCGTTCGCCACATCGTTCGAGCCGTGCGCGAAAGAAAGCAAAGCGGTCGAGCAAATCAGCGGTATGGTAAACAGGATGCGGATGGATTTGTTGCGATTCTCCATGCCGCTGGCTTGGCGTTCGATGAACGGTTTCAGTATGAAATAGGTAAGGCCGCCAATGCCGATGGAGATGGCTGTGATCATCCAGGGTTCCGGCTTCCAGACGCGCTTGAGGCCTTTCAGCATCAGATAGGCGGCGAAGACCCCTGCCATGATGGCGACCAATACCGGGACCCAGCGTTTCGCTCCCTCGATCTTGTCCTCCCGGTAGACGATGAACGTCTTGATAAAAGCCAAAAAGAGCGCTGCGATAATGCCGCCGAGCACGGGGGAGATCACCCAGCTTGCGGCGATCTTGGACATGGTCCCCCAGTTGACGATGGCGAAGCCCGCGGCACCGATACCGGCGCCCATGACGCCGCCGACGATCGAATGCGTGGTCGAGACCGGCGCCCGCACATAGGTGGCGATGTGAATCCACAGCGACGCCGCCAGCAGCGCCGACAGCATGGCCCATATGAAGGTCAACTCGTTCTCGAACGAATCGACGGAAATGATATTTTTGGAGATCGTCTTTACGACATCGCCGCCGGCAATCAAGGCCCCCGCCGCCTCGAAAATCGCGGCGATGGCCAGCGCGGCCGATAAGCTCAGGGCTTTTGACCCGACAGCCGGCCCCATGTTGTTGGCGACATCGTTCGCGCCGATGTTCATCGCCATGTAGGCGCCGCAGACACCGGCTGCGATCACGAAGGGGCCGTATACATCGCCGCCGGTCGAAACCGATGCGATGACATAGACGATGAGCAGGAAAAGGAACGCAAAACCGGTTTTGGCCAGGAAGTGGCGGCTGGTCCGCGCTGCCGCCTCGATGTGGCCAAGCTTTGCGAGGTCTTTCGTCAGGGTCTCTTTGTACACGGTGATGCGTCTTCTTTAAGGTGGGAATGCCAGAGGGTCGGCTGGCCCCCACCATGTCGGGGCAGTCACAAAATTGTAACGATTAAAATTATGTAATTCTAATGCTTTGAAAACGTTTAGGAAAATTAAGTCACGAAATTTCCTTGCGGGCGAGCCGAATCGAAAAATCGCTCGAATCGACGACGCTCAGCTTTCTTCATCGATCGCATATCCGGAACCCCTGACGGTCCGGATGATATCCTTGGATGCGTCGATATTCAGGGCCTTCCGCAAGCGTCGGATATGGACGTCGACGGTCCGGCTCTCGACATAGATGTCGCGGCCCCAGGCCCGGTCCAGAAGCTGCTCGCGGGAAAACACCCGCGCGGGACGTTCCATCAGCACGCGCAGCAATCGGAACTCAGTCGGCCCCAGGTGGATGGACTTGCCGTTCCGCGAAACCCTGTGGCGCGCCAAATCCATCTCGATGTCCGCGTAGTGCAGAATTTCGTTCTCGATTTCCGGATGTGCGCGGCGGAGGACAGCTTGCACGCGCGCGATCATTTCGTTGGGTGAATAAGGTTTGACGACATAGTCGTCGGCGCCGCTTTCGAGGCCGCGCACGCGGTCCTCTTCCTCGCCACGCGCGGTAAGCATGATGACCGGCAAGGCTCTGGTTTTCTGTTGTGTCTTCAGCCGCCGGCAGATTTCGATGCCGGAGATGTCGGGAAGCATCCAGTCGAGAATGACCAAGTCCGGCTCTTCTTCCTCCGCCAGTAGCAAGGCTTCTTCGCCGGCATCCGCGACGGCCGTCCGATAGCCCTTCTTCTCCAGGTTATAACGCAGGACTTCGACCTGTGCGGGTTCGTCTTCGACGATGAGTACAAGCGGGTTCATGGCTGCGCGGAGTCCAATCCGTTTTCGACGATGGCGGGAGAGATGACCGTGGTGCTGGAGCCGTCCCCTTTCGGGCGCTCCTCGGCCGGCATCTTGCCGTGCACCATGAAATGGACCTGTTCCGCGATACCGGTCGTATGGTCGCCGATCCGTTCGATGTTCTTGGCGACAAACAGCAGATGCGTGCAGGGCGTGATGTTGCGCGGGTCCTCCATCATATAGGTGAGGAGTTCGCGGAACAGGCTGGTATGCAGCAGGTCGACTTCGCGGTCGCGAGTCCGGACATCGTCGGCCTTATCGGCATCGCGGGCGATATAGGCGTCGAGAGCGTTCTTGATCATGCCTTGGACGAGGTTCCCCATTCGGGAGACGGTGTTGAGGGCACCGCTCAGCGCCGGGCTTTTGTGAATGATGACGGTGCGTTTCGAAATGTTCTTGGCATAATCGCCGATGCGTTCGATCACGCTGGAAATCTTGATCGCGGAAATGACGATGCGTAGGTCGTCCGCCATCGGTTGCCGCAAGGCGAGGAGCTTGACGGTGAACTCGTAGATCTCTTCCTCAAGATCGTCGATGCGTTTGTCCGCGGGCACGATCCGCTCGGCCGCGGCGACATCGCGTTTGCAGAGAGCTTCGATACTGCGCGCGAGTTGGGACTCCGCGAGCCCCCCCATCTCCGCGATCATGTTGTCGAGGCGGTTCAGGTCCGCGTCGAAGGACGTGACGATATGTTCATTGCTCATGGTCTCGGCGTCTCCGTTCAGCCAAACCGGCCTGTGATATAGTCTTGTGTCCGCTGCTCGCGCGGGTTGGTGAATATTTCCTCGGTGTCGCCGACTTCCACGATGCTTCCCAGATGGAAGAAGGCCGTCCGCTGCGAGACCCGCGCCGCCTGCTGCATGGAGTGGGTCACGATCACGATGGTGAAGTTCCGCCGCAACTCGTCGATCAATTCCTCGATCCGTGCGGTGGCGATCGGATCCAGAGCCGAGCACGGTTCGTCCATCAGGATGACCTCGGGGCTGACCGCGATCGCCCGGGCGATGCAAAGACGCTGTTGCTGGCCGCCGGAGAGGCCGGTGCCGGGCTCCGCCAAACGGTCCTTGACCTCCGTCCAGAGGCCGGCCCGTATCAGGCTGGATTCGACGATCTCGTCGGTCTCGTCCTTCGTCGCGGCCAAGCCATGCAGCCGGGGGCCATAGGCAACATTGTCGTATATGGACTTTGGAAATGGATTTGGCTTCTGGAAGACCATGCCCACCAGAGCCCGAAGCTGGACGACATCGATCTTCCGGTCGTAGATGTCCCTGCCGTCCAAATGAATCCGACCGTCCACCCGGCAGCCGTCGACGACATCGTTCATGCGGTTGATGCAGCGCAGGAACGTCGACTTCCCGCAGCCGGACGGACCGATCAGGGAGGTTACCTTTTGCTTGCGAATGTCGAGATCGACACCGAAAAGGGCCTGCTTGTCGCCATAGTACACATCGACATTGCGCGCGGTAATCTTTACCGGCGCGTCTGCCGTGTCGCCGGCCGGGAATAGCGGACCGGCTTCGACCGTGGTCTCGAGTGCTTCGGACATTACCAACGCCTTTCGAATTTCTTGCGCAACAGGATAGCGATCAGGTTCATGCACACGAGGAAGCCCAACAATACCATGATGGCGGCGGAGGTGCGTTCGACGAATGCGCGTTCGGGACTGTCGGCCCAGAGGTAGACCTGAACCGGCAGGACGGTGGCGGGATCGAGGGGCCCGCCGGGAATATCGACGATGAAGGCGACCATGCCGATCATCAGCAAGGGCGCGGTCTCGCCCAGCGCTTGAGCCATGCCGATAATGGTGCCAGTCAGCATGCCCGGCATTGCCATCGGCAAGACGTGATCGGTGACCATCTGCATCTTGCTGGCGCCGATGCCGAGCGCCGCTTCGCGGATCGACGGCGGCACGGCTTTCAAAGCGGCCCGCGAGGCGATGATGATCGTCGGCAAGGTCATCAGGCTGAGCACCATGCCGCCGACAAGCGGCGCGGACCGGGGGAGGCCGAAAAAGTTCAGAAAAACAGCCAGGCCCAGCAGCCCAAACACGATCGAGGGAACCGCCGCGAGGTTGTTGATGTTTACCTCTATCAGGTCGGTCAGTTTGTTCCTGGGCGCGAATTCCTCCAGATAGACCGCCGCCATTACACCGAGCGGAAAGGAAATGGCGAGGGTTACGATCAGGGTAAAGAAGGATCCGACGACGGCGCCCCAGATGCCCGCCTGCTCCGGGTCGCGGCTGTCGCCCGCGGTGAACAGCGCCGTGTTGAATGGCTTCTCGATCGCGCCTTGTGCCGCCAGCCTGTCGACCCACGCGATCTCGTTGTCCTTTACCCGGCGTTCGGTCTCCGGAGACGAGCGATCGATCTGCCCCTTCATCAGGACATCGATATCGGCGCTTGCCGAGAGCCAGACTTTCTTGGTCTGACCGATCAGCGACGGGTCTTCCAAAATCATCTTGTAGATTTCGTAGCCCGCGCCGCCGCTGACGATGCCGTAGAGCGCTCTCTTGTCGCGCCGGCTCTTCACCTCGGGAAAGGTCCGGCGGAGGCTCGCTTTCACGATGCCGTTGTAATCCGCCTTTGCCAGCTCCGCCGCGTCGGTCGTGCCGTCCGGCGCGATGACGCTTTCGTCGAAATGGACTTCGAGCTGCAGCTTGGTCTGCTGGAAGGCGGTATACCCCTTTCCGACGATGCTGATCAGCAATATGGCGAGAAAGGAGAGTGCCGTGCAGACCGCGATGAGGCCGTATGTCCGAAAGCGGCGCTCCGCCGCATAGCGCCGCTTCAAACCCTTCGCCACCCGTTCCGCGGTATCGGTGCGCACCTCTCCGGCGGCGCATTTCACGGTCATATCAGTCATATTTTTCCCGGTATTTTTGCACCACGCGGAGCGCGATGACATTCAGGCAAAGGGTGATGCAGAAAAGCACCAGGCCGAGGGCGAAAGCGGCAAGCGTCTTGGCGCTGTCGAACTCCTGATCGCCGACCAGAAGCGTTACGATCTGAACGGTGACCGTGGTCACGGCCTCGAACGGATTTGCGGTCAGATTGGCGGCAAGACCGGCGGCCATCACGACGATCATCGTCTCCCCGATGGCGCGCGAGGCGGCCAGCAGGACGCTGGCGACAATGCCCGGCAGGGCGGCCGGAATAATGACGTTGACGATGGTCTCCGATTTCGTGGCGCCGAGACCGTATGAGCCCTCCCGCATCGATTGCGGCACCGCCGTGATGACATCGTCGGACAGCGAGGAGACGAAGGGAATGATCATGATTCCCATCACCGCGCCCGCCGCCAAGGCGCTTTCGGAGGAGACCGAAAGGCCGAGGATGCCACCGCTGTCGCGGATGAACGGCGCCACCATGAGGGCCGCGAAGAAACCGTAGACGACGGTCGGAATGCCCGCGAGAATCTCCAGGATCGGTTTGACCACGGCGCGGAACTTCGGATGGGCGTATTCCGCCATATAGATCGCCGAGAAGAGACCGACCGGCACCGCCACGGTGAGGGCAATGGCGCTGATGAGGGCCGTGCCTGCGAAAATCGGCACCGCGCCGAACTGTCCGTCGGAGGCGACCTGGTCTTCCCGCAGAGCGATCTGGGGGCTCCAGGTCAGGCCGAATAGAAATTCTATCGGGGAGACCTTTTCGAAGAACCGGAATGACTCGAAAAGCAGCGACAAGACAATGCCGACCGTTGTCAGAATGGCGATGACCGACGAGGCGACCAGGAAAACCATGACGACGCGCTCGACCAGGTTGCGGGCGCGAAGGTCGACGTGGAGAAACCGCCGGCCGAGCACGATGCCCGCGATGGCCACGGAGAGGGCCAGGACGAACTTCGCGGCAGAGCTGGTCTCGAGCAGAACGGCGTAGCGCGCGGCGGCCGACATGACCGCCGGGTCCGACTCGCTGCTGGCGATGTTGCCGGTCGCAATGTTCCGGATATCGTTCAAGAGCAGATTGAGGCGCGCTTCGGGGAGCGCCTGCAGGTTCTGCGGAAGCTCGGAGACCACCAGCGCGGTGACGATCGAGGGCTCCAGCGCAATCCAGGCAGCGACGAGGAGGATCGACGGAAGGCCGCACCAGACCGCAACGAAAAGACCGTGATAGGAGGGCAGGGAATGCAGCGATTTCAAGCGTCCGCCGCTGACAGCGACCGCGCGGCTTCGGCCCATCCTGTAACCCAGATAGGTCAGGAGCAGGAGGACGATAAAGACGATGTAAGTTTGCATTTTATGAGGCCGCTCGGCGAGTGCTTTGAGAGTTTCTTGGTATCTTGGGAACGAAGCGGCGGCCGGAATTGATCCGGCCGCCAGAGGTCGATTACATCGTCAGATTATTGAGCGAAGATCCGTCCGTGCGGAATTTCTCACGCTCTTGGTCGGGCATCGGGATCAAGCCGCGATCGGCGAGATATCCTTCACTGCCCCAGGCTTTCTCGCTGGTGAACTCGGCGACATATTCCTTGATACCGGGAATTTTGCCGACGTGTGCCTTCTTGACGTAGAAGTAGAGCGCGCGCGATACCGGATACTTCTGCGCGGCAATGTTCTCGAACTCCGGGG
>JAYPOZ010000037.1:0-36598 GCA_038131165.1 Rickettsiales bacterium | reverse complement strand
TTGCTGGAAAGCAGAATGCAGGTGCCCCGGTAACCTTCCGTTCTGATCTTGCTGGCGAGGTCTTTCAGTTTTCGAATATAGATCGGATTCTGCGATTTCTCCGACATATAGGACATCGCATCGAAGATGACGAAGACGTGAGGCTTGTCCCGCTTCTTCGACAGCTTTTCGAAAATCTCCAGGCCGGCAACGATATCGGCAAACTGATTGGCAGGATTGGAGGAACCTTTCGCTTCGTACTGCGTGAAGACTCCTCGACTGGAGCTCCAGCAGGCGACCTCATAAGCAAGCGAGTCTGCGATTTCCTGGACCTCCCGAAAGGTCCGGTCTTCTTCTTGCGTTGTGATGAGAACGATCGGATAACGGGCGCGGATGAGCTCTCGCAACTCGCTCCTGAATTCGTCGATTTTTCGGGGCTCGGAAGTCTCGCTTTCTCTTAGATGTATCGCCATCTCCGTCATTCCCTCCTCAGACGCGCAACGCATGATTCAAAATAGCGTCGTTAAGCGGGATTTTCGTTGATGTGGGTCATCCACAGGTCGTCGAGCGTGCCGGCAAGCGCTTGCGTATTTTAGTCCGCTTTTGCGGCCATTGCTTCGATCTCGAGTAGGAATTCGGGCTTCGCCAGACCAGCCACCACGATCATTGTCGAAGCGCATTGGATATCGCCGACATATTCGTTCCGGACGGTGCGAAAGCCCGGCATGTCGTCGGGGTTCACGATGTAAATGTTAAGGCGCACCAGGTCCGACATCGACATGTCGCCGGAGGCGAGAATGTTCTTGATGTTCTCGAAGACGCACCGCGTTTGCGCCTCGATGCCGGTCGGGACATTGCCGTTCGGGTCGATCGCGATCTGTCCCGACAGGCACATCCATCTTGCGTCGGCGGGAATTTCCACCCCGTGGCTATAGGATGACAGCGGCGCGGCGACGGTCGCGGGGTTGTGTTTCTTGAGCATGTGAATCTCCTCCAGGACAGTGTTGACGTAATCTAGCCACGGGCGGCCTCAAGGACCTTATCGACATGGCCTTTGACCCGAACCTTGCGCCAGACCTCGGCGATCTTTCCCTGTTCGTCGATCAGGAACGTGGAGCGTTCGATGCCCATATAGGTGCGGCCGTAATTTTTCTTTTCGATCCACACGCCGAAGGCCTCGCAGGCGGCGCCGTCGGCATCGCTGACCAACCTGAAGGGGAGGTCGTGTTTCGCAATAAAATTGTCGTGGCGCTTCACGCTGTCTTTCGAGACGCCGACGATTTCCGTATCGGCTTTGGCGAAATCCCGAATGGCGTCGCGAAAACCTTCCGCTTCCGTTGTGCAGCCGGGCGTCATATCCTTCGGATAGAAATAAAGGACGACTTTCTTGCCGCGTAGAGAGGATAAGGTGAGTTCTCCGCCGCCATCCGTCGGCAAAGTGAAATCCGGTGCGTTGTCTCCGACATCCAAGCTCATTTGATTTTCCCTCGTAAGTATTTCCGGTCAGGCCTAAGAGGCACCCGTTCCTCTATCCGAAGATACAAGTAGGGTAGGGTCCGTGCCGCTCCAAGAAAATCCGTGCGGAATGGCCGGAAAGGCGATGTTTGGAAGCTTAGTTGGAATAATAAGCTTCGGGAACGCCGGCAAGATCGCGGCTTTGTCTATTGAATGGCGGCTTTAACTCGCCTCTGAAGTAGCGCTTTACCAAAAGGTGGAAGGTTTCCGTCGGCTCTACGCGACGCTCCTTGCATAGATATGCGAACCATCGCTGGCCGGCGGCGACATGGGTGATTTCGTCGCGATGTATTACTTCCAGGATGCCCGCGCTTTCCTCGTCTTCGGCTTCGCGCAACTTGCGGATCATTTCAGGTGTCACGTCGAGGCCTCGCGCTTCCAGGACCAGCGGCACGACGGCTAGCCGCGCCAACAGATCGTGCGCGGTATTCTCCGCGGCCTCCCAGAGGCCATCGTGCGCCGGCAGGTCGCCGTATGTAGCCTCGAAGTCGCTCAGGCGAGCATTCAAGAGGCGGAAATGACGCGCCTCATCCGAAGCCACTGCGATCCAGTCGTCGAAAAACGCCATCGGCAAATTTGGAACGGCGGCGAAGCGCGCAATGATATCGCAAGCGAGGTCGATCGCATTGAGCTCGATATGGGCGAGCGCGTGGAGCAGTGCCACCCGGCCTTTAATGCCGCGGTTGATTCGGCGCCTCGGTACTTTCCCGGGAACAAGCAATTCGGGCCGTTTTGGGCGCCCCGGACGAGTCGGCGGTTGACGATCCCCGATTGCCGCCGCGGTGACCATGGGCCAGCGCTCGGCAAGCCGCATGGCCCGGGCTGATTTCGCCATAGGGTCGGCTGTCTCTAGGATCGCGACGACATCAGCGGAAAGGGATGCCGCGCGCTGCGTCACGTGATTCCGAATTGCATGAGCGCGTCCGCGAGGTCGTCGCCGAACTTCGCGCCTTTCTTGATAACCGCCGTCGACGTCGGCAAATTTGCCAAAGCGGCATGACCACGGTCCCGGCTCGTGAGGACGGCGAACGGAATCTTATGGGTCACAGGCATGGCTTCAATCGCGCAGGCCAGATCGATGCCGCTGATCTCGGGGAGCTCGGCGGAGGCGATGATCATGTCGGGTGTGGTGCGGACGGCGTAGGTAAGCGCCTCGATCGGGTCGCGCAGCGTTGTGACACGATAGCCGCAGGCTCTCAGTTCGCGCGAGACCAATTTCGAAACCGTCTTGTTTGGCTCCACCAGCATGATTTCGACATCGACCTGGACGATGTTTCCAAGGTCGGCCGGTGTTCGGACCGGCAGAGTGCGGGCAAACGCGCCGACATCGCTCGCGTTGTTCTTTCCGCTCAACAAATCCTGCAACGTCGCCGAGTAGAATTGGAGATCGGCGAATACTTTCTCGCTCGGGGTGGTTAAATCTTCCAGATAGTCGCAGAGCCGATGAAACGCGATGTCGAGGTACGGGTTCTCCATAAATCGACCTTGTAATCGTAGCACCGAAAACGCACCGAAAAGGCGTGAAAACTCGCTAACGACCTCGGCACCTGGCGCCGATAACTTGACGAGCGATAGGTCGAAATCGCTCAGAACGTCGTTTGCTTCGTCTTGGTATTCCTGGACGAGTTGATCGCGATACTGTTCTTCAGCCATGATGTTTTTGAACCCGACGATCTGCCCCTCTTGAGGCGGACCATACCGGGCTACCTCACTCCTGACAACCGCGGTCGCTTTCATCGGCGGCGTCGACGATCAGGACAGCGAAGACCTGACGCACTCTTGCCGCAGTTGATTTCATTAGGTCTTGGAGTTCACCGAAGGTCTCGCTACCGGCCGCGCGGCAAAGCGCATTGATTTGTCCGGCGGGCGGGCTGCCGTCCTCGAGCCGCTCGGGACCGATCAAGCGGATAATGGATTGCAATCCTTGCCACAAGCGAAGAGCGGACAGAAGCACCTTTGCGTCGGCGTTATCGAGGTAGCCTTCCCGCGCCAAATGCTCCAAAGCGGTAGCGGAGGTCGGCGACAGAACCGTGGGCGCGGCCGCGGCGTGAATCAACTGAAGGCCTTGCGCGATGAACTCGATATCGACCAGGCCGCCACGATGATGCTTGATATCCCAAATCGATTGGCCGCGATGCTCGCCCGCGATGCGTTCGCGCATGTGATGGACGTCCGCCAGAATTTTTCCGGCGCTGCGGTCTGTGAGGAGAATGCCGGTTATGCCGGCTTGAACGCGATCCCGCAGTCGATCCGGACCGCTGATGGCACGCGCGCGGGTCAGCGCCATATGTTCCCAAGTCCAAGCCGAGCCTGCGAGATAATTGATGTAGCCGTCCAGGTGCACGGCGATGGGGCCCTTGTTCCCCGAAGGTCGCAGGCGAAGGTCGAGTTCGTAAAGCCTCCCTTCTCCGGTGGGGGCGCTAATGGCGCTCACGATCCTTTGCGCAAGCCGCATAAAGTAGACGCTGGGCGGTAAGGGTTTCGGCCCGTCCGAGGCCTCGGCCGTTTCAGCGTGGTCGTAGACAAAGACCAGATCGAGGTCGGAGCCGTGCATGAGTTCCCGGCCGCCCAGTTTGCCATAGGCGATGGCGCAAATGCCCGCCCCTTCGATCCGGCCATGCTGGGTGGCGAATTCTTTCTCGACCTCGGGGCACAGCACGCGAATGACGGTCTCCGCGACAGAGGTCAGAGCGGGCCCGGCGGCGATGCTGTCCGTGACGCCTCGCAAGACCTGGATACCGATCCGGAACTTATGATCGTTCGTCCAGCGTCGCGTGATGTCCAGTATGTGTTCGAAATGGTCGGCCTCGCGCAGGGCCTCCTTCAGATCCGCTTCCATGGTCAGAGCGTCTTCGACGGGTTTTTCGAACTCGTCCGTGAGCACATAGTCGAGCAAATGCGGGTTTCGGCTTAGCCAGTCGGCCAGGAGCGGCGCGTCGCCCATGACCATCGCGACGAGATCGAGCAAATCGGGGTTGGCTTGTAACAAGGATAAGAGTTGCACGCCCGCCGGTAGGCGGCCCAGAAATTCATCGAACTTTGCGAAGGCCACATCGGGATTGGCCGTCTTCGCAAGTTCCGCGAGCAACACCGGCATCAACTCGGTCAGGAGTTGGCGGGAACGCTCGCTGCGCGTCGCCCGATAGCGGCCATGATGCCAGGTCTTTACGATATTGAAGACTTTCGAGGGATCACTGTAACCGAACTCCCTGAGTGTCGCGTCGGTATCCGGGTGCAGTTCGTTGCCGGTAAAGACAAGCGACCCCTCTCCACCGAGGTCGTCCGAATCCTCGAAGAGGTCGGCATAGTGGCGCTCCACGCATCGCAAGCGTTGCAACAAGGCTTGGCGGAACGCTTCCTGCGTATCGAAGCCGGCGAATATCGAAATCTCTGCAATTTTCTCGTCGGTTTTGGGTAGCTCGTGAGTTTGCTTATCGTCCACCATCTGAAGGCGGTGCTCTACGTGTCTTAAGAAACGGTAGGCCTCGTTTAGCTCTGCCGCAGTCGTGGCCGCGATTCGGCCATGGTCGGTTAGCGCCTCCAAAACTTCCGGGAGACGTTGGCCCCGCAATTCAGGACTGCGTCCGCCCCAGATCAGTTGCTGGGTTTGTGCGAAAAACTCGATTTCCCGAATGCCGCCGCGGCCAAGCTTCACGTTATGGCCGTTCACGGCGATCGTTCGTCCGCCACGATGGGCGGTAATCTGGCGCTTCACCGAATGGATATCCTGTATCGCGGCAAAATCCAGATTCTTGCGCCAGATGAACGGTTTCAAGTGGTGTAGAAAATCTTCTCCGAGTGCGATGTCGCCGGCGACGGGGCGGGCGCGGATCATTGCCATCCGTTCCCAGTTCTGGCCGACGCTTTCGTAGTAAGTCTCGGCGGCGATCGTCGAGATGGCGACTGGCGTCGTGCCGGGATCCGGGCGGAGGCGCAAATCGGTTCGATGTACGTAACCGTCCGCAGTCCGTTCTTCCAAAATACGCACCAGGTCCCGCGTCGCGCGCACAAGCGTAGCCCCGACTTCGTCGGGATCGTCGGCCATGACAATATCGCGGTCGTATAAGACAATAAGATCGACGTCGCTGGAATAATTAAGCTCGCGTGCGCCCAGTTTCCCGAGCCCCAAGATGACATAGCCCGAACCCCTCTCGGGGTCGTCCTGGCAGTTGAGGCGAAGCCGTCCCGCTTGCGCCTGCAGATGCAAGGCGTGACGGGCCGCCAGAGAGATCGATACGTCGGCGAAGGTGCTGAGGCCGTCCATAACGCGGTCGACGTCCCATACGCCGGCAAGATCGGCGACCGCGATCGTTAATGCGGCATGCCGCTTGGCCTCGCGCAGAAATGACATTAGTTGAGCGGTGTTTCGACCGTTCGCGGCTTCGCCGGTTATTCCGTTGATCGTATCGGCGAATATCGCATCCGGCCCCAGCTCCAGGAGACGGCATGTGAAATCGGCATCCCGTTGCAGGCATTGAGCGAGAAACGGGCTATTCCCCGCAACGGCTTCCAGCAATTTTCGCCCTGGCGCGGACTCCGCAACGGCTTGGCAATACGCGGCGTCGGTGGCATTTGCGGCCCAGCGCTCAATCGTACGCTCGGCGTGGTCGGGATGCGCGGCACCCGGGAGATTCTCTATACTGAAAGAAAACAACATGAATGGCCTTAATTCGCGATCAAAGACTTATGATAATCGGCCGGTATCGTTATGATGCTGAATTGCCATAAGGACCTGCCAGGAACGTGATTCGCCGCACCTCAATCATCGCTATCGAACTTCTCGCCGGTTTGATTGGTGTTGCCGCCATTGCTTTTGCGCTCCTATTCTGGCGATTGACCGCTGGGCCGATCTCGCTTGCCTTCGCCACTCCCTATATCGAGCGCGCGATGAGCGTCGAGCAGGCGCCTATTTCCGTCAAGATTCAAGATACTGATCTGATCTGGGCCGGATGGGACAACGCATTTAATATCCGTATCAGGGACACTACCATTCGCGGCGGTGGCGGAAAAGTTCTTGCGATCTTGCCTGAGGTTTCGGTCGATTTTTCCATTACGGCTCTGCTGCGCGGCGTGGTCGCGCCGAGCCGTCTTGAAATCGAGGGTTTGAGCGCAACGGTCGAGCGTGGGTTAGACGGCAAGATCGATCTCGGTTTTTTTTCCGGCGCAGAGGCAGCCGCCGACCGCGAATTCATTCAGTCGATCCCGACATATATTCGCCGCCTCGCCGAACCAAGCCGGAAGACCTCGAGCTTTGGATATCTCAGAGTCATTCGATTGTCGGAAATCGACATTCGCTACCGCGAACTTTCCACGGGCGTCGAATGGCATGCGCCGGATGCCGATCTCGAGTTTCTGCGCGAAGCCGACAACCTGGAGGCAATTGCCTCCTTGGCGCTGGACTTTGGCGAAATATCGACCCGCATTACCGGCCATGCCGTCTTTGCGCGCGGCCGGCCGGTCGTCGATATCGGCATTGAGTTCGAAGATCTTATTCCCGCCTATTTGGCTGATCGCCTGCCGATACTTCAGGCGCTTGAGAGAATCGACACGCCATTTTCAGGGCAATTGCGCGTTTTGGCGCAACAGACTGGACAGATCGATTCGGTCGCTTTCGACCTCAAGGGGGCTGGCGGTACGATCGCGGGTAACGTGATTGTTGATTCCCAGCGCGAGTTCGATGTGACGATGTCCGTGGCGGGGCTTCGCAGTACTGAACTTGCGGTTTTGTTTCCCGAGATGGCGAAGGTAGCGGCCCTCGATGCTTTGATTGATGCACAAGCCTCCGGACGTATCAGCGCCAACGGAGAAATTCGCCGGCTTGAGATTGAAACGCAGGGAGGTGCGGGATCGTTGCAGGTTCCGAAAGGATTGCCGGGACCGCTAGAGTTCGAACGCTTTCAGTTCAAGGCAAACATTCAGGAAGACTTTGCCGAAATTACGCTTACCGATGCCGCTATCTTCCTCGGCGGTCCCGCACTCTCGCTGGATGTTACCGCGCATCGGATCGGCGACGAGTTGAGCGCACGGATTGAAGCGGTTTTAAGTGATCTCCCGATGGCTGAACTTGAAAAGTACTGGCCGGTTGGTCTCGCGGAATCCGCTCGTCGGTGGACGACCGCGAATATCCGCTCCGGCACGGTGGATGAAGGAACGCTGGGCTTGGCGGTGCAAGTGCCCTTGAAACGGCCCGAAGCCACGGAAGTTCAATCCCTCTCCGGGACGTTGGGGTATAGCGATTTGTCGGTCGCGTATTTTGCTGACTTTCCCAAAGTCACCGGGATTGCGGGAACGGCCGCGTTTTCGCACGACCAATTCAATTTGGATATCATCCGCGGCCAATTGCTGGACGTTCGGGTCGAAAGCGGTGTCATCAAGATGTCCCGTCTCGACAGCGATAGCGAACAAATTTCCATCGATCTCGTGATGAGAGGTCCGCTCGCGACGGCTCTCGCGATAGCGAACCGGAAACCGCTCGGCCTCGTCGGCGAGGTTGGCATAGATCCCTCGGCGGTCGGAGGCGAAATGGCCGCGCGTCTCGGGTTTCGGTTTCCACTGCGAAGCGATGTCAGCGTGGATCAGGTGACCGTTAGCGCCGCCGCCAATTTGCGCGACGTCAACATCAATCCGGGGCCTTTTGGTTACCAACTGTCGAATGCGGATTTAGAGCTGAAACTGGCAAACAGTGCGATGAAGGTCGGCGGGCAGGTCCGTCTGAACGGTGTGCCTTTAACGGTTGATTGGCATGAACTGTTCTCCGACGCCGGGGCATTTCGCAGCAGATACATAATCAGTGGAGAGCTGGACCGCGCGTCATTGCAGCAGATAGGCCTACCCGATCTGTCGTTCATGGGAGGGCGTAGCGATATAAATTTTATCCTGACCAATTTTATTGACGGGCGGCGAGAGATTCTGGCCGCCGCCGATCTGAAGGAAACGGTACTCTCTCTGCCGGAGATGAGTTGGTTAAAGCCGGCGGGCCAGGCCGGCTCGGTTAATATGGGTCTCACGGTCGATTCCGTGGGGACGATAAAGATCAATAATCTGCAGATTTCCGCCGGTGATCTCGACTTGAACGCGAACGCTGACTTGGAGCGCCGCGAGAACTACGACTGGAGCGCTGATATCTCCCGCTTCAACCTTGGTGCGACTCGTTTGCGCGGCAATGTGCGCCAAGGCACGAAGGGTGAAATTCGCGTGCGGGTCGATGGGGGCACACTGGACGTCGAGCCGTTACTTTTGAATGGAACGTCGGAAGCGCGCGAACGAAAACACGATGCCAACGAGACCAAGCGATCGCTGGTTCTCGACCTGAAATTGGATGAAGTCCGCACTTCGCCGGATAGTCGCCTGGGCCCGACCGAGGCGCAGGCGCGGCTAATTGGCGGCAATTTGGACATGCTGTTGTTCGAGGCGAAAGTATCGCCGGACCGCAGGCTCAACGTGAGCTATGTACCGGATCAGTCAGGGCATGTGCTCGAAATATACAGCGACGACGCCGGGGCGTCCCTCAAGCGGCTTGGGTGGAGCGACAAGATGGTTGGGGGGGAGCTTAGAGTCAGCGGACGTCGGGCAGTAGATGGAGAGTCCTTGAAGGGCGATTTTAAGGTGTCCAATTATAATCTCTCCAACGCGCCGGCCTTGGCACGACTTCTCCAAGTAGCGTCGTTGACCGGAATCTTCGATGCTCTGAAGAAGGGCCTCGATTTTGTCTCGTTCGATGGAAAGTTCGCTTATCGCGACAAGGTACTGTTGGTCGATCAGTCGCGCACCTTCGGATCTTCTATCGGTATTACGGTCGAGGGTACGCTTGATCTAGAGGAAGACCTGGCGGATTTGAGTGGTACGGTTGTGCCGGCCTATACGGTCAATCGTGTCCTCGGACAAATACCGATTTTGGGCCCTATCCTGACCGGTGGTGAGAACGAAGGTATTTTTGCGGCGACCTACGCGGTGACCGGACCTTTGGAGGACCCTGCGATTGCCGTCAATCCGTTGTCCGCCCTTGCCCCCGGGTTTTTGAGAAATCTCTTCAGTCTCATCGGCGGCGGCAGCGGCGCGTCGCAGCCCGCATCGACCACACCGTCGGTCAAGTGACTGGACGAGACTCTTGGATTGCTAAGCGGGAACCACCAGGGCATGCCGTTTGCGTCCCGCGGAAAGCTTGATCACGCCTTCGGGATTGACGTCGGACAGGGTAACCGCCGCCAGCTCTTCCTTCACGACAGCGTCATTCAGCCGGCTTCCGCCGCCCTTGATCAGCCGCCGGGCTTCGCCGTTGCTTTTTGCCAATCCCGCTTCTCGCATGAGTTCGTAGAGCGGTACGCCGTCGGATAATCTTGCCCGGGCCACGTCGATCTTTGGCAGGTCGTCGCCGGCGCCGCCTTCGACAAACGTGCGCCGGGCGGTTTCCTCGGCGGCCTTTGCCGCGGACGGGCCGTGGCACATGCTTGTGGCCGCATTCGCGAGTACGACCTTCGCGTCGTTGATCTCCGCGCCTTCAAGACTTTCCAGTTCGGCGATCTCCCGTAGCGGCAACTCGGTAAAGAGCCGAAGAAAACGGCCTACATCGGCATCCTCCGTATTGCGCCAATATTGCCAGTAATCGTAGGCGGAAAGCATGTCGTCGTTCAGCCAGATGGCACCGCTGGCGGTCTTGCCCATCTTTGCGCCGCTTGCAGTCGTCAACAACGGTGAGGTCAGGCCAAAGAGCTGTATGCCATCGACCCGCCGCCCGAGTTCGACGCCGGCGACGATATTTCCCCATTGGTCCGAGCCGCCGAGCTGGAGACGGCAGTTGTGCCGCCGGGAAAGTTCCAGGAAATCGTAGGCCTGGAGGATCATGTAATTGAATTCCAGAAACGACAGCGGCTGCTCCCGGTCGAGGCGGAGCTTCACGGAATCGAAAGTCAGCATGCGGTTTACGGAAAAATGGCGGCCGTAATCGCGCAGGAAATCGATGTATTGCAGCTTATCCAGCCAATCCGCATTGTTGACCATCACGGCGTCCGTCGGGCCGTCGCCGAAGGTGAGGAATTTTTCGAAGACGCCTTTAATGCCTTCTATGTTTGCCGCGATATCCTCCGCGGTCAGAAGCCTCCGCTGCTCGTCCTTACCGGAAGGGTCGCCGACTTTGCTGGTCCCGCCGCCCATGAGAACGATCGGCTTCAGGCCGCATTTCTGCATCCAGCGCAGCAGCATGATCTGCACGAGACTGCCGGCGTGAAGCGACGTTGCGGTCGCGTCGAAGCCGATGTAGCCCGCCATTCCTCCGTCGCAGACGTGCGTATCGAGGGCTTCAAGGTCGGTTGCCTGATGCAGATAGCCACGGTCTTGAATGGTGCGGAGGAACTCGGAATTTGGTTCGCTCATACGGATCACAATGTATAAAATTGCCAAGAGGGCGCTTCGTTTAGCACACTCGGTTAGCCGCGACAACGAAGCTTGAAAGTTTGCGATAGGGGGTCCGCTTGCTTGCGATCGGTTTGATGAGTGGCACATCCATCGACGGCATTGATGCCGCATTGATCGACACTGACGGCGGCCGGGTTATTCGGCCTCTTGGCTTTCACTCGATGCCGTATGAGCCGGAATTCGCCCACCGGCTTCGCGGCATTCTCGGACGCAAGACCCCGGATGCGGAAACCGAGGCGGTGGAGCGGGATCTTACCCTGCTGCACGCGCGCGCGGTCGGTCGATTGCTGGCCAACGCGGGTGTCAGGGCAAACGCGGTACGCCTCGTGGGTTTCCACGGTCATACGGTTCATCATGAACCCGAATCCGCTTTCACGTGGCAGATCGGCGACGGCGCCTTGCTGGCAAGCGAATGCGGTATCGATGTGATTGCGGATTTCAGGTCGGCTGATGTCGCCGGTGGCGGCGAAGGGGCGCCCCTGGCGCCTGTATTCCATGCGGCACTGGCGTCCGGTTTGGAAAGACCGCTCGCGGTTTTGAATGTCGGCGGGGTTGCGAACGTGACCTGGATCGGTGGGGACGGTCAGTTGATGGCATTCGATACAGGACCCGGTAATGCGTTGATCGACGACTGGACCTATCGCAACACCGGCAAGTCCATGGACCGCGATGGCAATTTGGCGCGGCGCGGCACCCTTGATCTCGATGTTCTGGATCACTTGTTACGGAATAGCTATTTTGATCGGCCGCCGCCGAAATCGCTCGATAGGAATGCGTTCGATGTCGCTGCCGTCGAACCGCTCTTGGTGGAGGACGGTGCCGCGACCTTGACCCGATTTACCGCGGCGGCAGTTGCGCGGGCATGTGCTTTTTTTCCCGATCCGCCGCGCCGCTGGATCGTCAGCGGCGGCGGTCGCCGCAATCCCGTCATCATGGATGATCTGCGCGCGGTTCTGGGCGTACCCATCGAACCTATGGAAGCCGTTGGTTGGGACGGAGACGCCATCGAAGCGCAGGCTTTCGGGTATCTCGCCGCGCGCAGGTTGGAAAATTTGCCGACGAGTTTTCCCGAGACGACCGGGGTTTCATCGGCGACATCCGGCGGTGTTCTTCACAAAGCGGCCTAACCCGGGAGCTCCGTTTCCGCCAGCGCCGCCATCGATTTGTCCAAGTAGTCGCCGACGAGTTCTTCCAACTGCGGCAGTCTGTCGTGGAAAAAATGGTTGGCGCCCGGGATCGTGTGATGGTCGATCTCGATTCCACGCTGCTGGCGTAGTTTTCCCACGAGGCTCTCGATCGATTCCGGCGCCACGATTTCGTCCTTGTCGCCGGAAATGAACAATCCTGAGGATGGGCAGGGAGCCAGAAAACTGAAATCGTACATATTGGCGGGCGGCGCCGCGGAAACGAAAGAGGTAATTTCGGGACGGCGCATCAATAGCTGCATGCCGATCCAAGCACCGAAGGAGAAACCGGCGATCCAGCATTGCGAAGCATTTTCGTTATAGCTTTGCAGCCAGTCCAAAGCCGCCGCGGCATCGGAGAGTTCGCCCTCGCCACGCGCAAAACTTCCCTGCGAACGGCCGACGCCCCTGAAATTGAAGCGCATGCAGGCGAAACCGCGTTTGAGAAATATCTGATAGAGCGTATAGACGACCTTGTTGTTCATCGTCCCGCCGTGTTGCGGGTGGGGATGGAGCATCAGGGCGATCGGTGCGTTCGGCTCGCGCCCGGGTTGATACTTACATTCTAGTCTGCCGTCGGGACCGTTGATTATGACTTCTGGCATGTTTCCCGTCGCTGTTCTACGTGTTCAAAATTCTTAATCAGGCGGAATTCACATTTAGGAAAGGCCCAATGCCGTATCCAACCTGCTGGTTGACCTCGAATGGCCGCATATCTATATCCAACCAATGCCTTGCAAGAAACCCGGAAATTTTAGGGCCTTGCTGACGGTGCCTTTCATGGGATCGGAACATGTCGCGCAGGCAGGCGCTGCCCGGCTTAATAGATTAGGTGGACCGCACGATGTTCAAGGCAATGCGCGAAGAAATCAACGGTATCAAGGAACGCGATCCCGCGGCGCGCTCATGGGTCGAGATCGTTCTGTGCTACCCCGGTTTTCATGCGATCATGTTGCATCGGGCCGCGCATTGGGCGTGGAAGCGGAATCTCAAGCTCTTGGGGCGGGTAATTTCGCAGATCGGTCGATTTTTCACCGGCATCGAAATCCATCCGGGCGCGGTCATCGGAACCGGCTTTTTTGTGGATCATGGAATGGGTGTGGTTATCGGCGAGACAGCGGAGATCGGGGATAGGGTGACCCTCTATCACGATGTCACGTTGGGTGGCGTCGCGCCGTCGATTGATTCTCACAGCCAGCGCGATCAAAAACGCCATCCGACCTTATGCGACGATGTGATCGTGGGCTCCGGGGCACAAATTTTGGGGCCGGTTACGGTGGGGCGCTGCGCGCGCGTGGGGGCTAACGCCGTCGTGACCAAGGACGTGCCAGAGGCCGTTACCGTGGTCGGTATTCCCGGGCGCGTTATTCCGAGGCGCGGCGGCGGCGCCTCGCAGGAGTTTTCGCCCTACGGCATGCCGCTTGGCGATTTGCCGGATCCGGTCGTGCGGGCATTGGACGGATTGATGGAGCAGGTGACGGCTCTCAAGGCCCGCGTGGACGAACTTGAAGTGCAACTGGAAAGCCGGAGCGAATCACCAAATGCGCCGGAAATCCACGGCGAGGCGGCGCAAGCCCCGTCATCGCCTAAAATCTAACGTGTTTTCAAACGCTTAAAATTCGAGGCAGCCGCGCGCGTCAAAAGCTCTATATTGCTCCTTGTCACACCCGTTGATTGAGGAGTCGATGTGCGACTGACGACGAAAGGCCGCTATGCGGTCATGGCGATGGTGGATTTGGCCAAGCACGGCGATGGTATGCCCGTCGCGTTGGCGGACATTGCCGACCGGCAGGGAATCTCACTTTCATATCTAGAGCAATTGTTTGCGAAGCTGCGGCGCGCCGGGTTGGTCAACAGCGTCCGCGGACCCGGCGGAGGTTATCTCTTGGGCCGGAATGCTGTGGAGCTGCCGATTTCGGACGTCCTCGAAGCGGTCGATGAGCCATTGCGCGCAACCCGTTGTGCGCCGGGGTCGCCACGCGGCTGCACCGGCGCCAAGGAGAGGTGCCTTACCCATGAATTGTGGGACGAGTTGAGCGACCAGATACACTTGTTCCTCAATTCCGTAACCCTGTACGATGTCGTGGAAGGCCGGGTGAGACGGGAGCTCCCTGCGATTGGCGGAAACGCCGCCTGAACTTCTCGTCTGACCGGTCACTGAACGAACCGGACGTGTGGCATCCCGCATGGCATATTTCGATCACAACGCATCCGCTCCCGTGTCGGCCGAAGTGTCTGAGGCCGTCGCCGGCGCACTCCGCGATTTCGGCAATCCTTCTTCGGTGCATTCGCAGGGGCGCCAGGCTCGCAAGTTGGTCGAGGAAGCGCGCGAGGAGGTCGCGGCGCTCGTTGGCGCTGCTCCCGCAAACGTCATTTTCACCAGCGGTGCGACCGAGGCCAACAATCAGGCGCTGGTTTGCTCCGGGCGTTCGTTGGTCTTGGCGTCCGCGATCGAGCATCCTTCGGTGCTTGAAGTCGCACCCGATGAAGAGCGCATTCCGGTGACCGGCGACGGTGTGGTCGATCTGGAGGCTCTTGCGGAACACTTGAAAAGGCGTGGCCGATTTGCGGTCGTGTCCGTGATGGCCGCAAATAACGAGAGCGGTGTTATTCAGCCGGTTCGAGGGGCCGCCGAACGCGCGCATGCCGCGGGAGCCTTGTTTCATTGTGACGCGGTACAGGCCGTGGGCCGCATTCCGTTCGATCTGGGGCGGTTGGGCGTGGATATGGCCACCGTTTCCGGACATAAGATCGGGGGGCCGAAAGGCATCGGCGCATTGGTATTTGCGGAGGGGATCGAATTAGAACCGCTTGTCGTCGGTGGCGGTCAGGAGCGCCGGCGGCGTGGCGGTACCGAAAATGTTCCGGGTATCGCCGGTTTCGGAGTTGCCGCGCGCCAGGCGCGGGAGCGCCGCCTGACGATCGGACGGATCGCCAATCTGATCGGAATTCTCGAACGGCGTGCCCTGGCGGCCGTGCCGCAAGCCGTTGTCTTCGGCGAAGCGGTTGCGAGAATCGCCAACACGTCGCTGCTGGCGTTGCCGGGTGTCGACGCCGAGACGCAGATCATGGCGCTGGACCTGGCCGGCATCGCGGTCAGCGCGGGAGCTGCGTGTTCGTCCGGTAAGGTCGGCGAGAGCCACGTCTTGCAGGCAATGGGTGTTGAGGAATCTCTCGGACGCTGCGCGATCCGGATCAGCCTCGGTCATGAGAATACGGTCGAGGAAGTCGACAAGTTCATCGAAGTTTGGAGCGGCCTCGCCAAACGGGCCGTGTAGAAAGAGACCATGCCAACAATGACGTTCATCGACCGAGACGGGAAAGAACTCACCGTCGAGGCCCCGCTTGGCGAGAGCCTGCTGGAAATTGCTCATGCCAATAATGTGGACATCGAAGGGGTCTGCGAAGGATGCATGGCGTGCTCGACATGTCACGTCGTCGTAGCTCCGGAATGGTACGACAGAATTCCGGCGCCAAGCGAGGACGAGGAGGACATGCTCGATTTGGCATTCGGTCTCACCCGCACGTCGCGCCTTGGCTGCCAGGTGACCATGACGGAGGAACTCGACGGGCTTTGCGTCAGCCTGCCGGCCGAGACCCGCAACATGCTGTTGGATTGAGGATCGCATGCCGCCCGCAAACGGACTATTCGATCAGCTGAAGACCGGGTGTGCGGAGGATTGGGAGCGCTATACCGGTCATGCCTTCGTTCGCCAGCTCGGCGCCGGCAGTCTGCCGCAAGCGGCGTTCCGGCACTATCTGATCCAGGACTATCTGTTTCTGATACAGTTCGCGCGTGCCTATGCGCTGGCGGTCTACAAGTCCGACACCCTGACGGATATGCGTCAGGCCGCGGCCGGCATGTCGGCCATTCTCGATATCGAGATGGGATTGCATGTGCAGTTCTGCGAAGGGTGGGGGCTGACTGAAGCCGACATGGCGGCGGCCCCTGAGGCGTCGGCCTGCATGGCCTATACCCGCTTCGTGCTGGAACGCGGGATGGCAGGCGATTTGCTCGACCTGCACGCGGCGCTGGCCCCTTGCATCGTCGGCTATGCAGAGATCGCCGCGCGGCTCGCTGCCGATCCGGAAACTCGGATGGAGGGAAACCCGTACGCCGCCTGGATCGAAATGTATGCCGGTGACGACTACCAGGAAGTCGCGCAGTCGGAGAAACACTTTCTCGACGGTCTGATGGCGCGGCGCGGCGGCCCTGGCCGGATGGCCTTGCTGGCGCAGACCTTCGCAAGCGCCACCCGGCTGGAAGTCGATTTCTGGCAGATGGGCCTCGACGCGGCCTGACGCCTTAACCTTCACGACGCCGCACCCATATCCCTAGGCAACCCATTTGCTTCCGTTCATATGAAGGACCCTGTCATGACGACGATTGAATTCTTTTTCGACTACTCCAGTCCGTGGACCTATTTCGCCTTCGATCGCATCGAGCCGTTCTGCCAGAAGAACAAGGCCGAACTGGTTTGGAAGCCTTTTCTGGTGGGCGGGGTCTTCAACAAGGTAAACCCGAGTGTCTACCAGCGCCGCGAAAACCCGGTGCCGCCGAAGGATAACTATTACCGTAAGGACATGGCGGATTGGGCGCGCTATCTAGGGATCGACATGATCAAGCCCAGCATCTTTCCGCTGAACAGCGTGAAGGCGCTGCGCGGGGCATTCGTCGCGATAGACGAGGGGACGATCTCCGCCTATTCCGCCGGTTGCTTCAAGGCCTATTGGTGCGACGACAAGGACATCAGCCAAGAGGATGAACTGCGGTCGATTGCGGTCGCGGCGGGCATGGATGGCGATGCCTTTATGGCGAAGATTGCGGAAGAGCCGATCAAGCGGAGACTCTTTGAGACGACGGATGAACTGATTGCCCGCGAGGGTTTCGGCTCGCCGACATTTTTCCTGAATAAGGACGATATGTATTTCGGCAACGACAGGCTGGAATTGATGCAGGCGGCAATCGACCGGAAATAAATCGCGCCGACACGAGCCTTAGGCGGGAACCTGACCCTAGACGAAAACGTCTAGGGCCGTTCCGACATGCAATATCGTTTCGACCAACCGCCCTTCTGAATCAAAGGCGATCTGCGACGGCGATTTCTGAGGTGCGTCCACCTCACGCCGTTGCCGGTCGGCTTGTAGCTGACCTGCTTCCTCGATTGCGGAGTCAATAGCTTGCGCGTTGCCCCGCAACCTAAATCCAAAATTCGTCGCTTCCGCGAGCGGAGCGACGGAAAACGAATTTATTGAGAGCAGGCTACCTGGCGAGATAGCCACCGCTCCATCCTCTGTACTCTTCAGACCTCGCCTCTATGGTCCGTCAAGGCGGGTCCCGGAGTCAACCCTCCATGGCGAGGGGGAATTAGCGCTCGATTTTTTCCGTCGCGCATTGAGTCATGTACCAGGACGAGAGCCACGCCGAATGGCGGCCGTCGCCGCCGGCGACGACGATCACGAAATCCTCCGGAGTGTAGACGATGGGTACCATGAAATCCGGGTCGTTTTCGTCGTAGTCCTCCGGCCAGCGCCGGAAATTCCAGTACGATCGGCCGCTGAGCTCCCGCACCGGCATCCGGGCGTGCTCGAACAGGTATTGTTGGACGTCTCTGCGGCTGAAGCCGTCCTTTGAAATTTCATGCGCGTGCTCGGGGCCGACCACGACCCCGATGGCGGTGCGGTTGGCTTGATGCAGGTAGTTGACGAGTCCCATGCGCCGCATCGATCCGGCGATGGTCTCGAGATTGCCGATGCCGGTTTCCTGCGCGCCTTCGTTGATGTAGTGAACGCCGCGAATGCCGATGACGCTGATGGTCGACTCGCTTTCCTTGTATCCCATGGCGACCCGCAAAGGCTCCCAGGGGTTGCGGGCCTCGTTCTCGGCAAACAGCAGGGAGTAGCGTCCCGGGAAGGCGAGGGTCCCCTTGTCCATCTCGCCCGGCACCGCACCTGCGATGTTGCGGATAATGAGACATAAGGCGCGCCCGATCGACGCGTTGGCGCGAAATCCGGCCCCCATGCAGGCGGTGCCGCTGTTGATTCCGAGTTCCTCCGCGACCGCGCCACTGACCATGAAGCATGGGGCGGCGCCACCCGTGGTGGTCGACACGCTGCCAACATTGTATTTCGGTTGCAGCATGGCCTTGACGCCGGCGATCACGACCGGGAAATAGGCCGGTTTGCAACCGGCCATGACGGCGTTGGCTGCCACTTTCTCTATCGTGACCGTGCCGTCCACCGGCGGCATGATACCAAGCACATGGTCGCCCGGCAGCGATGCGCCGGCAATCATCTCCGCGACCGCCTCCTCAGTCGGCGGTATGATCGGCAGGCCGTCGCTCCAGCCTTGCTCGTGGAAGTAGTCGTTCACCGCCACGTAGTCGTTCGCGAAATCGATCCGGCTGGCGGGACCCGCCTTTAACCCTTGGCTCATGCGGCGCCCGGCGTCTGTGTCAATGCCCGTGCGATTTCGTCCACGGCAGCCTCGGCCATTGCCTTGACTTCCGCCTCCGACTTGCTCGCCAGCGGATGGTCTACGAATATCTGCGGGTGCGAGGGCATTCCCAGAATCCGGGAGCGCATCTCGGCGGATTTCATGAAGGCGCGCGTCAGAACTGTCGCCGCCGGCTTTCCCTTCTTCTCGGCTTCCGTACCGTCATGGAGACCCCACGTCGTACAGGAACCTCAATCGGCGACCGCGTGAATCACCGCGTCGCAGTTGGCCGTCATGTCGGCCATGACGTCTTCCGGTGTCGCGACGCTGGCGCCGTCCTTGGTGTAATATTGGAAACCGATGACGCCGTAGCGTTCGGTCATCAGTTCCTGAAGCCGGGCCAGAAAGACATCGGAGTGGCGTTTCCGATTGTCGATCAATCCGATACGTTTGCCGTCGAGCGAGGCCAGACGCGGCGCTAATTGATACATCGCCGGTTGATCCTCGGCCGCCGGATGGACCAGCCTGAGCTGTCCTGCGGCGTTTGCCATGGTTTCCTCCCTTGCCTTGCCGCGCATTTCTGTGCGGCCACTGATTGTTCGCACCGAATAATAGCATGGATTCCTGCAAAAAGCGTGTCCTTGCTTCCAAACGGCTGGTGACTAAGCTGCTAGAGTCGCACATTTTCATATTGTGCCATGGCGACCCACGGGAAATAGCATTGTCTGAAGCGCATCAACTGCCGAAGGTAAAAGGCTCGCATTGGCTGTTTGAAGGCCCGACGGGCATGATATTTGCCCGCCCGTGGTTCGATCGCTGGACCTATCAGATGTTGGCGAAACGGATGTTCCCGTTGTCGCGGCTTTGGGCGGCGGCAATGATTTCCGGTGACGACGTCGTGACGTTCCGAGACGAAAGCCAGATCAGCCGGCTCGATTCCGCCGAAGAAGACTTTGCGCGCGCCCTCATGCGGGACACCCAAGCGGCGCTTGCCGGGAAATACACGGCCGCGGAGAAGTGGGAAGCTGTGTTTTTTGGCGAAAACCGGCCGGGGGACCGGGAACTTGTCGCCGTGGAGGTAGAGCGGCGCGCGGCGGCAGCGGAATTCCTGGGACAGCGCTTCAAGTTCCGCCCTTTACTGGCCGGACGGTCCATCGGCGCGGTTCGGTTCGACACGCCGTCCCAGGACGAGATAGTGGGCACATACGGGGACTGGATGGCGGATCCGGATAGTGCCTATCCCGCCCCCGAGATCCTGCCCGAAATAGAGGTCAGCCACTCGGTCTCTGCTGCAAACGGATCGGTTTCCTGGCTCAAATTTCCCTCGCCGGGTCGCGTCGTAAAAGACACAAGCTGGGCAAAGATCGTGGAGCCGCACGACGCATCCAATGCGCCGACTCTGCTGTACTGTCACGGCCTGGGTGAAGAAACGGAACTCCGCAACCGTTTCCTCGACGAGACACCGCCGCTGATCGCGATGGGCGTTCGGGTGATCCGTCTGGAGGCGCCGTGGCACAATCGCCGCTTCGTGCCGGGGCGGTGGAGCGGCGAACCGTTTCTCGGCAGGGCGCCGGGCGGACCGATGAATTTGTTCGATGCCCATGTCCGTGAGTTGGCGATCCTGACGCAATGGTGCCGCGCCCGATACGGCACGCCGGTCGCCATCGGCGGGCTCAGCATGGGGGCTCTGACGGCGCAGTTGGCCGCCTATCGGGCAAACTTTTGGCCGAAAGCGATGCAGCCGGACGCTTTGTTCCTCGCGGCCGTCAGCGAAGACATGTGGGAAATCTGTTTCGACGGCTCGATCGGCTCTAACGCGGGGGTAGGGGCTTCGGTGCGGCGGGCTGGCTGGACGGACGAACCGTTGGAGCGCGTTCGAATGCTCACCAACCCTACCGGACGTCCGGTCATGGACCCGTCCCGGATCGTTATGAAACTTGCGCTGGCGGACGATGTGATGCCCTACGCCCGCGGACGGAGCTTGGCCGAACGTTGGGGGTTGCCTGCGGAGAACGTCTTCGAGCGCAACCAGGGCCACTTCACCGTACCGATCTCGATGGTGCGGAACGCCCGCGCTTTTCGCAGGCTCGCGGAAATTCTGCATCGGCTTTAGGCGTTGCGCATCTGTCGCTCGGTAATCATATTGCCGCCATGAACGCATTGGGATTCGAAAAACCGCCGCAGGAGACCCGTGTCGTCGTCGCCATGTCGGGCGGTGTCGATTCGTCGGTGACGGCCGCCCTGATGGTGGAGGCTGGCTATGAGGTCGTGGGCATCACGCTACAGCTTTACGATCATGGCGAAGCGGTCCAGAAAAAGAATGCGTGCTGCGCCGGGCAGGATATCCATGACGCCCGCAATGTCGCCGCCAAGCTCGACATCCCGCATTACGTCTTGGATTACGAGAGCAAGTTTCGCGAGAGCGTGATGGAGGATTTTGCCGAAGCCTATGCGCGTGGCGAGACGCCGATCCCGTGCGTGCGCTGCAACCAGACGGTCAAATTCCGCGATCTGATGGGAACGGCACGCGATCTGGGGGCCGACGCGCTGGCGACCGGCCATTACGTGCGCCGGGAGGAGGGGGCGAATGGCCCCGAATTGCATCGCGCCGTCGATCCGTCGCGCGATCAGAGCTATTTTCTGTTCGCCACCACGGTCGACCAGCTCAACCTGCTGCGCTTTCCGCTCGGCGACCGTCCGAAGACGGAAACTCGCGAGATCGCTGCCCGTTTCGATCTGCCGGTGGCGGCCAAGCCCGATAGTCAGGACATCTGTTTCGTGCCGAACGGGTCTTACGCCCGAATTGTCGAGAAACTGCGCCCCGAGGCGGTCCAGCCGGGCGAGATCGTCGACATGAACGGCAATGTTTTGGGACGCCACGAAGGCATCATCAATTATACCGTGGGCCAACGCCGCGGCCTCGATATCGGCGGGCAGGCGGCGGCGCTCTATGTCGTGCGCCTGGAGCCGGAGACGCGCCGTGTCGTTGCGGGGCCGAAGGAAGCTCTCGCGATTTCAACCGTGACTCTTTCCGAAGTGAATTGGCTGGCGCCGCCGCCGGGCGAGCATCCGCTTGAATGCGAGGTCAAGATCCGCTCGACCATGGAGCCGGTCCGCGCGAGTTTGCGGCTCAATGCGCTGGGCGGTCTCGATGTCCGCTTCGCGGAACCGCAATTCGGCGTCTCGCCCGGCCAGGCCTGCGTCGCCTATGACGGCGAGCGTGTTCTCGGTGGCGGGTGGATACAGCGAACTTAGGACATTCCACATGACGAATGACGTATCTAAGGCGGAAGCCCTGTCCGTGGGTGGAATCGGCTTTTTCGAAAAATGGCTCTCGGTGTGGATAGCCCTTTGTATCGTCGCCGGCATCGTTCTCGGTAACACCGTGTCCGGGCTCTTCGAAGTACTTGCGAGCTTCGAATATGCCTCAGTGAACCTCGTCGTGGCGGTACTCATCTGGGGTATGGTCTACCCCATGATGGTGAACGTCGACTTTGCCAGTTTGCGCAATATCGGCGACCGGCCGAAAGGCTTGGTCATCACAATCGTCGTCAATTGGCTGATCAAGCCGTTCACGATGGTCGCCCTCGGCATCCTGTTTTTCGAGGTCTTTTTCGTCGACCTGATCGAACCTGCCGACGCGCAGCAATACATCGCCGGGCTTATTCTGCTTGGTGCCGCTCCCTGTACGGCGATGGTGTTCGTATGGTCGCAGCTCACGCGCGGCGATCCGACATATACGTTGGTTCAAGTGTCGCTGAACGACGTCATCATGGTCTTCGCCTTTGCGCCTTTGGTGGCGTTCTTGTTGGGCGTGACCGATATCGTGGTGCCGTGGGAAACCTTGCTGCTGTCGGTCGGGCTTTATGTGGTCGTCCCGCTCGTGGCCGGTGTGCTGACCCGCCGTTGGCTGAGCGGTCATAGGACCGGCGGCGAGACGGTGGAGGGGGCGCTTGCCCGGTTCGGCGCCGCCGTAAAGCCGTTGTCGGTTGCGTCGTTGCTTCTCACGGTGGTCCTCTTGTTCGGGTTTCAGGGGCATGTGATCCTGGATCGGCCGCTGCTCATTGCGCTGATCGCGGCGCCGCTGATCGTCCAGTCCTACGGCGTTTTTATTGTCGCTTACGGGGTGGCCTATATGTGGCGGGTTCCGTTCAATGTTGCCGCACCCTGTGCGCTGATCGGAACCTCGAACTTCTTCGAACTGGCGGTTGCCGTCGCGATCAGTCTGTTCGGCCTGAATTCCGGCGCTGCGCTCACAACCGTCGTGGGCGTGCTTGTCGAAGTGCCCGTCATGCTGTCGCTTGTCGCGCTGGCCAACCGGACCCGAGGTTTCTTCCCTTCGGCATGAACGGCATTCGGGAAAGGAGAGCCCGACTATGGAAAAGCTGATCATCGAGGCGCGGATCAACGAATACGCGATGCGGGGGCGCAATACCAAGGTGCCGTGGAGCCCCACGGAAATTGCCAAGGACGCCGCTGAGTGCCGCGAGGCCGGTGCGGCAATCGTCCACTTTCATGCCCGTGACGAGAACGGCGGGCCGAGCCATGATGCGGAAACTTACGGGGATTGCATCGCCGGGATACGGGCGGCGAGCGATATTCTTGTGCATCCGACGCTTGGTTTCGTCACTTTGGACGCGCCGGCAGAGGAACGGATTGCGAGCGTGGTCGCTTTGGCGCATGACGCCGAGCGGCGGCCGGACTTCGCGCCGATGGATATGGGAAGCACCAATGTCGACCGCTACGATCCGAAGCGAGGTGGATTCCGGACGACGGATCTCGTCTACCGCAATAGTACCGAGACCTTGCATCATTTCGCCGATGCGATCTCGGGCGCCGGATTGAAACCCTATCTGGTTTCCTGGAACATTGCCTTCACCCGCCAGGCACTCGCCTTCCTCGAGCTCGGATGGGTCGCGCGGCCGGCATTTATGCTCTTCGTCCTGACGGAAGGCGGAATACTCGCCGGCCACCCGGGAACGGCGGCGGGTCTCGACGCCCATCTTGGCCAACTGCCCGACGATCCCGGGTTGTTATGGTCCGTCTGCATCCATGGCGGCGGCATGCTGGAATTGGTGGATAAGATCATCGAGGCGGGCGGACACATCGCCATCGGACTGGGCGATTATCACTACGCGGAAGAGGGGTGTCCCTCGAATGCGGATCTGGTCGCGCGTGTCGCAGCGCGTGCCAGGGCGCTTGGACGAGAGATTGCGAGTCCCGAAGACACGCGCGCCATGCTTTCGATGTCTTAGCGGGTCGGCTGGCACATCCGACCGCTAGTCCAGGAATTCCAGTACTAGCTTCGAAATCTCGTCCGTCCGCATTTCCAGCACCTCGCGGTCGCCTTCATCTATGGTGGCGGCAAAGGCGTTTGTCATCGTTGCCGCGAGACGGTCGGCCTGCGGGCCGAGATGCGCCTCGGCTGCCGACGCAACCTCGACGATCAAGGTGCGAGCCTCCACCCGGCGCAGCGCCGCCTCGAAATCGAAATCGAAATTTGCCGCATAGATTCCCGCGGCGCTTGGCTTGGCCTGGAGCAAGTCCATGATCCGCGCGGACAGGTAGCGTTTGAGGTCGGGCGTATAACCGAATTCGGCAGTCGCCCGCTTGTCCCACCAGAAGCGGGAGAAATCCGCGAACATCTCGGTCGCCCATAGCATATGTGCCGTCGCCGCGCTATCGGCGGCCTCCTCGGATTCCTTGGATGCGAAATAGCGATCGGTAATCGGGCCGAAAGCGGCGATGCGGGCCGCCTGATCGGCGATCAGACTGTGGGTCTGACCGCACAGGATCAGTCGGTCGGCCCGCTCCGGTGAATCCGACGCCAGCGCGGCCGCAATCTTGTTCCCGGTGTGAAAACCGAACAGGTGGGCGCTGCCGATTTCCAGCGCATCCATCAATTCCGTGACGGAGCCGGCGAGGCGAGGCATGGTGATGCCGTCCGGCAATGGGTCGGATTGCCCGAAGCCGAGCGTGTCGGGCACGATCACGCGGAACCGCTCGGCAAAGCGCGGCGACAAGCGCCAATAGACGCGGCCCGATTGCGGCGAAGGATGCAACAGGATCAATGCCGGGCCGCTGCCCGACTCTTCGTAGTAGATTTGGCCTTCTTTGGTGGTGACGTAACCGCGTTTCACGGGGAAATCCTACTTTGCCAATTCTTATGATTTTGCGTTGTTGCCAATTTACGCGAGCGAGAGATCCGTCGTCCGCTGATGGTCAGCCTTTTCATTCGTCTAACTGCGCCTTGCCGGTTCTATCCTCTTATTTTTGGTAGAGTGAGTATGCTCCAAGGATCGGGCATCTCACCCACCGGAACGTCGATCAGCACCGGCGCGTTCATCTTGAAGGCTTCTTCGAGCCGCTCCTGCAGGGCGTCCGGCGACGTGGCGCGAAGGCCGGCAACGCCGAAGGATTCCGCGAGCTTGCCGAAGTCGGGGTTGGTCAGATCGCTGGCGATGGTGCGGTTGCCGTAGGACAGCTTCTGAATGCGCTGGACGTTGCCGAAGGCGCCGTCGTTGAAGACGACCGCGACCAAGTTGATGCCGTGGCGGACGGCGGTCGCCATCTCCTGTACGTTGAACATAAAGCCGCCGTCGCCGTTGACCGAGAGGACGGGGACATCCGGGCGCCCGACCTTGACCCCGAGCCCTGCCGCATAGCCCCATCCGAGCGTGCCCTGGTAGCCGGAGGCGATGAAGCTGCGCGGATTATAGACCGGCATGGCGATGCGGCTGATATAGCTGACCTGGGTTAACTCGTCGACGAAGATGCCGTCTTCCGGCAAGGCATTCCGGATGGCGTCGATATAGGCGAGCTGCGGTGCCAGCGGGGAGAGCAACTCCGCCGTCCTGGCCCGCGCCTGATCGAGTTCGTCTTTCCGCGACCTGCGGGCCGAATTGTGCTTTGGCAAGGCGTCCGCGAGAGCGCTCAAAACCGCCGCGGAATCGCCGACGATGCCGACATCCGGTTTCCGGATGCGGTCCATTTCCTCCTGCGAGAGGTCGATGCGGACGATCTTGAGGTCGCTGTCGGTACCCCAGAGCTGCAGGTGCGCCTGCATGCGGGTGCCGACGCCGAGGACCACATCGGCTTCTTTCCACAGTTGGTGGCCCGTCGGCATGGTGACCGAGAGGTGGTGGCGGGAATCGAGTACGCCCCGGCCGAGCCGAAAAGCGCAGACCGGCGCTTCCAGCATCTCGGCGATCAGGCGAACTTCGGCGCTGGCGTCCTGCGCGCCCCCGCCAACGACGATCATGGGATTCTTCGCCTTGCCAAGCAGTTTTGCCGCTTCCTCGACCTTGTCGGTGTCGACGGGGATGACCTCCTCCTCGGCAGGTCCGCCGGGCAGTGCGACCGGCGCCGAACGGCCCCAAACGTCCATGGGGCATTCCAGTCCGACCGGACGGGGGCGGCCGGTGCCCAACTGCCGGAACGCCTCCTGGGTCAGCCGCGCGGCGTCGCCCGGACTTTCGATACGCTCGGCCCATTTCGTCATGGTCCGCAGAATGCCGATTTGATCGCGCACTTCGTGCAGCAAGCCATAGCCGCGATCGATGGCCGAGAGGTTGATCTGCCCCAACAGCGCCAGCACCTTGGCGCTCGTGCTGTAGGCTGTGGCCAGCGCGGTCGAGGCATTCAAAAAACCGGGCCCGGGGACGACGCAGAACGCTTGCGGCTTGCCGGTCGCCAGCGCCGCGCCCAGCGCCATATAGGCGACAGCCTGCTCGTGGCGAGTATGGATCGGGCGAATCTCGTCCGTGCGTGCATGCAGGGCATCGAAGAACAAATCGTTTTGAATGCCCGGCAGACAGAACAGATTCTCGATGCCGTTTCGCACCAGCCCGTCGACGACCGCTTCACCGGCGGTCAGGGTCTTGGTATTGGGCGTTTTTGTCATGAATGCTGTCCTTCCCTAATGATGCCGTTCCCGGTCGAAGCGCGGCGGCCTGGCTCCCGGACAAATCTGTCGCACTTGCGGGAACCGGAAACATCGATCCGTTTCAGCCGTCACTTCTTGTCTCGTATCCGTTTTCGATGTCACTCTTCTTTTCGGCTTCGCCGCGTGCTGCCGCATCCCCGTAGCCGCCGGAGCCGGGCGCCTCGAGGATCACCTGGCCGCCCGCGGGGACGTCAAAGGCGCCCTTGCTGGGCAGGCTGCGCTCGCTGCCATTGGGCAGCCGCAGCGTTGCCTTGCCGGGAGTTCCCTCGCCGCCGCCTGCGATGCCGAAGGGCGGCGATTTTGTGCGCTCCATGCAGACGGTGGCACGCGCGGTCTCGCCCAGTACTGTCCAGCCGCGCCTGGCGCCGAGGCCGCCCCGATACTTCCCCTTGCCGCCGCTGTCGGGAATCAGCTCGTAGAAATCCACCCGAAGCGGAAAGCTCATCTCCAGCGCCTCGATGGGCGTGTTCATCGTATTGGCGATCCCCGAGGACAGGGCGTTGATACCGTCCTTGTTGGGCCGCGCGCCGAACCCGCCCTTCAGCGACTCGTAACTGACGTAACGTCCGCCGGTGCGATAGTCGATGCCGCCAAAGGTCATGATCGCCGAGGTGCCTTGGCTGCAAGCCATGACGCGTTCCGGCATGACTTCGGCCAGCGCGCCGAAGGTCATGTCGGCGACGCGGTGCGACATTTCGTGATTGGCGTAGACGACGGGAGAGGGGAAGCGGGCGTTGACGACCGAGCCTTCGGGGGCAGTGACGGTAATCGGACGCCAGGCGCCCGAGTTCGCCGGGATCAGTCCGTCCGGGTCGACGATCATTTTCAACGAGCAGTAGACGCCGGATGCCGTCACGGACAGCGGAGCGTTCATCGGGCCCGAGACCGCGGGATCGCTGCCGGCGAAGTCGACATCGATGGCGCTGCCGCGTTTTACCACCTTCATTCGGATGGTGAAGGTCCGGTCTTCGTCGTCGCCCTGTTCGACCACGCCGTCGCCGTCGCAGAAGTCCTCGAAACTTCCCTCGCCATCCGGCAACTGCTCCAGCAGGGTGCGCATCATGCGCTCCGAATAGTCGAGAATCTCTCGCATGATCTCCGTCAGCCTGTCCGCACCGTACTTGTCCGCGAGGTCGGAGAGGCGTTGGCTGGCGCGTCGGTTGGACGCGATCTGCGCGCTGAGATCGCCCCAGCGTTCGTCCGGGGTGCGTACATTGGCTCGGATGATGGCCTCGACATTGCGGTCGAGGACGCCCCGCGAATAGATGCGGACCGGCGGCAGGCGCAGCCCCTCGCCGTAGATTTCCGTCACGGCGCCGTAGCTCCCGGGGGTGGCGCTGCCGATATCGGGCCAATGGGCGCGCACGCAGCCGAACCCGAGCAGGCGGTCACCATGGAAGGCAGGACTCACCACGTTGACGTCCGGTAGATGCGAGCCGCCGAAATAGGGGTCGTTGTGGATGAAGACGTCGTCCTCATGGATGTCCTCCCCGAAAGCCTGGATGACGGCCCGCACCGCGTCCGGCATGGAGCCCAGATGGATCGGCAGGTCCGGGCCCTGGGCCACCATGTCTCCCTTCGCGTCGAAGATGCCGCAGGAGTAATCGCCCGCGACCTTGAGCACCGGCGAATAGGCGGTCTTCGCCAACACGATCTTCATTTCCTCCGCCGCCTTGAGCAGGCTGTTCTTCACCACCTCGAAAGTCGCGGGATCGGTTCGGACGAGCGCTGTATCAGGCATGTTCGATAACTCCCGCGTGGTCAATTTCCGATGGGCTCCGGCTGAACACGGATCGCTGGTTTTGGCGCCGGCTCATTGCGTCTCCTCCCCTCGGGTGATGCGGATGAAGCCCTTGGCATCGACGCGGCCGCGCCAGCCGGGCGGAATAACGATGGTGCTGTCGAAGGATTCCACGATGGCCGGCCCCTTGATGGTCGAACCCGCGGCAAACCGTGCGCGGTCGAGGATCGGCGTTTCGACCGAACCGGTCTTGGGGAACCAGGCCATCCGGTTGCTCTTGAAGGACTCGCGGCCGTCGGCGGTCTTCTGTTTGATCGGCAGGGGGGGCAGGTGGCCGGTTGCGGTCAGGCGCAGGGTGACAATCTGGATGGCCTCGTCCTCGTTCTTATGCCCGTAGGTCTGGGCATGGCGATCGTGGTAGCCCTGTGCCAGGGCGTCGAGGCTGGCCGCGTCCACGGCGTCGCCGTCCAGGGCGACATTCAGTTCGTAGGCCTGGCGCACGTAGCGCAGATCGGCGGAGCGCCGAAAGGACCATTGCGACTTGGGCACGCCGGTCTTGGACAGCATCTCCCGCGCGGTTGCGATCATCTCGTCCCAGAGGTCGGCCAACACCTTGGGAGACGTCTCCGCCAGTGGCGAGAAGCAGGTCTTGGCGTAGTCGCGGCGGATTTTGCTGCCGACCAGGCCGAGTGCCGAAAAACCGCCGGGTATGGGCGGGATCACCACCTCCGAGACGTCCAGTTCTTCCGCCAGGGCGACCGCGTGGAGCGGGCCGGCGCCGCCGAACGCGATCAGGCTGAACTCGCGCGGATCGTGACCGCGCTCGACCGAAACCACGCGCAGCGCATCGGCCATGTTATTGTTGACGATGGCGAGCACCCCGGCCGCCGCCTCCCGTGCCGACTGCCCCAGAGGCGCCGCAACTTTCTCCTCGAACGCGCTTACGGCTCCTTCATAGTCGATGGACATGCGGCCGCCGAGCAGCGAGTTGGCGTCGAGATAGCCCAGGATGAGATTGGCGTCGGTCACCGTCGGCTCTTCGCCGCCGCGCCCGTAACAGACCGGACCCGGCTCGGCGCCGGCGCTTCTCGGCCCGACGCGCAGGGCGCCCGCGGGATCAATCCAGGCGATGCTGCCGCCGCCGGCGCTGACTTCGGCGAGGTCGATGACCGGGACGCGGATCGGGTGCCCCGTGCCGTGCAGCCAGCGGTTCTGACTGCCTTCGCCGCCGCCGACTTCGTACTCCGCCGTTGTCTCGATCCGGCCGTCGCGGATCAGGGCGGCTTTCGCCGTGGTGCCGCCCATATCGAAGGAAAGCAGGTTGTTGCGGCCGATTTGGTTGCCGACAAGCGCGGCCGCGATGACGCCGGCCGCCGGGCCGGATTCGACGACGGCGGCGGGCATCCGCAATGCTTCCGGCACGTCGACGACACCGCCGGCCGAGCCCATGACATGCAGGGCCGGGAGGCCGAGGCCGCTCGTGGCTTCCTCAAGCCGCTTCAAATACGAGTCGAGGATCGGTCCGACATAGGCGCAGACGGCGGTCGTGCTCGTACGTTCGAACTCGCGGATTTCCGGCAGCACTTCCGAAGAGAGAAAAACCGGCATGCCGGGCAGGGCCGCGCGCAAGCGCTGGCCCAGAACTTTCTCGTGCGTGTCGTTGAGAAAGGAGAAGAGAAGCGATACCGCGACCGCCTCGACATCCTGCGTCCTGATCTCGGCGATCAAATCGTCGATCTCGCCGTCGGCAAGCGGGATGACCACATCGCCTTGGGCATCGATGCGTTCCGAGATCTCCAGCCGTCTGTGACGCGGCACCAGAACGGCGGGCGGGTCTTGAAACAGGTCGTAAAGGTCGGAGCGCGACGAGCGGCGCAACTCAAGGATGTCTTTAAAGCCGCGCGTTGCGATCAGCGCCGTTCTTGCCCCCTTTTCCTCCAGGATGGCGTTGGTGACGACCGTGGTGGCGTGCGAGAGGAGCGTGACGTCGCCGGGCGGCAGGTCATAAGCGTCGATGGCCTCGGTTAGCGCATTGACCACGCCTGCTCCGAAATCGCGCGGTGTGGTGAGGGTTTTGGCAATGCCGATGGCGCCCGTCGCCTCGTCGACCAACGCCGCGTCCGTGAAAGTCCCGCCGATATCGACGCCGATCCGCCAAGCCATTCATTGCTCCGTCATTCCGTTTGCTGACTAAGGTATCGGGGTGAGGCGAAATGCCCAGTCGAATTTGAGGCTTCTCGCGAACCCGAAGCGGGATCCGGTTCTTCGGCTGGAAGCCGTGTCGGTTGTGCAGCGCGATGTCGCAACCTAGTTCATCCGATATGGTTCGCCTCACCGATCTAGACGCCATCGATGCCAAGCATCTGCTCGACAAGGAATGTCCGCCTTTCGAGGCCCAACCCTGGGTGACGGGGCCGCCATTGGCGGCGCGCCGCGTGGCGATCGTCACGACGGCAGGGCTGCACCGGCGCGCGGACCGGAATTTCGCGCTCGAGGACTTGAGCTACCGGGTCATTCCCGGAGATATCGATACGTCCGATCTGGTGATGACCCACAGTTCGGTAAACTACGACCGCAGCGGCTTTCAGCAGGACGTGAATGTCGTCTTTCCCATCGACCGGCTGCGTGAACTGCGGGCGGCGGGGGTAATCGGCGAGATCGCGGATTTTCATTACGCCCTGAACGGAGCGGGCTGGCTGCCGCACGAGATCGAACCGACCGCGCGCGAGATGGCGGGGCTGCTGAAAGAGGACCGGGTCAACGCGGTCCTGCTGGTGCCGGTCTGACCCAATTGCACGCGCGCCGTCGGCGCGACCGCGCATTATCTGGAGGAGGAGGGGCTCGCGACCACGGGGATCAGTCTGGTGCGCGACAATACCGAGCGGCTGCGGCCGCCGCGCTTCCTGTGGGTACCGTTCGAGCTGGGGCGGCCGTTCGGCGCTCCCGACGCGCCGGCATTTCAAACCCGGGTGCTGCGCGCGGCCTTGGCGCTGCTGGAACGCGAGGGGCCGCCGCCGCTGCTGGAGGATTTTCCGGAGGACGCACCGGGCGCCGCCGCCGATATGACGGGTTGGACCTGCCCCATCCCGTTGCCGGTCGTGGCGGACACGACGTCGCCCGAACTCCTGAGGGCCGTCCGGGCCGAGATCGACGGATTGGCGCCCTGGCATCAGGTGGCGCTCGAGAGGCGGGGGCGAAGTTCGACCGGCGTCCTTGGCGTTTCGATCGGCGGGATCGTCGATTTCCTGCACGGTTTCCTGGACGGGACCGTTCCGGAGAGTCCTAAGACAGGCGTGCCGTCGGGGGAAGCCTTCCGTCAGGCTGCCGAGGAGTTGAAAACATTCTATCTGGAGGCGGCGACCGCCAAACCGGGAGCGGCGTCGAGCCGCGCGCTTGCGGATTGGTTTTGGGGCGGGACGGCGGCTGGACGGCTGTTATTGGCGCTGCATCCGGCCGGTCTTGCCAGTACGGATATGGGCGTGCGGCGCGTCGCGCAGAGCCAGCTCGTGCCGCGCATCCAAAAACACCGTCTCGGTTAGGGCTACCGGTTACGGCGAAGCGGCGCTATCTTTTTTGAGACCATCGGTTGGTTTTCCGGATCGAGGGAGGATTTTGCGATGACGACCATATTGGAGGAGAGATTTTCCGGCCCCATGGTTTGGGACGCCGATACGCCGTTTCCGAACGACGGATTGGCGGTGCTCGATGCGGCGTGTTTGAACGAGATCGAGGCGGTCGCGCAGGAGTTGCGGGAGAACCCGCTGCCGACCGAGGCGCTGCGGCCGGAAGATTTCGATATGCCCGCGTGCAAGCTGTTGATGCAGGGGGTGCGGGAGACCGTGGATAACGGCACAGGTTTCGTGGTCGTGGACCGGCTCGACGTGGATGGTCTCGGCCGCGATATCGCGACGAAGATGTACTGGTTGTTGATGTCGATGACCGGCCGTCCCGTGGCGCAGAAATGGGATGGCACGCTGGTCTACGACGTGCACGACGAAGGTGGAAAGTCGCTGCCGGGCAGCGGCGTGCGCTCTTCGAAGACCAACGGCGGGCAGGGCTTCCACAACGACAACGCCTTCAATCTGCCGCCGGATTTCGTCGCCCTGTTCTGCATTCAGACGGCGAAGAAGGGCGGGGTCAGCGGGATCGTCAGCTTCGAGAGCGTCTATAACAAACTGCTCGATGAGCACCGCGATGTGTTGCCGCGCCTCTACCAGCCGTTTCATTTCGACCGCCAAATGGAACACGCGCCCGATGACGAACGGCTTTCCCTCAAGCCGATTTTCGAGATCGACGGCGAGTCATTGAACGTGAATTTCTCGCCGCGCCTGGTCGAGCACGGCTACCAGATGCGGCAGGAGAAAATGGACGACGAGGCGCGCGCTGCCATCGATGCGCTCTGCCGGACGACGGAGATCGACAATCTCTGCAAACGGTTCGAGTTCCAGCGCGGTCAGATTCAAGTTGTGAACAACCGTCGCCTCGGGCACCGGCGCACGGCGTTCCGGGACTGGGACGAGCCGGAGAAGCGGCGGCATCTGGTGCGCATCTGGATCCGGAAGTCGGGCCGGCCGTTCTATATGGGATAGGCTCATCCCGCCGCGCAGAGAAGGAAATACACGAATGTCCTACGAGACGATCGAAGTCGAACCCTTAAGCCCGATGATCGGCGCCGAAATCAGCGGCGTCGATATTTCGAAGCCGCTCGGCAACCGAACCTATCAAGAATTGCACGATGCGCTGATGGAGCACCAGGTGATCTTCTTCCGAGATCAGGAGATGACTCTCGACGAGCACAAGGATTTCGGCCGCCATTTCGGCGAGTTGCACATCCACCCCTCGGCAAAGGCGCCGGAAGGTCACCCGGAAATCATCACCATCCACGCCGACGAGAAATCCAAGGTCGTCGCCGGCATGAAATGGCATTCGGATGTCTCCTGCGATGCGGAGCCGCCGATGGGCAGTATCCTGCACTTGCACACGATCCCGCCGGTCGGCGGCGATACGATGTTTGCCAGCATGTACGCGGCCTACGAGAGCCTGTCCGATCCGATCAAGAACCTGATCGACGGCATGATGGCGTGGCATGAATCGGCGCGGGTACACCGCGACCGCTTCGGTGCGGGAGGCAAGTTGCGGGACGGCGTCGACGTTTTTCCGGAATCCCTGCACCCGATTGTGCGCACGCATCCGGTCACGGGGCGCAAGGCGCTGTTCGTGAACGAGAACTTCACCTCCCGGATCGAAGGGCTGAAGAAGAACGAGAGCGATGCGATCCTGCAGATGCTGTATGATCACATCGCCACGCCGGAGTTCCATTGCCGTTTCCGCTGGCGTGAGAAATCGGTCGCTTTCTGGGACAACCGCTGCGCCCAGCATCGCACGGTCTGGGACTACTATCCGCAGGTCCGGCACGGCTACCGGGTGACCATCGCCGGCGACAAACCCGTATAGGAATCTAGATCGGAGAGAAGCGTGGCCGGATACGAGACGATCTCCGTCGAGCCCGTCAGCCCGGTCATTGGGGCGGAGATCAGCGGTGTCGATCTCTCGCAGCCGCTTGGCAACCAGACCGTTCAGGAAATCCATGATGCTCTCATGGCGCATCTGGTGGTATTCTTCCGCGATCAGGACCTGACACTCGATCAGCACAAGGCATTCGGCCGCCACTTCGGCGATTTGCACGTGCACCCTGCAGCACCGGGCCCCGAAGGGCATCCCGAGGTCATATCGGTGCATGCGGACGAGCGGTCGAAATGGGTGGTGGGGGAAACCTGGCACAGCGACGTCTCCTGCGACGCGGAACCGCCGATGGGAAGCATCCTGCAGATCCACGAGGTGCCGCCGGCCGGCGGCGATACGATGTTCGCGAATATGTACGCGGCGTATGAGGCGCTTTCGGAGCCGGTTCGCGGAATGCTCGATGGTTTGACGGCGTTGCACGAATCCGAGGCGACGCTGAAATCCCGCTACGGGGCGGAGGGGCGCTTCCGCGACAAGGATGCGAAGTACCCGTCGGCGGTACACCCGGTCGTGCGGACCCACCCCGTCACCGGCCGCAAGGCGCTCTACGTCAACACCTCGTACACGACGAAGATCAATGGGCTGAATAAGCATGAGAGCGACGCGCTCTTGAAAATGTTGCTCGATCACATTGCGACGCCGGAGTTCCACTGCCGTTTCCGCTGGCGTCCGAAATCCATCGCCTTCTGGGACAACCGGGCGGCGCAACACAAGGCGCTCTGGGACTACCATCCACAGGTCCGTTCCGGTTACCGGGTGACCATTGCCGGAGACAAACCTTTCTGAGTTCAATCATACAGTTATTTAGTCTTTGCTATCCTTGGACGTGAAAAGCGTACAATCATTCAGGACGCAATCGGGGGTAATCATGTTTGACGATACCACGCTGAGCCGTGCCGGTACGAATTCCGAAGAGAATTTCGGCATCTTGAATCCGCCGGTCTATCGCGCGTCGACGATCCACTTTCCGACGATCGAGGCGTTCGATAAGCGGTTCGAGAACCGGTTTGACGAGGTCGTCTACGGTTCGTACGGCACGCCGACGACAAAGGCGTTGGAATCCGCAGTCGCTGAACTCGAACGTGCGAGCCGGGCATTGGTCCTGCCCTCGGGCACGGCGGCGATCACGTTGTCCTTCATGGCCACCGTGGAGGCCGGCGACCATATCATGGTCACGGACAGCGCCTACAAGTCGACACGGACATTGTGCGAGACGCTGTTGCGGCGGCTTGGGGTCGAGACCACCTATTTCCGGCCCGACGCCGGTGCCGAGATCGAGAGCGCGATGCGCCCGGAGACCAAACTGGTCTTTCTCGAATCGCCGGGGTCTTACACGTTCGAAATTCAAGACATTCCCGCGATAACGGCAGTCTGCCGTCGTCGCGGAATTCTGACCGCCATCGACAATACATGGGCGTCGCCCCTTTACTTCAAACCGCTCGAGCATGGTGTGGACATCTCCACCCAGGCGGCCACGAAGTATCTTTGCGGGCATTCGGATGTCATGCTGGGCACCATCGCGGTGAACGACGAGGAACTGTTCCGCACCTTGAAGGACACGGCGACGCAGTTCGGCAACAGCGTCAGTCCCGCGGACTGCTACCTCGCCCTGCGCGGCATGCGGACGATGGGTGTCCGGCTGCGCCAGCATCAAGAGACGGCGACGCGGCTGGTCGAATGGCTGGCCGGGCGCGACGAGGTCGCGGATGTCCTCTATCCGGCCTGGCCCGAAGATCCCGGGCACGAGATTTGGAAGCGCGATTTCCACGGAGCTTCCGGATTGTTCGGGTTTGTCCTGAAATCCGCCAGCAAGGAAGCGGTCGCGGCTCTGGTCGAGGGGATGAAATATTTCCGGATCGGCGCCAGTTGGGGCGGATACGAGAGCCTCATGATCCCGGCCTATCCGGTCCGAAGTTTCGCCGCGCCGCCCTGGGAGGAACGTGGACCCTTGTTGCGCGTGCACGCTGGCCTTGAGGATGCGCGGGATCTGGTCGCCGATCTCGAAGCGGGTTTTGCCCGTCTCAATGCGGCGCGCTAATGTGTCGCGGTCGTTGGAGTTCGGGGAATCATTAGCATGAAGCAAGCTTTGCCGCGCAGCGTCGATACGTTCGACGAATGTTTCGACGTCGTCGTTGTCGGGTACGGCTTCGGCGGCGCGGTCGCGGCGCTCAACGCGCACGATGCCGGCGCATCGGTCTTGCTGGCGGAGAAGATGCCGCATCCCGGAGGCATATCGATCTGTTCCGGCGGCGGGCTTCGTCTGCCGCACGACAGGGACGGGACGCTGGCTTATCTCAAGGCGACGAACGACGGCACCACGCCGGACGAAATACTCGAAGCCTTTGTCGACGAGATGGTGCTGATCGACGAGTACGTGCAGGAGCTGACGCAGGTGAACGGCGCCCACATCATGCGGCTCGAACGGCCTGGCAGTTACCCATTTCCGGGTTTCGACAAGATGTATTTCCTGCAGATCGACGCCATTCCGGGCTTCGATCCGCGGCGTGACTATGCTTATGCAAATGCACTGAGCGGCGGGCCGTTCATGTTCAAGGTGCTGCAGGACAATATCGCGAAGCGGGATATCGAGACACGGCTGGGCGTGGCGGCGCAGCGTTTGATCACCGATCGGGACGGTGCGGTGGCGGGCATCTGGCTCGACGACGGCAAGGGCCCGCGCGCGGTCGCGGCGCGCAAGGCGGTGATCCTGGCCTGCGGCGGGTTCGAACACGCGCCTGAAATTCAGCGCCAGTACTGGCAGATCAATCCGGTATATTCCGCCGCTTTTGTCGGCAATACCGGTGACGGCATTCGAATGACGACCGATGTCGGGGCCGATCTTTGGCACATGTGGCACTTCCACG
>JAYPOZ010000036.1:0-38635 GCA_038131165.1 Rickettsiales bacterium | reverse complement strand
TGCCTTCGACGACGTCGAGTTCGGTGTCGAGGCTCTTTGCCTCTTCGACCGTGATCACGCCCTCGTTGCCGACCTTTTCCATCGCCTGGGCAAGGAAGTCGCCGATCTCGGTGTCGCCGTTGGCGGAAATCGTGCCGATCTGGGCGATCTCCGCATTCGAGCCGACCTTCCGGGACCGCTTTCCCAAATCGGCCACGACCGCGCCGACGGCGAGGTCGATGCCGCGGCGGAGATCCATCGGGTTCATGCCCGCCGCCACGGCCTTGGCACCCTCGCGCACAATGGCCTGGGCCAGCACCGTCGCCGTCGTGGTGCCGTCGCCCGCCGCATCGTTGGTCTTGGAGGCAACCTCGCGAACCATCTGCGCGCCCATATTCTCGAACTTGTCTGAAAGCTCGATTTCCTTCGCGACCGTCACGCCGTCCTTGGTGATGCGCGGCGCACCGAAAGATTTTTCAAGCACGACGTTGCGCCCCTTCGGGCCCAGCGTGACCTTGACCGCATTGGCCAGAATATCCACGCCTTTCAGGAGACGCGCCCGCGCGTCGCCATGAAATTTGACTTCTTTTGCTGCCATCTTCGAAGACTCCTCTTGCTCGGGCAGTTGTCCGTTTGATGCTATGGTTTCGGGGGCTACGCGGCCTTTTTCAGACCCGCATTGCCCTCGACGATACCGAAGATGTCCGATTCCTTCAGAATCGTGAGTTCCTCGCCATCGATGGTGATCTCCGTGCCGGCCCATTTGCCGAAGAGCACCCGGTCGCCCTCCTTAACGTCGAGCGGCCGCACGGTGCCGTCGTCTTCCTTATAGCCGGCGCCCACGGCCAGGACCTCGCCCTGCATCGGTTTTTCCTTCGCCGTGTCCGGGATAATGATGCCGCCGGCCGTCTTCTCGTCATCGGCGACGCGCCGGATCAGCACACGATCGTGTAGCGGTTTGAACATTCGCAATTACTCCTTTCCCATCCCTTGTATCAAGCAAATGGAAGGGTGTTTTGGCACTCCCCTCCCTAGAGTGCCAACGATCTGGGAAGTGCAATTTTCCGATACAAGAGGCTTTCAAGAAAAAATTTATGCTCGCTTTTTTTCCCACGCCCACGCGTCTTCGCCTCGCCGACACGACATATCGGGGTACATATTTTTGCGTGACGAAACAGACCGGAGGACGGCCTATGACGAGCGGCAGACAGGTGCGCTTCGGCGCGACGGCGGCGCCGACCAGCGCCGGGAAGCCGGACTACGAACTCTACCGCGAGGTGATCGAGGATTGCCTGTTGATCGACGAGTTGGGTTTCGATGCGGTCTGGTTCGTCGAACATGCCTTCAGCGACTACCTGCCCCATCCGAGCCCCCTGATAACCATGTCGCACGTGGCGGCCCAGGCTCCGGATCTGGCGCTCGGCTCCGCCGTGCTGGTTCTGCCATGGTACAATCCGATGCGGCTGGCGGGCGAAATTGCCATGGTGAGCGCGCTCACCCGGGCGCCGCTCTATATCGGCATCGGCCGCGGCACCGCCAAGTCGGAATACGACAACTACAACGTCGACATGTCGACGGCGCGCGCCCGCATGAACGAAACCTTCAAGATCGTCTCGCAAGCGCTCAAGGGCGAGCCCTTCAACTATGAGGGAGAGTTCTTCAAGCTGGAGAAACCGGTGCGCCTGCGCCCCGGTCCCGGCCCCGATGCCCGTATCCAGTTCTACGGCGCCATCGGCAGCCCGTCGGGGGCGGAGAACGTGGCCGACCTGGGCCTGCCGCTGCTCTGCCAGTCGCAGTTTCCAGATTGGCTGATCGCCAAGGTGATCGAAAGCTGGCAGGCGAAATCGGCCGAACTAGACCGGTCCTATACGTCGCCGAACGTGATCCAGGTCCGCACCCTCATCCGGGATACCGACGAGGAGGCCTTCGCGCTCGCCCGCGACCTCTATCCGCGCGGTTTTCGGGTGCAGTACGACCATTATGTCTCCGAAGCCGACCCTTGGGAGGGGATCGACGAGTATCAGGGTTTCAAACGCGCCTTCGAGGGTCTCGCCAAGCTGAAGGATCCGGCCAATATTCAGCCCTTCATCGAAACCCAGGCGGTGGGCTCGCCGGAGCGGGTCGCCAAGCGCCTGCAGGAATACATCGACCTCGGCTTCGACCACATCATGCTGCACGCCACCTTTCCGGAGTTCCCCCAAGAGGTGCGCCGCGACACCTATCGTCGCTTCGCCCGCGACGTGGCGCCGATGCTCACTGACAGCATGCGCGAGCCGCGGGCGGCGCGGGTTACGTAAGCGGGGCGCTGGCTCGCTCGCGGATTACCGGCGGCGTAAAGCTCTTCCCTCCGCGCCTGCGCCGCGGCGTGGCCCGGGTCGCGGGAAGGATCAATCCGCCGGCATCCTCAAGATTGAATTTCCGCGCTTAACCCTGCCATATTGGTGTAATTCCGATGGCGGATGGACGGAGGCGAGAATGTGGCGACTCATGGTGGTAATATTCATTCTATTCGCGGCAGCAGCGCCGGCGCGGGCGGACTTCGAACAGGGGCTGAAGTATTTCAAGTCCCATGACTATCCTCTTGCGATGCAGGAATGGCTTCCCCTGGCGGAACAGGGACATGGGGAGGCGCAATACCGTGTCGGGTGGCTGTATTATTACGGCAAACGGGACAGCTTCTACGGCAACGGCATCAAGAAAGACTATAAGGAGGCCTTCAAGTGGTTCTCCGAAGCAGCCGCGCAAAAGCATTTGAATGCTGGGTATATGGTTGCAAAGGCATATGACACGGGAAATGGCGTCCCCAAAAATCACAAGGCAGCACTTCGATGGTTCGGAGATTTAGCCGCATTGGGCGATGTTGAATCGATGTTTCAGGTCGGTTCCGCCTACGATCTTGGAATAGGCGTACGCGAGAATAGAGTCGTCGCACTCATCTGGCTGACGCTAGCCGCCGATAGAGGACATAAACAAGCGCTCGCATATCTTCGGGGCATGAATGCGGGCAACGACCCCATGGACGCGTTATTGGTGGAGGCCCTACTGTCGACGGCCAAGACGCCAATTAAATGAACCCTCGCGGCTAATCGACACCCGCTCGATACTCCCGAGGGTAGCGGCCCTCGGGTCGATTGCTATTATCGGAGCAGTCCGGGAGCGTGCTCGGCATAGCGGTGGAAAACTTATCTTAAGATTGAAAATATCGCCCTCTCCTTGCCATAATATTGTGTATGATACTGCTGACTCGCATCGCCGGATCGTTTCTATCCGCCCTGGCACTTGTGGCATCCCTCACCGCCTTCGCTGCGCCCGGCAGAGCAACGGATACGGAAACGATTCATCCGGAAGTTCGGGCGTGGCTCGATGAGTTCGACTTTCATATGAGCCGTCCCGGATGCAACTCTTCCGGCGTCATCGACGAGTTTGTCGGCAAACATCGTCAGATTGTCCTGATAATCTTGGTCGCGGACGGGTATCTGGAAGGCTTCGAATGTATCCCAAAACTTCCACTTCGCGCATTGGAGATTCTGGAACGTGCCGCCGATATCGGATGGAATTGGCACTTTTCGCCGAGAGCCGCCGGGATGCACCTTGAAGGAAGCGCTGGGCGAAAAAACCTGGAGAAGGCGCGATATTACTTCTGGCGCATGGCGGTCGACAAGGAAATGCAAGACAGCAGAAAGCGGCGATATGCACTTTCCGCCACCTATCCCAAAGGCCCGCCACCGCAGGAATTGATCGACGCATTCGCCGCCTTGCCGCCGGAAGGCCCGGGCGACGGCTTCGGGTCCTACGACATCGCGCTAAAACTTGCCGAAGACCGGCGCGAATGGGTCGGGAAGGCGGAGACCGTCACCTATTGGCTAAAACGCGCCGCGAGAGACTTCCCGCGGGAGGCCAATTACGATCTCGCGCGGTGGCACTTCCGCGACCCAAACGACAGTCTGTCGATGGAAAATGGCGCGGAATATCTAAGGTTATCGGCCGACGCCGGCTATCCAGAGGCGATGCGCATGATCGGACTCGGTATTGCCAGAGAACTTCAGCGCAACCCTCTCGATATCGCAGCCGAGGACCTCCTGGCAGAAGCCTACCGCTATTTGTGGGGGGCGCTTTCCCATGGCGAACCCGTCCGCGAAGCGCTGGAGAAGCTCGAAGCCACGATGTCGAAAAGCACCATCGAGAGCTATCGCCGACGGGCCGAGGAACTGGGCATTACCAAGCGCTAGCGCGCCTCCGCCCGAAGAACGGTCGATACCCGGCGCTATTTGACGGATCTATGGCGATCCCATAGGCGATTCACCTGCTTGATCGTCTCGTCGGATAGCATTCGACGCTGCCTCCAGGACCGTTCCAGCGTGCTCAATCCGCGTTGCAGTTCCGTCTTCTTCTCTTCGAGAAGCCGCCTCCTGCCGGAAAGTTGCCCCAATCGCTCGGCCTTCTCTCTCGCCGTCTCTACAGCTCCATGAAATTTTTGTGCGACGATTGTACCGAGATCGACGATCGCGCTTCCCTTCGCGAAAGCACGACCCATGGCCGGCGGATAGCGGCGGTCGAGCGTGGAACCTATTGCCGGCGGCGGATCATTATTTTCGACTGCGGGCCCGCCATCTGCAACAAGGCGTCGAAGGGATTCCTTCACTTCCGCTAACTCGTTCTCGATATTCTCGATTGCGCGCTGCGTATCGGTCACCGACCTCCGCGCATTTTCCGCCGCGTTGATCGCGTTGTTCTCGATATTCTTCAATGCTCTATCGAGGTCTTCGGGCGAATTGCCAAGTTCCGCTTCAACAACGCTGATCTCTCGGGCGACTCTTGCCCTAATCGTTTGGTTTGCACTGCGTTCGGCATCTGCCGCCGCTTGCCGCTTCGACCCCAGGTATTCGGTATCAGCTGATTCGACAAGTCCCTTGCGGATCTCGCTACGCCGGCGCTGAGTTTCAATGGCGCCTGTCAACGCCTGTCGGCGTGCGTTCACTTCGGCGAATCCTTGGCGGGCCCGTTTTATCCGCTGTTGGGTCCCATCATTCGTGGCCGCAGCTTTGAACGCATCGTCCAATTCTGACTGTCCGCCAAGTCCTTGACGGATCAACGAGACACGGTTCGAAAGAGCCCTCTGCCGGCTTTTTACCGTCTCGAAGGCGTTCCGCGCATCCACCTGTCTGGCCGAGTGGGGAGACGGTTGGATCGGACGCGGCGCCGAGTGGTCGGCGCCACCGGGCCGCAGGGGAACCGTCACACTGGGCACACGCTCCGCCAGCCCCTTGGAAGGCTCCACCGCCTCCGGCGCCGGCGCCTCGGCGAGAGTCGGCGTCAGCGGGAAGGAACGGAGGCCCGTCGCATCGTCGCCGGTCAGGAGGGTGCCCGGCCGGAAGGTCCGGCGGAGCGCCGAGAGGAACGGAGAGCGGAACAGATCGATCATGGGTTTCTCCTGTCGGTGTTGGCGGCTGGCGGATAGCCGACGGCGTAAAGCTCGTCCATCTGCGCCTGCGCCACGTCGTGGTTCGGGTGGCTGCGGTCGCCGTAGGCGGCCATGAAGCGAGGGTCTGAGCGCAGGCGCATGATTTCGCGCTGCGCATTGGTCGCGGTAAGCGCCGCGGGCGCCGCCGGGGACACGGCCGTCGCCTCGGCGCCTGCCGCCGTGGAGGGGCCGCCCATCGTGCCGAAGAGGCGGTGTCCCGCCGAGGCGAAAGCCTTCACCAGGGCTGGATGATCGCCAAGGCCGCTTTCCTCCAATGCGTCTTTCAGCGGCTGTCCACCGAGCGCGCCCACCGCCTGGCGCGCCGCCGCCAGGTTGGCGTCGTAGGCACGGCCCCAATCGCGGCGCAGTGTCTCCACATCTGCCTGGCGTCGTTCCTCCTGCGCTTCCCACGCAGCCCGGCCTTCGGCATGGCGCTGCTCGAGGAAGCGGTCGTGTAGCGCCTGCGCCATATCGGCCGGCAGGTTTACCGCATGCGCGGCCTCGCGGAACCAGTCGGCGAGCGCAGTGTCGTATCCCGTCGCCGTCTCGCCGGGCGAGAGCTCGTAGCCCGCCGGCGTCGACGGACGGCCGAGCCGCGACCAGAAGGTTTCCTTCGCCTCCGGCCCGGCTTCCGCGTCCGGTATGCGTACCTGGTCCGGACCTACCATCGCCTCCAATCCGCGGTGGTGGCGCAATAGGTCGGCCGGGGTTTGCCAGCCCCCGGCGCGCAAATAGGCCGCGTCTTCCCCGGTCAGGCCGCGTGCCCATTCCGGCACCGCCGCGTCGGCTGAATCGAAGTCGCTGGTCTCGCCGCTCGGGGCCGGCGGCTCGGCTGTCTGCACCTCGGCCAATTCACTCATCATCGGACCTTTCGGAAATTATTTCGACATATAGTCTAACACAAATAGGACAAATTGTCTATTATATCCTCCGAAAACAGCCCGCGCCGGTGAAGCGCGGGCTGAGATAGCTTCGATCCAGGGTTTGGCCAGGGTTTGGCGGAGTCTTGCCGGATTGCCCCTTAGTTATGCCCCAGCAGGGCTTCGCGGAACTTGCCCTTGTGCCAGGACGCGTCGCGGGAGCGGTAGATCGAGGGCGGCTTGGTCGGCGCGACCTTGACCAGCACGAACGAGGTACCGTTGCCCTCGCGCAGCATCTGCGCCGCTTCGGCCAGCTCCGATTCCTTGGTCACCGTGCGGACATTGGGAATGCACCCTCCCTCCGCCATTTTCGCGATATCGACGCCGCGTCCGGTATGGCTCTCCTGCCAGCCGGTTTCGCCGTAATGCTCGTTGTCGACGCAGATGATCGAAAGATTGGGCGGGTTAAGCACGCCGACCGACGCCAGAGTGCCAACATTCATCAGCAACTCGCCATCGCCGGTGACCACCACCACCTTGCGCTCCGGCTGTGCCAGGGCCAAACCGAGGCCCATCGCAACGGCCGCGCCCATCGCGCCCGAGAGAGTAAAAGCGGCGGCGCTGTCCGCGCCGACGACGCTGAGCACGTCGTCCTTGCTGCCGGCGAGGCCGGAGATGAACAGCGTGTCGCCCGGATCGCCGATCAGCGCTGAGACGGCGTGGCGGCGTTCGAGAACGCCTTCGGCGACTTCTTTATCCGGGCCGAGCCGGAGACCTGGTTTCGATGACATATGCGTTCTCCTATCCGGTCGGGAAGGCTTTGGCGCCGAGCAGCTTCTGCGTCAGCAGAACGGCAATGGCGTCGTCGGATTGATAGGCCATGGTACACGCGGCCCGCGCGGTCGGGATCAGATCTTCCTCGCGCTCAACCGCGAAGCAGGTAATGCCCGAAGCCTCGAGCACCGGCTGCGTCGCCTTGCCCATCGCGAGCTGCCAGGCGTTGCCCTCGCCGAAATCGCCGCGCATGGAGACGAAGGTGAGGAACGGGAAGCGCCCGTGGGCGATCAGCGAGAAGAAGTTTACGCAGTTGCCGACGCCGCTCGACTGCATCAGCAGCACGCTGCGGGCGCCGCCCAGATGAGCGCCGCATTGCAGCGCCACCCCTTCTTCCTCCGTGGTGACCGAGACGGAATGGACGTCGGGGTCGGCAATGGAACGGTTGATCAGTTCCCGATGCCCCGCATCCGGCACATAGGAGAATTGGGTCACATTGAATTCGTTTTTCAGCAGGTCGTAGAGCTCGCCCTGCCACGCGGGCGTATCGGACATATGGAAGTCTCCCTGATATTCCGTTAAGCGATGTATAAGGAGTGACCGTACCTAGCAAGGGGGAGATTGGGATGAACACGCAATCATTTTGCGATTTGGCGGAAAAAGAAGGATTCTCGGTCGGCGAAGAGATATCGCGGCCGTCCGGCAGCGAGAATGCCGATCACGCCCATCATTTCGACGCCAGGCTTCTTGTCCTGGCGGGCGATATCACGATCGGCATCGATGGTACCGCAACAACGTACCAAACCGGCGAAGTCTTCGAGGTTGCCGCCGGCACGATGCATACCGAAAAAGTCGGCGAGAACGGAGTCTCTCTGCTCGTCGGGCGGCGCTGAACTCGCCCCGGCGGTAAATCAGCGTAGATTCGAAGACGATGACTTTACAGGAGAGCATGCCATGGCATTACCCAACGATGAATTGAAGGCAGCGGCCGCGGAGGTCGGGCTGAACAAGCTCGAAGGAGCGCATTGGGAAGAACTTCAAAAGGCGCTCGACGCCAAGGAACGCCATACCAAAGGCATGCCGGACGGCCTGACGATCTGGGACGAGCCGGCGCATGTCTACCGCGCCGGGGACGAGGCCTGAGCAATGAGCGATCTCCATTACCTCTCCATTGCGGAGGCCGGAAAGCTGATCGCCAAGGGCGACCTTTCCCCGGTCGAGTTGACCGAAGCCCTGCTGGCCCGGATCGAGGCCATCAACCCGAAACTTGACGCTTTTCTCGATATCGCGGCGGAACAGGCGCGCGCCGATGCCAAGACCGCGGAGGCCGAGATCAAGGGCGGCGGCTACCGAGGCCCGTTGCACGGAATGCCATACGGCCTCAAGGACATCATCGATTACTCCGGCCGCAAGACGACCGCCCATTCGAAACTGTTGCAGGACAACGTCGCGGACTCCGACGCAACAGTGACGGCAAAGCTGAAAGCGGCCGGCGGTATATTCATGGGCAAGCTGGCGACACACGAATTTGCAATCGGCGGCCCGTCCTTCGATCTGCCTTGGCCACCCGCGCGCAATCCCTGGAACACAGACCGGCATCCCGGCGGATCGTCCAGCGGCTCCGGCGCCGCTGTCTCGGCGGGGTTGCTGCCGGGCGCACTCGGCTCCGATACCGGCGGTTCGGTCCGTCATCCCGCGTCCATGTGCAGTCTGGCCGGGATGAAACCGACTTACGGGCGCGTCAGCCGGGCGGGCGTGGTCCCGCTTTCGTTCAGCCTCGACAATGTCGGCCCCTTGACCCGCACCGTCGAGGACAACGCCATCATGCTGACCGCAATCGCCGGCCACGACCCCCGGGATCCGGCGAGCGCACGGGCGGAGGTCACCGATTTCACCGGCGATCTGGACAAAGGCGTCAAGGGTATGCGCATCGGATTGGTCCGGCATTTCTACACGAAGGATCTGGATGCGCAGGACGAAATGGCCGCCTCCATAGACGCGGCGGCGGCGACCCTGCGCGATTTGGGGGCGACGGTCGAAGAGGTAGAAATGCCGCCGCTGTCGGAATTCGCGGCCATCAATCGTGTCATCCTGCTGTCGGAAGCCTATGCCATTCATGAAGAATGGCTGCAGGAGCGGCCTGGCGACTATGCCCATTTCACGCGCGAGCGTCTCTTGCCAGGCGCTTTCATGCGGGCGACCCATTACGTCCAGGCGCTGCGTCACCGCGAGAAAATGAAGCACGCATTCGACGAGATGATGCGGAGCTATGACGCGGTCCTCACCGCCTCCAGCATGCAGGTCCCTTGCCGGATCGACGATGTACCGGAGGTCGAGCGGACCTATTCCCGGCAATCCCGCACGCCCTTCAACGTCATCGGCAACCCGGCGCTGGTGGTGCCAAGCGGTTTCGACAAGGATGGCCTGCCGCTCTCTATACAGATCGCCGGACGCGCCTTCGACGAGGCCACCGTCTATCGCATCGGACATGCCTACGAACAGGCAACGCGCTGGTTCGAAAAGCATCCGCCCGTTGATTGATTTAAAATGAGGATTTCAGAAACATGAAAATCGGCGTTTCGTTTCCCACGACCGAGATCGGCAACGACCCCTTCGTCATGCGGGATTTCGCGCAGGCGGCGGAGGACCTCGGCTACGAATATCTCACCGCCATCGACCACGTATTACAAGCGAAAGAGCCCGCAGGGGACGATTTCCGTGCCTACTACACGATCGACAACGCCTTTCACGAACCGCTTATCCTGTTCAGTTATCTGGCCGCGGTCACCACGAAGATCGGCTTCGTCACCGCAATCCTAATTCTACCGCAACGCCCGACCGTCCTGGTCGCCAAACAGGCGGCGCAACTCGACCTGATGTCGCAAGGCCGCTTGCGGCTCGGCGTCGGGATCGGCTGGAACGAGTTGGAGTTCGACGCCATGGAACAGAACTTCCGCAACCGGGGCCGCCGCGTCTCGGAGCAGATCGAGCTGATGCGGAAACTGTGGACCGAGGAGACCGTCACATTCGACGGAAAGTTCCACCGGATCGAGGAATCCGGCATCAATCCATTGCCGGTACAACGCCCGATCCCGGTATGGATCGGCGCCTTCGTCGAGCCGGCGATCCGCCGCGCCGGACGCGTCGCCGACGGCTGGCTGGTCAATCCGCGCGTCCCCGCCGGCGAGAAAGCGGAACCGCTGTTGGAAATCTTCCGCGAAGGCGCCCAAGAGGCCGGACGCAATCCCGACGCGTTGGGCATCGACGCCACGGTGTTGGCGGAAGACCGAGGCCCTCAAGCCTGGGCGGCCGATGCCGAGACCTGGAAGAACATGGGCGCCACCCACCTGACTTTCCGGACCATGGCAGCGGGCGTCGAATCGGTGGACGCGCACATCGACGCCATTCGCAAGTTCAAAGAAACCTATGGGTGACGACATGACCGGATTGCTGATCGAATTCAACACCTTCACCATCCTCGGACGGTGCGCGCGTACTGGCGCGCTGGGGGTTGCCACGGCGACTGGCGAAATGGCCGTCGGCTCCCGGGTGCCGTTCGTCGCGGACGGCATAGGCGCCGTCGCCACTCAGGCGTTAACCGACCCTCGCCTCGGCGGGAGGGGCTTGGATTTGTTGCGGGCGGGCAAATCCGCGGGCGAGACACTGGAGGCGCTCGTAGAGGTCGATCCGCATATCGAGACTCGGCAACTCGGCATTGTCGACGCCCAGGGTCGCTCGGCCGCACGCACTGGCGCGAAGAACAGCGACTGGAAGGGTCATCTAGCGGGCGACGGTTTCGTCTCCATGGGCAATCGACTGACGGGCGAGACGGTCGTCACCGCAATGGCGGAATGTTTCCAGGCAAGCGTCGGCGAGCCGATTTGGGACCGGCTGATGCTTGCCATTGAAGCGGGTCGCGATGCGGGCGGACAACATGGCGGCCAGCGTTCCGCCGCGATCTTCATCTGCGAAGACCTGGACTACCCGCTTGTGGACCTCCGCGCCGACGATTACGACGAACCGGTCGACGAACTCCGGCGCCTTTTCGACCTCTACGTGCCGCGCATCCCCTATTATCGCCGCCGTGCCGCCGACCCGACCATTGGCCCGTTCAGCGACTGGAAAGAAGAACAAGGACTCTAAACCCTAAAAAAAAAATCGCCGGACCTGGGAAGGTCCGGCGACATAGTAGAACAGGGAGGCTTCGCGTCTGGGAGACGCAGGGCTATTCGCGCCCTCACCTGAAGGGGGGATTTCAGGTGGAAATGAATCTTTGCCGCATTGCGGCAAACTTCTTTTGATGAAATAGGCTGTATTGAGCCTATCCACTACCTCTAATTTGGCAGAGCCGCCATGCGTTTTTTGCATAGGTCTGGAAGCATCCCCGCACCAAACGGGATTTACAGGCTTTTGTCAGAATTTGGATTCCGCCACCTTCCGCAGTAAAAATTCGCGAAACACCTCTATACGTTTTGAATGGCGCATTTCCTCGGGATAGACGAAATAACATTGCGTGGGCGGACTGGATATCTCCGGCAATACGCGCACCAAGTCCACATCGGGCGGCACCATATAATCCGGCAAATTCGCCAAACCCAAACCGCCTAGCACAGCGAGATACATGCCATAGAGATTATTCACCGTGAAAGTAGGCCGGCGCCGGTGCCCCGGCTTTGCGCCGACCTCCAAGAGCCAGTTGATCGAGCTCACCGGCAGGGGCTGTGTCTCGCCATAGACGATCAATTGGTGATGGTCGAGGTCTTCCGGCTGCTGCGGATATCCGGCATCGCGGAGATACTCGCGCGAACCATAAACATGCGCCCGCACTTGCAGGAGTTGGCGCTGTATCAAATCGGGTTGCCGGGGCGGGCCCATGCGTAGAGCGACATCGGCCTCGCGCATGGTCAGGTCTAGCGCGCCGTCGGTCAGCTGCAGACTGACCTCGATATCGGGATAGAGTTTGATGAACTCCTTAATTCGCGGCGTCAACCAAGTCGAGCCCAACGCCACGGTCGTGGTAATCTTGAGCGGTCCCGAGGGGCGCTCCTGGCGTTCCGACAGCTGCGCTTCCGCCATTGCGAGCATATGAAAGACATCATGGACGGTCCGATAGAGAAGTTCGCCCTGCTCGGTCAACAGCAGGCCACGGGCGTGCCGATGGAACAACGGCGTTTTCAGCGAGGCTTCCAGCGCGCCGACCTGTCGGCTCACCGCGGACTGGCTGAGATTGAGCGCGTCACCGGCCCGGGTAAAACTGCCCGCGTCGGCGACCGCGTGAAATACCCTTAATTTGTCCCAGTCCATGGTCCCCGCACGCGGCGCGACACACGATTGACGGGCCGTCCGCGGTTTTCCTAAAAGCCAAACATATGATCGAAGCTAAAACTGCCCGACCCGTTCACGACGCCATGATATCCGAACAACCGGCACGTCACGTCGCGTATGATGACATAGGGCCGTTCGCCCGCCCGGCGACGCTCATTTGCTTCGAAGGCCTCCTGATACCGCCAATACATAGAACCGCCAGAAGGAATTTGCACATTCCGGATCGCAACCTCCGTGCCTGCACCATCGTACAATATTAAACTCGTCTCCGACGCCTCGTGCCATGGCGTGGACGCCGGATAGATCAGATGACACATGGTGTCGTTGGGGGCAGGCCCGAGGCGCAGGAAAAGCCTTGTACTAAGGCCCGGAGCGGGGCCGATATAGGATTGCGGCTCGTTGCGGTAGGTGAGGACCGTATTGAAAATATGCGCCCCAAAGCTGGTTTCCGCCTCGTGCCCGCTTGCCCGATCCTGATAGCGGAACAACCCGTGCAGCCAGCCGTCGGCGTCGCCACCATCGGCAAAGTCGTAGATCATCTCCATGTGGCCGAAGCCACCGCCAAGAACGCCGTCGATCAAGTCGTCGAGTTCGAGGCAGGAATCGTGATCCCGCGGCAGACATCCGAACGAATGACGCACCACCTCTTGTCCCGTCGGATCGTACACAACAATCGCTACCGGCAGCGTTTCCTGCGCCGTCGACATCGGTGTCGGTAGCGCAACGCTACGGTACGCCGCCATCGGCAGAATAGGTGCCGGTAGGATGTACGACTTACCCAGATGCTCGCTGAGTTCTGCAATCTTCGGATCCACTTTCAGGTCGACCCGCTCGACATTCGGATGCGAAATGCGCGACCGCCCGGAACCGCTGTTGAAGATTTCATAGCGCGGCCGCACAAAATGCTTTCCGGCTTGGATTTCAATTTGCTCCGGCCAGGAAAGATCCGGGAGCAGATCCGCGACATTCAGAGCAAAGGTGCCGAAAGGCGGAATTTCCCGGTCAAGCCAAACGCATTCCTCAGATCCCATGCGATTGAGCCCGACAGCGCCCGCCGGTATCGCGCATGGATGGCTGTTCTGAATCCAGAGCAACACCGTCTCACCTGCCGCAGGCGCCGGCAGGCCCGCATACAGGTCGGCCGGCCACGCATTCGCGTCGTGCGTGCAGGACAGAATTTCCGGCGTATCGCCATAGGTATCGAGCGCATACTTCACGACATCATGACCCGAGGAATTGACCGCATGCAGAAATAGCTGCCCACAGAATGGGCCAAGGTCGAAGCGGGCCCTCACTTCCGCGCTGTCGATTACGACGGATCCAACCCCATCGGAAAGCTCTTCCCGCCAATCAACCAGCACAGTGCCGTCCGCATCGAAAAGGCAGCACCACATCCATACGTTCTCGGCACCGTATCCGGCCCAGTAATTCGCTGTAACGACCCGGGTGTGATGCCCTTCCTGGTCGCGAAAGAAGGCGAAATTTGTCGCGAAGTTGATCGGCTCGATATACCGCTTTGCGCTCGATATCATTTCGTCGTCGAGACGTACCTGATCGAGCGTCACGAGTTCGGCACCCGCCGGGACGAGATGGCGTATGTGATCGGCCAACCGGTCGGCGTCGAAAGCCGTCAGGAACACCGTGGCCGCGCCACTGACCGGCAAGTCTGTCACCGGCTGCGTTACACAGCCAAGCACATTCTCGCCGATCCGGTCGATGTCCTGGACGAACACACCGGCCAGATCGAGCGCGCCGGAATCGTGAATCTCGAAAAACGGCGTGGCCAATCCCAGCGGATCGTAGATCGCAACGGGTCCCGTCATTCCAGCGATCAACTCGCGTATGCTCTCTGCCGTCAGGGGATGGCCCACCGCCTTGAAGAAGGAGTAACCACCGGAGACATTACTGAAGGTTTCGATCGCTAAGGCCATAAGCCGTTGAAACTCCTAAAACTTCAAGATGCGAGACGCAGTCGTTTAAAGAAAGACGAGACACGATGCCGTCGTTGTTCACGGCGAACATACCGCTCATCCGTCACCCAATTGAGCTGAATGGCGCGTCGCTCGCCCTCGAAGGGCTTATGGCCGTGCCAAGCGTTTTCGGAACATTTGAACGCCAACAAGGTCCCTTCTTCGGGTGGCACTTCGGCGACATAATCCTCGATGTCCCGCGACTGGCGCAACAGCCGCAGTTGGCCTCCTTCCCGCTCCCAGGACGGATTTAGGTACAGCAGGACCGTCACAACCTTGTCCTTCGAATCCGTATGGATTTGGCCGTCCCGAGCACGGCACCGGCCCCTCACCGTGACCATCGTTGGCAGCGCCTGCAGATCGATGGCGAATCTCTCCGATAAGACGGTCGCGACCTGCGGGCCGCGCAAGGCCTCGACCAACTCGGCGAAAGCGGGTCCGTATTCAAGCGCCGACAGAGGCACGCTGCCCGGGCGATCGATCTTCGGAAAATCGCGCAACACGGATTCAAGCGCGCCACCGCTTACCAGCCGCGGCGCCACGATATGCGCAAACGGCTCGGTCTCTAGCGGAGCCGCGTGCAGCACTTCGGTATCGATCAGGGACATGGGGAAACGCCGTCTGCCTTCACGACCGGCAAGATAAGTCGAAGCGGAGGAAGCTGGCAATGCCTTCAAGCCGCCTGCGGCGATCCGCCGCCCGCACTCCGGAGCTTAAGGCGATCCAAGATTTCGGCGGCTACGCGCGCGGTTTCATCCAGTTTCTTACCTTCCCACTGCTCGAGACGACCGGCAAAGGGACGCGCGTAACCGCCGGCGCATATGTCTGCGTGGAAGCGCTCGAACTTGCTGCCTTCGCCGCCCGCAAGGGCAATGATGTGCACCGGTTTGCCGGTAAAACAGGCTTCGGAAATCATATTCACGGAATCGCCGGTCACCAAGAACGCGTCCGCACGGGCGAGAAATGCAGAGTAGGGATTTTCCCCGGTCTCATCCCAAAAATAGATGCCGGGGCCCGTAACGCGGTCGCGCAAGAGCGCCAGGTTCTCTTCTCCCGTGCGCCGGGAGGCCGTGACCAACAATCCACAACCGGTTTCATCCATTAGCGCCCGCAGATCCGTGGCCAATCGACCCGCAATGGTCGGCGTCATGCGAAATGTCTTATTGGTCCCACCGATCAAGACCGCCACCGTCGGGCGCGGGATCGCGGAAAACCGCTCTCCGTCGCGTTCCAAAGCATCTGCGAGGCGGTCCTCGGTAATGCGATGCATGGAGCCGAGGGCATTGATCACATTCGAACCGTTCAGACGGTCATGCGATTGAGCGACAATTACATCGAAGTGGCGGGCAGCGGTGCGCGGATGCTGCGCATGAACCAGTTTGGTCCGCCCTCCGCTCTGGCGTTTCACCCAAATGGCCGGCCCAACGGCATGCCTGCCGCAACTGACGACGGCATCCGGCCAAGGCGGATTCCAAGCCGTGCCGGAATTCGTCGTCCCCCGGATCCCACGCGGCCAGAACCCGGCAGGCAGCAGCGACCAAGGATAGGACGGGGTGACCAACTTCTCGACTACCTGACACGCACCTATCACGCGGGCCATCGCGTCGGCGAGGCCCAGGGCCTGGTTCACCATACCGGCCTTGCCATCTGTGATGGCCCAAATCGTTCTGTTCGGCATATCGAAATAACCCGCGTGTACCGCTCGCCGGGATGATCAATGTTGAGAACCGGCAACACAAGCGGCACACCTTGCTCTTACCCTACAACGGGTAATATTATTGCGCGCCACCCATTAAAACGCGGACCGATTGCTTTGAAACGGGTAAAACTCGACAAGATCGATAGAAAAATCCTGCGAGATTTGCAGGATGATGGTCGGATGACCAATGTTGAATTGTCGAAACGGGTCGGCATTTCCGCCCCTCCTTGCCTCCGTCGGGTGCGAGCACTTGAAGAAACCGGATACATTCGCGGCTATCACGCAGACATAAACCACGAGGCCCTCGGTTACGGTGTCACGGTTTTCGCCCAAGTCGGCCTGACCAGTCAGGCGGAAAGCGACCTAAGGGCCTTCGAAGGCCTGGTCGAGAGCTGGCCCGAAGTCCGGGAGTGCCACATGCTGGCCGGCGAAGCTGACTTTATTCTCAAGATCGTCGCCGCCAATTGGGATGCCTACAATCGTTTCCTGACCACGGAACTCACTGCTGCCCCCAACGTCAGCCATGTGAAATCAGCCCTAGCAATCCGAACCTCCAAATATGCCTTTGGCATTCCCATTCCCGTCGAGGATGCACCGGACCGCCTCTGAGTGCCGGATTCCCACGATCAGCTGGCGAAAAATAAAATGCCCTACAGCATGACTTTCTATCAGGATCAAGCCGGAGCCAGCGGCCATACCAGCACGCCATTACCGGCAGCGCACCGCTTGCTGCATGTCCGCCATGGTGCCGTTATCGTCAATGGAATGGAACTGCAGGCCGACGGGTTTGCTTATTTCTCGGACGCTCTCACACTCGAAGGCGCCGCCGATTGGTCGGAGGTCTGGCGCTGGGAATTGGCCGCGCCCAACGCCGCATCCGTCTCACTGCAGGGCACCGATATCCTGACACTCCCAAAGCTCGCGCGAGCCATCACAACGTTGGCGCTTGAGCCGGGGACCGACTAGCTGTTCCGCCTTGATAGCGTGATCAGCGTCGCGGGCCGAATCACGCCCCGCCACCAACATCATGGCCCCGGAATTCGCTGTCTTTATCAGGCCACATTTAATGTCCAGGACGCCTCTCATGTGACAGCAAACCAAGGGCCGGGCGATGCGTGGTGGGAATCGGGCGTCGATACTGTCGTTGCCTGGCATTCGACACAAATGACGGCAATCTTCATCCGCGCGCTTGTCGTGCCGATGGAACTGAAAGGCGAAATGTCGAACATCTGGCTCGACGGCAGTCCCGCATCAACCTCGAACTGGCGTCTCTTCATCGATCAGCCAATCACCCTCTAGCCATCGGGCATGGCTAAGGATCGTCTCTGGCGAGCATCTAAGCGTAGGAAATCTTGACGATCTCGTAGTCTTTATGGCCGCCCGGCGTTACGACTTCGGCAATGTCACCCACCGACTTACCGATCAACGCACGCGCAAGCGGTGCCGAGATGGACAGCATGCCCGCGTTGATATCGGCTTCGTATTCGCCGACGAGCTGATAGGTGACTTCCTCGTCGGTGTCGCAGTCCGCGAGCTCGACCTTTGCACCGAATTTCACCTGATCGCCAGAGACCTTGGTGACATCGATCACCTCGACCCGCGTCAGCTTATCTTCAAGCTCGGCGATGCGGCCCTCGATAAAGCTCTGCCGCTCCCGCGCCGCGTGATACTCGGCGTTCTCGGAGAGGTCGCCATGCTCGCGCGCCGCGGCAATCGCCTTGATCACCGTCGGGCGTTCAACGTTCTTCAAGTGCTTTAATTCTTCCTGTAACCGCGCAAATCCGTCGGCCGTGATCGGAAAAGACCCCATAATCGCCATCCAAGTCTAAGTAGATCAACCGCCATCGCAACGCTAACCACGATGAGGCTCGCCACATGCCGCAATAGAAGCGGCGTCTCAGAACGAACCTTTAAAGTACGACTGCAAGGGGGCGACTTCAAGTGAGCCTTCCCGTAATGCTGCAATTGCCCGCACCGCAGCATGTGCTCCGGCCCGTGTCGTGAAGTAGGAAATCTCGCGCATCAACGCGGTTCGGCGCAGACTGAAACTATCGTCAATCGCCTGTGCGCCCTCGGTCGTATTGAACACTAGCTGAATATTGCCGTCGATCATCGAGTCAACAATATGCGGGTTTCCCTCAAGCACCTTATTGATCGTGCGCACGCTAACGCCGTTCTCTTCCAAATAACGGGCCGTGCCGCGCGTCGCCACGATTTCGAATCCCATCTCCGCCAGACTGCGCATCGGCTCCAGGAAAGCGGCCTTGTCGTCGTCTTTCACCGATACAAATACCGCGCCCGACGTCGGCAATCCGCCGCCAGCCCCAAGCTGGGCCTTGGCGAAGGCGCGTCCGAAATCCGTGTCGAGGCCCATCACCTCGCCAGTCGATTTCATCTCTGGGCCCAGCATAACGTCAACGCCAGGAAAACGCCGGAACGGAAAGACGGCCTCCTTGACCGCAACGTGATCACCGAAAGCATCACTCGCCAGCGCGAAATCCGACAGCTTTTCGCCCGCCATGATCCGCGCCGCGATTTTGGCGACGGCGATCCCGGTCGCCTTGGCCACAAACGGCACCGTGCGGCTGGCGCGCGGGTTCACCTCGATCAGATAGACCTTCTCGTCCTTTACCGCGAACTGCACATTCATCAAGCCGATGACGCTCAACGCCTTCGCCAGGGCTTCCGTCTGGCGGCGCACCTCCGCTAGCACCTTCTCGCCGAGCGAATAAGGAGGCAGCGAGCAGGCACTGTCACCGGAATGAATGCCGGCTTCCTCGATATGCTCCATGATTCCCGCCACATGCACGCTCTCGCCATCGGCAAGTGCATCGACGTCGAGTTCGATCGCATTGTTCAGGAACTGGTCAATCAAAACGGGATGCTCGCCGGAGACTTGCACCGCCGTCGCCATATAGCGCCGCAATTGCGCCAGATCGTGGACCAGCTCCATCGCTCTGCCGCCAAGCACGTAGGATGGCCGAATCAGTACCGGATAGCCGATACCGTCCGCGATGCGTTCCGCTTCTTCGACCGAAGTCGCGGTTCCGTTCGCCGGCTGCGCCAGTCCAAGCTCTGTGACGAGCTTCTGGAACCGTTCGCGATCTTCCGCCAAATCGATGGCATCCGGATCGGTTCCCAAAATGGGTATGCCTGCCGCTTCCAAGCCGCGCGCCAGCTTGAGCGGCGTCTGTCCGCCGAATTGAACGATCACACCCCTGACCGTTCCGCGCGCCTGCTCGGCCCGTACGATCTCGATCACGTCCTCGTCGGTGAGCGGCTCGAAATACAATCGATCGGAAGTATCGTAATCCGTCGAAACCGTCTCCGGATTGCAATTGATCATGATGGTCTCATAGCCTGCCTCGCGGAGCGCGAACACGGCATGAACACAGCAATAGTCAAATTCGATCCCTTGGCCGATCCGATTCGGCCCACCACCCAGGATGACCACTTTCTCACGGTCGGTAATCTCGGTCTCGGATTCACCCGGCTCGACGCCGTCGCCTTCATAGGCGGAATACATATAAGGGGTAACCGAGGGAAATTCGCCGGCGCACGTGTCGATCCGCTTGAAAGTCGGCACGACGTCCAACGCCTGCCGCCGTGCCGCAACCTCGCGGCCGTCGAGCCCGGTCAACTCGCCCAGGCGATCGTCTGAAAAACCGGATTTCTTGAGACGCAAGAAGTCCAAGCGGTTTTCAGGAAGACCCGCGACCCGCAAACGTTCTTCGGTGGCGACGATATCTTCGATCTGGCGCAGGAACCAGTTATCGATCTTGCAGGCTTCGTAGATCGAATCGACGTCCAGCCCGTAGCGGAAAGCCTGAGCGACCAATAATATCCGATCCGGCACGGGGCGCCTGAGAGCGGCGAGAATATTGGCCTTGTCGACAACACCATCCCTCTCGGCGCCCTCGATCTCAACTTCGTTCAGACCGGTCAGATCGGTCTCCATCGAGCGCAACGCCTTCTGCAGACTCTCCGGAAAGGTACGTCCGATCGCCATCGCTTCACCGACGGATTTCATCGCCGTGGTCAAAGTCGCCTCAGCGCCCGGGAACTTCTCGAAGGTGAAGCGAGGCATCTTGGTCACGACATAATCGATGGTGGGCTCGAAACTCGCCGGGGTCACTTTGGTAATATCGTTATCGAGCTCGTCGAGCGTGTATCCGACCGCCAATTTGGCCGCGATCTTGGCGATCGGAAAACCGGTTGCCTTGGAGGCCAGCGCGGACGAGCGGGAGACCCGCGGATTCATCTCGATCATCACCAGACGCCCGTCTTCCGGATTGATTGCGAATTGCACGTTCGATCCGCCCGTGTCGACGCCGATCTCCCGCAAGCAGGCGATCGAGGCGTTCCGCATAATCTGGTATTCTTTGTCGCTGAGGGTCAGCGCCGGCGCCACGGTAATCGAATCACCCGTATGTATGCCCATCGGGTCGATATTCTCGATCGAGCAGATAATGATGCAATTGTCCGCGCTGTCGCGGACGACCTCCATCTCAAACTCTTTCCAACCGAGCACCGATTCCTCGACCAAAACCTCGGAGGTCGGCGAGGCGTGCAGGCCGCTTTCGGCGATCTCCAGAAATCCCTCGCGGTTGTAGGCGATTCCGCCACCGGTGCCGCCAAGCGTGTAGGACGGGCGCAGGATCGCGGGTAGGCCGATCTCCTTCAGCGCTTCCTTGGCCTCTTCCATATTGTGAATCAAATGGCTGCGCGGACATTCCAGTCCAATGCCTTCCATCGCCTCGCGGAACAACTGGCGGTCTTCCGCCTTGGCGATGACGTCCGCCTTGGCGCCGATCAATTCGACGCCGAGACGCTCCAGGACGCCATCATGCCATAGATCAAGCGCGGTGTTCAGACCGGTTTGGCCGCCCATCGTCGGCAGGAGCGCGTCCGGCCGCTCCCGCTCCAGGATTTTAGCGACGATCTCCGGCGTAATCGGTTCGATATAAGTGGCATCCGCGAGGCCGGGATCGGTCATAATCGTCGCCGGATTGGAGTTCACCAGGATGACCCGGTACCCCTCCTCCTTCAATGCCTTGCAGGCTTGGGTTCCGGAATAATCGAACTCGCAAGCCTGGCCGATAACGATCGGTCCGGCTCCGATGATCACGATCGACTTGATGTCGGTGCGTTTGGGCATACCAATGCTTCGCTGGGGGCGCTGGCGGGACATTAGCCAGGGCCGCCGCAATGTCAAAAAGAATGTCGCAAATTTCGCCGCTTGGGCCGCTTTTTTGCGCTAACGGGCCTTATCTCGTGTAAGTGGGACGCCCTTCGATTTCGTATTGCGGGTCATTGTATCCCGGAGTCGAGGGATGTCCCGGCGTCACCAGCTTATCGATCAATGCTTCATCCTCCGAAGAGAACTCGTAATTGAGAGCATCGAGATAGCCATTCCAGTGCTCAACCGTCCGCGGGCCCGCTAGCACGCTGGTCACCAATCTATTGTTCAGCACCCACAGCAGTGCGAAGGCGCCGGCGGACATCCCCCGCTTCTCTGCATGCGCCTTTATCCTTTGTGCCATCATCAACGATTCCTTACGAAACTCGGTCTCCAGGATGCGCTGATCACCCCGGCCGGCGCGCGTGCCCTTACCCGGCTTCGCCTTGGGGTCGTACTTTCCCGTCAAGACCCCCCGCGCCAACGGCGAGTACGGCACCACGCCCATGCCGTAATGCTGACACGCCGGCAGGATTTCCACTTCCGGCATCCGGTTCATCGCGTTGTAATAGGGCTGACAGACGACCGGCCTTGGGACTCCTAGGCGCTCGCAAAGCCGGACGATTTCCGCCATCCGCCATGAACGGTAGTTGGACAGGCCCCAATAAAGGACCTTGCCGCTCGCCATGACTTCGCCCACTGCCGAAACCGTCTCCTCCAGGGGAGTCACATGGTCTTCTTTGTGGAGATACCAGATATCGATCCAATCGGTCTGGAGGCGGGAAAGGCTCTCGTCGATGCCAAGCATGATGTGCCGCCTACCAAGGCGGGTATCGAACTTCGCCGGACCGCTGCGGGAGCCAATCTTTGTCGCGACAACCCATTGCGCGCGATCCTTCTTCAACAGCTTGCCAAGGAGCTTCTCGGAATTTCCGCCGCTGTAGCCATCCGCCGTATCGATGAAATTGATGCCGTGTTTCCGTGCTGAATCGACGATTCGCGCCGCCGACTTGTCGTCGCTTGCACTGCCGAACATCATCGCTCCGAGACAGATGGGAGATACCTTTAGACCGCTATTGCCGAGTTGCCGGTATTCCATATTCGGCGTTCCCCTTGGAAGAGTTTCAAAATCTGCCAGGACTTTATCCTGCGGCGAACAAGCCTGCAAAGTTGTGATCCAACTGCGTGCCGATTAAAACATTCGCCAACCGCAGAGGAGGAGCACATGACGCGCGATTATCCCGACTATCCGATGGTGGGCGTCGGCGTGGTCGTCTGGAAAGGCGAACGGGTATTGCTGATCCAGCGCGGAAAACCCCCGCGAGCCGGATCTTGGAGCCTGCCGGGCGGGCGCCAGGAATTAGGCGAGACGACGCGCGAAGCGGGAATGCGGGAGGTGAAGGAAGAGACGGGAATCGACACCGAAATCCGCGGCCTGATCGATGTCGTCGATTCCATCAATCGCGACGAGGACGGTCGTGTGCGCCTACAATATACGCTGGTCGACTACTGGGGCGAATGGGTCGCCGGAGAACCTAGAGCCTCGACCGATGCCGCCGACGCCCGGTGGGTGCATCCCGACGACTTGAACGGCTATAACCTTTGGGCCGAAACGCTTCGAGTCATCGACCTTTCCGCGCGTGCTCGGTAAGCCGGCGCGAATGACAGCGGAACTCCGCACGACCTTGATCGGCTTCAGCGCCGTCGTGATGTGGGGCGCGCTTGCCCTGTTCACCACCTGGACCGGAGCCGTGCCGCCCTTTCAGCTGGTCGCCCTCAGTTTCGCCATCGCCTTTTGTCTGGCGCTCTGCAAATGGATGATTCGGCGAGAACGACCGCTCGACCACCTGCGCCATCCGCCAAAGGTCTGGCTGCTCGGTGTCGGCGGACTGTTCGGCTATCATTTCTTCTACTTCATGGCATTGCGCAACGCCCCCGCCGTCGATGCCAGTCTGATCGCCTATCTCTGGCCATTGTTGATCGTCCTGTTCTCCGCCCTGCTACCCGGGGAAAAATTGCGCTGGTGGCATATCGCCGGAGCGCTTCTCGGTCTTTCAGGATGCGTGCTTCTGGTGACCGACGGAGGTAGCGTCGCCTTCAAGATCGAATTCGCGCTTGGATATGCAGCCGCCTGCGCTTGCGCGCTGACCTGGTCGGGATACTCGGTTCTGAGCCGCCGATTTAAATCGGTGCCGACCGATACGGTCGGTTGGTTTTGCGCCGCAACCGCGCTCCTGGGCGCGATCTGCCATCTGCTTTTCGAAGAGACGGTCTGGCCGTTCGGCAGCGGGCAATGGCTCGCAGTCCTGGGTTTGGGCCTGGGCCCGGTCGGGGCCGCCTTCTTTGCCTGGGACATCGGCGTCAAGCGCGGCAATATTCGAGTGCTTGGCGTCTCTTCCTACGCCGCGCCGCTGCTCTCGACCTTGATGCTTATCGCCTTCGGCCAGGCCCAGTTGAGTTGGGCCGTGACGCTCGCCTGCCTTGCCATCGTCGGCGGCGCGCTGTTGGCCGCCAAGGAACTGTTACGTCCTGCCTAGCCGTTCGCCCGCAGGAAAGCATGCATATGGAAAGCCGCCTGCCGGGGCGCGTAAGTATAGGAGCGGCCCACTGGACAACTCCGCCGGGCACGACAGCCAAGCCTCACACAATCCTCACCCGCTTGCGTCCGGAGATGAGAAACACACCCCGGGACATCGTATCCGTCAGCACCGAATGCGCCGACCGGGCAGGCAGACAGACAGGGTTTTCCGGTACAACTATCACATGGCGAAGTACGCCGGTCCCGCGGCGGCAGGTCGAGTTTCTCCGCAAAAGCCAGCGCCCCCCGGTAGGCATGCCACAGACCATACTCCGGATGAATCAGAATCCCAAGCGGCGACGGCGACATCGGTTCCGCTTTCTGCGCCCAACGCTGAAACGGCAAGTAAGGCGGTCCGCCGAAGGGATAGAGCGCCGTTGCTCCAACTTCACCCGCCACCGCATCGAGGACGTTCTTCGACCATTGATCGAGCGGGTCAGAAACATCCGATGGGAACCGTTCGAAGCTCTCCCACATTGTCGCACCGACATTGCCCACCATCACCAGGGTCGTCGGCAAGCCCGGGACGTCGTCTTCCACGGCCGGGTAAAATCCGCCGCGCGGCACGAGACCATGGCCCGAAAGCAAGTCAACAAGTGCCCCGTAGCTGGGTGTATCATTAGGCATTATCCGGCTCCCAGTCCGGCGGCGCCAACTCGAAACCAGCGAAGCTGAATCCCGGCGCCACGACACAACTGACCAGGCTCCATTCACCCAGTGGGTCCGCCGACTGCCAAATATCCTTACCGACAACAGATTGCGGTCGTTGGCCCGCCGCCAGGTCGGCGCCTAAGGTGATGATTTCCCTCGAGCCGCCTTCCGCACAAATCGACAACCGTAATGGCCCACCCGAATGCCAAGTCCAGATCTCGTCCGCATCCCGCACCCGGTGCCAATGGGACCGTTCCCCTGCCTTCAAGAGATAATAAATAGCGGTCACGGCCGCCCGCCCGGCCTTCGGCGCATCGGCGCGAAAGGTTTCCCGGAACCAGCCGCCTTCCGGATGCGGCTTGAGGTCAAGCCGCTTGATAATCTCTTCTGGGGTCATGCTGCACCTTGCACTAGGCTATACATATGTGGAGTGACATTGTCGATTTGCACGAGTTCTACAGATCCCGTCTCGGCCAGGTGGCGCGACGGCTGATCCGCCAGCGCATCCGCGAACTCTGGCCGGATGTCAGGGGCATGACGGTACTGGGCGTCGGTTACGCGACGCCCTATCTGCGGCCCTTCCTCGACGAAGCGGCACGCGTCGCGTCCTTGGCGCCGGCGGCGCAAGGCGTGATGACATGGCCAAGCGGCGAGCCGGGGCTCGTGGCACTTGCCGACGAAACCGAACTTCCCTTCGCCGATCTCTCTGTCGATCGACTGCTGATGATCCATTCGGCCGAATACAGCGAGCAGCTGCGCGGCATGATGCGAGAAGCTTGGCGCGTGCTCTCGGGAAACGGCCGCCTCCTGGTCGTAGCGCCGAACCGCAGAGGCATATGGGCCCGCCTCGACAGGACACCGATCGGCCATGGCCGGCCCTATAGTCCAGGGCAGCTCAAACGCATGCTTCGCGAGTCGCTGTTCACCCCACTTCATACCGAGCATGCCCTCTATTTGCCGCCGACCCAACGCCGGGTTCTGTTACATTCGGCTAACGCGTTCGAGCAAATAGGCAACCGGTACTTCAATGCCATTTCCGGCGTCGTGCTGGTTGAGGCCACGAAACAAATCTACGCGGCAACGCCGACCGCCAAGATGGTTCAACGGAGAGGCCTCATCACCCTCCCGAGCCGCGGAGAAACCGTCAACGGTCGTTCGAACGCACCTTCCGGAGCTAATCTCCGGATGTCAGACTAGCTTCGCAAATTTCCGGACTTTCGGCATCGACGACCCAGCGCGCGATGCCATAGGAAAACCCTTGCCGTCCCAAAGCGGCCAGATCGCGGTCGCGAGCCTCTTCCCTGCGCTCCTGGCGCCATGGACCGATGCGGCGGCGGCGCGCATAGGCGACCGCCGCTTGACGGTCCGGATCGGCAACGCTTTCAGCGAGGCCGGCCAGAGCCGTCTCGATCGTGTCCTCCGGGACCCCCTTCTGCACCAGCTTGTAGCGGATGGCGCGCAACGAAGAACCACGCCGAAACAGACTGCCCGCGTACATGACGGCATATCCCTGATCGTCGATATAGCCCACGGCCTGAAAACGTTCGATGATCTGCGCGATCGCCATAGCCCCTTCATCGCGGTCCGTGCCGTGCACCCGGGCGGACCGTTCGACGCGACGCATCAGCACCCGGCGCAGATTTTCCGAAGAACTCGCATAGCGTTCCAGATAATGGAGCGCTATCCGCTCGAGCCGCTTCGGCGTGGCTTTTTTGGGTTCCTTTCGTTTCTTCTTTTCGTCGGGGACCCGGCCCGCATCCGATTTTTTCGAAGTTTGGTTAATTTTATTTAACCCTTGTGATCGCCGTCACAGCACAAGCGCCGCTGCTGCATCATAGTATCAATTATCGGGATGGCCGAGAGGTCCTTTCGAGAAAGACTGGAACGCAGTGTCGTACGCCCACCCTGCCCCTCCCAATTGGCATCGGCCCTGCGAACCAAGAAACCAACGGCGGCGTTGCAAAACGTCGCCGTTGGCCATTCTGCAGCTGCCGTTACGGGCTCACAACCGGCGCGACTCGGCACAAATCCTTTCTTCTAATTTTATTTCCGCGCATTGACAGGCCCCGCCGATTGATTGGATACTCCGCGGCCTTCCGCGACGCGGAGGCGCGTTTCAATCTAATTGGCAGGAGTAATGGCCGTGAATACAGCCGTCATGCCCACCTACGGGCGGGCCGATATCTCATTCGAAAAGGGTGAAGGCGTCTATCTGATTTCGACAGATGGACGACGATACCTGGATTTCGGATCGGGGATAGCTGTGAACGCACTCGGTCATTCCCACCCGAAATTGGTGAAAGCGCTGCAGGATCAAGTCGGCACGCTGTGGCACACGTCGAATCTGTATCATATTCCGCAACAGACCGCGTTGGCCGAGTTGCTCTGCAAGACCTCGTTTGCCGACCTCGTGTTCTTCGGCAATTCCGGCGCCGAAGCGGTCGAAGGGTGCATTAAGCTCGCCCGGAAGTATCAGAACGCCGTCGGACATCCAGAGAAATGGCGAGTGGTGACCTGTTCGGGATCATTCCATGGTCGTTCGTTCGCGACACTGTCGGCGTCCAAGAATCCAAAGCATCTTGCCGGATTCGGTCCGGAAGCCGACGGCTTCGATCAGGTACCGTTCGGCAATTTGAACGAGTTGCGCAACGCGATTACGAGCGAAACCGCTGCCATTCTCGTCGAGCCCGTTCAGGGCGAAGGCGGTATCCGGCCGGCCGACCTTGAGTATTTGAAAGCCTTGCGCGCGGCAGCCGACGAGTTCGGCGTGCTGCTAATCTTCGACGAGGTGCAAACCGGCATGGGCCGCACAGGTAAACTTTGGGCGCATGAATGGGCCGGTATCGCACCGGATGTCATGGCGGTAGCCAAAGGTCTCGGCGGCGGCATGCCGATCGGTGCCATCATGGCGACGGCCGATGCAGCGCAAGGGATGACCCCCGGCACGCATGGCAGCACCTATGGCGGCAATTATCTCTCGGCGACCGCCGCGCTGACGGTCCTGGAGGAAATCACCAGCGACGGTTTCCTTGAGCGCGTCCAGAAAGTGGCCGCCTATCTTCTGGAGAAGGCGGAAGCTCTTGTGGCAAAGCATCCGAAAGTATTCAAGGAAGTCCGCGGACGCGGCCTCATGCTTGGAATCGTGTGTAACGTCACAAATCTCGATATGTGGAACAAGCTGCGCGATGCTGGGCTTCTGACGGTGCCGGCGGACGACAACGTCATTCGGCTTCTGCCGCCCCTCATCATCGAAAATTCGCATGTCGACGAAGCCATTGAAATTCTCGACAAGATCGCGAGCGCTTGGGAGCATGGAGATGGCAGCGCCTAAGCACTTTCTCGATATCGATCAATTCGACGCGAAAACACTGCGCGAACAGCTCGATCTCGGCTTTGCCTTTAAGGCGGGCACGGCACAATCGCCGCGCCCGCTCACAGGCAAATGCCTGGCCATGATCTTCGAGAAAGCCTCAACGCGCACGCGTGTCAGTTTCGATGTCGGCATGCGGCAATTGGGCGGCGAGACGATCGTGCTGGACCATAACGACATGCAGCTCGGCCGCGGCGAGACCATAGCCGATACGGCGCGGGTTCTGTCACGTTATGTCGACGCCATCATGATCCGCACTTCCGCACCGGAGAATCTGCGCGAGATGGTCGAGCACGCGTCGGTCCCGATCATCAATGGCCTGACTGACGACTCGCATCCTTGCCAGGTCATGGCCGACGTAATGACCTTCGAGGAACATCGCGGCCCCATTGCAAACAAGACCGTTGCCTGGTGCGGCGACGGCAACAACATGGCGTCGAGCTGGATTCACGCGGCCACGCAACTCGGGTTCGAACTGCGCCTCGCCTGCCCTGAACAATTGCAGCCCAACCCAGCGGTTGTGGAGTGGGCGACTGCCAAGGGTGCCCGCATCCAAGTGACCGATGATCCGGAAGCCGCGGCGACGGATGCGGACTGCATTTCGACGGATGTCTGGGTGTCGATGGGGGACGAGAATGTTAGCGACCGGCACAATCTCCTGCGCCCCTATCAGGTAGACGCGAAACTAATGTCGTATGCCAAACCGGACGCAATCTTCATGCACTGCCTGCCTGCCCATCGCGGCGAGGAGGTCACCGCCGAGGTTATGGACGGCCCTCAATCCGTCGTCTGGGACGAGGCGGAGAATAGGCTCCATGTCCAGAAAGGCATCCTGACCTGGTGCTTCACGTGACATCTGTACCGGACGATTTGATTCAGCCGTTCATGATTGAAACGAGCGGCTTGCGGGGTCGATTGATCCGCATGGGCCCGGTGATAGACGATGTGGTCGGGCGCCATGACCTTCCGCCGGCAGCGCAGGCATTAATGGCCGAGTTTATCGTGCTCGCCGCGACGTTGTCGGCCGCGCTCAAATTCGACGGGATTTTCACGCTTCAGGCGAAAGGCAACGGCCCGATTCGTCTGATGGCCGCCGACGTCACCAGCGACGGTGGCGTGCGAGCCTATGCGAGCATTGGCCAGGACGTACCTAGCGAAGACGATATCGACGGTGCGCCTATCCCACGGCTTTTCGGTGCCGGCTATCTGGCTTTTACGGTCGATCAAGGCGATCACACGGAACTCTACCAAGGTATCGTCGAGTTGCAGGGGCCTACCTTAATCGATTGCGTCCACCACTACTTTCGGCAATCCGATCAGTTCTCCGCTGCCATTACCTTGGCAGCGGGCCGCGACGCCTCCGGTGCCTGGCGTGCGGGCGCACTAATGCTTCAACGACTGCCCGAAGACGAGTTGAGTTTCCACAAAGAGGAAATGGAAGAAGCGTGGCGGCGTGCGACGATTCTCATGGGAAGTTGTCAGAAGGAGGAACTGACGGCGGATTCAATTTCACCGCACCAACTCCTATTCCGGCTTTTCCACGAAGACGGTGTTCGTGTGTTCGATACACATCCGCTTGTATTTTCCTGCCGCTGCTCGCGCGAGCGCGCCGAAGGAGTCCTTAGGATGCTCTCCGGCGACGAACTCGACGACTACATGATCGACGGACGCATTTCCATTACCTGCGAGTTTTGCAATACTGTGGAATGGTTCGACGAAGCTCAAATCGACCACGCCCGGACTGTTTGAAGCCGGGACCGGAGGCCGCGACTTTTCGCCGAAAGAGGTCCATCGGATGAATAGACTTTATCGTGCCGTCTTAATTCTGGCCGTCTTCGCCGTGACGGCCTGCGAGACGCCTTTACAGCGGCGCACCTTTCCCGACATGACGTTTACGCATCTCCCTCCCATCGCGTTGGATGTGGCGACGATAGAGGTCGTCCGCCTCTTCGAGCCCAATCTCAAATCGCCGCATGTCGAGCATGAAATGCCCGTCGCACCGCTCAAAGCGGTCGAACGTTGGGTCGAAGACCGGCTCAGAGCCGCGGGGACGGGTGGGCACGCCAAAGTCACCATCCGCGACGCGAGTGTGGTCGAAGCGCGTCTCAAATCCGCCGGCGGCATCAAATCGGCCTTCACAGCAGAGCAAGCTGAACGCTATGACGCTAAGATCTCGGTCGAGATCGAAGCCGTCGGCGATAGAGGATTGCGAGCCGCCAACGCGATTGCGACCAGCACCCGGAGCCGAACGATATCCGAGGACGCGACGTTGAGAGAGCGTGAATCCCTATGGTTTGAATTGACCGAAAAGCTGATGCAGGATTTTGATCGCACTTTCGAGGCGCAAATCCGCGAGCACCTGACGGCGTTTTTGAAATAGCGCCGACGCGCCTTAATCCCGCCAGAACGAGGGCATCAGCAGGACGATCACGGTAAAGAGCTCCAACCGCCCGAGTAGCATCCCCGCCGAAAGCAACCACTTCGCTTCATCCGGCAAGGTCGCAAAAGTGCCCGAGGGTCCGATGGTCGGGCCAAGACCGGGACCAACATTGGAAATCGCCGTCGCGGCGCCGGATACGGCGGTCAAGAAATCCACACCGATCAATCCCAGACCAATGGCGATGGCCGCATAGCTCAGGGCATAGAGGAAAAAGAAAGCCATCACGGATGCCGATACTTCTTCCGGAATCGGTTTGCGGTTGTAATACGCGAGATAAACACCGTGGGGTTCCAGCAGACGGCGGATCTGGGTCACGGCCGTCGCATAAAGGACCTGAAAGCGGAAGACTTTAATGCCGCATGTCGTCGAGCCCGCGCATCCGCCGACGAACATAAGGAAAAAGAACCCGATCAGCGCGAACGCTCCCCATGTGCCATAGTCTGCAGTGGCATATCCGGTGCCGGTAATGACCGAGACGACATTGAAGGCGGATTCGCGGAGTGCCACTTCAATCTCCACGCCGTTTGAGTACCGATAATAGGCAATGGAAAGAATGGCGATAATCACCACCAGCAAAAAAAGCCGAACCTGGTCGTCCCGCAGCAATGGACGCGCGTTACCTCGCAAAGCCCGAAGATAGAGCACAAAAGGCATGCTGCCGACCAACATGAAAACCAGGCCTATGTATTCGATCGTCGCACTCTCAAAATGAGCGATCGAGGCATCATAGGTCGAAAATCCGCCCGTCGCGATGGTCGTCATCGCATGAGCAACCGCGTCGAAACCCGACATACCCGCCAACCAGTAGGCAAGCGCACATATCCCACTCGCACCGAGATAAATAAAGCCGATATACGCGACCAGCTGCGTTGTTCGTGGGAGAACTTTTTCCGAGCGATCCGACGACTCCATACGAAAGAGCTGCATGCCGCCAATCCGCAGAAGCGGCAATATCGCAATGGCCATCGCAATGACACCGATCCCGCCCAACCATTGGAGTAGCGAACGCCAAATGAGAATACCCGGCGGCGCGATATCAAGCGACCGAATGACTGTCGAGCCGGTCGTCGTCAGGCCCGACATCGATTCAAAGAAGGCATCGGTGTAGCTCAAATCCATATCCGCGAATGCGAACGGCAATGCCGCGAATCCGGGGATGACGATCCATAGTGTCGTCGTAAGCACAAAACCCTGACGCGGCGTGATTGCGCGAATCTTGCTGCGAGACGTCAGTGCCAGCGTCCCGCCAACAAAGAGCGTAAATCCCGCGGCGATCAGAAAGACCTGCCAGTCGGGATTATTGGCTGCAACATCCGCGATGGCCGGAAGGCACATGGCCACCGCCAGCGGCAGCATTAAAACACCGGTAATGAAAAGAATTGGCCTGAAATCAAGCACGTATCATACGTCCGGGCTGGATCACGCGACGGCTATGATCCGATCAAAGGTAAGTTTTGTCCAGCTGCGAGGCGCTTAGTCGCGCGTGGCGGACCGCTTGCCGATAATCGACTCGAATTCGAGCCGAGTCTTCGCATCTTCGCGAAACGCCCCGAGCATCCGGCTTGTGACCATGGAAACGCCGGGCTTCATAACGCCCCGGGTCGTCATGCACTGATGCTCCGCCTCGATCACGACGGCAATGCCGCGCGGCTGCAGAGCCTCTTCAATCGCATTGGCAATCTGAGCGGTCATGCGTTCCTGAATCTGAAGGCGCTTTGAGAAGGCTTCCACGACCCGGGCTAACTTACTGATGCCGACGACCCTCTTGTTCGGCAAGTAGGCGACATGCGCCTTTCCGATGACGGGCAATATATGATGCTCGCAGTGGGAAATGAAGGCGATGTCTCGCAGCACGATCATTTCGTCGTAGCCGTCGGTTTCCTCGAAAGTCCGCGCCAAATACTCGGTCGGATCAATACTGTAGCCGGAAAAAAATTCCTCGAAGGCCTTCACGACCCGCCGGGGCGTGTCCACCAAGCCTTCCCGTTCCGGATCCTCACCGGCCCAGACAATCAGTTTGCGCACGGCTTCCTCGACTTCCGATCGCGTGACGTCGCCGCGTACATTGGATTCGGCCGCAGCCTGAAGCTGGCCATTGGAGTCCATATCGTCGTCTTTCAAAGCCAAAATCCGTCCTTTCGACCCAATCCGATGCGACGCAATGCGCAATCCGTTTCAGTTCAAGTTGATCGCTTGGTGGGGGCTGTCCAGTGAAAAGGCCGGAATCTCGACATCGAACACCTCGCCGCTCTCCGATTCCATTTGGTAGACCCCGGCCATAATGCCCGACGGTGTGGGCAACGGCGTCCCGCTGGTATACTCAAATGCCTGCCCCGGACCAAGCACCGGCTGTTCTCCGACAACGCCGGGACCGCGCACCTCTTGCACCCGGCCCACCGCATCCGTGATCCGCCAATAGCGGGTCCTAAGCTGCACTTGCTCGTTCCCATCGTTGACGATTTCGACGTGGTACGCCCAGACGAAATGGTTTTCGTCCGGTGCCGATTGATCGTCCAGATAGAATGGCCGCACCACGACCTTTATGCCGCGTGTAACCGTTTCATATTTACCCGTTTCCAGCGTTCAAATCCTTCCGCGGCTGAAGTGCAACATATGGAGCGAAGGAGAATGCTTGTCCAGTCCAGTGGCGCAGACCGTCGGCCCTAGGAGCCGGGGTTGCGTTTACGGAGCAAAAATTTTTGCTCGCCTTCCAGAACCAACTCGCCGTCCTGGTTGTGGACGGTCGAACGGATGGTAACGACGCCGGTCGATTTCTGCGGCTTCAAACCGGTGATCTCCAGCATCGAATAGAGCGTATCGCCATTGTAGACCGGCTTGAGAAACCGCGAAGATTGTTCGAGAAACCCAATCAAGGAATCGCCGATGACAAAGGGGAACCAACCGGCTCCGGGCGCCGTTTGAATCAATGTTTGGAACCCATGCGCCACCATGCCCTTGTGGCCGTGGCGTTTGCAGTACTCAATATCGTAATGGATCGGATGATTGTCGCCCGACGCCAACTGAAACGCCGAAAACAGCGCGTCCGTCATGGTCCGGGACGGGATATAGAATTGCTGTCCGACTTCCATATCCTCGAAATACTGGGAGTCGTGGGGTTTATGTTGGGCAGGATCGAAAGTCGTATCGGTCATAAGATAAATTGCCTCTATCTAGGAAGCGCGAGCGCGCCCGATGCCGCGAGGTCCTTAATTTCATCGGCGCTGAGTCCGAGTTCGGTTAATATGATCGAGCCGTGCTCACCGACAGCAGGCGCATAAAGCGTCGGATCGAATTCCGTCCCGGGTACGACGGGCACCTCGACCGGCCCTGAATCCGGTTGCTGCACCAGCCCGACGGCCCCGGCGCGGCGTACATGATCGTCTTCAAGCCAATCCGCAATCGTGTTGATGCGGTTGCTCAGCACGTCGTTGGCCTGCAGCCGCTCGATCCATTCGTCGGTCGTGCGCTCTCGCATCAGCGCCGTCACCATACCGATCAACTCGTCGCGGTGCTCTATCCGGCCGTCGAAATCCGCATAGCGCGGTTCCGCCGCCAACTCCGGCTTGCCGAGCGCGCTGCAGAGTCGCGCGAACTGCTCGTTCTTGACCAACGTAAAGACAAGCCAGCCGTCCTTCGTTTCATAGGCGCCGGCCGGCGGATGCAGGCCTCTGGGCTGCCCGTCTTCCATCTGATGTTCCGCAATTTTTTGAGTGAGGAACGACGCGGTCGTCCGCATCAGATCGATCTGAATCCAGCGCCCCCCGGCACCCTCTCGACGACCATACAAGGCCGCCTGCAGTGCTTGAAACGCATGCAATGCGGCGGAAGTGTCGACCGCCAACATTCCGACGCGGTGCGGAATTCCGTCGACGCCCCGGTTGACCGACATCAATCCCGAAAAAGCCTGCAGGACCGTGTCGGTCGCCGGACGATTGCTGTATGGCCCATCCTGCCCGAAGCCGCAGACGGAGAGATAAAGTACGTCCGGACTCAACGCACGAATGGCCTCGTAGGACATGCCCAGTCGGTCCGCAACGCCGGGTCTAAAGCTCTCTAGAAAGACATCGCACCCCGTCGCCAGACGCCGCACCACCGCTTGCGCGCCAGGTTGCTTCAGGTCGAGCGCAATGCTCCGTTTTCCGCGGTTTCCGACCACATGCAAGGCCGTCTGACCCGCCCGATTGCGCCCGATGTCGCGCGCCCAATCGCCGGTCGGAGGCTCGATCTTGACGACATCCGCGCCGTAGAGCGCCAACAATCCCGCACAATATGGCGCCGCAAAGCCCTGGCTCGCGTCGACGACCTTCAGGCCCTTATATGGCTTTCCAATTTCCATGGCGGCACATTAGGCGGCCGGAACACGGGAGGATCAAGCGCTTTTCCTGCGATCCTTACAGGACTGCGATTGCCCCAACGGGACCGAGATGAGGTTTGGCAGCAACGGTACACCCCGGCGCGAGCGATCTATCTCCGGCATGATTTCGTCGCTTGGCCAGTAACCGGTTTCGAGTGCTGTCGCGTACACAGCCGGAAGACCACAGGTCCTGATGGACGCCGCGGCGGCGGCATGGTCGTAATGCAATGAATGCAAACGAACCTCGAGCGCCCCGGCCCGCGGTGTTACAGTACTGAACCAAACGCGCGGCGTTCCATCATTGGCCGGGATGCCTAAGGCACCGGAATTGTGCCACAATCGCCCGCCGACGATGCTGCTGAATGGCAAACCGGAATGTCCTCCGATAACTCCATGATCAGCCGCCAAATCGAGTTCGCCCCTCAATTCGGCTTCGGGACTGCCAGGAAACACGAACTTGTTGATACTTGACGGCGCACCGTGGACCGCCGACAGCGAGAATCCGCCGATGGTGACTTCAAAGCTGCTCGGCAACGTACTCATCCAACGAACTGCGTCGCTAGACAGCACTTCTCGCGCGTACGCGTACCAACTGGCGGACAGTAAATCGCATGTACTGTTCTCTTCAAACCCACATCCGCAATCTTCGGACGCCGTCGCCAAGGATTGTTCGACGTTCCCCTGAATTGTCAAAATATCGGACTGGCGAACACGCGATACGACGGCTTCCGGGTCAGCACAGTAAGCGACCAGATCGCCGGTACAAATCATCTGATTCTCCGGAATCCGGAGCGATTCCGCCGCGTCAAAAAGCGCGTCCAAAGCCTGAATATTTCCGTAAACGCCTCCAAAGACAAGGACAGTCGATCGACCGAAATCAAATAAACCGCCGCTCTGGCATTGGCTTTGGATCGGTCTCACGATTCCGCCCGACTGCAAGAACCACCACCTAATACACAAAACCGGGCGCAATGTGGATGATTCAACGGCACTTCCTGCTCCGCATCCGCCAACGTCGAGCCAAGCTCGAATTCCCTGTCGTACGGCAAAAGCGTACATGGAAGTACAGCCGGTTTGTCGGCGCCTTTGCGCTTGACGATCATACGCGAGGCCGCACACATCATATCGCCCGGCGAAACTCCGAGGATCGACCAGCACGCTTCCGTAATTTCCGGCACATCGAGCGATTCGTCCATCTCGGGAAAGAGCGTCAACGCTACCGGATCATCGGGATCGAGCGCTAGTCCTTCGCGGTCGCACAGGCGCTTAAATCCATCCCGGATCTCTTGCTCGCTCTCGTTCCAAAACGTACGTCCTGCCAGACTGAACGAAAACCCATTGCCGGAAAGCCATCGAAGGCCCTCGAGCGCCGTCTCGTAGGCACGCGCGCCCCGATAAAGGTCGTGCAACGGTTGCGAATAATGATCGAGTGAAACTCGTATCGTCAATTGCCTCCCATAGCATTCCTGCAGGGCGAGCAGCCGATCGGCGCATTTCATCATCGGCCGCATGGCATTGCTGAGAACCAGCACCCTATGGCCCCGCGATGCCGCGGCTTCGATCATGGCGATGATGTCCGGGTTCATGAACGGCTCGCCACCGGTAAAGGCAATTTCCTTTGTTCCGGTGTCGAACGCCGACAGCTCATCCAGAAAATCCTCGACCTCCGAAACCGTCAGATAGACCAAACGGTCGTTGGTCGGACTGGATTCAATATAACAGTTACTGCATTCAAGATTGCACAATGTTCCGGTGTTGAACCACAGCGTTTCGAGAGATTCCAGGCGTACGGAAGCACGCTTGTGCCCATCAGCAGTGACAGAAGGGTTTCGGAACTTAGCTGCCGCCAGTGACGGTTTTTCGAGAATGTCCGCTTCGCTCATTATGATGCTGGAAAGTCCCTAGAAAGACGGCTGGGTCGTTGGACCGTCGACGAGTTTGCCGAAATATTAAAGACCGTTTGATGGTTCAATCACAATGACATTCCCGTGACTTAGGTGTCTTTAGAGAACCGAACGGAATGGTCAAAACGCCAAAAATCATTATATGAGAGGTACCGCTTTAGGAAAACCGCATTGAAACGATCTGTCGCTGCGCATTTGGCCGCCATTTCGGTCGACCCTGCATTGCCCGAGCCACTCTACCGCCAACTTTATTTCGGGTTGCGGGAGGCCATTCTAACCGGCCGCCTTCACCCAGGACAGCGGCTGCCGGCGACGCGCGCCTTTGCTTCGGACCTGCGCCTGTCCCGCAATACGATCGTCTCCGCATTCGACCAGTTGCTTGCCGAGGGATATATCGAAGGGCGAACCGGTGCCGGGACCTTTGTTTCGACGACCCTATCGGAAGAATTGCTGAATGCGCGCGGCACCAAGCCGGGCTCCGGGCAGAAATCCACCAACCGCAGAGGCCCGTCCAAAAGAGGCGCGTACTTGGCTTCGATCAGCGGCCGGGGCTCGACCCGGCCACGCGCCTTTTCTCCCGGCTTGCCCGAACTGGCCGAATTTCCGTTCGACGACTGGGCTCGACTTCTCGCGCGGCGATGGCGCCGCCCTCCCCGCAGTTTTCTGGTCGGCAACGATCCACTTGGTTATCGGCCCTTACGCGAGGCAATCGCGGAATATTTAGGTGCGGCCCGCGCGGTCCAATGCACGCCGGAGCAAGTCATTGTCGTCTCTGGCGCCGAGCAAGCGTTGGACCTGACGGCGCGGGTCTTGATCGATCCCGGTGATCGGGTGTGGATGGAGGAACCCGGCTTTCAAGGAATGCGGGGCGCCCTATTGGCGGCCGGCGCAAAGCTCGCGGCGGTTCCGGTAGACGAAGACGGCTTGAGCGTGTCCGATGGCCAGCGGATTGCCCCGGACGCGCGTTTGGCCTGCGTATCGCCCTCACATCAGTATCCGCTCGGTATCACAATGAGCCTCGGTCGCCGATTGGAATTGCTCGAGTGGGCCCGCAACGCAGACGCCTTCGTCCTCGAGGATGACTACGACAGCGAGTACCGCTACCGGGGGCGTCCGCTCGCCGCCTTGCAAGGTCTCGACGAGGAAGGCCGTGTCATCTACATCGGCACGATGAGCAAGGTCATGTTCCCAGGGCTGCGTATCGGCTATATGGTTGTCCCGGATGATCTGATTGATGCGTTTCGCGCCATCCGGGTGCTGATCGATACGCATCCCTCGTCCATTGCCCAAGCGGCCCTTGCGGATTTCATTTCGGAAGGTTTCCTCAGTGCGCACATTCGACGCATGCGCGCCCTTTACAGCGACCGCCAATCGTCGCTGATCGACGCTCTCCACCGAACGCTCAAGGGCGCGTTGGACGCTGCGCCGGAAGACGCGGGAATGCACCTCCTCGCCCGACTTCCGGCAGATGCCGACGATGCCGCTCTGGCCCGGGAAGCGCGCAAGTTGGATCTCGAAACGCCACCGCTTTCCGCATTCTATGACGGCTCCCCGAAGCAGCGTGGGTTTTTGCTCGGGTATGCCGGCCTGAGCGAAAAGGAAATCCGCGAGGGCGTCTCCATTCTCGCCCGTGTGATGGACGGCGCTTGAATTTCCAGGCCGCCTTACGTAAGACAGACGGGCGAGAGGCGGGTGTAGCTCAACGGTAGAGCAGGAGCTTCCCAAGCTCAAGACGAGGGTTCAACTCCCTTCACCCGCTCCACCCCGGCCGCGCATCATTCAGCGAAAACCACTTGGTTTCGACCAGCCGCCTTGGCGCTGTAGAGCGCTTGGTCGGCGGCGTCACTCAGTTCCTTCACCGTTGAATGATCGGGATACAGACTGACTCCCGCACTAAAGGTCACGGAGAAATCTTCTGACTCCGCCTTGAAAACCATTTCGGAGAAGGCCGCTCGGACCTCGTTCACAATGCGCAACGCATTCTCGCGATCCACGCCGGTTAGGACCAAGCCGAATTCCTCGCCGCCCAGCCGGCCAAGGACGTCGGTGGTCCGAAACCGCTGTTTCAAAAGCAATGCAAGACTCCGGATA
>JAYPOZ010000035.1:4283-38704 GCA_038131165.1 Rickettsiales bacterium | reverse complement strand
ATCCAGTTCTGGCATCAGCAAAACGCCGCCTCATCCGGGGAATAGGGGTTCAAATAGCGCTGGAAGTCAGCGACACGGTTGGAGAATTTGACCGCCTCCCAGGCAGCCGAATCCTTTGCCGCCTCCGACATGCTGCGGACCGCGACCTGTTGTGGCGCGGCTTCGAGACGCCGTAACGCGTGGCTTGTAGTGCCCGCAGGGAACGTGGCGCTTCGCAGTTCGGACAGGAATTGCTTGCCTGAAAATTGATCCCGGCCGGTCGCCCTTTTCTCGATTTTCGTCGACTTCACGATTAGCCCTGATCCGGGTTCGTACCAATGCGTCGTGAGGTACTCGGCGGTCTCCATCGACCCGCCGCCGGCGGAGAACGCCTCGCCGATGCCCGTTTCTGTGATCACATAGGTTGCGTATCGCGCGCCGGCGACCGAAACGATTTCGGTACCCGTTACCTGAAGTTTTATCTTCCAGTCGCGGGGCAGGTTGGAACCGTCGTGGATTTCGGTGACGATGATGTCGGTCTTCTTGCCGACTTCTAGTGGCCAGAATTTTTTCAAGGCCGCAACATCGTCGTCGTCGATTCGGGAGACGAAAGGATAATTCGAACTCGATGTGTACTGCCAGCTGCCGGCTTTGAGAAACAATCCGTAAAGGGAAATCCAATCGCCGTCGCTGAGCTGCAGTTCCAACTCCAATCCGTCGGAATTCTTGACGGCAAATCCGCGATCGCCGTACCAGACCTGCGTGCCAACCGGCAGTGGCTTGTATGGCGCGGGTTCGAGGTTCGGCGCCTGAGCGGTTGCCGGGTTCGCAAGGAAAAGGCCTGCCAGGAGGAGCAGCATCATCCGAATGAGTCGCCAAGTCCTTGTTCGTCCGGGTGCCTGCATCTTTTCCTCTCGCCTTTTGATCACGCTTTGAAAAATTTATTTTCCGGGCGCGGCAGGCCCAGGTTCTCGCGCAGGGTCTTTCCTTCGTAGGCCGTCCGGAACAATCCACGGCGTTGCAACTCCGGCACGACCCGGTCGACAAAATCCTCGAGTCCTTCGGGCAGGTAGGGAAACATGACATTAAAACCGTCGCAGCCGCGTTCGATCAGCCATTCTTCCATTTCGTCGGCAATGGTCTTGGGCGTGCCGACCATCGCCAGCCCGCCATAGCCGCCGAGGCGTTGAGCGAGTTGGCGCACGGTCAGGTTCTCTTCGCGGGCGAGGCGGATGGTGCGTTCGCGTCCGCTCTGGCTCGCATTGGTCTCGGGCACGTCCGGCAAGGGTCCGTCTGGATCGAAGGACGAGGCGTCATTGCCAAGCGCGATGGAGAGCGAGGCGATGGCGCTCTCGTAATGTACGCCGCTGTCGAGGACCGCGCGTTTTTCCCGGGCCTCCTCGACGCTATCGCCGATGACGACCAGGCAGCCCGGCAGAATCTTGATGTGATCGGGATCCCGGCCCGCCGCCGCCACGCGGCCCTTGATGTCTTTGTAGAAGGCCTGGCCATCGGCCAAAGTGCGCGCCGAGGCGAAAATGGCTTCCGATGTTTCTGCCGCGAATTGCCGTCCCGCTTCCGACGCACCGGCCTGAACCAGCACCGGCCAGCCCTGCACCGGGCGGGCAATGTTGAGCGGTCCGCGGACGGAAAAATACTTTCCCTTGTGGTCGAGTACATGTAGCCGCTCGGGATCGAAGAAGACGCCGCTTTCCACATCCCGGATAAAGGCATCGTCCGCCCAGCTGTCCCAGAGCCCGGTGACGACATCGTAGAACTCGCGTGCGCGTCGGTAGCGCTCGTCGTGTTCCATCTGCTCTTCGATACCGAAGTTGAGAGACGCGTTCGGGTTCGAGGTGGTCACGATGTTCCAGGCCGCCCTTCCGCCGCTGATATGGTCCAGGGAGGAAAAACGCCGGGCGACATGGTAGGGCTCTTCGTAGGTCGTCGAACCCGTGGCGATCAATCCCAGATGCTCGGTGACCGCGGCCAGCGCCGGCAGCAAGGTCATGGGCTCGAAAGAAGTGGCCGTGGCACTTCGTTTCAGCGCATCCATCGGCATGTTCAGGACGGCCAGATGATCGGCCATGAAAAAGGCGTCGAATAATCCGCTTTCCAGCTTCTGTGCAAACCGTTTGATATGGCCGAAATTGAAATTGGCGTCTGGATAGGCGCCGGGATAACGCCAGGCGCCGGTATGAATGCTCACGGGGCGCATGAAGGCGCCGAGGTGGAGGCGGCGCGGTCTGTTCGAGGTACTCACAGGTCAATCATCCCATCGTCAGTCATAGCGCAGTCCAGCCTGCCTCAGCAGCGGCATGACGCGGGCGCCGAAATATTCGAGGTCGGGTGCGAAGTCGAAGAAATTGATCTGCATCCCGTCGCACCCGGCGGCCTTCAACTTCACGAATTGCTCGACCACCTGTTCCGGTGTGCCGAAAACATGCAGATTGCCACCGATGATCCGCTGATTGCGCTTGTGCCCGCGCCAGGATGTTTGATCGCCGCTCGTCATTGTGCCCATGAGCCCGTCGACGGCCGCCGAATCCTCGGCTTCCACGATGGCGCGGCAGACCTCTTCGACTTCGCGTTCGGTGTCCCGGCAGATGACGTGCGGATTGATCACCGTGCGGATTTCGCGGCCGTGCCCGGCGGCGAGCTCGCGGATGTGGCGAGTATGATCGGGCAGGGTCCGCAGCGCGTCTTCGATATCGGCGCCGCCGGGACTGGTTATGAAAATCAGGTCGGAGTACTTTGCGGCATAGTCGAGACCGGCCTCTGAACTGCCGGCATTGACCAGAATCGGTCTGTCTTTGACCGGTTTCGGAGAAACGTAAGCCTCGTCAAGCGACCAATATCGACCTTTCCAGGTCACGTCGGCATCTTCGCGCCAAAGACGCTCCAGCATCTCGGTGAATTCGGCCGCCATGATGTAGCGTTCGTCGTGCGGAATGGAGTCGAGGCCGAACATACCCATCTCGTGTGGCCGGAAACCGGTCACCAGATTGAGGCCCCAGCGGCCGCCTGTCATGTGATCCAGTGTCGCACCCATCTTGGCCAGGTGCAGCGGGTGCCAGCCGTAGAGGACATGGACGGTCGAGATCAGCATGATGTTGCGGGTGAGCGCCGCCGTTCCGGCGGTCATCAGTAGGGGATCGAGCGAATACTTCCGGTAGCGCGTCTCGCCTCCGTGCCCTTCGGCCCCCAGCCACTGCGCCAGGGCAAAGACCAAATCAAAACCAAGCTCCTCTGCGCGAACTGTCAGCGCCGCGTTGTAATCGAACGACCAATCCGTACCCCGCGGCGCTGTCGACGGCGTCCAGCCGCCATTCTGTATCGGCAGGAAAAGACCGAGCATCAGCGGCTGGCGTCGAGCCCGCTCAAGTGCGGTCGATCCGTCCGCGGACAGGTCGGGAGCGTTCGAGGGAGTCGGTGGGGCGCTCATGCAAATCCCTCCTCTGCGAACTCAAAAATCCAGATCGGCGTAATGCCTGGGCGGTGGGCAGCCGGGAATATGGTCGCCGAGCAGGGCACGAAAACTCGGCCGGGATTTAACGCGGGCGTACCATTCCTTGGCCGGTTCATGATCGTTCCACGGCACGTCGCCGAGGTAGTCGACGCAGGAGAAATGCGCCGCCGCCGTAATGTCCGCAAGCGAGAAATCATTGCCTGCGAGCCAACGACGTTCCTCCGTCAGGTAGGCGATATAGTCCATGTGGGTGTGGATGTTGGCGCTTCCCGCACGGATCGCCTGACTGTTGGGCTCGCCCATGCCAAGGAATCGTTTCATGATCTTTTCGTCGACCAAATTCCGAGTCACCTCGGTATCGAACTTCCGGTCGAACCAGGCGACCAACCGCCGGACCTCGGCGCGTATAGGGGGACTGCGGCCGAACAGCGGCGGATCCGGATGGGTCTCGTCCAGGTATTCGGCAATCGCGGCGGAATCCGACAGAATCATGCCATCGTCTTCGACGAGCACCGGCAGGTCGCCCGCCGGGTTCAGCGCCAGAAAATCCTCACGCCTCTCCCAGAGCTTCTCGACTTGCATCTCGAACTCAAGGTTTTTCTCTGCCAGGACAACGCGCACTTTGCGGCAGAAGGGCGAAAGCCACAGGTGATACACGGTTCGCATGAGCCGGATATTAGACTTTGGGACGCGCCGTGCAACGCTGGAATTATCAGCCTACGTCAACACTCTGCCGGACCGCGACAAGATTGCTGCTGTAATCGGAATCGCGAAGTGATATAAGCGAATAGGCTGGGTTGTTTACAAGATGTTGAGGGGTGGGTTTTGGCGCTATACCACATTTTGGTGCTCGCCATCGTTCAGGGCGTGACTGAATTTCTGCCGATCAGTTCGTCCGGCCATTTGGTATTGACGTCGCAAGTCTTGGGCTGGCCGGATCAAGGCCTCCTCATTGACGTTGCGGTGCATGTCGGGACGCTCTTTGCGGTCATGGTCTATTTTTGGCGCGATCTTTGGATGATCGCGCTTGGCTCCGTCGGCTTGGCGACAGGCCGAAAAGGGCCGGGTGCCAGACTGGCCGGCCAGATTTTGATCGCGACTCTCCCGGTAGTCATCGTGGGGTTTTTTGGGCGTGAATATGTCGGCGCCTTTCTGCGCGATGTTGCAGTCATTGCCTGGGCGACAATCGGATTCGCGGTGCTCCTGTGGATTGCCGATCAGTGGGGAATGACCGTCCGCCGGGTCGAGCATCTGAATTTCGGCAATGCGATCTTTATCGGTCTTGCACAGGTGTTGGCGCTGATTCCCGGCACCAGTCGCTCCGGTATAACCATGACGGCCGGACGATTTCTTGGCATGGAGCGCTCGGAAGCCGCGCGATTCTCGTTGCTGCTTTCCATCCCGACCATATTGGGAGCTGGCGCCCTGGGAGCGGCGGAGCTGTACGCAAGCGAAAATGTGACCTTGGGGCAAGATGTCTTCTTGTCGGTGGGCCTCGCGTTTCTTGCGGGCCTGCTATCCATTGCCGTCATGATGCGCTGGCTGTCGCGCGCGAAATTCACCCCGTTCGTACTGTACCGGATCGCTCTTGGGGGCGGTCTGCTCTACTGGATCTACGCGTGAGGTCAGGTTGTTTGCGTTGCCGCGTAGCGGCCGCCGCGCCGGTACGGCTCCAACATTTGAGGTAAGATCAACTCGGCCGCCGTGGGATTGATCCCAAGATCGCTCAACGTCGGATGGTCACCGGAGACAATATTGTCGATCTTCAGCAATTTGACTTGATCGCGGGTGAGCGGCGGCTTCGGCAAAAATTCTGCGAAGAACGCAAGCACCGATGCGGCCTCAAAGGGTACGGGGACCAAAGGGCGCCAGCGCCGGGTCGCCTGCAATACCAGGCGCATCAGATCGCAGAAACTGTAGACCGTCGGTCCGCCGAGCTCGTACAATTTGCCTTCGCTGGCTGGATCCGCCAGAGCAGCGAGAATAGCGTCTGCCACATCGCCGACATAAACGGGCTGAAATTTTGTCCCGCCGTCGCCGTAGATTTTAATACCGTCCGCGGTGAGACGCGGGAGCCCGCATCCGAATACGGGCAAAGGTAGCGGCAGTTGCGCCATGGCGGCGAACCGATTGAAGAAATCGTCATGAGGTCCAAAGACGACGCTTGGCCGGAATATGCGCCCGGCCGGAAAGGCCTCGCGTATGGCATCTTCACCCGCGGCCTTGCTGCGGGCGTAGGCGGAGGGAGAGGTCGCAGAGGCACCGATGGCCGAGACATGCGCCAGCGTTTTGACGCCGGCTTCGGCGGCAGCCTGCGCGATCAGCGCCGCGCCTTGGGCTTGAACGGCCTCAAAGCGTTGTGCGCCACCTTCGTAAAGAATACCGACCAAATTGATGACCGAGTCCGCGCCAGCTATGGCGGAACGAACTGATTCTGCGTTCCTGACATTGGCTTGCACGGGGGTGATCTGCCCGACATCGCCCATCGGTTTGAGAAATTGGGCGGCCTGAGGATTGCGTACCGCGACCCGAACCTGGTCGCCTCGATGTGCCAGCAATTTTACGACTTGGCGGCCGATGCCGCCGGAGCCGCCGAAAACCGTTACCAAAGTCATGTTCGATAACTCCCCGAATTGCCGCGCCGCCATCGGCTTCCGACGGCGGTAATTTCCCGAAAGGTAACATGATATAAAATCGCGCAAACCTAAAAACCAGCGCTAATAGCCGATGCGAAAGTTCATAAGCTGGTTGACAAAGCGAGTCGCAGTGTCGAAATTCCGCTCGAGCGCCCAGGTGGCGGAATTGGTAGACGCGCAGGTTTCAGGTACCTGTGGGGGAAACCTCGTGGAAGTTCGAGTCTTCTCCTGGGCACCATTATACGGGTGGCTCGACCCGGCCGGAAAAGGAATTTCTCTTTGGTGATTGAACTTCATCGAGGTGACTTGCCTGACAATGTCGACTTCGGACAGTCCGTTGCGATCGACACCGAAACGCTGGGATTGAACACGCTCCGTGATCGGTTGTGTGTGGTCCAACTTTCTGCCGGCGACGGCGTGTGTCATATCGTGCATTTTCCGACTCCGGAGTACTCGGCGCCGAATTTGTGCCGCTTGGTCAACGATACATCGGTCTTGAAGCTCTTTCATTTCGCGCGCTTCGACATTGCCGCCCTGAACCACTACCTGGGTGCCGATTGTCGCCCGGTTTATTGCACGAAAATCGCTTCGCGCCTGACGCGCACGTATACGGATCGTCACGGTCTTAAGGAATTATGCCGCGAGTTCCTCGGCGTCGATCTATCGAAAGAGCAACAATCCTCGGATTGGGGCGCATCGGAACTCACATTGGCACAGCTTGAGTACGCCGCCAGCGATGTCCTCTATCTGCATCGTTTGAAGGAGGCGCTCGATGCGCGCCTTGCGCGGGAGAACCGAACCCACATCGCCCAAGCGGCTTTCGAATTTCTACCGACACGTGCGGCGATGGATATCGCGGGATTCGAGTCCGAAGATATTTTCGCTCATTCCTAGCCAAGGCGCTGAAACGCGCGCTTTCATTGACCTCTTAGGAGGTGATGGGCATAATCGACCATGCTTGAGGCAGCGGTTCGTCAGCTCGGTTCGAGCCGTCGATATCGTCGTTTAAAGTCACAGAACCGAGAGTCCAATGACCGTTTCCAATACACCGCTTTTGCAAGCCGAATCCATTGCGGAACCGAATGCAGACTTGGAGTCTGCGCGTCGCGTGTTTCGCTTGGAGGCGGACGGTATTTTGGCGCTTGCGGAGTCCCTCGACGAGAATTTTGCGGCGGCGGTACAAGTGCTTTCGGAGGTCAAGGGGCGCGTGATCGTCTCCGGCATGGGGAAAAGCGGGCATATCGGTGGTAAGATAGCGGCGACCTTGGCTTCGACGGGAACGCCGGCCCATTATGTGCATCCGGGAGAAGCCAGCCATGGCGATCTCGGCATGGTAACGCGCGACGATGCGGTCTTGGCGCTTTCCAATTCGGGAGAGACGTCTGAACTGCGCGATATTGCGGAGTATTCCCGGCGTTTCTCCATACCGTTGATCGTGATTACGTCGCGGCCCGGCAGCACGCTGACCGAGCTCGCCGACGTCGTGCTCTTATTGCCGGCCATTCCCGAAGCCTGTCCGATGGGACTGGCGCCGACCACGTCGACGACGCTGTCGCTGGCGATGGGAGATGCCCTTGCCGTCGCTTTGCTGGAACGGAAGGGTTTTTCGGCGCAAGACTTCCGCGTTTTGCATCCTGGTGGAAAACTCGGCATTAGCCTCCAGCGGGTCTCCGATTTGATGCATGAAGGGGATATGATCCCGCTGGTTGACGCCGGGCTTCCAATGCACGAGGTAATTCCCGTGATGTCCGAGAAACGGTTTGGCTGCGTTGGAGTCGTCGACAGCAAAGGCAGCCTATTGGGGGTCATCACTGACGGCGATTTGCGCCGGACGCTAGTGGAAAATCTGCTCAGCCGTGCGGCGGGAGAAGTGATGACGACGGCGCCCAAGACGATCAAACCGCAGGCATTGGCGGCGGAGGCGGTCGCGCTGATGAACGAGCGGAAGATTACCAATCTCTTCGTCGTTGGCGAGCAATCTCGCCAACCCGTCGGAATCTTGCACATCCACGATCTTCTGAAAGCCGGGATTACCTGATCGCATGAGCACGGTTGCTGCAGCGTCAACACGTCGTCGGGTTGCCCTTACGGCGCGGCGCACGCAGCGGGCGAGCCGAGTATACGGCCAATTTGTCGGGTTCATGAAGGTGTTGTTGCCGACGGTGGCGACAGCGCTCTTGCTGGTCGTGGTTATTTGGCCGCAACTAAATGAACAAAATGACCGGTTTCAGATCGGATTCGCAAAGATCGACAAGAGCGCGGCGGAGAACTTGCGCATGGTGAATGCGCGCTACACGGGCGTCGACCGGGCGAAAAGGCCGTTTACCGTAACGGCCGAGTCCGCTGAACAGCTGGATGCGGATTCCCCGGTGATCGAGTTGCTGCAGCCGAAAGCCGACATAGTCATGGATGATGGATCGTGGTTGGCGGTGACTGCTGAACTCGGCAACTACAATCGCGTCACGCAATTTCTGGAGCTGGCAGGAACGGTCAATCTGTTCCATGACAAGGGTTATGAGTTCAGGACAACGAGCGCGGTTCTGGATCTCCGCGCTGGAGATGCGATCGGCACCGAGCCGGTTCACGGTCAAGGCCCGTTTGGCCATATTCAGGCGGAGGGCTTTATCGTCCGCAACCGCGGGGAACGCATCGAATTTCAGGGTAAGAGTCGCGTGATACTGCTCAACGATCCGACCGAAGAGGCAGAGGGAGCAGTCCAAAAGTGAGAACCGCCGCTATTTTTGGATTGGGTTTATTGTTGACGTTGGCTGCTTTAGCGCCCGGGACGGCAATTTCCCAAGGCCTATTGCAGGGGGGCGATGACCCCTTGGACCTGACCGCGGAGGAAGGCCTCGTTTGGTACCGCGATGAAGCGAGAGTTGTCGCGACGGGGAACGCGCGAGCGGTTCGTTCCGGCGTGGAATTGCGGGCCGATACCCTGACCGCGCATTACCGCGACAATCCCGAGGGCGGCGGCGATCAGTTTTACCGTGTTGATGCCGACGGCAATGTGCAGATCATTTCAAAGAACGAACGGGTATTCGGAGATCGCGGGGAATATAAGATCGACGATCAGAATTTTGTTCTTATCGGTGAAAACCTGCGCATCGAATCCAATCAGGGCCTGATCACGGCGCGCGATCAATTGGAATACTGGGAAGCGAAGCAGCAGTTCGTTGCCCGAGGCGACGCGACGATTATCAAGGAAGATCAGCGAGTTAGAGCCGATATTCTGCTGGCGATCATTGGGGCCGGTGCAAACGGTCGGCAGGAAATTCAGCAGGTCAATGTTTGGGGAAACGTCCACATATCCACTGCAAGCGAGATCGTTCGGGCCGAAAAAGGTGTGTATAATGTCCGCACTGGGATAGTAAGGCTTCAACAAAACGTTAAGATAACCCGTGGTAAGACTCAACTGAACGGAAATGAAGCCGAGGTGGACCTGAATTCGGGAATTAGTCGATTGATTGGCGGTAAGGGGCGCGTTCGGGGGTTGATACAGCCCCGCGGTGCCGGCCGCTGATAGACGGTGCGACTCGATAGGCGACGCGATCAACAAAGAAAGCCTGCTGGCCGATGGAGCGAGATAACGAACCTCATCTGGGAAATGCCGCATCGCAAGGTGCGTCCGAGGCGGCGCCGCGCTTGGTTGCCGACAATCCTGGATTGGTGGCCCGGAATTTGGGAAAGCAATACAAACGCCGGCCGGTGCTGAGAAATATCAGTTTGCACGTGCAGCGAGGTGAAGTCGTCGGTCTGCTTGGACCCAATGGCGCGGGAAAAACGACCTGTTTTTATATCATTACTGGCCTGATTGCCGCTGATTACGGCGAAATCATTTTGGATGGGCACGATATTACCAGTCTGCCGATGTATCGAAGGTCCCGATTGGGCGTCGGTTACCTGCCGCAAGAACCGTCTATCTTCCGTGGATTAACCGTCGATCAGAATATCCGCGCGGTCCTGGAAATGATCGAACCCGATGTCCAGGTACGCGAGACTCTTTTGGAAGAGCTGCTGGCGGAATTTTCGATCTCGCATTTGCGGCGCACATCGACGATTACGCTGTCGGGCGGGGAGCGGCGGCGCGTGGAAATTGCCCGCGCTCTGGCCTCCCATCCTCATTTCATCTTGCTCGACGAGCCGCTGGCCGGGATCGATCCGATCGCTGTTCGCGATATCCGCGAATTGGTCACTCAACTGAAGGATCGCGGCATCGGGGTGTTAATCACCGATCATAATGTGCGGGAAACCCTCGATATCGTGGACCGCGCGTACATTCTGCATGATGGCCAAGTTCTAATGGAAGGATCACCGGAAGAGATTGTCGGGAACTCGGATGTCCGCCGGGTTTATCTCGGCGACCGATTTAGTCTCTGAGGCTGCCGGCCGGTTAAGCAATGGCGATTTCCCAACGCCTCGACCTGAGGCAATCCCAATCCCTGGTAATGACGCCGCAGCTGCAGCAGGCGATCAAACTGCTGCAGCTCTCGAATGTCGAACTGTCGGCATTCGTCGAAGACGAACTCAATCAGAACCCGATGTTGGAACGGGATGACGGCGAAGCGCCGCCGAGTGGCGACGGCGAGCCGGTACTCGAATCGGTAGTGCCGACCGATGACGATTTTGGTGGACCCGATTCTTCAGATATGACGGCAGGAGACCAATTGCCGGCCGCCGAAGAAAAGCCGCTCGATATGGAGTACGAGAACGTTTGGGACGATCAGCACCCAAGAGATGTCTCGGATGAAGTCACCGGCGGTTTCGATACACAATCCCCGATAGGGGCTGGAGGTCGCAGCGATTTCAGCGAAGGCCTGGGTGATTTCGAGGCCACGCTGAGCGAAGAGCCCAGCCTGCGCGAGCATCTGGTGGAACAACTTGGGATCGACATCAAGGAGCCGGCAGAGCGCATCATCGGAATTCACTTGATCGACATGCTCGACGAATCCGGCTGGCTCGCCGGTACGACCGACGAAATCGCATCCATGCTGGGGTGTGACGTCGCACGGGTGGAGACGGTCCTTGCGCGGCTCCAGCAGTTTGACCCGCCGGGGGTCTTTGCGCGGGATCTGAAAGAGTGCCTCGCCTTGCAGCTCCGGGATCGTGACCGTTTCGACCCAGCGATGGAAGCGTTGATCGACAATTTGGAACTGCTCGGACGGCGCGACAAAGCCGCTTTGCTGAAAATTTGCGGGGTCGATGAGGAAGATTTAACGGATATGGTTGCGGAGATACGGACGCTGGATCCGAAGCCGGCCAGCAACTTCCGCGAAGAAGCAATCCAAAGCGTCATCCCGGATATCTTGATGCAGCCGCATCCGGACGGCGGATGGTTCCTCGAACTCAATCAGGAAACCTTGCCGCGTGTGCTGGTCAATACGGAATATTTCGCCGAGGTGAGCAAAGGCGTTCGACGGAAGGAAGATAAAGAGTATGTCACCGAACGATTCCAAAATGCCAATTGGCTCGTCAAGTCGCTGCATCAGCGCGCCACCACGATCCTGAAGGTCGCCAGCGAGATCGTAAAGCAACAAGATGCGTTCTTCCGCCGCGGCGTGGAGCATCTGAAACCGCTGATCCTGCGGGATATTGCAGAGGCGATCGAGATGCATGAGAGCACGGTCAGCCGAGTGACAACCAACAAATTTATGGCAACGCCGCGCGGCCTCTACGAGCTTAAGTATTTTTTCACGTCCTCGATTCAGAGTGCGACGGGCGGCGATGCGCATTCCGCCGAATCGGTGCGCTTCCGCATTAAGGCCCTGATCGACAGCGAGTCTCCCAAGGCCATCCTGTCAGACGACAAGATCGTCGATATCTTGCGCCAGGACGGAATTGAAATCGCCCGCCGGACCGTTGCGAAGTATCGGGAGGCGATGCGAATCGGATCTTCCGTCGAGCGCCGGAGAATGAAGGTGGGGACGCTTTGAAACAGCAGAAACGCTTGAAATTTAAGGGTGTGGCGGGGTGCTATTGACTCGCTCTGCCCCGCCGCCTATGTATCGCGACCCGTCGCGGAGGTGAGGCGACGACTGCGGTCTAAGAACGACCCGACAAAACTCAGATGATAGGCGAATGCAACTAACAATTAACGGCAAGCAGCTCGATGTGGGTGCTGCGCTTCGCAGTTATATCGAAACGCAAGTCCCGGCTGTTGTGGGCAAATATTTTGAGAACCCCACAGACGGTCACGTGACAATGTCGAAACAAGGGCATGAAATTCGCGCGGATATTGCGGTCCATGTTGGCAAGGGGATTTTGCTGCAGGGGCATGCGATGGCGGGCGATGCCTACGCGGCCTTCGACCAGGCGGCAGAGCACGTTGGCAAGCGGCTGCGGCGGTACAAGCGGCGATTGCGCGATCATCATCGCGAGCGTCCGGAGAATGCCGACGTATTGCCGGCACTGCAATACGTTCTGGAAGCCGAAGCCGATACCGAGAATGGAGATGCGGCGGACGAGCCGGACCAGCCTGTGATCGTCGCCGAGCTGGAAACGGCGATTGAGAACCTGACCGCGGGCGAAGCGGTGATGCGTATGGATCTCGCGAATCTGCCCGCGATGATGTTCCGTAATGTCGCACATGGCGGGCTGAACATGATCTATCGCCGGGCCGACGGAAATATTGGATGGGTCGATCCGCGGGGGATGTGCGGCGGCGAGCCTGAGACCAACTGAGGGCGGACGCATGGAAATTGCCGATTTGATCACCCCTGACAGTATATTCGCGAAACTCCCCGCGACGTCTAAGAAACAGGCGCTGCAGGAGTTAGCGAAACACGCATCCGAGGAGTCGGGGCTGAGCGAGCGCATCATTTTCGATGCATTGATCGAACGGGAACGACTGGGGACGACTGGCGTCGGCAATGGGATCGCGATACCGCATGGAAAGTTACCCGGTCTTGATCGCCTTCACGGTTTTTTTGCGCGGCTGGAGCGGCCGATCGAGTTCGAGTCGATTGATGAGCAGCCAGTCGATTTGATCTTCCTGTTGCTGGCGCCGGAATGCGCGGGAGCGGACCATCTCAAAGCATTGGCGCGTGTGTCACGGCTGCTGCGGGATCGCCGGACCTGTGAGAAGTTGCGGGGATCGGAGAATCCGGATTCTCTCTATGCGCTGCTGATCGAAACGACGGCCGAAGCTGCCGCCTGACTGGCTGTCGCTGGTCTGGCTTAGTGGACGCTGACCGGCTCGAAATCGTTTTCCAGTGCCGCAATGATCGCAGTCTGATAGCTGGGGGCGACTCCGAGTTCGCGGCCATCGCCGGCCACCAGCATGAAATGGACTTTCTGGTCGATCTCGATGCGCCGCACATAGGCGATGTTATCCGCTCCGAGCCGTGCCAAATCGATTTCCGAAATTTGGCGTTGGTCCTTGTGTGCCATGTCAATTTTCTCCTTTTGGGCCTGCCGCTTGCTCGATACCGACTGATTTCCCGCGGTTGGCCGCCGCGGTTCCGTCCTTTGTACTGATTGAAATTGTCCGCACCCTGGATTCGGGCTCCGGCCGGACAAGGTCGACATGCAATAATCCGTTATGGAGATGTGCCTCGCGGACTTCGATGCCTTCGGCCAGCACGAAGCTGCGTTGAAACTGCCGTGCCGCGATGCCACGGTGCAAAAAGCGGCGTTCCACGTCGTCTTCCTGCCGGCCTCGGATAACCAGTTGGCTGTCTTCGATCTGGATCGTGAGATCGGTCTCGGTAAAACCCGCAACCGCCAGGGTAATCCGCAGCGCATTCTTGCCGATTTGTTCGATATTGTAGGGCGGATAGCCTTCTGTCTGCATCTTCGAGATGCGATCCAAGGTCCGCTCGAATTCTTCGAAACCCAACAGCAATGGGCTGTTGAAAAGTGACATACGCGACATTGTCAGCGCCTCCTCCATGCAATGAGCGAGTGGCTGTAAGCTGGGGACCTAGCGGCTCCCCGGTGAACGCAGACCGTTTGTCCTGCGCTTCAGACGGTATTTGGGAATGCAGACGCCTAGTTGCAAGCGTCGATCTGTTAGACGACCTCGATCAGGCCGGCTTTGGAAAATCGATTTAGTGTGCCGAGCAAATCGAGGTCGCCTTGACCAAAGGCATCGATAAATTCGATGCTGGTGAAGCCTTCGCGACCAATGACCCATTCCGCCACCTGGGCCTCCGCAGGATCGATCTTGGTCTCGGAACCCGCCGTCTTCAAGACCCAGTCTGGTCCCCGCCGGACCGTTTTGGCGCCTCGATCACAGACCCGCAAGCGGGCATGTTCGGCGCGTTTCGGCAGTTGAAACCCAGGAGACAGATGCCCCAGACTTTGCTGGCGCTGGAATCCGCGGACTTGTTCTGCCGTGCTTGGGTCGCACAAGAGTTCGTGCAGCTTGTCGGCTAATTCTTCAATATGCGCGTTATGTGCCGACGCATCGTCGAAATGCGGGAGCGGGCGGCGGAATTCGGGGATGCTGGCGATCGATTCGAGACTTGTAACCAGGGCCATAAAATCGATTCCGGTCGCTCGAACCGAGCCGAATGTCAGGTGCAGCGACACTTCCGTGGACGCCAGTGCATCGTGGTACTGGCCCGCCGGCACATACAGGAAATCTCCAGTCGACAATTCGGGCGTCATCGACACTTTGCCCTTGGCTATTTGATGATGCTCTGCCGATTGACTGGCAAAATCAAAGGGGGCGTGCTCAACCGGACCGTCAATCCGGGTCTCGTAGATGTTCCATTTCTTGCTGCCGTCGATCTGCAGTACGAAAACATCCATCGAATCATAGTGCGATTTGAACGCCTGATGGGCTTGCCAGGAACAATAGGCATTGCAGTTCGCCCGCCCGCCGGTGGAAAGCTCGATGATATCGGCGATTCTCGCCAGGGTCGGGGTGAGACGCTCCGTCCGGTCGAGAACAAGGGTCGCGCCCTGGAGAATCATCTCCTGGACTTTCTTTAAGTCGGGTATAAGCGCCGGCTCCAGGAACCGGTTATGGCCGGGTACCGAATATTCCTCGGGCGGCACATCGACCGTATCGATGACGAGCCGCATCGTCTTTTCGCTCCATAAATGGACCGATTCGAGCAGTGCGTTGAGCTCGTTCCAAGTGAAAACATGGGCGAACTTATCTGCCGCACCTGGAATATGGAGCGGGCGTTGGTCGTAATAGTCCGCAAAAAACTCCTCCGGCGACATCGGATGGAGAAGTTGCCGCAGATTGATCTCGCGCTTCCCCATCGGTCTCCCCCCCGACTCGCGAATCGTCTTGCTTGCTCTTTAAGTGTGCGCACAAGGTCGCCCATTTGTCCAGTAAGGGAACTGTTATTTAGGTTCGCGCATCGCGAAACTTTCGGCGGCCGGCGTGTAGCGCGAGTCAAAAGGCGATCTGAAAGGGCTGCCGTCGAAGTAGGATGCGGCAGCCAGAAATGCCGAAAGCATCAGCAATCCGGCGACCGAAGCGGCGAATGTCAATTGGTGCATCTTCTCGTTCTTCCGTTTAATTCCAAGGGGTCCGACCCTGCGATCCATTGATGGCGAGGGCTTGGCGGGAAGCTGACGATATCCTGATCTTTGCAAGGCAGAAGCGGAGTCCGCAGTGAGGGCAATCACACCTGTACAACGCGTTTTTCGAGAGCGACTGGATGGTTTCCGGAGAAACCCGGCGTATCTTTGATAGCAGAGTGCAGGAACTGTGGCGTGGGAGATCATATATGAAACCGATACGGATGATGGCGGCGACCGGCATGCTCGGCTACGGATATGCCGAGGAATCGATGAAGCGGGCGCTTGAGATGGATCTCGATCTGATCGCGAGCGACGCCGGATCGATGGATCCGGGACCATACTACCTCGGTGCAGGCCAAGCCTTCGTCTCGCGCGCCGCGGCAAAGCGCGACCTGTCGCTGATGCTCGAAGGAGGCGCGGCGAAGGGTGTCCCGGTTTTCATCGGTTCGGCGGGTGGCGGCGGTGGCGATCCGCATGTCGATTGGCTGATGGATGTGGTGCGCGAGATCGCCCGCGAGAAAGGTCTGCATCCCAAGGTTTCGGTGATTCGCAGCGAGCAGACCAAGGATGCGCTTAAGGCAAAGGCGAAGGCGGGAAAGATCTCGCCGCTGGGCCCGATCGGTGAGTTGACCGAGGAAGAGATCGAGCGCTCGCACCGCGTCGTCGCGATGATGGGACCGGAGCCGTTTCAGCAAGCGTTGGAAGACGGTGCCGACGTCGTCATCGCCGGACGGGCGAGCGACGCGGCGATCTATGCCGCGATTCCGCTGATGCGCGGTGCCGAGCCCGGCCTCGCCTGGCACCTCGGCAAGATCATCGAGTGCGGCGCCCAGGTGGCGGAACCACGTCTCGGCGGCGACAGCGTCATCGGTACGATCTACGACGATTATTTCACCGTCGAGCCGGGCCATCCCGATAAGCGCGTGACGCGGACGAGGGTCGCCGCCCATACACTTTACGAGAATCCGAGCCCTTATCACTTGAAGGAGCCGACCGGTCTCGTCGATACCTCGCACGCGGACTTCACGCAGCTCGACGACCGCACTGTCAAGGTCACCGGCAGCCGTTTCGAGCCCGCCAACAGATACACGGTGAAACTCGAGGGGGTTCGCGCGCTCGGATACCGTACGGTTTCGATGGCTGGCACCCGCGACCCGATCCTGATCGGGCAGATCGACAGTTACATCGCGCATTGCAAGGAGCGCGCGGCGATCGAAGTCTCTCAACTTGGCTTTTCGCCCGAGCAGTATCAAATCAACGTTCATGTCTACGGCAAGAATGCCACGATGGGGCCGATCGAGCCGGTGAAGGAGACGCTGTCGCACGAACTCGGCCTGCTGGTCGATGTGATCGGCGTCACCGAGGACATCTCCAAGGCGGTTTGCGCCAAGATACGCTATCTCCTGCTGCACGGCGACTTTCAGGGCCGGATGTGCATTTCCGGCAACATGGCGATCCCGTTCTCGCCCTCCGACATGCCGGTCGGCGAAGTCTACGAGTTCAATGTCTGGCATGTCATGGAATGCGATCATCCGCTCGAAGCCGTGCGGATGGAAACGGAGACGCTCTGATGGCGAAGCTGCGGGATCTGGCGAAGGTCATCCGCTCGAAGAACGCGGGCGCTTTGCAGTTTACGCTCGACGTCATGTTCGAGGATGAAGCCACCTACGCGAAGGTACGCGATAGCGGCGCTTTGACGCCGCGGGCACTCGGTCCGCTTTATGGCGTCAGCGAAAACGAGGTTGCGATCATTCCCTTCGATGTCGCCTATGCGATCAAGATCACGGTGCCGCGCAAGATTCCGTCCGGCTCTCCCGGCGACACCGATATCTACGGCGCGCAGCAACACGTACCCCTGATGGAGATCGAAGTCGCCGACTGAAGGAGAAGACTCGCCGTATTTGATCTGGCTCATGCTTGAGTGGCGGCGAATCGTGCCAATTTAAAGTACGCGCGGCCAAGGCCCCGCAATTGGCGGAAGCAAACACAGTTGAGCGTGCGATGAGCGACGACCCGTATACGGTTCTGGGTGTGAAGAAGACAGCCTCGCAAGAGGACATCCGGAAAGCCTATCGCGATCTTGCCAAGAAGCTGCATCCCGACCTCAATCCGGGAGACAAGGCGGCGGAAGAGCGTTTCAAGAAAGTCGCGACTGCCTACGACATCGTCGGCGACCCGGACAAGCGGGGGCAATTCGATCGCGGCGAAATCGACGCCTCGGGGGCCGAACGCCCGGACCAACAGTTCTACCGCAACTATGCGGATGCCGATGGCAGCGGCCGTTACCACAGCTCGGCCGGGTTCGAGGATTTGGGGGATGTATCGGACATTTTTGCCGATTTATTTGGACGGCGTGGTAGCCAGACCAGCGGCGCGCGGGGCACCATCCGGATGCGCGGCCAAGACGTGCAGTATCGTCTTGAAGTCGACTTTCTCGATGCCGCCAAGGGCGCCAAGCGACGGATCGCCATGCCCGACGCAAAGGCGCTCGACATCGCCATACCTGCCGGGATCCGGGATGGCGGTATCCTGCGGCTAAAGGGCAAGGGCGGCTCTGGATTGGGGGGTGGGCCTGCGGGCGATGCCTTCATCGAGATCGCGGTTCGCCCGCATCCGGTATTCCGCAGGGAAGGCAACGATATTTTGATCGAGCTGCCGATCACCCTGGATGAAGCGGTGCTCGGCGGTAAGGTCGAGGTGGCGACACTATCGGGGCGGGTTAATCTGACTGTGCCGAAGGGGTCCAGCAGCGGCGATGTCCTGCGCTTGAAAGGCAAGGGTATAGCGCCGCCCGGGGGCACGGCTGGAGATCAGCGGGTGGTGCTGAAGGTGGTGATACCGAAGGAAATTGACGGCGAGCTGGCCGAGTTCGTCAAAACATGGCGGCAGACGCACGCCTACAATCCGCGCGCCGGAAAGGCCGGTTCGGCATGATTTACAGCGAAACGCAGGTTGTTGCCGAAATCGATGGAGTGGATGTCCGGCAGCTTCGGGTTTGGGTCCGCAAAGGATGGATCGTGCCGGCCGCTTCCGACGGAGAGGCTCGGTTCGACGATCTCGATCTTGCCCGAATCCGCCTGGTGGCGCAGTTGCAGGACGAATTGCAAATTGGCGAAGAAGCTCTCCCGGTCGTGCTGTCTCTGCTCGACCAATTGCACGGTGCCCGCCGTGAGCTGCGCAGTCTCGCAGATGCTATTGAGCGGCAGCCGGAAGATATCCGTCGCCAGGTGCTGGCGAGTTTTCGCGGCCGGCGCGAGGGTTAGTCCCGAAAGCGGGCCGGGCGTTTTTCCAGAAAAGCCTTCATCCCTTCGCGCGCGTCGTCCGAAAGAAAAATTCGGCGCTGCGTGGCGTATTCATAGGAGAGCGTCTCGGGCAGCGAGGTCTCCGCTCCCCGATAGACGCCTTCCTTGATTGCCGCCAGGGTGGCCGGCGGCCCGTCCGCCAGGCGCGCGGCGAGCTTGGCGACTTCGTCCCGAAAACCGGCCTCCGGGACGACCCGGTTGACGAGCCCGAGGCGGAGCGCTTCTGCCGCGTCGATGCGGTCACCGAGCATCATCAATTCCATTGCCTTGGATGTGCCGACAAGTTTGGTGAGGAAATCAAATCCGCCCCAATCCGGGATCAGGCCAATCTTGACGAAACTTTCCGCGAAGACGGCCCGATCGCTGGAGATCCGCAGATCGCAGGCGAGCGCCAGATTCATGCCGCCGCCCGCTGCTGCCCCGTTGATCGCGGCCATGACCGGCTGTTGCATCCTGCGAATCTGTTGAATGACCTGACCGGCGATGGCCATGCGGGTCTCTACAACGGAGACGTCGTTGTCCTGCTGCAGCTTGGCCATGCTCGCGATATCGCCGCCGGCTGAGAACGCTTTGCCGGCGCCGGTGATGACCACGCAGCGGATATCCGGATCGGCGGCGCAGGCCTCGAGCCGGTCGAACAGCGCCTCGCGCATGCCGTCTTCGAATGCGTTCATCACGTCCGGCCGGTTCAGGGTCAGGGTCGCCACGCCGTCGGCGGCTTCAAACAATAATCTGTCGTCGGTCATGTCTTCCTCCGTTTGAGAAGGAACTAGGCGGCGGTGGCGCTATGTCACCACGCGCCTTTGACCGGAACTTGCCCTATGTCATAAGAAGAGGAAACCGAAGGAGGACGCGATGAGCGAGATTCGTGGGGAACCGATTGTGGACCGCTCCGTCTGGACCGGCGCGGAGCTGCGGGAGGAGCGCAGCTGGGAATATGTTCTGGACGATGGCGACCGGGATGAGTTGATCGAAGCCCTGTCCGGGGTCAAGCGAGCCCGCCTGGAGACGATCCGGAAGGACGATTTTCCGCTCCCCGGCCTGAGCGCCCGCCTCGCGCGGGTCGGCGACGATCTCCGCACCGGCCGCGGTTTCGCGCTGATGCGCAACTTCCCCGTCGAGGGCCACCCCTACGAGGATATCGAGCGGATGTATTGGGGGCTCTGCAGCCATCTCGGCACCGGCCTCACCCAGAACGGCGACGCGACCTTCATCCACTACGTGACCGACGGCAAGCTCCGCCCGAGCCAGGGTCGCCGCGGCGTCGGCTTCCCGAAGGAATCGAAGCTGCACATCGACCTCACCGATGTCGTCTCCCTGCTCTGCGTGCGTCAGGCGCCGGACGACCCGCCGAGCCGGGTCGCGAGCTCGATGACGATCTACAACGAGCTGCTGCGCCGGCGGTCGGACGCGCTGGCCCGGCTCTACGAAGGCTTCGAGTGGGACCGGATGGACGAGCACGGGCCCGGCGAGACGCCGACCTCGGGCTACAAGGTGCCGGTGTTCAGCCAGCGGGACGGCGCGGTCTCCTGCCAGTACAACCGGAACTGGATCACCAACGCGTCGGAGCGCAACGGAAGGCCGCTGACGGACGCGGAGAACGCGATATTCGACCTGATGGACGAGATCGCCCGCGAGACCTGCCTCGAGTTTCCCTTCCACGCGGGCGACATCCAGTTCTGCAACAACTACACGACCCTGCACGGCCGCGCCGCCCATGGCGTCGTCGCCGATGAAGAGCGCAAGCGCGTGCTGATGCGCATCTGGCTCGACCTCGCCGACGCCCGGCCCTTCGACGACGAGGCGCTGATCCGGTGCGGCAACAGCCGCCACGGCCAGATGGGCTGGACCGCGGCCGAAATGATGGCCGGCGCCAACAGGGCGCCACGGACGAGGCGCGCTGACGGGGCGGTGGCGCTTTAAGGCAAGCGACCCCTCACCCGAACCCTCTCCTTTTGCGGGAGAGGGAGGAGCCCACGGAGCAGGAGGGCGAGGGAGGTTTTGCTAGGTCGGCGCCGAATAAGGGAGGAAATCATCATGCGCATCGGAATCTCGCTACCGGTCCGGGAGCTCGGCGACGATCTCCAGGCGATCCGCGACTTCGCCCAAGCGGCCGAGGGGTTGGGCCTTACCCATCTTAGAGTGCCGGAGCAAGTCTATCGTGCCGGTAGCGGGCCGCTGCATGAGCCGATGTCGATGATGACCTATATCGCCGCCGTCACATCAAAGATCGAGCTGGTGCCCTCGGTCATCATTCTGCCGGCACGCCAGACAGTGTTGGTCGCGAAACAAGCGGCGACGCTCGACAATCTCTCCGGAGGGCGCCTGCGTCTTGGCATCGGTGTCGGTAAGAATGCGGAAGAGTACGAGGCACTCGGTGCGGACTTCCACGCACGGGGCGATCGCTGCGAGGAACAGATAGATCTTTTAAAGCGTTTGTGGACGGAAGAGACGGTCGATTTCGACGGCAAGTATCACACGCTTTCGGGCGCCGGTATCAACCCGCTGCCGGTGCAGAAACCGATTCCGATCTGGATCGGTGCATCCGGATTGCCCACTGCCCGCGTGCGCCGTCGCATCGGGCGTCAGGCGGACGGCTGGTTCAATCTCTGCTCGCCCGAGGAGTTTGGCGGACTGCGCGACGATATATACCGGGAAGCCGAAGCCGCGGGGCGCGATCCGAAAAGCCTCGGGACGGAGGCCGGCGTCGCCGTCGTCGGTCCGCGCGAGGCGGAATGGCAATCCCGTGTCGCCGACTGGCGCGAGATCGGCCTGACGCACCTCTGCCTCCGCACCCTCGGCGGCGGCCTCGAGCCGCACGAACACATTCCCCGCATGGAAGCGGCGGCGAAGGAATTGCCGAACCTGTAACGGCGAATTTTCCACCAGGGAAATAGACGCAGATGGTTACTCCGCCGCCGCGCTTGTTGCCGACGTCAATGCCATCGCGTCCATGATTTCGGCATAGGTATCGAAATCCCCGGTCTCGTCGATGATCGTGGAATGGGATTGCGCGCGGTAGATCGCGCCGCCCTGCGCCGCGACCGGTTCCTGGCCCTTCTGTAGGGCCTTGGCTCCGTCGATCAGCAAGCGGCGCATCTTGATCACGGCCGTGTCCGAGGTCGCGAGATGTTCCTTGCTGCGGTCGACGATGCGTTCCGCCCCTTCTGTCATCGCCATGTCCTGGGCGCGGATGCCCTCGATCCCGCTATAGGTCCGCAGGCGCTGATCCTCGCGGTCGATCAGGTAGTCGTTGCTGCGGTTGCGCTTCGGGACAAGGGTGCCGGGAATGCGGTCCGCGTGACTGTTGCGGCCATATTCCCAATTTTCGATTTCCGCAGCCGAGACGGGCTTCTCGGTGCGGAAAGAAACGCAGATGACGCTGATATTCTCGTCGTCGATGGGGACCCACATGCGGAAGGCACGGGCACCGCCCGGCACCGGCGCAATCATGGTGTAGAAGGGGTGATACCACTGGTTCATGCGCCAGTAGTAACGCCCGCCGTCCACCGTGCGCCGCGCCCCCAGCACCATGCCGTGGTCCCGCTCGATCACCTTCCATTTAGGCGCGGTATCCCCGGAGAAATACCGGCCGGTCAGCGCCGCATCATGGCTGTCGTTGGCATCGACGAGGCTGTGCAGGAAACTCACATGTGCCGAGTCGATCTCGCCTTCGACCGCTTGCGCGAAATTGCACTGCTGGGTCCAGCGCGAGCGATAGATGTGGCTCTCGGGCAGGTCCATCCAAGCGAAATCGGGCACCTCTCCGCGTTTGTTGGCGGGGCCCATATAAGTCCAGAGCACGCCACCCTTGAGCGCCGTCGGGTAGGCGGTGAGGCGGACTTTCTCCCGAAACCGGCTCTCCGGCGGCTCCGAGGGCAGGTCGACGCAGTTACCGTCCACGTCGAATTTCCAGCCGTGATAGACGCAACGGATTCCGCAATGCTCGTTGCGTCCGAAGAACAGATTGGCGCGGCGATGCGGGCAATAGCGGTCGACAAGGCCGATCCGGCCCTCGGTGTCCCGGAAGGCGATCAAATCCTCGCCCAACAGCCGGACCCGCACCGGCTCTCCGTCCGGCGGGCCGAGTTCGTCCGCCAGCATGACCGGTATCCAGAACCGCCGCATATACGTGCCCATCGGGGTGCCCGGATCCGTTTGCGTCAGCAGTTCGTTTTCTTTGCGGCTCAACACGGTGCTTCTCCCACTCTTAAAGGCGGGATCAGTCTAGCACCGGAAATTTGACGGGAGCGACCCGAATCAAGCAGGCTTGAATCGGATCGGCAGTTCGGAAAGGCCCCGCAGTACTAGGGAATCCCGCCATACTGGCGGGCCGTCGCCAAGCTCGATAGCTTTCATCCGCCGCATCATCGCCGGCAGCGCGCAGCGCGCTTCCATCCGCGCCAGGGGAGCGCCGACGCAGAAGTGAATGCCGTAGCCGAAAATGAGGTGGCGATTTTTCTCGCGCCGGATGTCCAGGATGCCAGGATTGTCGAAGTGGTGCGGGTCGTGGTTCGCCGCGTTCAGCATGCAGAAGACCCGCTGGCCTTTCTCAATGGTCTTGCCGCCGATCTCGACATCCTCGAGCACGCTCCGCGCGACCGATCCGACCGGCCCGTCATAGCGCAGCAGTTCCTCGACCGCCGTCTCGGCAAGGGCGGGGTTGTCCCGCAGCAGCTGCAGCTGATCGGGATGGCGGATCAATGCCAGGAGACCGTTGCCGAGCAAATTGGTCGTCGTCTCATGGCCCGCGAACAGCAGCAGCACGCAATTGGAGATCAGCTCCGCCAGCGACAGCGTGTCGCCGCCCTCTTCGGCCGCGATCATGTGATCGATAATGGTGACGTCCTCGGGCGCCGGCGGATGCGCGCGGCGGTCCCGGATGATGTCGGCGAAATAGGCGCTCATCGCTTTTGCGCTGTTCTCCGCCAGGCCCAGCTTGTCCGGAGTCGCGGTGGCGCTGCCGACGAAGGGTGCTAGATCCTCCGACCAGGCGCGGAACTGCTCGACATCGGATTCCGGCACGCCCAGCATGACCGCGATGACCGTGGCCGGCAGATGATAGGCGAAGGAATTGATGAAATCCACATTGCGGCCGTCGGCGCCGCGCTCGACCAGCTGCTCGATCATCCGTTCCACAATGATCTCGACCTTGGGCCGAAATTCGTTCAAGGCCGTCGAGGTGAACCCGTGGTTCAGGAGTTTCCGCATTCTTGTGTGATCGGGCGGATCCATGAAGACGGCCCATTTCTGCAGCATTGGGCCGACAGTTTTCACCTTTTTGCGCTCTGACGGCGAGATGCGGTCCAGATAGGGACTGATCCGGTCCGCCGACAGGCGCGGGTCGTTGAGGCTCGGCCGCACGTCGTCGTAGCGCGTCAGCACCCAGGACCGCAGCGCCGTGCTGTAATGCACCGGGTCCTCTTCCTGCAGGCGGCGATAGACGGGATAGGGGTCGTCCATCACGGCGGGATCGTAGGGGTCAAAATTTAGCGGCATGTACCCAGCTCCTTGTGGCACTAATATTATGATAGGAGCGTGGCGGCGGCCAGCGAGGTGGGCGCGTCGTGATCGCGCAGGCATCGGCTCGGGAGCAGGGACATGGAGGTACGGCGGCTCGGCGAATCGTTTTTCGCGGAAGTTGACGGTGTCGATGTCGCCAAGGGATTCGACGCTGCCGGATGGCAGGCGTTCTACGAAGCCTATCTTTCGCACCAAGTCCTGGCCCTGCACGATCAATCGCTGACGGCCCGGCAGTTCTATGAGTTCGGCCAGCGCTTCGGCCCGGTCGAGCCGCATACGGTGGAGATGTACCACCACGAGGAATTCGCCGGCATCACCGTGCTGTCGAACCGGACGGAAATGGGACGGCCGAAGGGTATCCGAGACGCCGGGTCGGAATGGCATTCGGATTATTCCTACAAGAAGGTAACGGCCAACGCGACCATGCTCTACGCGCTTGAGATTCCGGAAGAGGGCGGCGATACGATCTTTGCCGATCTTGCGGCGGCTTACGCGGCGCTGCCGGAAGCGACGCAGGCGCGATTGGAAGGGCTGCAGGTCCGCCAGCAGTACCGCTGGTCGCGGGACCGCGCCCATCCCGAGGGCCGCTGGCATCTGTTGAGCGATGCGGAGCGCGAGAAGACGCCGGAGATCGTCCATCCGCTGATCCGCACCCATCCCGAGACCGGCCGGAAGGGTTTTTTCATCACCCCGGCGGTCAGTTCCGGGATCATCGAGGTCGTCGGTATGGCACCGGCGGAGAGCGCGGCCCTGATCGAAGAGGTCTATGCGTATGCCGCCGACCCGCGCTTTCAAATGCGTTTCAAATGGCGCCCGGGCGATCTGGTGGTCTGGGACAATCGGACCCTGATGCACAAGGCGACGACAAACGTCCTGCCGCCGGAGAGGTTCCGCACGCTCTATCGAATCAACACCACCGGCAGCGTGCCGTACTGACGGATCGAAAAAACCGACCGGCTTGCCTAAATGCCGTCGTCGACCTCGACCCCGAGGGTGTTCAGCGCCATGGCAAGGGTCGCGTAATTGCCGGCGGTAAAAATGATGTCCAGCACTTGTTGCTTGTTGAAATGCTTGGTGAGCGCGGCCCAGCCGGAATCGTCCAAGGTTTTCTTGTCCAGCAACTCGTCGACCGCCGATAGCAGGGCAGCCTCCGCCTCGGACCACCCAGCGGCGCTGCCGCCCTCTTTCACTCGGTCGACCTCGGTTTGCGTGAGTCCGGCTTCCAGCGCGATGCGGTTATGCTGGGCCCACTCGTAGGCCGACTGGCTGACCCAGCCGGCGCGCAGGATCACTAATTCGCGGTCGCGCGGCGAAAGGCTCGACTTCAGCAGGCAATGGTTCGCGAAGACCATCCAGCGTTTTAATAGCTTGGGATGGTGGCCCAGCGTCGTAAAAATATTAAAGACGCGCCCAAAGGTCTTCTCGGTCGGGGCGAACATCTCGCGCAGCTCGTCGGTCCACTGATCGGCGGGCAGCGGCGCCAGGCGCGGTGCTTTGGAATCGGACATGCATTACTCTCGTTCTTGATGCGGTTGTTCAGCTATCTAGGGCGGATTTTCGAATCCGCTCGCTTGCCGTCTTGAGTTGTCCGCAGGCGGCCAGGATATCGCTGCCACGCGGTGTGCGGACCGTGGCGACATATCCGGCGCGCTCGATGATCCGGGCGAACTTCATGATGGTATTCCTGGACGAACATTCGAAACTACTGCCGGGCCACGGATTGAAGGGGATCATATTGACCTTGGCAGGGATGCCTTCGATGAGACGCACAAGCTCCCGCGCGTCGGCCTCCGAATCGTTAACGCCCTTCAGCATGACATACTCGAAGGTGATCCGCCGCGAGTTTTTGGCGGTCGGATAGGCGCGACAGGCCTGCAGCAGTTCAGCGATCGGCCATTTCTTGTTGATCGGCACCAACTTGTCGCGCACGTCGTCGGTGACCGCGTGCAGCGAGATTGCGAGCATGACGCCCAGATCTTCGCCGCAGCGCTCGATCATTGGCACGACACCCGAGGTCGAAAGCGTGATCCGCCGCTTCGAGATCGAGACGCCGTCACCGTCCATCGCAATCTTCAATGCCTTCCTGACGTTTTCGTAGTTATACAGCGGCTCTCCCATGCCCATCATCACGACATTGGTCAGCCGCTTCGATTCCTGGTCCGCCTGCCATTCGTCGAGATGGTCGCGGGCCAGCATGATCTGCCCGACGATTTCGCCCGGCTCCAGATTGCGGACCAAGCGCTGCGTGCCGGTATGACAGAACGCGCAGGTCAGCGTGCAGCCGACTTGGCTGGAGACGCACAGCGTGCCCCTATCGGGTTCGGGAATATGGACGGTTTCGGCCGCGTTGTGGTCGTCGAACTTCAGCAACCATTTGCGGGTGCCGTCGACCGATTTCTGATCTACCGAGACGCCGGGACGGTCGAGCCGGAAGGAATCCGCGAGGCGGCGGCGCAAGTCCTTCGAAAGGTTGGTCATCAGATCGAAATCGCGCACGCCCTTCGCGTAGATCCAACCGTAGATTTGGTTGGCGCGATAGGTTGCGACATCGAACTCGGCGAGTGCCGCGGCGATTTCCGCGCGCGAATAGCCAATCAGATTCACGCGGGAATCGGGGCCCGGCATGGGTGCGGGAGAATTGATTCCGATCATGGCGGTATTAGTCATAGGGTGGGATATACGGCAGAATGAACCTGCGCGCCAAGGGAGAACGATGATGAGCTTCGAAGATTTAAAGGCCGAGCTGTCCCTGCTGTTCGATGAGATGGAAGGCGATCAAGGAGACCGCCACGAAATCTATCTCCGCATTCGCGAGAAGTTGGAGGCGCTGAAGGCGATGGGCATGCCCTTGCCGGAAGATTTGGTGCGTCTTGAAGAAACGCTGGAGGCCGAATTCGCGGCCGACCTCAAAAAGTCAAAATGATGCGGGCTGCAAGCGTCTAATTCTTGCCAATGCCGCAGGACCGGTTCATCTCCGCATAGGCTTTGGTGAAGCCCTTGAGCGAGAAAACGTCGGTGGTTTCCGTGCCGCGGCTGGAGACCCCTTTTGCGGTCATCTCCGCCCCGCTCCGCATGGCTTGCACCATTCTGCTGTCATCCTTCGGATCTCGGTTCCAGGCCGTATCGCCGTCGGTAAATAGGCTGAAATCGGACTTTCCGATTTTGGCATCGAGCGCGCTTCCTTTCCGGAAAGGGTAGCCGATCGAAACGCTGATTTCGTTCAGGCGTTTCTTGGATGGCCGTTGCGTGACATAAGCGTAAATATCGCCGCGCCGTGTATAGTTCCCTTCCGATTTCGTCGGCTGACTCCACATAAGGCAGACCTTGCCGCCGCCTTCCTCGTAAGTCTGTACGTGCCAATCGCCAAAAGTGCCGACGAAATCATCGGCCCTGGCGGTCGAGAGTGCCGCAAGCATCAGCGCGATGGCAAAAAACGGCGAAAGGGAGTGATACGGTTTCATGCCCCTTAGATACGGAATGGCGCCGTTCGGTTCAAGGTGATGCTGCTCGGTAATGTGGTGTGCGCAATGACAAAGGGCCGCCGCGCCTTAGGTTCATTCCATAGTGTTTTGGACGCAGCGGCTTCGCGCCGGCGTTGCTGAGGATTTCGGATGAGGCCGACCCAATATGCGCAGGTCTGCTACCCGGACAGTCGTCCCGGGGCGCCCGCTCGCGCTTTCCGGTTTCTATGACCGCTGTCGCTGCATCCGTGCCGATGGCCGATACCCGGCGCTACTGGGTGCTCGGGACGGTGACACTGGCGACGCTTCTCTTCGCGATGACGGTGACGATTTCCTATGTCGTCCTGCCGCAGATGCAGGGCTCGCTTTCCGCGACCCAGGATCAAATCGCCTGGTCGGTGACGTTTAATCTGGTCGCCACCGCGGTGGGCACGCCCGCCGCCGGATGGCTGGCGAACCGGTTCGGTCGCCGGGCACTGATGTTCTGGTGCGTAACCGGTTTCTCCGTTGCCTCGCTTCTATGCGGCACCGCGACCACCCTTGAGGCCCTGATCGCTTACCGGGTCATCCAGGGATTGATGGGGGCCCCGATCACGCCGCTCTCGCAGGCGATCATTCTGAGCACCTTTCCCCGCCACCAGCATGGTCTGGCGACCGCAGTCTGGGGCATGGGCGTGGTCTGCGGGCCGATCATCGGCCCGACGATCGGCGGTTTCATCGCGGAGGCTTACAACTGGCGCTGGGTCTTCTTCATGACCTTCCCGGTCTGCGTGGTCTCGATTCTGAGCGTTTTGGTTTTCATTACCGACCGGGAGCGCAACGCGTCGATCCGTCTCGACTGGACGGGGTTTCTCGCCTTGTCGATCGCGGTCGCGAGCTTTCAGTTGATGCTCGACCGGGGCGAGCGGCTGGATTGGTTCGATTCGCTCGAGATTGTCATGGAGGCCTGTCTTGCCGGGCTCGGACTCTACCTCTTTGCGGTTCACAGCCTGATGGCGGAGAAGCCGTTTCTCGACCCGAAATTGTTGCGAGACCGTAATTTCGCTCTGGGTTTGTTCTTTGCCTTCGCTTTCGGAGGGTTGGCATTCGTCCCGATGGTGCTGTTGCCGACGATGCTGCAGGACTTGCAGGGTTTTCCCGACTCGGTGATCGGCATCGTCCTTGCGTCGCGCGGGGTCGGCAGCATGATCGGCAATTTCGTGGTCGTGGCGATGGGCCGGTTCGATCCTCGGATCGGCCTTGCCATCGGCTTCACCAGCCAATCCCTCAGCGGTTTCATGATGGCGCAGTTCGATCTCAACGTATCGATGTTCGATGTCATGTGGACCAGCGCCTTTCAGGGGTTCGGCAATAGTTTCCTCTGGGTGCCGCTGACCGTCATCGCGTTCGGCACCTTGTCGCCGTCCCGCATGGGCGAGGCGACGGCGGTCTTCCATCTTGTCCGCAACCTTGGCAGCGCGATCGTCATTTCGATCTGTGTCGGCGTTGTCGTGCATTCGACAAGCGTCAGCTACAGCGTGATATCGGAACACTTGTCGCTGTTCAACGAAGCCTTCGGCATCGCCTCCGTCGCGGGCAACTGGTCGCTCGACAGCGCGCTGGGGCTTGCCCGGCTGAGCGGCGAGGTCGATCGCCAAGCGTCGATGATCGGCTATATCAACGGCTTTTACGTTTTCTCGGCATTTGCGATTTCGGTGGTGCCCTTCATTCTGTTTCTGGACAAGCCGCGACGTTAAGGACTGGCGCCGCATGATCTTCCGGTGGCCCGGGTTAGATGTCTAAATAGTAAAAGGCACGTAGCAGGAGACGAGCGATGCGGTTCGGCATCTTCGGCGGGGCCCGGCAGAAGCGCGGATTGGCCGATACGGACAGTCCCACCGGCTACCGGGATTGGATCGAATACAATATCGAGGCGGAGGCGCTCGGCTATCTCAGCACCTTTACGACCGAACATCACTTCACCGGCTTGGGCCAGGTGTCGGCCTCGCTCGGCCTTCTGACCTATCTTGCCGCGAAGACGACGACACTGCGTCTCGGAACCGCCGTCATGACGCTGCCGTGGCATCATCCCATTCTGCTCGCCGAGCAGGCGGCGACATTGGATCTGGTCTCGGAAGGCCGCCTCGATTTCGGCATCGGCAAGGGGTACCGCTATAACGAGTTCAACGGCTTTGCCATCGATATGGCCGATGCGGACGCACTCTTCGAGGAATCGCTGGATCTGATCCTCGCCGCCTGGCAACGCGAAGAGAGATGGAGTCACCAAGGTCTCCACTGGCGGTTCAACGATATCGTCGTGGAGCCGCCAACTGTCCAGAAACCGCATCCGCCGATTTGGCTTGCGGCCGGTCGGCCGGAGTCGATCCGGGCTGCCGCCCGGCGCGGCGCGCACCTTCTGCTGGACCAGTATTCGCCGCTGGCGGCAGCGCTGGAACGGGCAAATATTTTCCGGGACGAGCTCGGGATCATGGGCATCGATCCGGCTGAACGGGAGATCGCCCTGGCGCGCGGTCTTTACATTGCGGACAGCCCCGAGGAAAAGGCGGCGGCGATCGAGCGGCGCACGCGATCGCGCGGTCTGGTGGACGAGCTGGCGCAGACGCCCGACCGTGACAATCAGGCCAGCATCATGCACTTCAAAGGCCCCGAAGAAGCGCTCGACGGCGCGCTTATCGGCACGCTCGATGAAATCCACGAGCGGATCGAGGCCATCCGCGCGGGCGGAATCGATTACGTCCTGCTGTCGAATCAAGGAGGTGGGATCGAGGGATTGCGGCGTTTCTCGCGGGCGTTTCTTTAGTCCCGCCCACCATGAAAATGCGGTGGCAGTTCTTCGGTGGGGCCGCCGGGCGCGACAGGCCGGGGCGCAAACCGGCCTTTGGTGAGCCAGCGGTCATACATCAGGATCGCACCGGCAACGCCGACATTGACGCAGAACTTGGTCGGGATTTTCACGACATGTTCGCAGCGCGCGACGATTTCCGCCGATAATTCGCCCTTTTCGGGGCCGAGGATATAGGCGGCCTGTTCGGGATGGGTGAAGCTCGGCAGGTCGTGGGCGTCGTCCAGCAGTTCGACCCCGACGAGCTGACAGCCCTTCGGCAGGACCAACTCTTTCGGCGTCGGGAATTCGTAAAGCGGCAAATGACGGTGGGTCTTGGAAGTATCCGATCGGTCGATCTGCTTGAGATCGACCGCAGGCGCGATCGCAAATACGAAATCCGCGCCGAACGCGTGCGCGGAGCGTATCAGATTGCCGACATTCATCGGTTTTGAAATGCTTTCGACGCCTATGCCAAAATATCCTCGCATGGCGCTGGACCTTGCCCGCGAAGCGGCGCGATGACAAGGGTTTCGGGGCGAGGGCTACGCCTAAATCTTGTCTTTGCTTGCGGCGATTGCGTGGTAGAACGCGTTCGAATTTCCGGCTGATTGCCGACAAGGCAGGAGGAGAGAGGCGCCTATGAACGAGCATTCCCATGATTCCGTGTCCCGACCGGCAATGGACGACGCACCCGTCATGGTCGAAGTGACGCGGGGCGACATGGTGGAAAGCAGGCATCGTGGACGCGCCGCCGTCGTCGACGCGTCGGGATCGGTGGTGATGTCCTGGGGCGACGTCGAGGCACCCGTCTATCCGCGCTCCGCAATCAAGCCGTTGCAGGCAATTCCGCTGGTCGAAAGCGGTGCCGCCGATGCCTGCGGCGCGTCGGACAAGGAGATCGCGGTCGGGTGCGCATCCCATGGCGGCGAGCGGATGCACGTCGATGCGGTTGCGGCCTGGCTGGCAAGGGTTGGCCTCTCGACGGACGACCTCGAATGCGGTGGGCATGCGCCGGGTTATGGCCCGGCGAGCGACGATCTGGTACGCGAGGGTCAGCCCTTCGGGTCGGTGCATAATAATTGTTCCGGCAAACATACCGCTATGCTGGTAACCGCGCGACATCTCGGCGAGCCGACAAAGGGCTATATCGATTACACCCATCCGGTGCAGCAACGGGTCATCGGTGTGTTGGAACAGATGTGCGGCCTCGATCTGGCCGTGGCACCGCGCGGCACAGACGGGTGCTCTATCCCGACGCTGGCTATTCCGCTCGGTAATTTGGCGCTCGCATTCGCGCGCTTTGCCGATCCGGGCGACGAAGTTCCCCCTCGACGGGCCGAAGCCATCGCCCGGATATCGAGGGCGATTACCGCTGCACCCCAAATGATCGCCGGGACAGGCCGCTATTGCTCTACCGTCATTCGCGCGACACAAGGCCGGGCGCTCGTGAAGACGGGTGCCGAAGGCGTATTCTGCGGCGCCGTTCCGTCGCTCGGCCTCGGCATCGCGCTGAAATGCGAGGATGGGGCGACGCGTGCGGCGGAGATCATGATGACGGCGCTGCTGATGCGCCTCGGCGTTCTCGACGATGCGATCGCGCGCTCCATTGACCGTGGCCTTCGCGAACCCATTCTTAACCGGAACGGCCGGACCGTCGGGGAGGTTCGCGTGGCGGGACCGCTCGCCGCCGGCTGACCCGGCCCCACTAGACCGCACAGATAAAGGATAGCTATGCGCTCGATACGCGTCTCGACACTCGAAGGGGTCGATGCCCTGACCCTGGAAGACATTCCCTCTCCTACGCCAGGTCCCGGTGAAGTCCGATTGAAAGTCTACGCTGCCGGGGTCAATTTTCCGGACTTGCTGATGTCGGAGGGAAAGTACCAGCACAAGCCCGAGTTGCCGTTCACGCCGGGTTTGGAGGCGGCGGGCGAAGTGATCGACGTCGGCGAGGGGGTGACGCGTTTCAAGCCCGGCGACCGGGCGATGGGATTCTTCGACTACGGCGCCTTCGCGGAGGAAGCCGTGGTTGCCGAGAAATTCCTGATGCAGGTACCCGACGGCATGGATTGGGAGACTGCAGGCGGCTTTATTCTGACCCACACCACCAGCCATGCGGCATTGGTCCATGAGCGTGTCAATCTGAAGGCGGGGGAAGTTCTTCTGGTGCACGGTGCGGCGGGCGGTGTGGGGACGACGGCGGTGCAGATCGGCAAGGCGCTCGGCTGCACGGTGGTCGCGACCGCCGGTTCGGACGAGAAGGCACAATTCGCGCTCGACAACGGCGCCGATTACGCGATCAATTATTCTACCGAGGAAATCCGCACCCGGGTGAAGGACCTCGTCGGCGGTGCCGATGTCGTCTACGACCCGGTCAGTGGTGATGCCTTCACCCAATCGCTCCGCTGCATCAATTTCGAAGGCCGGATCATTATCATCGGTTTCGCTAGCGGCACCATTGCGGACGCACCGGCGAACTACGTGCTGGTCAAGAATATCTCCATCGTCGGCTTTCCCGTGGGTACTTACCGGCGGCGCAGTCCGGAAATCCTGCTGCGTTCCTATGACGGTTTGTCGAAGATGTGGGCGTCGGGTCAGCTCAGACCTCAGCAGAGTCACAGTTTCCCCTTGGCGGAAGCAGGTGAGGCCATTAAGGCGCTCCGGGATCGTAAGGCCATGGGCAAGGTCATCGTGAAAATCCGGGACGGGGAGTGATTGGCATGCGCGCAATGAGACTTCACGGCCGCGACGGTATCGACGCGATGAAATTGGAAAATGTCGACCTGCCGGCGCCGAAGCCGGGCGAGGCGCGCCTTGCCGTCCATGCGGCGGGCGTCAATTTCGGCGACACGCTGATGGTCACCGGCCAATATCAGGAGAAACCCGATCTGCCGTTCAGCCCCGGCATGGAGGCGGCGGGCGAAGTCATCGCGCTCGGCGACGGCGTCGACAACGTCAAGGTTGGCGACCGGGTCATGGGCTCCATCGGCTTCGGCGGTTTCGCCGAGGAAGCCAACGTGCCGGCGGCGAACCTGACGCAGGTCCCCGACGACATGGACTGGGTGACGGCGGCGGCTTTCCCTGTTGCCTACGGCACCAGCCATGTGGCGCTGACCTATCGTTCGCATTTGAAATCGGGCGAAGTCTTGCTGGTGCACGGGGCTGCCGGCGGCGTTGGGCTGACGGCGGTCGAGCTCGGCAAGGCAATGGGGGCGACGGTGATTGCGACGGCGGGGACCGACGAGAAGGTCGCGCTAGCCAAATCCTACGGCGCGGATTACGGCGTCAACTATTCGAACGAGGATATCCGCGAGAAGGTACTGGCGTACACCGGCGGTGCCGATGTCATCTACGACCCGGTCGGCGGCGACGCGTTCAAGGCCTCGCTGCGCTGCATCAATTTCGAGGGCCGGATCATCATTATCGGCTTTGCCAGCGGTGAGGTGCCGCAAATCCCGACGAACTATCCGTTGGTGAAATGCTTCACCGTCGACGGGTTCGTCTGGGGCGCCTATCACCGGAACAAGATCGACGTGATTCACGAAGGTTATGCGGGCCTCCGCGAGATTTGGGCCAAGGGTGTCTTGAAGCCGCATATCAGCCATCGTTTCCCGCTTGCCGAATCGGCGGACGCGATGCGGATTTTGTTGGCTCGGAAATCGACCGGCAAAGTGGTCATCGAGACCCGGAAATAGGCGATCCGCAATCGCCGACCATGGCGATATGGCGCGGCTGGTCGGCGAT
>JAYPOZ010000035.1:0-4273 GCA_038131165.1 Rickettsiales bacterium | reverse complement strand
AAGGTGGTCGGCACGATCATCGGCAAGCGCGGCCGGCTGGTCGGCGACACGGGCGAGCCAGGCCCGGATGGCGGGGCGATTCTCCAGGCGGTAACCGCCTTCGTGCGCCACATGGGTATAAGCATAAAGCGCGATATCCGCGATGGAGTAGCGATCGCCGACGAAATACGGCCGGCTGCCGAGATGATCTTCCATCAGGTCAAGGGCCGCGTTGCCCGCCTTCTGGCGTTCGAGGATTTGCGGATCGTCCGGCCGGCGGCCGAGATGGGCCAGCCAATGGCGGACGGTTGCGACGTTGGGCTCATGGCTGTACTGCTCGAAAAAAAGCCACTGCAGAACGCGCGCCTTCTCCTGTTGCCCGGCCGGCAGATAGGGCGTGTTCTCGGCCAGATAGCAGAGGATGGCATTCGATTCCGGCAGAATGAAGTCGCCATCGGCCAAGGTCGGAATCCGGCCGTTGGGATTCAACTTCAGGAAAGCGGGCGTCCGCGTCTCTCCGTTCAGGATGTCGAGCCATATCACCGTAAACGGTATCTCCAACTGACTCAGCAGCAACCGAACCTTGTAGCCGTTGCCCGACAGGTGATTGTCGTACAGCGTCAACATGATCGATTATGTCCGCCAGAACGGTTTTCTGTACTCCGCTTCGGCTTCGGCGCGTCCGAGACCGACATCCTTGAGCAGCCGATCGTCCAGCCGGGCGAGATGGTGCCGTTGACGGGCGCGTTCCTGCCATTCCAGCAAGGTGCAGAAGACTGAATCGAGCAGGGCGGAAAGCTGAAACCACTCCCTGCAGGCGCCAGCCTTAGCGAGGGTCGGAAGCTGTTGGTTCATTGGAATTTTCCTTATCCGAAATTATCGGTTTTCGCTACTTCAATTAGAAATTAAGGCGAATATTGGGTACTTTGTCGAAATCGACAAACGATGAAATTTTATTTATTCATGAGGAAATTTTATCCGAAAGAAGAGCACATGTCGTCTCGTCTTCCCCCTTTGAATGCGTTGCGGGCCTTCGATGCGGCGGCGCGCCATCTGAGCTTTACCAAGGCCGCGGAAGAGCTGTTCGTCACGCAGGCGGCGGTCAGCCACCAGATCCGGACGCTGGAGGACTGGCTCGGCATGAAATTGTTCCGGCGGCTCAACCGGCGGCTGTTGCTGACCGACGAGGGACAATCCTATGCCGGCCCGATCCGCGAGGCACTCGACGGCATCGCGCGGGCAACCGTGGAATTGCGCCAATCCGACAACGAAGGTCAGTTGACGGTCAGCGTGATGAACTCCTTTGCTGCGACCTGGCTGTTGCCGCGGCTGCCGCGGTTCCGCCGCGCCCATCCGGAGATCGACGTCCGGGTCGATGTGCGCGAAGGGCTGGCGGATTTCACGCGCGACGGTGTCGACGTGGCGTTGCGTTACGGCGGCGGCGACTATCCCGGCATGGCGTCCGACTGGTTTCTGTCGGAGGAGGCCTTTCCCGTCTGCAGTCCGGCGCTCGTCGACGGCGGGCCGCATCCGCTACGCCGGCCCGAGGACCTGAAGCATCACACCTTGATCCACGACTTCACCGAGCGGCTCTGGGCGCGCTGGTTGGACCTCGCCGGCGTCGAGGGCGTCGATGCGACCCGCGGGCCGTCCTTCAACCTGTTGAACCTGGCGGTCGAGGCAACGATCGCGGGGGAAGGCGTGGCGCTTGGGCGAAGTGCGGTCGTCGCCGACGCGCTTGCCGATGGGCGGCTCGTGCAACCCTTTGACCTGGTGATGCCGTCGGAGAACGCCTATTACGTCGTCTGCCCCAAGGAATTCGCGCACCGCCCGAAGCTGGTGGCGTTCCGGGATTGGCTGCTCGCGGAGGCCGCACTCTAGGCGCTGCCGCCCTCTGCATGACCTTGTCCGTCACGGTGTCGGCGCGGCCGGTTCCGCTGCGGGCAGGCTAAGGAGCGCCGCGATCTCGCGGAGATCGTCCTCGGTCAAAGTTTCCGTCTCCAGCAGGCGTTTGGCGCCGAGATCGAGGATTTCCCGCCGGCTTTCCAGGATCGACACGGCGCGCTCGAACGCGGTCTCGACGACGGTCTTGACCGCAGCGTCGATCTCATGGGCCGTCTCGTCGCTGTACTGCCGCGGGCTCGGGAAAACTGCGGCGCCGCCGTCGAGAAACGGGCTTGGCGGCGGCTCGTAGGCGACGTGCCCGAGCGCGGCATCCATGCCGTAGCGCGTCACCATGTTGCGGGCGATATCGGTCGCCTTCGCCAGATCGTCGGCGGCGCCGGTGGAGAAATGGCCGTAAACGACATGCTCGGCCGCCCGCCCGCCGAGGAGCACCGCCATCTTGTTCTCCAATTCGTCCCGCGTCATCAGGTAGCGGTCTTCGGTTGGCCGCTGAATGGTATAGCCGAGCGCCCCGATGCCGCGCGGGATGATGGAAACCTTGTGCACCTTGTCGGTCCCCGGCAGCGACAGGGCGACCAGGGCATGGCCCATTTCATGATGCGCCACGACCTCGCGCTCGAACGGATTGAGCAGCCGGTTGCGCTTCTCCAGTCCGGCGACGATGCGTTCGACCGCCGCGGTGAAATCGGCCATGGTCACGGCATCGCCGCCGCGCCGCGTCGCCAGCAGAGCCGCTTCGTTGACGAGATTGGCGAGGTCCGCGCCGGTGAATCCCGGCGTCAGTTCGGCGATCTCGACCGGATCGACGGCGGGATCGAGCCGCGCCTTCGGCAGGTGCACTTTCAGGATCGCCACCCGGCCTTCCTTGTCGGGCCGGTCGACGAGAACCTGACGGTCGAAGCGTCCGGCGCGCAGCAGTGCCGGGTCGAGGATCTCCGGCCGGTTGGTCGCCGACAGCAGGACCAGACCCTGGCTGGGATCGAAACCGTCCATTTCCGACAGGAGTTGATTGAGCGTCTGCTCCTTCTCGTCGTGGCCACCGTAGCCGGGGTTCACGCCCCGGGCGGCGGCCCAAGGCATCCAGCTCGTCGATGAAGATGATGGCCGGCGCGTGCTGGCGGCCCTGTTCGAACAGGTCGCGCACCCGCGCGGCGCCGACCCCGACGAACATCTCGACGAATTCGGAGCCGCTGATCGAGAAGAACGGCACCCCGGCCTCGCCGGCCACGGCGCGCGCGATCAAGGTCTTGCCGGTGCCGGGCGGGCCGACCAGCAACACGCCCTTCGGCATGCGCCCACCGAGGCGGCCGTATTGCTCGGGGTTTTTCAGGAAGGCGACGACTTCCTGCAATTCTTCCTTCGCTTCGTCGACGCCGGCGACATCGTCGAAGGTGACCTTGGTGTCCTTCTCCACATAGACCTTGGCCTTGGATTTGCCGATCGACATCATGCCGCCGCCGATCCCGCCGCCCATCCGGCGAATCGCGAACATCCAGATGCCGAAGAAAATCAGCATGGGAATGGTCCAGGAGAGAATGTCGCGGATCACCGTGCTCTCGATCCGGCCGGAGAATTCGACGCCGTATTTGGCGAAGTCTTCGGCAAGTTTGGGATCGATTCGGATGGCGACGACTTCCTTGGCTCCGGTTCGCGGGGGATTCTTGAGAAGGCCGCGGATGTGCCGGTCGGTGACCGAGACCGAGACGATCTCGCCGCGCTTCAGCATTTCCTGGAAGACGCTGTAGGGAACGGCTTCGGTCCGTTGGTTGCCGATCCAGAAATTCTGCAGCATCAGAATCAGGAAAAAGGCGGCGATGAAGTACCAAAAATTAATTTGGGTCTTCTTGTCGATCGGGTCTGGCATGACAACACCCTCCTGTAACGACGCTGCGCGCGCATTGACTCAGCGCAATCTGGGGCGCGATTCCGAAACCTAGGTATCCAGCGCCCGCTCCAGACGGCTCATCGCTTCCTCGATGCGCGCCGGCGATTGCGCGAAGCAAAGGCGCAGCCACCCTTCGCCCGCGGGCCCGAACGCCGTCCCGGGCGCCACGCCGACCTTGAACTCTGTGGCCAGGCGCTTTGCGAAGGCAAGGCTGTTGTCCATCCCATCGACGCGGAAGAAGGCATAGAAGGCGGCGGCCGGCGGACTGTAGGTGACGCGCTCCATCGCGGCGAGGCGCCGGTTGGCGACGTCCCGTCCGGCGCGGCAGCGCTCCACCATCGCGGCGACCGTGGCTTCGCCTTCCTGCACCGCGACGATTCCGGCCTCCTGCAGAAACTCCGGCGTGCCGCTGGTGTTGTACTCCACCAGGTTGCCGATGGTCTCGGTCAGCCGCTCCGGGTGGGTCAGCCAGCCCATGCGCCAGCCGGTCATGGCCCAGGATTT
>JAYPOZ010000034.1:0-39911 GCA_038131165.1 Rickettsiales bacterium | reverse complement strand
TGCAAATGCACCGGGCGGCGCGAAACCGTTTTTCTTGTGCGTTTCAATCTTGTTAAGGGCCGGCTGCAACAAAGATGTAACCACGCTGATCTACAAGATGACCCGAGCCATTTCGAACTCGGGAAACAGGGGAGAAAACTCATGAAAGCGACCGTATTTGCCGTCTTAGCCGCCGTGGCGCTGGCTATGGGTTTTGCGCCGGGCCACGCCCAGGCAGAAGATTGCCCGCGCGGCTTTCTCGATAAGCAATACTGCGACTACGACAACGACCTCGTTGCCGACTTGCCGCTGGATAAGAGCAAGTGGAACGATCCGGACACGATCATCTTTTCCTACACGCCGGTCGAAGATCCCGCCGTCTATGCCAAGGTGTGGGACGGCTTCGTCCAGCACATGGCCGAGGTGACGGGCAAGAAGGTCGTGTTCTTCCCGGTCCAGTCTTACGCGGCTCAGTACGAAGCCATGCGCTCCGGCCGGTTGCACGTCGCCGGCGTCAACACGGGCGGCAATCCGGTCGCCGTCGCCTGCGCCGGTTTTGTGCCGTTCGCCATGATGGCGGCGAAGGACGGCTCCTATGGATACGAAATGGAGATCATCGTCCCGGCCGACAGCAAAATTTCGTCGCCTGCGGAGATCAAGGGCGGCACGCTCACCTTCACGTCGAAGACCTCGAACTCCGGTTTCAAGGCGCCGTCGGCATTGCTGAAATCCGAATTCGGCCTTGTCGCGGACAAGGATTTCAAGCCGGCCTATTCGGGTAAGCACGACAACTCCATCATGGGGGTGGCCAACAAGGATTACGAAGCGGCGTCGATTGCCAATTCCGTGTTGAAACGGATGATCGCCCGCAACGTGATCGATCCGTCCAAGATAAAGACGATCTACCGCTCGCAGACCTTCCCGACGACCGGATACGGGCACGCGCATAACCTGCATCCGGCGGTCGCGGCCAAGGTCAAGCAGGCCTTCTTCACCTTCAAATGGGAAGGTTCCGACTTGAAGAAGGAGTTCAAGAAGGAAGACCGCTTTATCGCGATCAGCAATAAGTACGACTGGGCCGTCATCCGCAAGATCGACGCGGCGAACGGCGTGAAGTACGACTGCAAGTGATCGCGGCCGACGCGGCGGCGAGCGCGCGATGTTGAAGCTCGAGAGCCTGGTCAAGCAGTACCGGACCGGCGACCGTGCCTTGAAAGGCGTCACGCTTGAGGTGCCCGAAGGTCAGGTCATGGCATTGATCGGACCCTCGGGCGCCGGCAAGAGTACGCTCATCCGCTGCGTCAATCGATTGGTCGAACCCACATCGGGCAAGGTGTTTTTGGGTGACCAGGAACTCACCTCGCTCGGTGCCTGGGGATTGCGACGCGCCCGGCGAAAGATGGGCATGATCTTCCAGGAATACGCCCTGGTCGAGCGGCTGACCGTGATGGAAAACGTGCTGTCCGGCCGCCTCGGGTATGTCGGGTTCTGGCGCAGCTTTCTGCGCAAGTTTCCGCAATCGGATATCGACGAGGCCTTCCGGCTCCTGGAGCGGGTCGGTCTCGACCATATGGTCGACAAGCGGGCGGACGAACTCTCGGGCGGGCAGCGCCAGCGCGTCGGCATCGCGCGCGCCCTCGTCCAGGACCCGCAGCTCCTCCTCGTCGACGAGCCGACCGCGAGTCTCGATCCCAAGACGTCGCGCCAGATCATGCGGCTGATCTGCGAGCTGTGCGCGGAGCGGCGGCTTTCCGCTTTCATCAACATTCACGACGTGTTGTTGGCGCAGATTTTCGCGCAGCGCATCGTCGGTCTGCGGCTGGGCGAAATCGTCTACGACGGCCCGCCCGACGGACTGACCGCGGACGTCTTGACCGATATTTACGGCGAAGAGGATTGGTCGCAGACCATTCAAAAGGACGATTCGGAGGAGCCGGACGGCGACGCGGCGCGCAAGCCGGCGGCCGGCGCGGATATGGAAGAACGTCTGGCCGGCCTGACTTCATGACCGATTTATCCGCACGCCGCACGTGGCGGCGGCCCCCGTTCATTCAGAATCCATTGCTGCGCTGGGGACTTCTCCTGGGCGCCGCCGCGTACCTCGCGGCGGCGTTCGGCACGACCGAAGTCAATTGGGCGCGTGTGTGGGAAGGATTGCCGCGCGGACAGCGGTTCCTTGCCGGGTTTTTTCCGCCGGATTTCACCTCGCGATGGGACGCCATCGTCGACGGCGTCATGGAAAGCCTTTGGATGACAGTCACGTCGACGGTCGTCGGAATTCTTCTTTCCGTGCCGATCGCCCTGGGCGCGGCGCGAAACATTGCCCCGCTGCCGATCTATTATTTCTGCCGCGCGATCATCGCGACGTCGCGCAGTTTCCAGGAGGTCATTCTCGCGATCTTCTTCGTCAAGCTTTTCGGTTTCGGTCCCTTTGCGGGGTTCGTGACGCTGAGCGTCGCCACCGTCGGCTTCTTCGCCAAGCTTCTGGCCGAGGATATCGAGGACATGGACGCCAGCCAGGCCGAGGCGGTGCGCGCCACGGGCGGATCCTGGTTCCAGTGGTTGAACTACGGCATTCAGCCGCAGGTCATGCCCCGGTTGATCGGTTTGTCGCTGTACCGACTGGACATCAATTTCCGCGAGTCGGCGGTCGTCGGGATTGTCGGCGGCGGCGGTATCGGCGCCACCCTGAACACCGCGTTCGACCGCTACGAGTTCGATTCGGCGGCCGCCATTCTGCTGGTCATCATCGGTATCGTGATGATGGTCGAGTATTCATCCGGCTATGTCCGACGGATGGTGCAGTAACATGGCGGTATCGAATAGGAATGGCACCCGCGTCTGGCAGCGCCGGACCCCGCGCAAGCAGCTCGCGATCTGGGCGGGCTGGCTTTTCGGGACCGCGATCTTCGTATTTTGCTTCCAGTTGATCTCGGAGAAGACGATCTGGGCCTTCGTCCTCGACGCGCCGGGGCAGGCGGCCGATCTCGGGTCGCGGATGATCCCGCCCGAATGGCATTACATGGAGCAGCTCTGGCGGCCGCTTTGGGACACCATCAACATCGCCACCATGGGAACGCTCCTGGCGTTGATCGTCGCGGTACCGGTGGCCTTTCTGGCCGCGCGGAACACGACGCCGAGCGTCGCCTTCGTGCGGCCTGTCGCCTTGTTCATCATCGTCTCCACCCGCTCGATCAATTCCCTGATCTGGGCGTTGCTGCTGGTGGCCATTGTCGGGCCCGGCGTGTTCGCGGGCATTCTCGCCATCGCCTTCCGGTCGATCGGGTTCTGCGCCAAACTGCTCTACGAAGCGATCGAGGAGATCGACGAAAGCCAGGTCGAAGCGGTGACCGCGGCCGGTGCGAGCCGGGCGCAGGTATTGGATTACGGCGTGGTGCCGCAGATTCTCCCGGCGTTCGCCGGCATCTCCGTCTTCCGCTGGGACATCAACATCCGCGAATCGACCGTCGTCGGGCTGGTCGGCGCGGGCGGCATCGGACTCGAGCTGAACGCCCAGATCATGGATCTCGGCTGGGCCAGCGTATCGGTTATTCTGATCTCGATTCTGGCGACCGTCCTGGTCAGCGAATGGGTTTCGGCGAAAGTCCGCCACGCCATTATTTGACCGCGTCGATCAGCGCCTCTGCGAATTCGACGAAGCCGGCGCCGGCCTCGTGCCGGGTCACGTATCTGGGTTCCGCCGACAGTTGGCCCCGGAAGCGCCGCGCATTGGCGACGGCGACGCCGTTCTCGAAATAGGACCACATCGGCGCGTCGTTCGGCGAATCGCCGATGAAAGCGACCGCCCGGTTTTGCGTCTCCGGATCGATCGAGAGCGTTTCCGTCAGGAACCGCTTGGCCATGGTGAGTTTGTCGTGGGCCCCGAACCATCCGTTCACATGGATCGAGCTGACCTTGGCGACCGCACCCGCATCTTCGAATAGAGCGACGATGCGGGCGACCTCGGCGGGAGGCAGGGCCGCCACGTCCTCGCAAAAATCGATGGCGAGGTCCGTGTCCCGCGCGAATTGATCGGCGGAAACGGCCGCGCCGGGGACCGCTTCCAATATCTCTCGGGCCAGGCGCTCCAAGGCCTCGCGGTTGGCGCGGCGGACGGCGGCATCCTGTGCGTAGACCCGGTGCATGCGCCGCGCCGCGCGGTCGTAGCGGTAATAGAAAGCGCCGTTCTCGCCGATAACGCCCGCAACCGGCCACATGCGGGCGATCTGATCGCACCACCCGGCCGGCCGGCCCGTGACCGGGGCGACAAACACGCCGGTATTCTCCAGGCGCTCCATCGCGGTGTAGGCCGCGGCGGTCAGGCGGCCGTCGGTCGTCAGCGTGTCGTCGATATCCGCGAGCACGATCCGAACCGCCTTGCGGGTCGAAGGTTCGAATCGGTCAAGGGATTGAAATGTCGTGGTGTTTTCCATGAACACGCGGGCTTTGCGAGATGTGCCGCCATAGTGCAGCATACGCCCGATGACAGCAAATTCTGCACCGGGGCGGGAACGGCGCCATGTTTACGATCTCGTCGTCATCGGCGGCGGGGTGAACGGCGTTTTGATCGCGCGCGATGCGGCGGGGCGGGGATTGTCCGTCCTGCTTTGCGAGCAGGACGACCTTGCGAGCGCGACGTCGTCGGCCAGCAGCAAACTCATCCATGGCGGACTGCGCTACCTGGAGCAGGGGCAGTTCCGCTTGGTGCGCGAATCGTTGAAGGAACGGGAAGTTCTGCGGCACAACGGGCATCACCTGATTCAACCGATGCGGTTTGTCCTGCCGGTCGGCCCGAACAGCCGCCCGGAGTGGATGTTGAAGCTCGGACTCTGGCTTTATGACCGGATCGGCGGGCGGCAGAGCGTGCCCGGCGCCGAACGGATAGGTCTGATGGCGGACGCGCGGGGCCGCATTCTGAAACCGGCATACACCGCCGGATTCGCCTATTCGGACTGTTGGGTCGACGATTCGCGCTACGTCGTCCTGAACGCCGTGGACGCGGCGCGGCGCGGTGCCGTGATTCGGACGCGGACCTGCTGTACCGCCGCCCGCCGGGAGGGGCCGCGGTGGCGGGTCACGGCAGAGGGAGCGAACGGCGAAGAGGAGGAATTCCGGTGCCGCGCGCTGGTCAATGCCGCGGGTCCCTGGGTGGCGTCGGTCCTGACCGAGGTCGTCGGCTCGAACACCGCGGCGGCCATGCGTTTGGTGCGCGGCAGCCATATCGTGGTCCCGAAGCTCTATGACGGGAATCACGCATATATCCTGCAGGCGGCGGACCGGCGAGTGGTCTTCGTGCTGCCGTTCGAGCAGTCCTACAGTCTGATCGGCACGACGGAAGTGGCCCTCGACGCTCCCTTGGCCGCGCGCGGCCAACCGCATATCGACCCCTCGGAGACGCAGTATCTTTGCGATACCGTCGCCGCCTATTTCGAGTCCGCCGTCGGCCCGGCAGATGTCGTTTGGACGTTTTCGGGAATCCGGCCGCTCTATGACGACGGCTCCGGCAATCCCAGCCGGATCACGCGCGACTACGTCCTTGAGGTGGATGCGCCAAAGGGCGAAGCGCCGATCGTCAGTGTCTTCGGCGGCAAGATCACGACGGCCCGAAGACTGGCCGAAGCCGTCTTGGCGCGTCTCGGCGGGCATCTGCTTAACATGCGCGAGAATTGGACCGAGTAGGCCCTGTTACCGGGCGGCGAAATGGACGATTTTACCGAATTCGCGGAGGAACTCGTCGAGGATTTCCCGGGCTTCGAGGCGCAATGGCTGCGCGCCCTCGCCCGGCGCCATGGCACGCATGCGCGCGCGGTCATCGGAATGGCCCGCAAGCCTTCGGATCTCGGTTGGCATTTCGGCAATGGGCTCTACGCGGCGGAAGTCGATTGGATGATGGCCGAGGAGTGGGCAATGGAGCCGGACGATATCTTGTGGCGGCGCACCAAATGCGGTCTGGGTATGGATCCGCAGGGCAAGGCCTCGCTGACCGACTATATGTCGAGAAGGCGATCCGGATAATCGCTGAAGACCGCATCCACGCCCCAATTCCAGAGCTGTCGCGCGCGGCGGCCCTCATTGACCGTGTAGCACAGGAGGTGAAGGCCGGAATCGCGAATCTTGGCGGCCTCCGCCTTGCGCAAATAGCGGTGATTGCAGTGGATCAGCGAGCAGCCCAAGCGGGTGGTCTCGGCGCGCCAGTTGCGCGGAATGCGCTCGACCAGAAGGCCGCGCGGAAATCCGGGCGCCTCCACTGCCGCAGCCTCCAGGGCCACTTTGGAGAAGCTGGAGACGATCGGGGCCATCAGGCGTTGCGGCCATTCGGTTGCGAGAAAGCGGCCGACGGCCCAGCCGGTTTCCGCCTCTTGACCCTTCGCGGCCTTGATCTCCAGGTTTGCGTTCAGGCCGAGATCGCTCAACAGGTCCGCCGTCTCCAATAAGGTCGGCACGCGTTCGCGGCGGAAGCGGCTGGCGAACCAGCTGCCGGCGTCGAACTGCTTGAGTTCGGCGACGCTGAGGTCGGCCACGCGGCCCTTCCCATTGGTCGTCCGATCGACGGTTTCGTCGTGCATCAGGACAAGGTCGCCGTCGCCGCTGAGCATGACATCGAACTCGATCCAGGCGACCTTCATGTCGGCCGCCTTGCGGATCGAGGCGAGGGTATTCTCCGGCGCATGACCGGCGACGCCGCGATGGCCGATAATCTTCGGCAGCATCGCCGGTCGGCCGACCGGAAGTTCCATCGTTCCTGGACCACTAGACATCAATTACACCACGCATTGTTAGACTGCCAACGTACAATATGTACGCGCACAAGAGGAACGCGCCCTCTATTCGGGAAACCCGCCAACCCGTTACCATCAACGGCAATGCAACCGCCGTCGCAGCAAGCATGACCCAAACATCGATGGATTGTATGTCTGCTGCAAAGCTAAGCGGTTCAATTGCCGCCGTGGCACCGAGTGTGCCGAGAATGTTGAACATATTGCTGCCGAGGACATTGCCAACCGCAACATCGCCATGATGACGCAACGCCGCGATGACGGTGGCGAACAACTCCGGTAACGAAGTGCCGAGCGCGATCAAGGTCAAACCGATGATCGACTCCGGAACGCCAAAATCGCGGGCGATGCCGGTTGCGCCGTCGATGAGCAGCGAGGCACCCCATGTCAGGCCGATCAGCCCGAGCACGACATACAGCAGATTCACGGTGACTTTCTTCGGCGCTTCAGGCAGGTCCTCCGCCTCTTTCTCGTGCAATTCCGTCGCCGCGTCGCGGGCGGTCCGGTCATGCTTGTAGGACCATCCGAGGTAGGTCACCAGCACCACGACCATTGCCACGCCGATCCAGGGCCGGATCTCGCCGAGGATGGCGAGAACGACGCACAATCCCGTCGCCAGCATCATGGCGAGGCCATCGCGGCGCACGGACCGGGGGTCGCAGGTCAACGGGAAAATGAGGGCGCCGAGTCCCAGGATCAGCAGAATGTTGGCGATATTGCTGCCGACGATATTGCCGATGGCGAGATCCGGCTTGCCGCCGATGGCGGCCTCTACGCAAACAACCAGTTCCGGCAGGGACGTCCCGAATCCGACAACCGTCAGACCGATTACGGCGGGCGAGATGTCGAACCGCTTGGCGAGTCCGACCGCGCCGCGCAATGTCGCTTCGCCGGCGACCCCGAGGACGATCAACCCTCCGAAAAAGAATAGGAAATCCATTATCAGAAAGCTTCTTTCTTGCTGGGCTGCATTCGCAGTTTCTCGGTTTCGGCCGTCATGATTCCGCTGATCATCCGCCGTTCGTACGCGTCCGCGCGACCGCATCCAGCCAACCGGCATATCGCTGTGATCGATCTTGTTCCTTCATGCTTGATTCAAAACGCATATCGCAAGCCCAGTTTTCCGCCATTTCCGATATGTCCGCGTACAAGCCCGCTTGCAGTCCGGCGAGATACGCGGCCCCGAGGGCGGTGGTCTCGACGATGGCCGACCGCTCGACGGGAAGATCCAGAATATCCGCCACGAACCCCATTGCCCAATCGTTTTGCGCCAAACCGCCATCGACCCGCAGCGCGGCGGGCGGCGCGGCGCCGTCGGCGACCATCGCATCGAGCAGGTCGCGGGTCTGAAAGCCGATCGCCTCAAGGGCCGCCCGGGCGATTTCGGCGCGCCCGGAATCCCGCGTCAATCCGTAGAGGGCGCCCCGAGCCTCGCTGTCCCAATAAGGCGCCCCAAGTCCGGCGAAGGCGGGGACGAGATAGACGCCGCTGGCCGGGTCTGCTGCCCTGGCAAGCGCCGCCGTCTCGGCCGCGTTCTCGATCAGGCCAAGGCCGTCCCGCAGCCACTGTATGGTGGCGCCGGCCGAAAAGATGCTGCCTTCCAGCGCGTAGTGGGGTTTGCCGGCAAAACGGTAGGCGGTCGTGGTCAAAAGCCTGTTCCGGGAAACGAGCGGGGTGTCCCCGGTGTTCAGGAGCGCGAAACATCCGGTGCCGTAAGTGCTCTTGATTGTTCCCGGCACCAGGCAGGCCTGCCCGATGGCGGCCGCCTGTTGGTCGCCGGCCGCGCCGCGGATCGGCACCGGAGCGCCAAGGATTTCCGCGGCCGTTTGGCCGAATTCGGCCGCATTGTCCAATACCTCCGGCAGAAGCGCGCGCGGGATGCCGAAGATCCGGAGCAGATCACTGTCCCATGCCTGCGCGCGGATATCGTACAAGAGCGTACGGCTCGCGTTCGTTGCGTCCGTGACGTGCCGGGACCCACCGGTGAGTCGCCAGACGAGGTAGCTGTCGATGGTGCCGAAGGCGAGTTCGCCGGCTTCGGCCCGGCTTCTGGCGCTGTCGACATTGTCCAACAGCCAGGCGATTTTGGTGGCCGAGAAATAGGGGTCGAGCAAGAGGCCGGTCTTCTGCGAAATTTCCGCTTCCAGTCCGTCGGCGCGCAAACGGGCGCACTGTTCGCTGGTCCGCCGGTCTTGCCAGACGATGGCATTGTGCAGGGGGCGGCCCGTGGCGCGCTCCCAAAGCACGGTTGTTTCGCGCTGGTTGGTGATGCCGATGCCGGCGATCTGCTCGGGTCCGAGTTCCGCCCGTTCGAGCGCCGCCCGCAATACCGCCTGGGTATCCCGCCAGATGCCGTTGGGGTCGTGTTCGACCCATCCTGGGCGCGGGAATACCTGCGGCAGTTCCTGTTGGGCGATCGAGACGGCGTTGCCGTCCGCATCGAAGACCATCGCGCGCGTACTCGTCGTGCCCTGGTCGATCGCTAGTAGATAGGCACTGCTCATGGCGCTAACTCATCCCGTTTCCGTGTCCTTGTCATGACAAAATTGCCGCAGTTTGCAAGGATGCCCGTAACGGAGGAGGAAAGCCATGTCTGGAATGTTGGATCGGGAAACCCTGGAGCGACTGATCGACGAGGGGAAGATCGATACGGTTCTGGTCTGTTTTCCGGACATGCAAGGGCGCCTCTTGGGCAAACGGGTGACGGGCCGCTTCTACCTCGACGAGGTGCAACGTGAGATGCATGTCTGCGATTACCTGTTGACCGTGGATATGGAAATGGAGCCGGTACCGGGCTTCAAGGCCGCCTCGTGGGACAAGGGGTATGGCGATTTCGCCGTCCGGCCGGATCCGGCGACCTTGCGGCACATCCCCTGGCTGGAAGGCACCGCCTTGGTCATCGGCGATTGCGTGGATCATCACGGCGAGGACATTCCGCACTCGCCGCGCGCGATCCTGAAACGCCAATTGGCGCGGGCGCGCGACGCGGGCTATTCGGTCAAGATCGGCTCCGAGCTGGAATTCTATCTCTTCGACGAAAGCTACGCGGATATCGCCCGCAAGCGCTATGCCGAACTCGAGACGTCGGGCGGGTATATCGAGGACTATCACATCTTTCAGACAACCAAGGAGGAGGGGCTGATCCGGGCCATCCGCAACGGCATGGAGGGGGCCGGAATTCCCGTGGAGTTCTCCAAGGGCGAATGGGGGCCGGGTCAGGCGGAAATCAATCTGCGCTATGCGGAGGCGCTGGAGATGGCCGACCGGCACAGCATATACAAGAACGGCGTGAAGGAGATCGCCTGGCAGCATGGCAAGTCGGTGACTTTCATGGCGAAATGGCGCGAGGATCTGGCCGGAAACAGTTGCCACATTCACTCCTCTCTCTGGTCCCTGGGGGACGGCACGCCCGTCTTCGCCGATGCAGGCCCCGACGGCGGCTGGCCGGACGTGTTTCGCCATTTTCTGGCGGGGCAGGTGGCTCTCGCCCGTGAGATGACGCTTTTCCTGGCGCCCTACATCAATTCCTACAAACGCTTTCAGTCCGGATCGTTCGCGCCGACGAAGGCGGTCTGGAGCCGCGATAACCGGACGGCCGGATTCCGCGTCGTCGGCGCCGGCCCCGGATTGCGGGTCGAGAACCGGGTCCCCGGCGCCGATGCGAATCCCTATCTTGCCTTTGCCGCGACGGTCGCCGCGGGCCTCCACGGCATGGAGCGGAAACTCGAACCATCGCCGGAGACCGACGGCAATATTTACGACCGGGCCGATGTTCCGGATGTGCCCATCACCTTGCGCGACGCCATTGCCGAGCTGGAGGCGTCCGAGGGATTGAAGGCCGCGTTCGGCGAGGGGGTCGTCGAACATTACCTCCACGCCGCCCGCTGGGAACAGTCGGAGCTCGACCGGCGGGTCACGGATTTCGAACTGCAGCGATACTTCGAGAGGTCCTGACGGGGCGGAACGATGCGCGCAATCGGGCCGAATAGGACTTCTCCGCCGTCTGACTATCCCCCGAGCGCGCCGACGATCTGTCGGTACAGCGCCTGAACCTGCCCGCCCAGAAGAAACACCACGGCGGCGATGGCGATGCTGATGACGCTGGCGATCATCGCATATTCGATCGACGTCAATCCGATTTCGTCGCGGCGAAACGTGAATGCCCTGCCGGCGCGCAATTGCCGCCCGGCGGAGCCTGGGGCGCGGTGGTCGTTCTCGGTCATTCGATCCGTGTTGTCCGGTGCGGTTTTACGATATCATTGTATCGCTGTTTATTGGGCCGCGACAATCCGGCCAAACGGCATAATCTCTATTCCGCTACCTGCGAAAACGGAAAGGCCGAATGGCTGAGGGACGCAAAACAATGACATACGTTCGCTATATCGATAAGACGCGGGAATACTACCGCAGTCAGGGCTATGAGAAGCCCTACCAATGGGCGCATTTCGACGACGTGCCGTTTACGCCGCTCGCTAGACCCTTGGCGGAATGCCGGGTGGCGCTGGTCTCGACCGGCGAGGTCGAGGTTCGAGGCGCCGACCTCTCGGAAGACGAGAATCAAATGGGAAATGTCGGCGGCGTGTATTCGATACCGTCGGACACGCCCGAGGACCGTCTGTTCAGCGCATCGCACAGCTACGACAAGCATGCGACGACCTTGGAAGACGTCAACGCGTTCTTCCCGTCGGCGCGCCTGCACGAGGCGGTGGCGAGTGGCCGGATTGCCGGTCTCACGGACCGGTTTATCGGCGTCTATAATGCCTATAGCCAGCGCCGCACCATGGAGCGGGACGCACCCGAAGTCTTGAAGCGGTTGCGCGAAGACGGTGCGGACATCGCCGTCATGGTGCCTGTCTGACCCGTGTGCCATCAGACCGTGAGTCTGGTATCGCGCTACCTGGAAGAAAACGGCGTTCCGACCGTCGTGATGGCGGCGGCCCGCGACATTGTCGAGCATTGCGGAGTGGCGCGGATGCTGCACCTGGATTTCCCGCTCGGCAGCCCGTGCGGCGAGCCCTTCAATGTGGCCCAGCAACGCGACGCGCTCGAATTGGCATTCCAATTGCTGGAGACCGCCGAGGACCCGCGAACGACCGCTGAAGCGCCCTTCGTCTGGAGCGAGGGCGAGGAATGGAAGGCATTGGTCTTTACCGAAGCGAGACCATGGAAGTCCAGCGAGGACGAACAGGACTGGTTGCGCAAGAAGGAACTCTACAAGACCTTGAAGGCCGAAGGGAAGGTCTAGGACGCGGCGCCTGTACGTCCTCGGGGGTGGGTGCCAAGCTCGCGGTACTTTGGTATGCTCGCCATCTGGCGAAAGGAGTACGGCTTGCTGCGGCACAGATTCGTATGCCGGTTAACGCGGAGACGGCGTGTTCGACGAACCGTCGCACTTGTGCTGTGCTGTCTGTTTGTCTTCGGCGTCGGGCCCGGTTTCGCTGAATCGGGGCGGCTGGAAATTACCGCCGAGGAACGGGCCTGGCTGAAGGCCCATCCGGTGATCCGTCTGACGCCAGATCCGGCATTCCCGCCGATCGAGTTCTTCGAGGGCGATACGTTTTCCGGCATCGCCGCGGAGTACGTGAGGCTCGTCGAGGCGAAGCTCGGCATTGCCTTCGATATCCGCAAGGTCGATTCATGGTCGACCTCCGTGCGCCTCACGCAGGCGCGGGAGAACGATGTCTGGTCGGCGGTCGCCGTCACACCCGAGCGCAAAGCGTATGTGCTGTTCACGGCACCCTATATCGATTCGCCGGCGGTGATCATCGTGCGCGACGATATCGAGCGGACGCTCGGCCTTGAGGACCTCAAGGGTAAGAAGGTCGGCGTCATCAAGGACTACGCGATCGGGTCGATTTTGCGCCTCTCGAATCCGGAGCTCCGCTATGAAGACGTGCCCGACGCTCTGGCCGGATTATCGCGGGTGGCCTTCGGCTCGCTCGATGCGTTCATCGTGAATTTGGCGATCGCCTCGCATACGATCGAAGCAAACGGCATTACCAATCTGCGGATTGCGGGCAATGCCGGTCCGGTCCTGCGCTGGCGTTTCGCGGTGCGTGACGATTGGCCGATTTTCCGGGACCTGATCGACAAGGCCCTCGGCAGTATTTCGTCGGAGGAGCACCACGCCATTCGCCGGAAATGGATCGCCCTCGGCCAGGACGGGTTCCGGATCGACAGTAAGGTGGTTATTTGGGTCGGAATCATCTTCGCCGGGCTGCTGTTCGTCGGCGTTCTGATCTGGAATAGATCGCTGCACCGTATCGTCGAGTCCCGCACCGCCGCGCTCAGCGAGAGCGAGAAACGCATTCGCACGGTCATGGACAACGTGATCGAAGGCGTCATGACCGTCGACGAGCGCGGTTTGATCCGAAGCGTCAATGCGGCGTCGATGAAATTGTTTGCAGCGAATGCTGAAGAACTCGTGGGGCGGTACATCGGAGAACTCGCCCTGCGCGGCGGCGGCGACGGGGAAACCCATCCGCTGATTGAGTACATTTTTTCGGGCGAGGCCGATCAGTCCGGGCAGTTCGCCGAGTTCAACGGTGTCGCATATGACGGGACGCAATTTCCCATGGAAGTCGGCGCCCGGGAAGTGGCGACCGAGCGCGAACGGTTCTTCGTCGTGATTCTCCGCGATATTTCCGACCGCAAGGCGATGGACCGCATGAAGTCCGAGTTCGTCTCGACGGTCAGCCACGAATTGCGGACGCCTTTGACTTCCATTCAGGGGACGCTTGGTCTGTTGATGGGCGGGGCGGTCGGCGACCTGCCCGAGAAAATCCGGGAAATGGTGGAGATTGCGGAGCGGAATACGTTGCGTCTGGCCGAATTGGTCGATGATATCCTGGACATGGAAAAAATCGATTCCGGGCGCATGGATATCGTCCTTGAACCTTTGGAAGTCCGGACCTTGGCGCAGCGGGTGATCGAGGACAACCAAGCCTATGCGCAGCAGTTCGATGTCGAGCTGGTTCTGGCGGAAGACGCTGTCAGTGCGGTCGTGGCGGCGGATGAGACGCGGATCGAGCAGGTGATGGCAAACCTGATTTCCAACGCGGTGAAATTCTCGCCGCCGGGCGCGTCCGTGATCGTTTCCATCGCGGCGACCGATACCGGCGCCAAGGTGACCGTTGCGGACCGAGGCACGGGCATTCCGGAAAGTTTCCGCGAGCGCATATTTCAACGGTTCACCCAAGCGGATTCTTCCGATAAGCGCCGGACCGGCGGTACCGGCTTGGGGTTGAGTATCTCGGCCGCGATCGTCGAAGCGCATGGCGGATTGCTGGATTTCGAATCCGTTGTCGGCGAAGGCACGTCCTTCTATTTCGATCTCAAGGCGAGCGAGTCCTAACCGAGGACGATCCAAAACATTGCGGCGGCGACCGCGATAAAAAGGCCGCCGATAAACTTCACCATGACGTTCGGGTTCAAACGGCCTTGGAGCCGGGGGCCGATTTGTCCGCCGATGACGACTCCCGGAATTGTGTAGCATACCAGGTGCCAGGGAACCGCGGCGAGGCCGCCCCGTTCGATCAACCCCAAGACCAGCGTCGCCGAGCAGGCGATGACGACCAGAATGGCGACCAGCACCGAGGTGCCGGCGGCGACGGGAACCGGCATGCGATGGCGCTTGATGAATTGCGGCATCAAGACCTCGCCGATCCCGACCGAAACCATGCCGGTAAACAAGGCGCCCGTTGCGGTTGCGACGGCGCCGAGCCCCTGCCGGGGACGGGGGTAGGTGTACTCGATGCCGAGACGGTCGACGATCCGGCGCATATCCGGCGCGGTGTCGGCGTTGCTGGCGCCGGCGTCGGGGGGCAGAGGCGCGGCGCGGCGGAACAGCGCAGCCGCGAGGACCAGCATCAACAGGCCGTAGCAGAGCTTGAGGGTGTCGCCGTCCGTGCCATGCGCGATCAAGGCCCCGAGAATGCCGAAGGGAATGCCGACGGCGGCGAAGGGAAGCGCGCTGCGAAAGTCGATCAAGCGCCGGCGGAAATAGCCGAAGAACGCCGATGTGAAACCGAAACATTGGGTCAGCAGCGCGGCGCCGAAGGCGGCGACGGCGCTCTCAAGCGGATAGTCGGGTCCGAGCGCCGGGAAGACGAGCAGCAGGATGGGCGTGAACAGTGCCGGTCCGCCGATCCCGCAGAGGGACGCCGTCGTCGTCACGCAGATCGCCACCGGGAACATGAACCAATAGAGCGTCCAGTCCAATTTCCTCCGCCTGGGTCCCAGACGCTCCTCTTTTCAGTCCATTGGCGGGCCGATATAACCTGCCCGTGTTGGCGATTTGACCGCGTTTCCACTCTGAACGGATGGCCCGATGAAGGTTGACCAGATTCCCTATCGGACGATATGGCCGGCCGAAGACGGTTGGCGCGTGCGGATCATAGATCAGACCCGGCTGCCGCACGAGTTCGTAATTCTCGAGCTCGACACCATGGAGGCGGCCGCGGAAGCGATCAAGGTCATGCGGGTCCGCGGGGCGCCGCTGATCGGCGCCGCCGCCGCCTACGGCGTGGCGCTCGCCATGCATCGCTCCGCGTCGACGGAGAATCTGCAGACGGCCCTCGCGGTTTTGGGCGACACCCGGCCGACCGCGGTGAACCTGCGCTGGGCGCTCGACGACATGAAGGCGCGGCTCATGCCGCTCGCGGAAAGCGACCGCGAGGAGGCCGCCTATCGGCGGGCCGCGGAGATTTGCGACGAGGATGTCGAGATCTGCCGCCAGATCGGTCTACACGGCCTGCCGCTGATCGAGGCGATTGCCCGCCGAAAGCCGGGCGGCGCGCCGGTCAATGTGCTGACCCATTGCAATGCGGGTTGGCTGGCGACAGTCGATTGGGGCACTGCGACCTCGCCGATCTATCAGGCGCACGACGCGGGCATTCCGATCCATGTCTGGGTCGACGAGACGCGGCCGCGCAACCAGGGCGCCAGCCTGACCGCCTGGGAGCTCGGGCATCACGGCGTGCCGCACACCGTGATCGCGGACAACGCGGGCGGACATCTGATGCAGCACGGCCGGGTCGACCTCTGCATTACCGGGACCGACAGGACGACGGCCCGGGGAGACGTGGCCAACAAGATCGGCACCTATCTGAAGGCGCTGGCCGCCCATGACAACGGCGTGCCGTTCTATGTGGCGCTGCCGTCGCCCACCATCGACTGGACGCTCGACGACGGGGTCGCGGACATTCCCATCGAGGAGCGCGACGCCGCCGAAGTCACCCAAATGACCGGCCGGACCGCCGAGGGGGCGATAGCGACGGTCCGCATCGTGCCCGAGGGGTCGCCCGCCGCCAATCCGGCCTTCGACGTCACGCCCGCCCGCCTGGTGACGGGACTGGTGACCGAACGCGGGATCGCCGACGCCTCGCGCGACGGATTGTTGGGATTGTTTCCGGAGCGTGCCTAAGGCAGTTCCGCGAGCAGCCGCCCGAAGCCGGGGATCGGTTCCGCAACGCCCATCTCCTTCATCACCGACCAAAGCACGACCTGATTGGTCGTGATGACCGGTTTTCCGAAGCGCGCCTCCCATGCGGCGACATGGCGCATCGTCGGGAAATTGCCGCCGGGCACGACCAGGGCTTCGATATCTGGGTTGTCGATCCGCTCGAACGCTTCGAGCGCGTGCGTCTCGTCGAGCGCGCCGATGGCATAGGCGTCGGTGGCGCCGAAGCCTTCCATTGCCACGACCTCGAGGCCGCAATGGGTTTCGTAAAACCGTTTGGCGCGCCCGATCACCTCTTCCGAATAGGGCGAGACGAGGGCGATCCGTTTTGTGCCTAGGGCCGTGGCGGCCCCGCCGATGGCTTCCGCCGAGGTTGTCGCGGGAATGCCCGAGTTTTCCGTGATAAGCGCCTTGATGCGCGCGTCGTAACCGTCCTCGAACAGGCTGGCCGAGGTTTGAATCAGGCAGATCACCTCGACCTTGGCGTTGCTCAGCATTTTCGATTGATAGGCCACGTCCGCATCGAGGCTCGGCGAGAATGGCGTATCCCCGCCCTTGCCGAGGCGCGCCACGTGGAACTGCAATGACTCGGGGAGGAGACGGGTAAATTCGACCTCGACCGTGGTGTTGGTGGAGGGAATGAGAACGCCGAAATGTCGGGGCATGTTGGGATCCAGGGAATTGTGGGCGACAGAATAAAGCATTGGCCCGTTGCCGATTTTCTCAAGGCGGCGATAGCGCCCGGCGCGAAAAGCGTTGGCGTTTCCAGGCCGGTGATTCTATCAATCCGCCGAGGCAATCCACGGGGTAGAGCGGATGAAAAGCTTATGGTCGGACGCCGGGGCGGCAGCCTATGTCGGGCGCTACGCGAAGCGGGGCGTCAACGAAGATGTGGCGCTCCGGGTCTATACGACGCAGTTGCTGGGCGGCGATCCGCGTCTGGTGATTCACGGCGGCGGCAACACCTCGGTGAAGACGCGGATGAAGGACATCAGCGGCCGCGAGCTCGACGTGCTGTGCGTCAAGGGAAGCGGCTGGGACATGGGCGATATCGAGCCGCCCGGACTGCCCGCCGTCCGGCTGGCGCCGCTTCAGGAGCTGGCCGAACTCGATGCCCTGAGCGATGAGGACATGGTGAATGTGCAGCGCGGGAACCTGCTGGATTCGACTTCGCCGAATCCCTCCGTGGAAACCTTGCTGCACGCCTTTCTGCCCCACAAGTTCATCGATCATACCCATTCGAACGCGGTGCTGGCGCTGACCGACCAGCCCGACGGCGCCAAAATCTGCGGTGACCTGTACGGCGACCGGGCGGCGCTGGTGCCCTATATCATGCCGGGCTTCGCGCTGGCCAAGATGGCCCGCGACGTGCAAGCCAAGCACCCGGAGTGCGAAGGTCTGATCCTGCTGAAGCACGGCGTCTTCAGCTTCGGGGCGACGGCGAAAGAGGCCTACACCCGGATGGTGCGGCTGGTGACCATGGCGGAGAAGGAGATCGCCAAGGCCGCCCGCAAGCCGCTGGCGCAGGTGCGGTTGCCGAAGAAGCTGATGCGCGCTTCCGAGATCGCACCGATCTTGCGCGGCCTGGCGGCCTTCACGCCCGAGACGAGCGACATGCCGAAACGGCTCGTCATGACCTTTCGCAGCAACCCCCGCATCAAGCAGTACGTTTCGGCGCGCGATTTGGAGCGCTTCAGTCAGGCGGGCAATGTCACGCCGGACCATTCGATCCGCATCAAGTCGGTGCCGTTGATCGTGCCGGCGCCGAATGCGGCCGATCCCGAAGGCTTCGCCAAAGGCGCCGCCGCCGCCATGGCGGACTTCCGTGAACGCTACCGCGAGTACTTCAAGACCAACAACGCGAAATCGCCGGTCAAGAAGGTCCGTCTGGACGACTCGCCGCGCGTGATTCTCGTGCCCGGACTCGGCCTGTTCGGGCTCGGCAACGACGCCAAGGCCGCGCACATTGCCGCCGATCTGGCCGAGACGACGGTCGAGGTGACGACAAACGCGGAAGCGGTGGGGCGGTTCGACAGCATTTCGAAATACGACCAGTTCGAGATCGAGTATTGGTCCCTGGAGCAAGCCAAGCTTGGCAAAGGTCAGGAAAAGCCCCTGGCGCGTCAGGTCGCGGTGGTGACCGGTGCCGGCGGGACCATCGGCCGGGCGATCGCTGCGGCGTTCCGGGCCGCGGGTGCCGACGTGGCGTTGCTCGATCGGGACGCAAAAGCGGTCGAAGCCGCCGCCGCTGCCGTCGGCGGTTTGGCGGTCGCCGCCGATGTGACCGATCCGAAATCCGTGGCGTCGGCCTATGACCGTGTCGTCGAAGCCTATGGCGGCGTCGATATCCTGGTCTCGAACGCGGGCGCCGCCTGGCAGGGGCGCATGGATACCGTCGACGATAAGGTCTTGCGGGAGAGTTTCGAGCTCAATTTCTTCGCCCATCAGAACATGGCGCGCCGCGCCGTCCAAATCATGAAGCAGCAGGGAACCGGCGGCGTCCTGCTTTTCAATGCCTCCAAGCAGGCGGTCAATCCAGGTCCGGATTTCGGCCCCTACGGCCTGCCGAAGGCGGCGACGATGGCGCTGATGCGACAGTATGCGGTCGAGTTTGGCGGCGACGGCATTCGCTCCAATGCGGTGAATGCCGACCGGATCAAGAGCGGTTTGCTGACCGACCGGATGGTGAAGAGCCGGGCGAAGGCGCGCGGCGTCAGCGAAGCCTCCTACATGCGGGGCAACCTGCTGCAGCGGGAAGTGACCGCCGCCGACGTGGCGCAAGCCTTCGTCGATCTGGCCTTGGCGGAGAAGAGTACGGGCGCCGTCCTCACCGTGGACGGCGGGAATATCGCGGCCGCGATGCGATGATTGCGCGGACGGGATGCGAATGAAAGGAAGCGAGATGCGTTTGAGCAAAGTGATAGCGGCGTTCCTGGCCGTGCTGGGGATTGGAGCCGCGTCGGCCACGCCGGCGGTCGCGTTCGATCTGGAGAATATCCTCTACCTCGAATTGAAGGATGGCCGCGTGGTGATCGAACTGCGCCCCGACCTGGCGCCCAAGCATGTCGAGCGCATCAAGCGTCTCGCGCGCGAGGGATTTTACGACGGAATCGTCTTTCACCGCGTGATCGACGGCTTTATGGCGCAGACCGGAGATCCCACGGGCACCGGCGCCGGCGGATCGGACTATCCCGATCTGCCCGCCGAGTTTAACGCCGAGCCGCATTCCCGGGGTGCCGTTTCGATGGCGCGATCCAGCAATCCGGACAGCGCCAACAGTCAGTTCTTCATTGTGTTCGACGACGCGCGCTTTCTCGACCGTCAGTATACGGTCTGGGGCCGGGTGACCTCGGGCATGGAGTTTGTCGATATGATTGCGAAAGGTCACCCGCGCACCGGCAGCTTGGATAACCCCGACAAAATCATCAGTCTGAAGGTTGCCGCCGACGTAAAATAAATCGCGCGACGCGCTGCGATTTTACCTGGGAAGCGTTGTTGTGCTATACTTTCCGGGATCTTTCGACTTTTCGGAAGGATGAAGCGCCATGGCGATTGATACGCTCGCCGCCGTCCCTGTGGTGGCTCCCGGCTTCGACAGTGCCCTGCTGGCGCTGAAGCTGCAGCACGAGAACGAGAGCGCCACGGTCAATCTCATCAGCGACGCCGTGAAACAGGTTCAGGAAGCCAATGCGGCAACGGACCGGCAGAACCGCGAACGGATTCTCGATATCGTCGTCTAGGCGGCCTTATGACGGCTCGCCCCGCACGCCGCCGGTTGCCAAACCCCAACGGGGCTTGTATGACGCGGCTGAACGTACGGATAGAAGACCGATGGCGGTGCCTTCCCTAAAAAAAGGATTTTCGTTTTCCATCAAAGGGGCGGTAACGCTTGGTTTGATATGGTTTGTGCTGCGGGATCAAGATCTGCACGTGGTCGGCGAGCGTCTTTCGGCCATGTCGGCGTGGAGTGTTCTCGTGGCGCTGGCGCTGCTCGCGGGCCAAAATGTACTCGCGGCCCAAAGGTGGGTTATCGTCATGCGGCAGTTCGGCGATGCCGTACCTTACAAGTTGGCCCTTCGGTTCTATTTCGAAGGTTTATTTTTTAACCAAGCACTGCCCTCGACGGTCGGCGGAGACGGGGTTCGCATGTTCCGGGTCGTCAAATCCGGGATTCCCGTGGGCGCCGGGGTCAATGGCGTGCTGCTGGACCGGATCGCGGGCCTTTTTGCGCTTCTGGCCATTGTCGCGTTAACCCAGCCCTGGCTCTACGAACGGGTCGAGTCCTTTTCCGCGAGAACGGCTTTTGCGATTGTCATTGCGGCGGGCTTCTCCGGTGTCCTCTTGCTGATGCTTTGCAGCCGATTGCCCGGCACTTGGACCGGATGGGGCATCGTTCGCGGACTCGTGGGACTTTCTTCCGGGCTGGCTTCGTTGCTGCGCCACGGCGGCGCGGTCCCGGTATTGGCGCTGTCGTTCGCCGGGCACCTGATGATGGTGTTGGCGATTTTTGTATTGGCCCGGGATCTTGGGCTCGGCGTGAGTTATATGGATTGCCTCGTCCTCGTTCCTGGCGTGATGTTGTTGGCGGCGGCGCCGATTTCGATAGCGGGCTGGGGCGTCCGGGAAAGTGTCATGATTTCCGCGATGGCCCTCGTCGGCGCGCCGGAAGCGGGCGCGCTCGGCCTCTCGCTCGTCTATGGACTTATCATGCTCGTGATCGGGCTTTTTGGGGGCGCTCTTTGGCTTGCGATTCCGGACCGCAAGGTTTCGGAAATTGAAGCTCTGCAGACTGCGGAGAAGACTGCGGGGGGAAAGCCGGCAAGATGACGCCGCAAAAGTTACCATAAATCGAATCCCGCTGTGGGATGACGCGACGGGATTCCGGATGTATGGTCGCGCGTCCAGAAAATGACGATCCGCGGAAGAGGTGATGGAAATTCGATGAAGCGTGCTCTGATTACCGGAATTACGGGGCAGGATGGTTCCTATCTTGCCGAATTCTTGCTGGCGAAAGGCTACGAGGTCCACGGTATCATCCGCCGTGCCAGCACCTTCAATACGGCGCGGATCGATCATCTGTACAGCGATCCGCACGATCCGGAGACCCGTCTTTTCCTCCATTACGGTGATTTGTCGGATGCCTCGGGCCTTCGCCATATCCTGGCCCGTGTCAGGCCCGTTGAAATCTACAATCTGGCGGCGCAGAGCCACGTGAAGGTTTCCTTCGATCAACCGGAATATACCGCCGATATTGTCGCAACGGGGACGCTGCGTCTGCTGGAAGCGATGCGAGAGTATGCAGCGATGGCGGAGGAGCCGGTGCGCTTCTATCAGGCGGGATCCTCCGAGATGTACGGCGACGCGGCGGCGCCGCAGAGCGAGGCCACCCCCTTCGCGCCGCGCAGCCCGTATGCGGTCGGTAAGGTCGCCGGCTATTGGTTCGCGAAGAATTACCGCGAGGCATATGGCATGTATGTCGCCAACGGTATTCTCTTCAATCACGAGAGTCCTCGCCGGGGCGAAACCTTCGTTACCCGGAAAATTACGCGGGCGCTCGGACGCATTCGCTACGGTCTGCAGGAGAAGCTGTATCTCGGTAATCTCGCCGCGAAACGGGATTGGGGCTTTGCGGGGGATTATGTCGAGGCGATGTGGCTCTTGCTGCAACAGGAAAATCCGGGCGATTTCGTGATCGCGACCGGCGAGACCTATTCCGTGCGCGATTTCCTGACGAAAGCCTTCGAGAAGGCGGATCTCGATTGGCAGGAGTTCGTCAGCATCGATCAGCGGTATTTCCGCCCGACCGAAGTCGACCTGTTGTTGGGCGATCCATCCAGAGCGAAGAAACAGCTCGGCTGGGAGCCGAGGGTCGATTTCGACGCGCTGGTCACTATGATGGTGGAACACGATATGGAGCTGGCACGCCGGGAGAGGACGCTCGTCGATGCCGGGCACGAAATATCGTTGGGAGGGATCGCGAATGCCTGAGATGACGCCGGATGCGCGCATTTTTGTGGCCGGTCATAATGGACTGGTCGGAGGCGCGATCTCCCGCGCCCTGCGCGCTGCAGGCTATACGTCGCTGATCGAGCGAAGCCGGGCGGAGTTGGATTTGACCCGGCAGGCCGAGGTCGAGGCCTTTTTCGACGCCGAACGGCCCGAATACGTCTTTCTGGCCGCGGCCAAGGTTGGCGGAATTCATGCCAACGATACGTTGCGGGCGGAATTCATCTATCAGAACATGATGATCGGCGCGAACGTGATCGACGCTGCGTGGCGGAGCGGCGCGAAGAAGCTCCTTTTCCTTGGCTCTTCCTGCATTTACCCGCGACTGGCACCGCAGCCGATTCCCGAGGAAGCGCTGCTGACCAGCGCGTTGGAGCCCACGAACGAGCCTTATGCCATCGCGAAGATCGCCGGCCTCAAGCTCTGCGAGAATTATCGACGGCAATACGGTTTCGATGCCATTTCGCTGATGCCGACAAACCTTTACGGCCCCGGCGATAATTTCGATCTGGAAAGCAGCCACGTAATTCCGGCGCTCATGCGCAAGGCGCATGAGGCGAAGGTCGGCAATGCGCCCGCGATGTCCGTATGGGGAACCGGCGCGGCGTACCGCGAATTCCTGCATGTCGACGATCTGGCAGACGCGTCGATTTTTCTGATGAACCGCTATAGCGAGACGGAGACGATCAATGTCGGCGTCGGCGAAGACGTGACGATCAAGGAACTCGTGACGCTGATCTGCGATGTGGTCGGATACCGCGGAGAGTTGGCGTTCGATACTTCGAAACCCGACGGCGCCCCCCGGAAGATGCTAAATGTCGGACGGCTGCAAGCCCTCGGATGGCGCCCCAAAACCGGCCTGCGCGACGGGCTTGCGGCGACCTATGCGTGGTATTTGGAGAACATGGCCGGGATGCGCGCCACCGGGTAGGGAGGGTGACGGCCCCGGATCTTGCTTGGGGGGCGAATTCGATCCGAGGCCGCCGGGCGAAACCTAGCTTCCGAAATGCGACGCCGGATATCGGCGATCCGTGGCGTCGACTAATTTAAACCCTTCGAGCAGGCGTGCTCTGCTCTCTCTGCCGAGACGCAGTTGTTCGGCGGCCTCTCCGCGAGACCGGCCGACCGGACGCGATATCCGGTCGGCGGCGGCAATCACCTGATGGGTCAGCACCGTTTCCGCCCTTAGTCGGCGAGGCGCCGGATCGCACCGACCCCCCAGTGGATGGCGCGGCGGAAAGCTTCCGATCGCTCGCGCCGGGCAATGGCTTGTGCGCGGACGATTGCGTCGTCGCTGAGAATTGTCGCCGGAATGGCGTGTTGCGGGCGGGAGTGTGAAGCGTAATGCGGCATTTTCTTTACCTTTCAACTTAGATTTACTGTCTGAAAGAGCCCCCATCTCCGTGGCCCTTCATCTTTGTTGCGGCTATAATTGGCGATTTCGAATATTCTCGCAAACGAGATTGTTTCAGCTTCGCATTAGGTATACTTTCCTGAAATGAACATGCGGCTTCCGCCATTGAATGCGCTGCGGGCTTTTGAGGCTGCGGCGCGGCACCTCAGCTTCAAGAAGGCTGCCGATGAGTTGAACGTGACTCCGGCCGCCATCAGTCACCAGATCAAGGGATTGGAGGCGGATCTTGGAACGCCGCTTTTCCGGCGCTTGAACAGAGCGTTGCTGCTGACGGATGCAGGCCAGTTGCTGTTGCCGGATATCCGGGACGGCTTCCAGAGCTTCCACCGGGCGATGGACAGATTGCGCGCGCGCTCAACCGAGAATGTGCTGACAGTGGCCACGGCGCCGTCGTTTGCCGCCAAATGGCTGGTGCCCAGGTTGGACCGGTTCAGCCGCGCGCATCCAGAGCTCGACGTGCGCATCTCCGCATCGATGCAGTTGGTCGACTACGAAGCGGAAGGCGTCGATATCGGCATTCGTTTCGGGCGCGGCGGTTATCCGGGCGTGGTCAGCGAACTCCTGCTAACCGATACCGCCTTTCCGGTCTGCAGCCCGCGCCTGCTCGCGGGCGAACATGCCCTGACGTCACCCGCCGAATTGCGCCACCATGTCTTGCTCCACGACGAAAGCTGGCAAACCAATTACGAATCCTTCCCGACGTGGGGAATGTGGATCGCGGGGGCGGGGATCGAGGGTGTCGATGCGACACGGGGAACGCGTTTCAACATGACCAGCGATGTCATCAACGCTGCCATCGAAGGGGCGGGCGTCGCGCTCGGACGCAGTTCCATGGTGTCGGGCGATATCGAGGCGGGGCGGCTGGTCAAGCCGTTCGATCTTAGCGTTCCCGTGGAATTTGCGTTCTATGTCGTATACAAGAAGGCAAATATCGAGAAGCCGAATGTTAGGGCCTTTCGGGACTGGCTGTTCGAAGAGGCCGAGAGCTGAGATCGCCATAAGGCATGGAAAGCGGCGCTCGGGAGGATTATTCTCCTGGTCGAAACGAAGTATTGGGGACGGTGGTGCGCGGAAAAACAATACAATTGCAACGTTGGGGCCAAGGAGCGGCGCTCGCGGGGATGTTCCTTCTTGTAGGGGCTTGCGGCCTGGTGCCGCGCGGGAACGATGCGGTGGATCAGTCCTGGGTGATCGGGCAATGCCTGCCGCACGAGCCGAGATTCGCGCCGGGCGCCAACCCTGTGGGCTCCGAAGACATGACGATGGACGCCAAGGGCGTTGCCTATATTTCCTCGACCGATTATCGCGTTCCTTTGAATACGGAGCCGCGTCGCGCAGGTGCGATCTATCGATACGACGTCGCCGGCGACGGGCCGGTGTCCGCGATGGAAATCCGGTCGGACTCGAACCGGCTTCCCGGTTATTTCGAGACGAACTTCTTTCCGCACGGAATCAGTCTGCTCGAGACCGGAAAGCAGAAACGCCTTTTCGTCATCAACCACCGGCTGCGCGCGCTGCCGCGCCCGGCGGATAAGGATAATCTTGCAAGCCTCTTGAATTTGCCGGCAGGCGAAGTGCGGCAGAGTTTTGTCGAGATTTTCCGGATCGAAAAATCGGGCGAGACGGAAATCCTGATCCACGAGGCGACGATCGAAGACAAGGACGCGCTGGCGGCGGGGCCGGAGCCGCGCGGCGGCCGTGGGCTCGAACTCAACGATCTGGTGGCGGTCGCTCCCCGGCAGTTCCTGGCGACGAACAACCCCGGTGGATTTACGCAATCCGCTGAAGTGGCCTTTTTGCGCAACCCGATCGGCAACATCGTCTATTTCGACGGCAGCGGTTATCGGGTGGTCCAGGACCGGGTCCATTTCGGCAACGGGATTAACGCCAGCACCGACAACAAGACGGTCTATCTCGCGACCGTGCTGGACGGCGAGGTTGTCACCTATCGCACCAATTTGAACCCTCCCGACGAGACGCAGCCGGAAACGGTTGCGTTGGAGGAAGCCGGCGCCCGTCTCCGTCTCGGCGGTCATCTCGACAATATCGAATGGGTCGACCAATCGCGGGGAGAAATGCTGGTCGCCAGCCATGCCAATCTTGCGGCTCTCGGTCTCGAAGCGATCCAGGCGCCGGTACAGGCGCCGAGCCGGATCGTCCGGTTCGCCGTCGGCGGTGACGGGTTGCCGGTGGCCGACAGCGCAAAGCTGATCTACGCCAACGACGGTGCCCAGGTCTCGTCGGCGAGTGTCGCCAATTTTTTCAGGGACAAGGATCGGGAGCGCTTGCTCATCGGTTCCGTCTTCGGCGCGCGGTTCCTCGTCTGCAAGCTGGAAGCACACTAGAAAATCCCCCTGTCGGCTTTCCAAGCTCAACGGGCCGCTTCGATTGGAAGCGGCCCGTATCGCATTGCCGTGGGGAGGGTGATGACGGCGCAACCTTCTCTGGGGGGAGGGAGGAGGGCCGGCTGCGCCGCCATCGTGGCACTTATTAGTTCCGGAAGAACTTGCGGATGTTTCCGAAGACGCCATGCGTCCGGTCGTGGCGCGTGTTGCGTGCCAGGGCATCGATTTCCTGTTGCGTCGGCAATGCGCCCGAAGGCAGCGGGGCGGTGTGGTGGATATCGCGATTGTAAGCCATTTTGGCCTCCTTCTTGACACATTGTGTCGTTTATATTTCAAGAATATCTCAATTTTGTGCGCCGCTTGTTTGAGTTGATGATAATCAAAACTTCAGACAATCAGCGCGTTACATGTTATATAGCCAATGGCATCATTCTATTGCAAACGATGTATTTTCATATGATATTTGAGAAAGTCTAACATATGAAAAGAGGCATACCGGCATGAGCAACCGCCTGCCCCCGTTGAACGCGCTGCGGGCCTTCGAGGTTTCCGCACGGTTGCGCAGTTTCAGCCGCGCCGCCGAAGAGCTGAATGTGACCCCGGCGGCGATCAGCCATCAGATCAAGGGGCTCGAAGAATATCTCGGCACGCGCTTGTTCAACCGCGCCAACCGGACCTTGATGCTGACCCAGGAGGGGCAAGCGCTGCTTCCCGGAATCCGGCGCGGGTTTTCGGCCTTTCACGATGCCATGGAAGCCTTCGGTCTCCACGACGAGACCGGCTTGTTGAACGTGGCGGTGACGCCGTCCTTCGCGTCGCGGTGGCTGGTGCCCCGCCTGGAGAGCTTCAACACAGCGCATCCGGAGATCGACATCCGGATGACCACGAGCATGGGATTGATCGACTATGACCGCGACGGCATCGAGATCGGCGTGCGCTATGGCGGCGGCGAGTATCCGGACCTGGTGGTGGAGCCGCTGCTCTCCCACGATATCCTGCCCGTCTGCAGTCCGCGGCTGCTCAGCGGCGGCAGGAAACTGGAGAAGCCCGAAGACCTGGCGCAGTTCACGCTGCTGCACGACGACGGCCATCGCCATGTCGAGATGTTTCCGGACTGGGGCATGTGGCTGAAGGCGGCGGGCGTCACCAACGTGGATGCCTCCCACGGGCTGCGGTTCGACAATGCGAGCGCCGCACAAGGGGCGGCGGTCGAAGGATTGGGCGTGGCGCTCGGCCGCACGACCCTGATCTCGGACGATCTCGCCGCCGGGCGCCTGATCTGCCCGCTCGACCTCACGCTCCATTCCGACTTCGCCTATTGGGTGGTGTATCCCGAGAACCGCATCAAGCGCCCGAAAGTAGCGGCGTTCCGCGATTGGCTCGTCGAGGAAGCGCGGCGCTATCAGGCGGAACAGGATGCAGCGAAGTCGGTCTAGGCGCCGGCAAGACTTTCTCGCGGCTCTGGACGCGCCACTTCTCTATACCTACGCAACGTAGTGGAGGCGGATGTGGAATCGAAACGGGTCAAACGAATCGTCGAAAAATACATGTTCCCGACCGAGGGGACCTCTTATATGGGCGGGCTCGAAAGCCGCCCGGTGATCGCCCGCAGCGAGGGGCGGACCGTCTGGGACACCAACGGCAAGGCCTATCTCGATTTTCAGTCGGGTCAGATGGGCGCGGCGCTCGGCCATCAGCATCCGCGCATGGTGAAGCGCATCACGCAGACCATGGAAAGCTTGATGCATTCGACCAATACGATGCTCAACGTGCCGCGCCTGCGCCTGCACGAGAAGCTCGGAAAACTGCTGCCCGGCAATCTGGAGAAATCGGTCTTCCTGGTCTCCGGCAGCGATTCGATCGAAGGGTCGATCGATCTCGCCCGCAAGGCGACCGGGGGACTCGACATCATCGGCCTGCACGCGGGATTGCACGGCTCGACCAGTTACGTGACCCGGTCCGTCTCGTTCAACTGGGACCGCAAGAAACACGCCGCGGTGGCGCCGCATACGGGCTCGGTCCTGACCCCGTATTGCTATCGCTGCCCGCTCGGCCTGAAGTTCCCGAAATGCGAGATACAGTGCCTTTCCGCCAGCCTGGAATTGGCCGACGCGAATTTCACTGCCGCTCCGGCGGGTTTCATCTCGGAGCCGGTCCTCTCCGCCGGCGGCATCATCGTGCCGCCCGAGGGCTATTTCAATCGGGTCAAGGCGGAGTGCGAGAAGCGCGGCATGGTCCTGATCATGGACGAGGCCCAGACCGGCCTCGGCAAGACCGGTAAGCTCTTCGGCTTCCAGCACGAAGAAGGACTGAAGCCCGACATCATCGCGATTTCCAAGCATTTCGGCGGCGGTCTGCCGATCAGCGCCGTCTGCACCACGACGGAGGTGGCGCGCCGGGCGGCCAAGGCCGGCTACTTCGCGACACGCAGCCACGCAACGGACCCGTTGCTCTGCGCCGCGGGCGAGGAAAGCCTCGATATCGTCGTCGAGGAAGACATGCCCGGCAAGGCCGCGAAGATCGAAGGCTGGATCAAATCGGCCTTCCGGCGGATGGCGAAGGAGTTCGAGTGGATCGGCGACATCCGGGGCCGTGGAGTCCTGCTGGGCATCGAATTGGTGACGGACCGCGAGACGAAGACTCCCGCCAATGCGGAGACCCAGAAGGTCTATGATTACGCCATGGACAAGGGGCTGATCTTCCAGATTCGGGGCGTGAGGGAGCTCAAGAACGTGATCCGTCTGGTCCCGCCCATGACCAGTACGCGTGCCGAGGTGGACCAGGCGCTCTCGATCCTTTATGACGCTTTCTCCAGTCTCGAAAAACCGCGACGGAAGCGCAAGGCCAAGGCAGGAAGGTCAAAATGATCGATATCCAAAATCCCTATTTGATGTTCATCGGCGACGTGCCGGACCAACTTGCCGCGAAGACGGCGGACGGGGTGGCGCATTGGCGGCGCGACTGGTGCCTGGGACAGCTCCGTCTCGACGGCTGCAAGGCCGATCTCAAACTGCCGGACATGAGCGTGGCGGAGGCGGCCGCGGCGGGCGTGAAGACGCTGATCGTCGGCGTCACCAATCAGGGCGGCTATTTCGCCGACAGCTGGGTCGAGACGATGCACGCCGCCATCGACCACGGCATGGACATCGCCAGCGGCATGCATGCCAAGCTCGACACCGTCCCGGGCCTCACCGAAAAGGCGAAGGCGGCGGGGCGGCGGCTCTTCGACGTTCGGCACACCAATCAGAGCTTCGATATCGGGCGCGGGCACAAACGGGCCGGCAAGCGGCTGTTGACCGTCGGCACGGATACCTCCTGCGGTAAGATGTTCACCGCGCTAACCCTGGAGAAGGAGATGCGTGCCCGCGGCATGAAGGCGGATTTCCGCGCAACCGGGCAGACCGGCATCTTCATCGCCAGCAGCGGCGTTGCGATCGACGCTGTCGTCGCCGATTTCATCTCGGGCTCCGTCGAATGGCTGTGCCCGGAGAACGAGCCCGACCATTGGGACCTCATCGAAGGGCAAGGGTCGATCTTTCATGCAGGCTACGCGGGCGTCACGCTCGGCCTGATCCACGGCTCTCAGCCGGATGTGCTGGTGGCCTGTCACGATCCGGGACGGCCGCACATGCGCGGCACGCCGGCCATTCCGGTGCGCAGCCTGAGCGAGGTCATCGAAGCGACGAGTGCCGCGGCGCGGCTGACAAATCCGGACGTCCGCTGCATCGGCTGCGCGATCAATACCTCGAAACTCTCCGATGCGGAGGCGGAGGCGGAATTGGCCCGGGCCAGCGACGAGACGGGCCTGCCCGCCATCGATCCGGTGAAGCACGGCGTCGGCGTACTGGTCGACGCGCTGGGATAGCCGGACCGTGCCCCGCCTGACCGCCTATGCCGAGACCTGGCCGCTGCGCGAAGTGTTCACCATCTCGCGCGGCAGCCGGACGGAAACGCCGGTGGTCGTTTGCGCGTTGGAGGAGGACGGCATCCGGGGCTGGGGCGAGGGGCAGCCCAATCCGCGCTACGACGAGACCCAGGACAGCGCCCTGGCCGAGATCGAGGCCGTGCGCGGCGAGATCGAATCCGGGAAACTGGACCGGCTCGGCCTGCAGGGGGCGATGCGGGCCGGGGCCGCGCGTAACGCGGTGGACTGCGCCTTCTGGGACCTGGAGGCGAAACGGGCCGGGACGCGGGTTTGGGAGCTGGCCGGCCTTCCCGCACCCCAGCCAGTGACGACGGCGTTTACCCTGAGCGTCGCTTCGCCCGAGGAAATGGCGGCGGCGGCCGAGCGCAACGCCCATCGCCCGCTGATCAAGATGAAACTGACCGGCGAAGGCGATCTGGACCGGGTCCGCGCGGTCCGGGGCGTCCTGCCGAAAACCCCCATCATCGTCGACGCGAACGAAGGCTGGGACGTCGCCATGGTCGAACGCTTCGCTACCGAATTGAAAAAACTGCAGGTGCAGCTCGTGGAGCAGCCCCTGCCGGCCGCCGCCGATGCCGCCTTGGCCGATGTCGCGCATCCGGTGCCGTTTTGCGCCGACGAATCGTGCCACACCAGCGCCGATATCGAGCGTCTCAAGGATCGCTACGACGTGATCAATATCAAGCTCGACAAGACCGGCGGCCTGACCGAGGCTCTGGCGCTGCGTCGGGCGGCGCTGGATGCCGGGCTTCAGGTGATGGTGGGCTGCATGGTGGCGACGTCGCTCTCGATGGCGCCGGGCGTCCTGGTGGCCCAGGGCGCGGTCGTGGTCGATCTCGACGGGCCGCTGCTCCTGGCGAAGGACCGCGAGCCCGGACTGCTGTATGACGCGGCGGGACAGGTGCATGCGCCCGAAGCGGCACTTTGGGGCTGAGTCAGCAGGAGACAGGCGGCATGTTCGCCCACAATCACTTCGAAACGCTGTTCCCGACGGGGCTTTGGGTCTTCCAATTGGAAAATCACGAGGCGCTCAATCAGGGACTCTCCGCGGCGCTCTACGCGATGATGGAAGAAGGCAAGCGCAAGGAGACGCATTTCCCGGAAGACGTTTGGCAGACGGAGGATATCCTCCACACGCTGCCGGCATTCGAGGACCTCGCGGGACGCATCCAGGTGGCGGTGGAGGGCGTGTTGGACTTTCTCGCCTACGACTACGAATCGGTGGGGATCACCGGGATGTGGGGCAACATTTACCGGCGCGAGAACGTCATTAACGAACATTCCCACCACAACAACTTTTTGTCCGGCGTCTATTATGTGGCGGCGCCCGAGAATTCGGGCGGCATCGTCTTCAAGGACCCGCGCGGCCAGACCCAGGTGCTGGAGCCGAAGGTGCGCGAGCACAACCAGTTTAACGCCGGACACGCGATCTACCCGGCCCAGGAAGGCACGCTGTTCGTCTTCCCGTCCTGGCTGGAGCACAAGGTGCAGCCGAACCGCTCCGACCGGCATCGCATCTCGATCAGTTTCAACGCGATGTTCCGGGGCGAGCTCGGCACGCATGCCGGGCTCAACCATCTGCGGATATAGTCGCGGGCTTCTTCACTCTGCGAGAGCGTTTTTCGACCCCTCCGGAAAGCGGACGTGCTTCAGCTCGTAGCTCTGGGTTTCTCCCGGGTCGGTATTGGCAAGCGAAATCCTGTGGCCCCGTTCACTGTCCAATGCCGTGCCGCTCCAGCTTCGCTTCTTCTTGACGATCAATCCCGATGCCGGATGGTACCAGAGCTTCTCGTCGAACTTCCGCCCGTTGTCGCTGTGCGCGGCGATTTCGATTACATAGGTCCCGAGGTGTTTCCCGGCAGCGGCCAGCTGTTCCGTCCCCGTCACCTTGACCTTATAGGTCCACTCGTCCTCGTAGCTGTAGGCATAGCTGCCGCCAAAGCCCTGCTCCTCGAAGGTAAAAGTCGCGCTTTTGCCGACCTCGAGCGGCCAGAGACTGGCGAACGAAGCCTTGGCTTCGGATGAAAAGCTCAGCACCGGATCGGTGGCGCCTCCGTTTTTGCCGATCTGTATCGTGAAGGGGCTTTCGCCGGTCGGGATAAAGCCCATTTCGTAGGCCCGATACTTGTTGTTGCTGTCTCGGAAGATAATGCTCGTCCCTTCGACTTCTCCGACCTTGAAGCTCCAGGTGCCGTAATCGACCTTGGTGCCCTCCGGCAGCGGCAGATACGCCGCCGGGGCGAGTGCGATGACGGTCGGGGCGCGGGTTTTCGTTGGCGATGCGGCAGGGGTCGACTTCGGCGTCAGCGCGGCGATTTGCTGCTGTTTTGCGAGACGGGCGCGCTCTTCGGCAAGGCGTTTCTGCCGCGCCTCGTCTTCCGCTTTCCGCCGCGCCTCGGCCTCGGCGGCGAAGCGTTCGCGCTCGGCCGCGAGCTTGGCGCGCTCCTCGGCGAAGGCCTTGCGGCGTGCCTCGTCCTCCGCCTTGCGCCGCGCCTCGGCCTCCGCCGCGAGGCGCTGGCGCTCCGCCTCGAGCGCCTTTCGTTCGTCGGCGAGGGCGCGTTGCTGCGTTATGGCTTTGCCTTCCGCCGCCTTCAGCTTGACCCTGGCGAGCGGCGCGAAGGTGCCGCCCGGGAAGGCTTCGAGATAGGCCTTGTAGGCGCTGGGGTCGCCGCTGTCCTTGATCGATTCCCAAAACACGGTTTCCTGCTGCAGCCGCGCCGCGGCGGCGCCCGTATCGGCGGCGCGGGTGGCGGTCGCGACCTGCTTCGGCTTCGGTTTCTCGACCTCCGGCAGGCTGAAGACGAAATCGCCCCGGTCCCAGTCCTTGTCCCGCAGCTTGCCGTAACGCGGCGTCTGTTTCGATTGCGTGAGGTTGGTCACCCGGTCGGTGAGGAACAGGCCCATCTCGCTCGCGGTGACATAGCCGTCGCCATTGGCGTCGGCCCGCTCCTCGCCGTCGAGGGCGCGGATGAACAGCTCCCGGAACGTGCCGTCGTCCGAGACGGTCTGCCCGGCGTCGCCGGAGGTGAGGAACTGGCGCACGGGAAGGGTCGTGGCGCGGGTCACGGCGCTCGGCGGCAGGGCGCGCGCGCTCTCGAAGACGGTGCCGGAGAAGCAGGAATCGAAGATCGCGAAGGCGTGCTTCGATTCGGCGAGACGGACGAATTCGCCGACCCGCCGCAGCGCCAGGGATTTGAGGCGGAATTGGCCCCGCTTTGCCGGTGTCGGCGCGTCGGCCGGGACCAGAAATCCCTCGCCGCGCTCGGAATGGCCGTGGCCCGCGTACCAGACGAACAGCCGCGCGTCCGGGTCCTCGCCTTTCAGCAGGAAAAACTCTTCGAAGGCGCGGTTCAATTCCACGGCCTTCGCGTTGAGGACGAGAGTGACGTCGAAACCCTTTTTCTTGAGCGCGGCCGCGACGAGTTGTGCGTCTTTGACGGCCATGGAAAGGCGCGGCCAGCCGTTGGTGTAATCGTCGATACCAATCACCAGCGCATGGGAATTCCCGTAAAGTTGGACTTCCTCGACGACCGGGGCGTCCGCCTTCTCGCTGGCGCGGAGCTTCAGGGGCACCCCCCGGCTCGATGCCGCATCGGCGGCGCCCGCCAGCAGCAGCGCGGCACCCAGGACGGCCATCAAGACAGTGGAACGATTCATTGTAACTCCTGGAGGCAGGGAAGACGTTTGGAACCTACGGAACTTTCAGCGCCCGTATTTTTGGCATGAGAATGCACGCTGTCAATCACGGCCAGTGGCGTCGCGACCGACGCCGTCGCGCCGATCTCATATCCGGCGACCACTACACCGCCATAGAGGTGCCGGAAATCGTTACCTTGGGTGCGAATTCGCATTCCGCCGTTCTCGACTTCGTCGACCTTGAAGCCCCAGTTGCCGTAGATGGCTCGGGTTCCTTCGGGCTATGGCAAGTATTCGGCAGAAAGCAATGCGGGCGCACCGGTGGTCGATGATTATCTACTCAGGGACGCGGGCACCGTCTTCAGAGTCCAGGTGTCGATTTTCTCTTCGGGTGTCCTGTAGGCCTCGACCGTGTTGCCCGTCAGCTTGATCATGGGGCAGCGTATCTTGTTCTGCCCCCACCGGTCCCATTGGCGGCAAAACCGATTCTCTCGAACCCACCATTTACCGTAATCCTTGCCGCCGCCCTCCATCGAGCCCGACATATCGCCATCTGCTTCGAATTCGACATTCATCCTGCGGCCCGACCGCAAAGAGGTCATCTGGACGTCGTTGTCGGAAAACAGCGTCTTGATCTGATCGCCTGTCAGGAATTCGGAATGATCGACCCGACCGGAATCGCCGGTCGAGGGCGTGAGCGCAGCGAGTTGCTGCTTCTGCTTGGCGAGGCGTTCGCGCTCCGCGGCGAGCCCCGCGGTTTCTTCGGCAAGGCGTTTCCGCCGCGTCTCGTCTTCCGCTTTCCGCCGCGCCTCGGCCTCGGCGGCGAAGCGTTCGCGCTCGGCCGCGAGCTTGGCGCGCTCCTCGGCGAAGGCCTTGCGGCGTGCCTCGTCCTCCGCCTTGCGCCGCGCCTCGGCCTCCGCCGCGAGGCGCTGGCGCTCCGCCTCGAGCGCCTTTCGTTCGTCGGCGAGGGCGCGTTGCTGCGTTATGGCTTTGCCTTCCGCCGCCTTCAGCTTGACCCTGGCGAGCGGCGCGAAGGTGCCGCCCGGGAAGGCTTCGAGATAGGCCTTGTAGGCGCTGGGGTCGCCGCTGTCCTTGATCGATTCCCAAAACACGGTTTCCTGCTGCAGCCGCGCCGCGGCGGCGCCCGTATCGGCGGCGCGGGTGGCGGTCGCGACCTGCTTCGGCTTCGGTTTCTCGACCTCCGGCAGGCTGAAGACGAAATCGCCCCGGTCCCAGTCCTTGTCCCGCAGCTTGCCGTAACGCGGCGTCTGTTTCGATTGCGTGAGGTTGGTCACCCGGTCGGTGAGGAACAGGCCCATCTCGCTCGCGGTGACATAGCCGTCGCCATTGGCGTCGGCCCGCTCCTCGCCGTCGAGGGCGCGGATGAACAGCTCCCGGAACGTGCCGTCGTCCGAGACGGTCTGCCCGGCGTCGCCGGAGGTGAGGAACTGGCGCACGGGAAGGGTCGTGGCGCGGGTCACGGCGCTCGGCGGCAGGGCGCGCGCGCTCTCGAAGACGGTGCCGGAGAAGCAGGAATCGAAGATCGCGAAGGCGTGCTTCGATTCGGCGAGACGGACGAATTCGCCGACCCGCCGCAGCGCCAGGGATTTGAGGCGGAATTGGCCCCGCTTTGCCGGTGTCGGCGCGTCGGCCGGGACCAGAAATCCCTCGCCGCGCTCGGAATGGCCGTGGCCCGCGTACCAGACGAACAGCCGCGCGTCCGGGTCCTCGCCTTTCAGCAGGAAAAACTCTTCGAAGGCGCGGTTCAATTCCACGGCCTTCGCGTTGAGGACGAGAGTGACGTCGAAACCCTTTTTCTTGAGCGCGGCCGCGACGAGTTGTGCGTCTTTGACGGCCATGGAAAGGCGCGGCCAGCCGTTGGTGTAATCGTCGATACCAATCACCAGCGCATGGGAATTCCCGTAAAGTTGGACTTCCTCGACGACCGGGGCGTCCGCCTTCTCGCTGGCGCGGAGCTTCAGGGGCACCCCCCGGCTCGATGCCGCATCGGCGGCGCCCGCCAGCAGCAGCGCGGCACCCAGGACGGCCATCAAGACAGTGGAGCGTTTCATCGTATCTCCTGGAGGCAGGGAAGACGTTTAATGCCTATGGAAAGCTCAGCGCCCGTATTCTTTGCGCGACGACGGACGCTGTCAATCACGGCCAGCGGTGTCCGCTGGCATGCCGTCGCCTATATCAAATACACAACCGAACCAATGGGATGATCTAGAGCATGGCGGACACCGAACCGAAACTCCCGCTCGAGGGCGTTCGCGTCCTCGACATCGCGACTTTCGTGGCCGCGCCCTTTGCCTCGACCATCATGTCGGAATTCGGCGCCGAGGTGATCAAGGTCGAAAATCCGAAGGGTGGCGATCCGTGGCGCCATTATGGGACGAAGACCGCACGCGACGGAGACACCTTGGCCTGGATGACCGAATCCCGGAACAAGACATCCGTCACATTGGACCTGCGGACGCCGGAAGGCGTCGAGGTCCTGAAGCGCCTGGTCGAGGTCTCGGACGTCATGTGCGAGAACTTCCGGCCCGGAACCCTGGAGAAATGGGGTCTCGGCTGGGACGTGCTGAGCGCGATCAACCCGGGGCTCATTTTGCTGCGGGTCTCCGGATACGGCCAGACCGGTCCCTACAAGCAGCGGCCGGGCTTCGCGCGCATCGCCCAGGCCTTCGGCGGTCTCACGTATCTGGCCGGCATGCCCGACGGCCCGCCCGTGACGCCGGGATCGACCTCGCTGGCCGACTACACGTCGGGTCTATACGGCGCGCTCGGCATCATGATGGCGCTCCGAAGCCGGGATCAGACCGGCGAAGGCCAGGTCATCGATATGGCGCTCTACGAATCGATTTTCAGGTTTCTGGACGAACTGGTGCCGGCCTATGCGAAGGAAGGGACGGTCCGCCAGCGTGAAGGCATGGGAACCAAGCTTGCCTGTCCGCACGGCCATTTCCAGACCGGCGACGACAAATGGGTGTCTATCGCCTGCACGTCGGACCGCATGTTCGAACGCCTGGCGAAAGTGATGGGGCAGCCGGAACTGGCGGGGCCGGACATGTACGAGACAACGGCCCAGCGCATTGCCAGCCGCGAGACGGTCGACGGGCTCGTCAGCGCGTTCACCCGGAGCCACAGCCAGGCCGACGTGTTGCGGCAATGCACCGAGGGCGACGTGCCGTGCGGCGCGATCAATTCGGTTGCCGATATCTTCGAGGACCCGCAATTCGCGGCGCGCGACAATCTGCTGCGCTTCGAGGACCCGGTGGCCGGCGAGATCGTGATTCCCGGCGTGATCCCGAAACTCTCCAAGACGCCCGGTCGCGTGAAACACGTCGGCCCGCCAATCGGCGATGGCATCGGCGCCATCTACGGAGATTTGCTCGGCATGTCGGAGGCGGAGATCGGCGCGCTCCGGGAAAAGGGTGTGATCTGAGGTTAGCGGGAGTCTCTATCCAGAAGAGACTCGGTGGTCGCCTCCAGCCAGCGCTGGCGGCTCTCGGAGAAACGGTTGTCCGCCAGGAGCCGCTCCGCGCGCGCATGCGCGCGCCGGGCGGCGGATTGCTGCCGCCGCTCCCGCTCCAGGGCGATCTGTTCCTTGCGGGCCTTGCGCCGTTCGGCGCGCCAAACCGCATAGACCTTGTTGCGGTAGGGGCCGTGTAGCGAGCGCGTCGCGGAATGATAGTGTTTCACGGCCTGGGTCCAGGAACGCTTCTCGCGGCGGAGCTTGACCAGGAAGGTCGCGGCGTAGCGGGCGTTGAGTGTGGGATCGAAGGCTTCCTGCAGCGATTTGAAGGCATCGGGGTGGTATTTCAGATTAACCTGCATGCAGCCGACATCGATGTTGCGGATGCCGCGGCGCTGCAGCGCCCGGACTTCGCGGATCGCGGCGCTCTTGGAGGGGAGATAGCGGCCCTTGCCTTCGGCCATCACGGTCCAGGGCCAGGCAGTATTTTCCTGTTCGCCTTTCGACCAGCGGCCGGATTCCACGATGGAGATGGCATGAAGCAATTGCGGTGGAATGCGCTGTGCGCGCTCCTGCTGCGCGATGGCGGATTCGCAGACAGTCGCCGCATTCAAGGGTTTCGCAGCGGCCGTGTCGGCCCAAAACGCCGCAAGCGCAATCACGGCCGCGATCGACCCCTTGATTTTCAACCTTGCCGGCGAATCCATGCCGCCCTCCTTCACGGACCTATCATGCAGGGTGCGTGCCAGTTCGGGCCTCGGAATCCGCCGGCGGACCGCCTGGAGCGTTCGGCGGCGATTCGTCTCCGGCGTTGATCGCCCGCTGCATCAAGACACTGTCGACCCAGCGCCCGAACTTGTAGCCGGTTCCCCGGAGCGTGCCGACCAATCGAAACCCGAGGCGTTCGTGCAGCTTTATCGACGCGGCGTGGTCGCTGTCCCCGATCACCGCGATCATCTGGCGGACGGGCGTCTCCTCGGTCCGGGCGATGAGCGCTTCGAGCAAGCGGTAGCCGAGGCGCCGGCGCGGAAACCGATGATCGATGTATACGGTGTTCTCCACCGTGAACCGATAGGCGGGCCGTGGACGATAGGTGCTGAAATAGGCATAGCCGACGACCTCGCCGTCGAGTTCCGCCACCAGATAAGGCATCCCGAGCGCCTTGACCGCGTCGAAGCGGCGGCCGATCTCCTCGACATCCGGCGCCGTCTCTTCGAAGGAAGCGAGGCCGTGTTCCACGTGATAGCCGTAGATCTCCGCGATCCGCGCGAGATCGCGGCGCTCGGCATCCCTGATTTTCGCTATGGCATCGGGTTTCGACATACAAATCGGTCCGCTCGTGGCTTTGCATTGAAAAATTTACGTTTTCTCAAGACTTTTACTCAACACTTAAACAGCGACCCACATGGGAAATCCGCGCCGGCAATGGCCGGGTCAAAGAGTGCGTAACCGTCGAGTCCAAAGAATGCCGAAAATCCTGATCGCGGAAGACGACGATGCCATGCGGGAGTTCCTCACCCAAGCACTCTCGCGCCAAGGGTATGCCATCACCGCGGTCGCGAACGGCGCGGACGCGCTCGACGCCATGAGCGATGCGGAAGAATGCGATCTCCTGCTGGCCGACATCCGGATGCCCGGCATTGACGGAATCTCGCTCGCGCGGTGCGCACGGCGCGATTTCCCGAAAATACCGATCGTCTTCGTGACCGGTTTCGCGAACGAGATTCGGTCCGAGATGGATTTCGCCCGGAACTCGGTCGAAATTCTGCCGAAACCTTTCCGGCTCGCCGAACTCGTCACCGTCGTCGACCGCGTGCTCGCCGCCTAGGCGGCGTCAGCCTGCGTAGAACGGCGCTTCGCCCTGCAGTTGCGTGCGGTGCATGATCCGCCGCTCGCTATCGTCGAAAGGCTCCCTTCGGTGCATCACGCAGCGGTTGTCCCAAAAGACGAGATCGCCTTTCCGCCAACGATGTTTATAGACGAACCTGTCCTGCGTCGTGTGCGCCCATATCTCGTCAAGCAGCGCCTCGCTTTCCTCGACCGGCAGGCCGAGGATATAGGCGTTGAGCCGGCGACCGAGAAACAGCGCGGTGCGCCCGGTCATGGGGTGGGTGCGGAGCAGCGGGTGGCGGGCGCCCGGTGCCTGGCGGACATCGACGACTTCCGGCATGCCGGTCCGCAGGGTGCCGGCGCTCGTATAGCTCGAATCGTGGATCGCCGTGCGCCCTTCGATCCGCGCCCGCAGGTCCGGCGGCAGGGCGTCGAACGCGGCGTACATATTGAGGAAGCTTGTCTCTCCGCCGGCACCCTTCGCCACCTCGAGGGCATAGAGCCCGCTGGCGATCGCCGGTTTCGGATTATACGACATGTCCGTGTGCCAGATGAGCTCGCCCGTCCCGAGAAAGCCGATTGGCCGGCCATCTTCCTTCACGTTGGAAATGACCGTGATCTCGGGCGGGATGTCCTGGTCGATCACCTCGTCTCCGACCGGCGCCCGGTCGCATTCGCCGAAATAGCTGCTGAAACGGACCAAATCCGCGTCGCTCAAACTCTGGCCGCGGAAGACCATGACCAGATTGTCGGCCCAGATTGCTTTGAGGGCCTCGACGGTCCTCTCGTCCAGGGGGCGGCTCAGGTCGATTCCCTCGACTTCCGCCCCGAGTGCGGGCGAACACGGTACGGCTTCGATCGGCATGGTATCCTCGCTTTCGTTCCGTATTAAGTTAGCGCCCGATCCGCCGCCGGATAGAGCCCGTGCAGCGGGACTTGAACCCGCTCGGGATTGGTGCTATTTCCCCGCCACTCAGCGGATGGGTCCGTAGCTCAGTTGGTTAGAGCGCCGTCTTGACATGGCGGAGGTCACAAGTTCGAGTCTTGTCGGACCCACCATTC
>JAYPOZ010000033.1:5458-40175 GCA_038131165.1 Rickettsiales bacterium | reverse complement strand
GGGATGGCATCCCGTGCCAAGGCGTCCGCACGATCGTTTTCCGGGTGTCCCGAATGGCCCTTGACCCAATGCCATTCGATTTCGTGCCCAGCAAGGGCGGCATCCAAAGCCTGCCATAGATCGACGTTCTTGACGGGTTTCTTGGCTGCTGTTTTCCAGCCGTTACGTTTCCAATTGGCAATCCATTTGGTGATTCCGTCCTTCACGTATGTACTGTCCGTATGGATGCGTACGCGTGTCGGACGTTTGAGCGCCTTCAGACCCGCGATGGCGGCCATCAATTCCATGCGGTTGTTGGTGGTCTCCGTCTCGCCGCCCGAAAGTTCCTTCTCGTGACCGTTAAACCGCAGGATCAGCCCCCAGCCGCCCGGTCCCGGATTCCCGCTGCAAGCGCCATCGGTGTAGATGTCGACAATGCCGCGTTCGCTCATTCGTCGAGACCATATTGTCCAGGTGACGTCACCTGTTGGTGAAACTGCAGGATCGAAAGGTACTCGCGGGGGTCTTTCGGTTTGACGAAGGCGCCTTCCGGATGATGGAGCCAGTCATGCAGCCGGGTTAAGAGGAAACGCAGGGCCGCGCCGCGCGCAATTGTCGGCAGCGCCGCGACCTCTGCATCGGTGACCGGACGCACTCGGTGGTAAGACGACAGCATCCGGCGGGCCTTGGTCACATTAAAGCTGTTATCGCGTTCGAAGCACCAGGCGTTGAGGCAAATCGCCAAGTCGTAGGCAAGGAAATCGTTACACGCAAAATAGAAATCGATCAGGCCGGAAAGCCGGTCACCAAGGAAAAAGACATTGTCGGGAAAGAGGTCCGCATGACAGATGCCAATGGGTAAGGCGCTTGGCCAATTGGCCTCGATAAAGTCGAGTTCCGCCGAAAGGATTGCGGCCAGACCCGGCACAACCTCGTCTGCTCCCTCGGCACAGATTTCGAACAGTGGCCGCCAAGCCGGCACCGACAAGCGGTTTGGTCGCGTCATGTCGAATGCCGATCCGGCCAGGTGCAGATTTGCCAATGCGGTGCCGAGTTCGGCGCAATGGATGGCCTGCGTGCGCTTGGGCCACATGCCGTCGAGAAATGTAATAATGGCGGCAGGACGACCGCACAGCGATTTCAGCGCTTTGCCGTCACGGTCGTGGAGCGGCGTTGGGCAAGGGATTCCCGAATCCGCCAGAAATTCCATAAGATTCAAGAAAAACGGAAGGTCTCTTGGTGCTACCCTTTTTTCGTAGAGGGTCAGAATGTACTGATCATGCTCGGTCCGCATGAGGTAATTGGTATTCTCCACGCCCTCGGCTATTCCCTTGCAGGAGAGAACGGAGCCGATGTCATAATCGGCAACGAATGCGGCGAGATCTTCGTCTGAAACTTCGGTGTATACGGCCATCTTAATACGGGTTGTACCCGAAAACTCCTTTTCTGCCACCGCTTGGTGCGGGCTCGCTTGTGACGGTCGGGCCGGTCTCCTAATATCCGACCAACCGATGCCCGAGGGACGGCAAATTCGCGAGAATATTGCCACGGCATCTTACGTGGCAATTTGAGAAGGGAAAGACCCATGGCAGAGCCAGTCGTTGCACAAAAGGCGCCTTTCGGCACCGAGGTGGAAGAGGGGAAGAGCTATTGGTGGTGCGCTTGTGGATTGAGTAAGGAACAACCCTTTTGTGACGGCAGCCACAAAGGCACCGGGATCGACCCGATCAAGCACACTGCCGAAAAATCTGGGACCGTCTATTTTTGCGGCTGTAAACAAACCAAGGATACACCATTTTGCGATGGGACTCACTCCAAGCTGTGAGGCCGCGCATACGGCTTTCGTTGCCGCGCTTTCTCGTCGGGCTTTTGGTTTCCATACCGTTTTTGGCAGGATGTTCGGGCGGCGGTCTGCTGGAAGGCGGTATTTTCGACAGCGGTAGCGTCACTGGGTTGGCTTGCCCGCGGGTTGCGGTTTTGGACGCTCCTGGCGAAATCACGCGCTTTGTCGGAGCACCGACGGGATCCATTTCGGACGTGCTGTTTCAGGCCAAGATGGAAATCACTGGAGTCTCCTGTGAGATTGAAAAGGACGCGGTTTATGTTACGTCTGACGCGAGCTTGTTCCTTATGCGTGGTCCAGCCGAGCAAAAAGGCGAAATTCAATTCGCTTTCTTCGTCGCTGTGTTAAACGGCCAAAAACAAATTATCTTGAGACAAGCGTTCCCGGTGATTGTGAAATTCAAAGACGATGAGTCGAGACTGGACTTCAAGGATTCCGTCACCATTGAAATCAAGAAAGAGCAGAATGTCGACGCGGCAACCTACACAATTTATGCGGGGTTCGAGTTGACGCCGGAAGAGCTGGAGTTTAATCGCCGTCGCCTGCGCTGATGGCTTATTGTTGACATTCCACCGACCTCTTGTAGCCTTGCACTTGGCGATACGGAAACGTCGTCGACACGCCCATTGATCCCTGTGGGAGAGACCCGCGAACGACGCGGGCGCCGAAGGAGCAACCGCCCCGGAATCTCTCAGGCAGAAGGACCGTAGGGAGAGGGCACTCTGGAAAGCAACCCTGGCTCAGGCCAGCGGTTCACCGAAGGTGTAAGCCGGCGTCGCTGGTGACACTCTCAGGTTCCACGACAGAGTGGGGAGGATGCGCCTCATGTTGAGGCGTGCCTCGTACGCAATCTGTCGGAGGGACCATGGCCGAAGGCCACACGGGAAATCAAGAGCAAGAGCCGCTCACCAGGACACCGCTGCACACGCTGCATATCGAGTTGGGCGGGAAGCTCGTCGGGTTTGCGGGCTACGAAATGCCGGTACAGTACAAAGCCGGAATCCTGAAGGAACATCTTCACACGCGAGCGGCCGCCGGATTGTTCGATGTTTCGCATATGGGACAAGTCGAAATTAGGGGGCGGGATGCGGCTGCGGCGCTCGAGACTTTGGTTCCGGGCGATCTTTGTGGCTTGGCGGTAGATACGACACGCTACACTCAGTTCACGAATGATCAGGGTGGAATACTCGATGATCTGATGGTCACGCGGCGGGAGGACCGCCTTTTGTTGGTCGTCAATGCGGCCTGTAAGGCTGCGGATATCCGCCATCTCAGAGCAGGATTGCCGGCGCATTGCGAATTGACGCCAGTGCCGGACAGGGCTTTGCTAGCTCTGCAAGGCCCTGCGGCGGCGGGTGTCGTCTCGGCGCTCGGGGAGCCAGGGTTGGCTGCAATGCCCTTTATGTCGTTCGCGGTCTGCCGTTTGGCCGGCGTCGATTGCTGGATTTGGCGGTCGGGCTACACCGGTGAGGATGGCTACGAGATATCCTGCGATGCGGCCAACGCCGAAGGGTTGGCGCGAAAGCTGTTGGAGGTCGAAGGTGTCGCACCGGTTGGCTTGGGCGCCCGCGATTCGCTGCGGCTCGAGGCCGGCCTCTGCCTCTATGGTCACGATATCGACGAGACAACGACGCCGGTCGAAGCGGGCCTCTTGTGGTCGATCGGTAAACGCCGGCGGACCGCGGGGGGGTTTCCGGGTGCAGGGGTTGTGCAGCGACAGATTGCCGAGGGTGTGAAGCGGCGGCGCGTCGGACTGAGACCCAAAGGTCGCGCACCGGTTCGTGAGCAGGTGAAACTTCTCGATATGTCTGGCTTCCAGATTGGCGAAGTCACCAGCGGCGGGTTTGGGCCGAGCGTTGGCGGACCCGTGGCGATGGGATACGTGGCGGCCGAGTTCGCGAAGGTCGGGACGCCTGTGAAGGCGGAAGTGCGGGGCAACGCGCTGGAGGCGTCGATTGTGCGAATGCCCTTTGTTGAACAGCGATATTACCGTGGTTGAATGGAAGGGAATCGGCGATGAGTGAGATGAGATTTAGCGAGGATCACGAGTGGATTCGAATTGATGGGGACATTGGAACCGTCGGAATCACGGATTTTGCACAAGAGCAGCTTGGCGACATCGTCTATGTCGAGCTTCCGCAATTGGGGCGGACCGTGGCGAAAGGCGACCATGCGGCGGTCGTTGAATCGGTAAAGGCTGCTTCGGAAATTTATGCACCTGTCGCAGGTGAGATTCTGGAGGCGAATGACGCCTTGGGCGATGCCCCGGAGACCGTGAATTCGGCTGCGGAGGGAGATGGCTGGTTTTTCAAGATGAAAATTTCCGATCCCGGCGAAATCGCAGCGTTGATGGATGAAGATGCGTACAAGGCATTCATTGCGTCTTAGCAAAAGTCTGTAGGGTAAGAACGGAAGGCAGGTGCTGCGATGCCATATGAGAACAAATCGCTTCCAGAACTCGAGCAGTCAGACGACTTCATTTCGCGTCATATCGGGCCGCGCGACAAGGATGTGACAGAGATGTTGGGGGCAATCGGTATCGATTCGCTTGACGCTTTGATCAGCGCTGCTGTGTCGGAGAGCATTCTCGACACCTCCCCCTTGGCCCTGCCGGCGAGCCGGAGCGAGGCCGATGTGTTGGCCGAAATGCGCTGTATGGCGGGCAAGAACAAGCCAATGAAGTCGCTGATCGGCATGGGGTACTATAACTGCATCACGCCCCCGGTTATCCTGCGCAACGTGATGGAAAATCCGGGCTGGTACACGGCCTATACCCCCTATCAGCCGGAGATATCGCAAGGCCGCCTTGAGGCGCTGCTGAACTATCAGACCATGGTCGCCGACTTGACAGGGATGGAGATCGCAAATGCCTCGCTCCTTGACGAGGCAACGGCCGCAGCCGAGGCAATGACGATGTGTCGCCGGGTCGGCAAAGCGCCTGGCAATCGCTTCTTTGTCGCCGCCGAGTGCCATCCGCAGACAATCGCGGTCCTTGAGACCCGCGCGGTGCCGCTGGGGATTGAACTGGTCGTTGGCGATCCGTTTGCCGATCTGGACCCGTCGGCCGTCTACGCCGCTTTGTTGCAGTATCCCGCGAGCGACGGAAGTGTGCACGATTACCGAAAGATTTCTGAGGACCTCCATGCGGCGGGCGCTATGTTGGTCGTCGCAACGGATCTGCTGGCGCTGACGGTGCTGACGCCGCCCGGCGATTGGGGTGCCGATATCGCGGTCGGCAGCGCGCAGAGATTCGGCGTGCCGCTTGGCTTCGGCGGGCCGCATGCGGCATTTTTCGCGACTTCCGACGCCCATAAGCGCGCCATGCCGGGCCGACTTGTGGGTGTCTCCGTCGATACCAAGGGGCGCCCCGCCCTCAGACTCGCACTGCAGACCCGCGAACAGCACATCCGGCGCGAAAAAGCGACCAGCAATATTTGCACCGCGCAGGTGCTCCTCGCGGTGATGGCCGGTTGTTACGCGGTCTATCATGGGCCGGAACGGCTGCAAACGATCGCCAGCCGGGTGCAACGCCTGACCGCCATTTTGGCGGCCGGCTTGGAGCGGGCCGGATTTGAAATCGAGAACAAATCCTATTTCGACACATTGACGATCCGGGTTTCCGAGGCCGAGCCGTTCCACGTTCGCGCCCGTGCGGCAGGCTATAATCTTCGCGAAATCGACGGTTCCCGGATCGGTATATCTCTCGACGAATGCACGACCCGCCGCGACGTCGAAGAACTCTGGCGTGTTTTCGAAGCGAATGGGAAAGGGGCGGATTCAAAGCTGTTCGAGGCGACTGTCGCCTTGGGACTGCCGATGAATAGCGCCCGCGAGACGCCGATCCTAGAACACCCGATATTCAGCGCGCATCATTCCGAAACTGAGATGCTGCGATACTTGCGGAGGCTTCAGCAGAAGGATATCGCCCTCGACCGATCGATGATTCCGTTGGGTTCCTGCACGATGAAGCTGAATGCAACGGCGGAAATGATTCCGGTGACATGGCCGGCGTTTTCCGACGTCCATCCCTTTGCGCCGCTGGATCAGGCCGAAGGCTTTATGGAGTTAACGAGCGGACTTGAGAAAATGCTCTGCCAGATCACGGGATTCGATGCGGTCTCATTGCAGCCAAATGCGGGGTCGCAGGGAGAGTACGCAGGTCTTCTGGCGATCAGGGGGTATCACGAAAGCAGAGGCCAAGGCACACGCGACGTCTGCCTTATTCCCAGTTCGGCCCACGGCACCAATCCTGCGAGCGCAGTGATGGCCGGCATGCGGGTGGTTGTGGTCGGGTGCGATGCAAACGGCAATATCGATATTGCCGATCTAGCGGCCAAGGCAGCGGAACACGCGGATACACTTGGCGCCTTGATGGTGACATATCCGTCGACCCATGGCGTCTTCGAGGAACGCATCGTCGATATCTGTGAGATCGTCCATCGCCACGGCGGGCAGGTCTATATGGACGGCGCTAATTTGAACGCTCTGGTCGGTGTCGCACGGCCGGGTCGATTCGGACCGGACGTCGCCCATCTGAATTTGCACAAGACGTTCTGCATCCCGCACGGTGGCGGCGGGCCCGGAGTCGGTCCCATCGGCGTGCGTGCTCATTTGGCTGGTTTTATCCCCGGTCACGCCCATTTGGAGCAATCCAGCGGGGAGCGTCGTCCGGTGGCTGCGGCACCGTGGGGAAGCGCGGGAATTCTGGCGATTTCTTGGGCTTATATTGCGATGATGGGATCGAATGGGCTGAGACGCGCCACCGAGATCGCCATTCTCAACGCAAATTACATGGCGCGGCGGTTGGAGCCGCATTTCCCGGTTTTGTACAAAGGTGCGAAAGCTCTGGTTGCGCACGAGTGCATCATCGACGTGCGACCACTTAAGGACTCCGCCGATGTTACAGTCGAGGATATCGCCAAGCGCTTGATGGATTATGGTTTTCACGCCCCAACGATGTCCTGGCCCGTGGCGGGAACGTTGATGATCGAGCCGACAGAGAGCGAATCAAAGGCGGAGATCGATCGGTTTTGCGACGCGATGATAGCCATTCGACATGAAATCAGGCGTATCGAAGAGGGGGAACTGGACCGCGGAAACAATCCGCTGGCGAATGCACCGCATACGCTCGAGGATCTGATGGAAGAATGGGCGCGGCCTTATCCGCGGGAGGAAGCCGCCTATCCGGTGTCGTCTCTGCGCGAGGATAAATATTGGTCGCCGGTCAACCGGATCGACCAAGTGTTCGGCGACCGCCATCTCGTCTGTTCGTGTCCGCCGATCGACGCCTATCGGAATGCTGCGGAATAGGAGTTAGAAGATATTTTCCTCGTCGCTGACGAGGTTGGTGAGCGCCGACATGTTGCTCCGCAGCGCGCGGCGGTTGATCAGTTTGCGTTGGGCCATATTCGGAAAATCCGTAAAATTGATAATATTCCGCCCGATCAACAGATCGATCAAATCCTCGGTAATACGAGCCATTTCCAAATCCGACGCATCCAGTTGCTCGAGAGCGGCGCCGTCCTTGCCGGTGGGAGCGGAAGCCTTCGTCTGGCCGGTTTTCGCTGCCTGTGATGGTTCGGCCTTGGCCGGTGGCGTCGGCCGCCCGGCGGCGTGTGACTTAGCCGTTGGCGCCTCAGTAGCACGGTTTCCCAAGGGTATCTCGCTGCTCTCGAATACCGGTTCGTCGAACATCTCCTCCGGCTTGTCCATATCGGGTTTTTTGGATGTCTCGGGTGCCGTTGATTTGAGGCCGAACGTCTCCTCCGCCCCGTCGTCTTCGTCCTGATGGCCTGGCATATCGTCCGGTAACGAGAAGTCCGAGGTCACACCGTGTGTGCCGTGAGCCGGCGGTTGTGCTTCGCTGGGCATTGGTTCTGCCGAATCTGGGGCGGACGGATGAAGCGCAGGTTCTTGATATTCATAACGAGGCTCCTCGGAATACTCTGCGGTCGAGGGATCGCCGGGGCGATCTTCCGCGTAAATCCGCAGAGCCGCGTCCCCCGTGGAAAGGGTGGTCACGGTACTTGCCGATTGGGTCGGGGCGAGACCGAGAAACCGAAGCATCTCGGGATCGTTTGCCCGCACGCGTTCCTTGGCATCCCGGCTTGGCCGGTCATATACAGCGGAAATTCGTCCCGACGCCGTTCTCTTTACATAGGGCATGGTTAAGTCGCTTTGGCCGTGCGCAACACAGGGCGAACTTTAGGGCGCGGTATCCCCTCTGACAACGCGTTCGAAGCACCGAATAGAAAAGCCCCGCGTTAGGCGGGGCTCTGGCTTTCGACGGTCGTAATTTCGAAAGTTTATTGAAGCTTGCGGGGAATGTCCTGGATCGAGGCGTCGATCAGTCTGCTCCCCTCGGTTCCCCCGAGGCGTTCCACCAACAATTTTTCGGCGGCAGCCATGGCCAGATCGACCGACATCGCCCTGACCTGCTGGATCGCCGTCGCCTCCGCTTGTGCGATCTTCTCGCGGGCCTGCTCTTCCTGCCGGCGAACCATTTCCTTCATGGATTCCTCGGCTTCGGCACGGTGGCGTTCGGCCGATTCGCGGGCGCGGGCGACGATATTTTCGGCATCCTGAAGGGCCTGACGCTGCTGGCGTTGGTATTTCGCCAACAGGCTTTGCGCTTCCTCCCGCAGTTTTTCGGCTTCTTCGACTTCCTGGCGGATTTCAGCAATCCGGGAATCGAGTCCGCCGAGCATCGCGCCGCGGATCGGTTTGTATACGGCGATCACGAAGATAACGAACGCGACGAGAACCCAGAATGTCGGATCGTGGATGATATCGCCCATGATCAAGCCCCTCCTCGCCAAGTGGCCGTGACGGCCTGCTGGACGTCGGCTTCCGCAACCTCGACGCCCATGAGGCGCTCGACCGCGGCTCGGGTAACGTCGCCGGCGATCTCCGGTATCGTCTCTCGAGCGGCTGCTTGTTCCTCTGCGATACGTCCTTCGGCGGCTTTAGTCTCCGCTGCCAGGCGGGCTGCGGTTTCTTCCTGCAGCTTCGCTCGGGCCTCGCTGATGGCCTGCGTGGTGTCGCGGTGGATGCCCAGAGCTTCGGCCGACGCATCGGCGTGTGATTTCTCCAGGGCCGCCAAGGCGGTTGCCGCCTCCTCGCGAAGCGCTTCCGCCTTCCCGAGATCGTCCTCGATCCGCCGTTGGCGCGAATCGCGCACATCGACAATTCGCGGCAACGCTACCTTCCATACGACAAGGTAGAGCGCCACGAATGTGATGAGCAGCCAGACGAGCTGCGGCGAAAACGTCGATAAATCGAGCTGTGGCATATGCCTACTCCCGGACTACCGGGCGATGCCCATTAACCGAACAGGATAAGAAGCGAGATAACGAGCGCGAAGAGCGCGATGGCTTCCACCAGCGCGAAGCCGAGCATCGTCATCGTGAAAACCTCGCCGCGAGCGGCGGGGTTACGGCCGACCGCGATAATGAACGAGGAGAAAACGCTGCCGATACCAATTCCCGAACCGATCATGCCGATAACGGCGAGACCCGCCCCGATAAGCTTTGCAGCTTCTACTTCCATGGTGATGTCCTCTTCTTGGAAAGTGTTGTGCGTCGATGTTGGTTTTGTGATCCGCCCTAGTGCAGGTGAATCGCGTCGTTGATGTAGAGGCAGGTCAAAATCGCGAAGACGTAGGCCTGCAGGAAAGCAATGAGAATTTCAAGACCGGTCAGCGCGACGACCAAGGCCAAGGGCAGCACGCCGGCGACTCCCAGCACGGCGATGAAGCCGGCGATCACCTTTATCAGCGTGTGGCCCGCCAACATATTGGCGAAAAGCCGCACGGAAAGGCTGATCGGGCGCGACAGGTAAGAAATGATCTCGATCGGCACAAGCAGCGGCAGCATCACGACCGGAGTCCCCGGCGGTGCGAAAAACGTAAAGAAATGCATCCCATGCCGGACGAAGCCAAGCACTGTCACGCCGATAAAGATGGCGAACGCCATGGCGAAGGTGACGGCGATATGGCTGGTGAATGTGAAGCTGTAGGGCACCATGCCGAGCAGGTTGCCGAGCAGCACGAACATGAAGAGCGTGAAGATGATCGGGAAATACCGGCGGCCTTCCTGGCCAACCGTATCCTTCAGCAGATTTGCGATAAATTCGTAAGACAGCTCGACCGCGACCTGCCAGCGCCCTGGAACAATCGCGCTGCGGCGCATGCCGAGTACCAGAAACGTGGAAGCCACGACCACCGCAATGCACATGAACAAGGCGGAATTCGTAAAGGAGACATCGACTCCGCCGATATCGACCGGAACGATTCGTTTGATGACGAATTGTTCGAGAGGGCTATGTCCGCCTTCTGCCGCCATGATGTGTCCCTACTCGTTTCCCTTGCGTTCCGGTTTCTCATCCGCGCTCTTCGCGCTGTAGCCGGCCGCATATCCATATCCGCTCATTGTGCGGAAAATATTCAAAAACCCCGCCGCGCTTCCCAGAAGGAAAAACACGACCATCAACCAAGGCTTGGTCTCAAGCCAATAATCGAGCAATAGCCCTATACCGACCCCGACACCCACGGCCGAAACGAACTCGACCCCAATCTTGAGTGCTAGAGCCAGGCCATTGTTGGCCCCGGTCTCGCTTCCGCTATTCTTCGGATCGTTCGCATGACGATGATCACGGGCTGCCTTAAGCTTCGCGTCGAGCTCTTTGAGCGATGGAGTAGGCGGCTCCTCTGACATCCTTCAATGCAATCGATATGACACCCTTAAAACGCCGAAAGCGGGCGCACCATAAAGGCCGTATTTGGGCAAGTCAAGTTGCGGCATTGCGCCGCAGTATTGGCGAAATTCCGGGCTTTTCGAGGGGGCCGGAGGGTCATCCCTGATCCCGGAATGTTTCCGCCGTATGTAGGTCGACAGAGACCAGTTGGCTCACGCCGCGCTCGCCCATCGTCACGCCGAAGAGACGATCCATCTTCGCCATCGTGAGCCGATGGTGCGTGACGACAAGGAAACGGGTCCGAGATGCCTTGGTGATTTCGTCCAGGAGGTTGCAGAAACGCTCGACATTAGCGTCGTCCAGCGGTGCGTCGACCTCATCAAGCACGCAGATCGGCGCCGGATTGGTGAGGAATACTGCGAACAGCAATGAAAGCGCCGTGAGCGCTTGCTCCCCGCCCGACAACAATGACATGATCTGCAGTTTCTTGCCGGGCGGGCTTGCCATGATTTCGAGGCCGGCTTCGAGCGGATCGTCGGCATCGGTAAGGGCCAGGTGCGCGCGGCCACCACCGAACAGGCGAACAAAGAGCTCCTCGAAATGTCGGTTTACTTCCTCGAAGGCGGTAAGGAGACGTTCTCGGCCTTCCCGGTTTAGAGCTGAAATTCCTTGGCGCAGCCGGGCGATGGCCGCAACCAGGTCTTCGCGTTCGGTCTGCATTGTGCCGATTTGTTCTTCGAGTTCGATCAGCTCCTGTTCGGCGCGCAGATTGACGGGGCCCATGCTGTCGCGCTCGCGGATCAGGCGTTCGAGCTTGGCTTCCACGACATCGCGCGGCGGCATTTCTTCTTCCGGGTCGATTTCCGCATCCGCCAGGAGTGTCGCCGGTGTGCTCTCGAGGCGCTCAGCGATCCGCTCTGCAACGGCATCACAATCCGATTTTACCTGTTCCACATGGGCTTCCGCCCGCACCCGTTGCTCACGTGCTTCGCCGAGGGCGGTTTCGGCCCGGCGAAGGGTCGCGTCCGCTTCCGTCAACCCGTTCTCCATTTCGGCCAAGCGGTCCGCCGCTTCGTTCCGCTTCGCTTCCGAGGCGACGATCATGTCCATGAGCGCGCTGCGCTGTGCCTCGATCTCCTGCGGGCGTGCCGCGAGGCGATTCTTTTGTTCAGCCTCGGCGACGCGACGGCTTTCCAGCTCTTCGATGCGTCCCCGCGCACCGGCGACCCGGGAGTCCCAGGACGTCCGCTCGTTGGCAATGACCTTTAAGCGGGCGCTGTGCTGTTCGGCCTCGTTGGCGATTCGATCGTGGGCGCTGCGCCGCTCGCGCTCGGATGTCCGCAGTGTGTCGATTTCTTCACGGAGCGCGGCGATGCGCTGGCGCGCTTCGACGGGGTCGGTGAGCTGCGCCACTGAACTTTCAATCGCGACCCGTTGTTCCTGCGTCTCGGCAAGGTCGGCGCGGGTTCTCTCAAGCAGGTCAGCCAGGGATTCGAGTCGCGAGCGCGTGCCGGCGGTTGCGTCGGCCAGCTTGGTGTGCGCCGTCCGGGCGTTCGAAAGAGCGTCGTAGGCAGCTTGCAAATCGAATCGGGCCTTGCGTTCCTGTGCTGCGGCCTCTTTCGCCACGTCTTGCGAGTCGATGTGGGCTTGGCGGGCGGTCTCGAAATTTTTTTCGACGGCGGCAAGTTGCCCGCGAATTTCGGTCAACCGGTTCCGCTGGCTAAGACGTGTGGCGGCGGTTGTCTGAGCGCCGCTGCTGACGGTGAAACCGTCCCAGCGCCACAGCGCACCGTCCTTGCTGACAAGGCGCTGGCCTTCCCGCAAGGCGACATGGAGGGCCGGTCCGGCGGTTGCGTCGTCAATTACACCGATGGCGGCAAGGCGGCGGGCGAGAGCAGGCGGGCCCTTGACGAATTCCGACAGCGGCCGAACACCGGCCGGCAAGGGGGCGGGACTGTCGATGGGCGGTAGAATGGCCCAATGAACCGGAGCGGCCGTATCGATGGGTGCCGTCAGATCGTCGTCCAACGCGGCGCCCAGAGCCTTTTCGTAGCCGGGCGCGACTTGCAGGGCGTCCACAAGCGGCGGGAACAAGTCGGCGTCGCTCTCTTTTAACAGGTCGGCGAGTGCGTTTTCTTCGGCCCGCAAGCGGTCGCGAGCCGATTGTGCGTCCTGCAGCCGGGTGCGCCGCTCCCCCTCGGTGTGCTCTGCGGCCCCACGGGTCGCTTCCGCTTCCTCGGACGAACGGCGGGCCGACTCGACATTCGCTTCCGCCTCGGCGACTGCTTTTGCAGTCTCGTCGAGAGCGGTGTCCTCGCCGACTTCGGCGAGCAGGTCGTCGCGCTCGCGCATTAACGAGTCGATGCGCTGCGACAGATTGGCGTGCCGCCGGCCCAATTCGTCCCGGCGATTCAATAATGCGTCCCGGTTCGCTTCGGCGGCGGCAACCGTCTGGGTCAATTCGGCAAGCTCGGTCTCGCGTTCGCGGAGCGCGGTGCCGACTTCCTCAAGCGCCAGTCGCGCGGCCTCGCGGCGCTCGACTTCCCCTTCCCGCGCCGCCTCTATCGCGGCGACTTCTTCGTCCAAGCGCCGGATGGCGGCCTCTGCATCTTCGCCCAGCGATTTTTCCCGGGCGATATCGATACCGATCTGATTGAGGCGTTGATCGACAGCCGCGAGCGCTTCGACGATCCGGCCTTCTTCCGCTTCAAGTTCGCGTTGAGCCACCAGAAGACGCTGAAGTTCCGCCGCTGCTTCCGCTTCCGCCTGGCGCAATTCGGGCAGTTTAGCGGCTATTTCGGCCTGCAGCCGCGCGGCTTCGGCGGAATGACCGGTACGGGCCGCGACGTCGGCCTCCGCCGCGGTCAGCCGCTCCTTGGCGTTTTCCAATGCCGCCGTCGTCTCCTGCCAGCGCAGGTGTAACTGCATGGCCTCGTGGCGGCGGATATGGCCGCCGAGCCGGCGGTAGCGCGAGGCTTGGCGTGCCTGGCGTTTCAATCCCTGGAACTGGCCTTCCAGCGCCACGATAACGTCGTCGAGCCGCTCCAGATTCGTCTCGGCTGCCCGTAGGCGCAATTCCGCCTCGTGGCGGCGCGAATGCAGGCCGGTGATGCCAGCCGCTTCCTCCAACAGCCCACGGCGCTGTGTCGGTTTGGCGCCGATCAGGGCGCCGACACGTCCTTGATTGACCATTGCGGTCGAATGCGCGCCGGTCGCCAAATCGGCGAAGAGAAGTTGGACGTCTCGAGCGCGGACGTCCCGGCCGTTGATCTTATAGTTGGAACCGGACCCGCGCTCGATGCGGCGAATGACTTCGATTTCGCTCGCATCGTTGAATTGGGCCGGTGCGGTACGGTCCGTATTGTCCAGGATCAGGGCTACTTCGGCGATATTGCGTGCCGGCCGATCAGCGGTACCGCCGAATATCACATCGTCCATTTCGCCGCCGCGCATCTGCTTCGCGGAGGTCTCGCCCATCACCCACTTAAGGGCTTCCACGACGTTGGACTTGCCGCAGCCGTTCGGTCCCACGACACCCGTAATGCCGTTCTCGATCTGGACTTCAACCGGATCGAGGAAAGATTTAAAACCTGCAAGGCGTAGCTTTTGAAAATGCACTTGGACCGTGACGATCGTTTGGACGACGCTCCGACCGTATGGGCTTACTTTACCCTTTTGGAAAGGATTTTATCAAAATCCTCGTAGGGCTGCGAGCCGACGATCTTATGGTCACCGTCGATGATAAAGGTTGGCGTGGCGTTTACATCAAATTTCTTCTGCCCATCAAGCCGCTTTTGCACAAGGCCGTCGACCAGCGCCTGATTCTTGAGGCAGGCCTCGAAGTCCGATGGGTTCAATCCGCCGAGTTTGCCGATGCGCGAAAGGTCGCCCATCGGGTCCTTGCTGCGGCTCCAACTGCCTTGCTGCTGGAACAGGACATCGAGAAATCCAAAATAGCGCTCGGCCGGCGCGCAACGTGTCATAACGGTCGCCAGCAAGCCGAGTTGGTCGAACGGGAAATCCCGGTAGATGAGTTTCACCTTGCCCGTATCGATGTAGTTTTTCTTTATTTCCGGCAGAATTTCGAGGTGGAAATGGCGGCAATGCGGACAAGTCAAAGACGAATATTCGATGATCGTGACCGGAGCGTCCGGATCGCCGAGGACGCGGTCCGCGAGCGCTTCCTCGACATTGAGCGGCGCAGCCGAGGCGGCGATCGAAAAGAAAAAGGCAACCGTAATCGCCGCCGAGATCAGTAGTTTTTTCACGCCATTCTCCTAGTCTATTGCGCGTCTGCCGAAAGCCGTATGAATGGCGCCTCGGCCTCGAAAGTGGGCGAGTATAGTGAGGTGATTATGGCATCTTCAAGGCTGGTGAACCGTCAATTCTTCGTGGATTCACGCGACTCGGATAAAATGGCAAGGCCGAGGCGCTCGAGCGTTTCGCGCATTTCGTCGTCTTCGATGGTTTGCAGGCGTTGTCGGATGGTGGCCAGTTCGGACGGGTCGGGCCGGCGTTTCGCCCTCGTCCCCTTCTTGGCTTTGGGAGCAGTAAGCGGGGCCTGAAGAAAGCGAAGCCGTCCCACGGCGGCGTAGCCGAAATAACCGTTGATGCGCTCAATCAACAGCGGTGCATCGTGCTGCAGTTCCAAGGCTGCAGCGGATCCGACCCGGAGGTGCAGCGTGCCGTCATTTCTTTGCCCGCGCGGAAATGCGAGCTTTTCGGGAAGGCAGACAGCTGCCCGTTCGGCGCCGACAATGTTCGGCCAATTGGAGAGCAGATTGGCTTCGGCAAGACCGCGTCTGCCGAGCGCCTTCTGCGTCAATTTCGGCACCAATTGCGCAATTGCGCGAGGGGAGCCGCCCCGCTTCGGCTGCGCTTCTTTGGCCGGCGGAGCGCGGTGGCCCCGCGGTTTCTCCGAATTCAACTGTTTAGCCTCCATCCGTGACCACTCTATAGTATGCTCATGAACCTACCCGATGCCACCCGCGCGGAGACAATTCTGGATTGGTACGACCGTCACCGGCGCGCGATGCCTTGGCGGGCACTGCCCGGGAAGCGGGCGGATCCGTATGCGGTCTGGCTCAGCGAGATCATGCTACAGCAGACGACCGTGGCGACAGTAGGGTCTTATTTTGTCGAGTTCTTGAGCCGTTGGCCGACGGTGGAGGCTCTGGCCACCGCCGATCTCGACGATGTGCTGCATTGCTGGCAAGGACTTGGGTATTACGCCCGTGCACGCAATCTGCACCGCTGTGCCGGTGTCGTGGCCCGCGACTTTGGGGGGCGTTTTCCGGAGAGCGAATCGGAGTTATTGTCCCTGCCCGGTATCGGCCCCTACACGGCGGCGGCAATTCGTGCCATTGCGTTCGACAAACGGGCGGTGGTTGTCGACGGAAATGTGGAACGGGTCATGGCACGGATTTTTCGGGTGACCGCGCCTTTGCCGGATTCCAAGCCGATTCTATGGGCGCACGCGGACACTCTGACGCCCGATAATCGGCCCGGCGACTATGCGCAGGCGGTCATGGATCTCGGCGCGACGATCTGTGTGCCCCGCCGTCCGAAATGCATGCTCTGCCCGTGGCAAGCAGATTGCGCCGGCCGAGATATTGCGGAGAAGCTGCCGGCACGGCGCCCCAAACCGCAGAAGCCGACACGCAGAGGGGTCGTCTTCTGGGTCGAGCGTCCGGACGGGGCCGTTTTGCTGCGCCGGCGCCCGGAGCGGGGATTGCTCGGCGGCATGATGGAGTTTCCGTCGACCGAATGGCGGGAAGCGGCGCTTCCCGGCGATGCTGCCGAATCCGTCCGCCTGGCACCTGTCACGGCTGTCGAATGGTTTCCGCTGGGCGGCCGGGTTCGCCATACGTTTACGCATTTTCATCTTGAATTGATGGTATTGAAAGGCCGCACGGCAGCCGCCACGAAAGCGCCGGAAGGTGCGATTTGGTGCCCCGTCGACAATTTTGTAGATCAAGCCTTCCCGACCGTAATGAAAAAGGTCGCAGAGCTTGCGCTTCTGAATGGATGAGGTGTCCTCGAACAGGAAACGGCCCGAATGTGACGCGGGTGGCGCGCATGGCCGCGCCCGCTCAACCTAACGTGTGTTTCCGAGTCCCGTTTCGGGTATTGGGCATTGTCAATTTAGCGGGAGGCGACGGTATCCGGTTTAACAGCCTTAACATGTAGTCGCCGACCGCAACGACCGCCTGGCTTAATTTAATTCCGCCCGGAGTTTCTGCCGCAACACGTCGATCGGCACGTCCGAGCCGTCAGCCGGCAGGCACCAGAATGTCCAGCCGTTGCAACTGGCGGCTCCTTGTACCGCCGCGCCCACCTGGTGGATCGAGCCGCGATGATCGGATGCGATCAGGGTGCCGTCGGCGCGGACCTTCGCGGTCCATCGGCGGCATTGGCTGTGCAGAACGGTGCCCGGCTCCAGGAGGCCCCGCTCGACCAGCCAGCCGAAGGGAATGCGAGGTTCCTTCCGTTTGGAGGGCGTCTCCATCAGGCTTAGATCACTCACTGGCGAGATCCGTGCGAGGCGCTTGCGGGCGACCTTGGCATATGCCTCCTCGCGTTCAAGGCCGAGGTAGCGCCGACCGAGTTTTTTTGCAACGGCGCCCGTGGTTCCGGTCCCAAAGAAGGGGTCGAGAATGATATCGCCCGGGTTGGTTGCCGCCAGAATGGCACGATGCAGAAGGGCCTCAGGTTTTTGTGTCGGGTGCGCTTTGTCGCCTTGTTCGTTTTTCAGGCGTTCGTGACCCGTGCAGATCGGCATGGTCCAGTCGCTGCGCATCTGCAGGTCGTCGTTCAGCGCCTTCATTGCTTCGTAATTGAAGGTGTATTTGGACTCCGCCGAGCGTGCGCACCAAATCAACGTCTCGTGGGCGTTGGTGAAGCGACGACCGCGGAAGTTAGGCATCGGATTCGTCTTGACCCAGACCACGTCATTCAGGAACCAGTATCCCAGGTCCTGCAAGGTCGCCCCGACCCGATAGATATTGTGGTAGCTGCCAATCACCCAGAGCGTGCCATCGTCTTTCAAGATGCGGCGGCATTCGTCGAGCCATTTCCAAGTGAACCGGTCGTACTCGGCAAATCCGTCGAACTTGTCCCAGTCCTCCTCGACGCCGTCGACGCGGCTGTCGTTCGGGCGCCGCAACTCTCCGCTGAGCTGCAAATTATAAGGCGGGTCCGCGAAGACCATGTCGACAGAGCGATCCGGCAGAGAAGCGAGCAATTCGAGCGAATCGCCCAATAAAATCTCGTTCTCCGGAAGTACTCTGGAGTATTGTTTCGTTATTTTCATGTAAACAAGATGATTCATTCGATTTATCTCGTCAATATGAAGAATTTGCCTAGTAATAATTCAAATAATTATCACAATATATGGAGTCTGGCAAATCTTCAGTCACTACATCTTGAGAGCAGGTCGCGAATCGGGGCAAAGCTGCGCCGATGAACCGGCGTCACGCCGAGGCGGGATAAGGCGTTTTGATGCTCCTTCGTGCCGTAACCGGCATTCCGCTCCCAACCATAGCCAGGATACTTGCGGGCCAGATCGGTCATGATGTCGTCGCGGGCCGTCTTGGCGAGAATTGAGGCCGCCGCGATGGAAAACGAACGGGAATCCCCCTTTACGACGGTTTGCACGGCGCAGGACAATTGCGGAGGGCGGTTGCCATCCACCAGAGCGCTCGCGGGATGTATTGAAAGGCCCGTGCAGGCCCGTCGCATTGCCAACAGTGTCGCCTGAAGGATGTTCAGTTCGTCAATTTCCGCCGGCGTTGCGATGCCGATGGCGAAGCTGGCGACGGCCTCAATCTCGGGACGTAGCCGCTCGCGGACCGTTTTTCTCAATTTCTTCGAATCATCCAGGCATTCGAGTAGAGAAGCGGGCGCCCGGTCTTCCGGTAAGATGACCGCGGCAGCGACCACCGGACCCGCCCAAGGGCCTCGGCCCGCTTCGTCGATCCCGGCAACGGGCCCAGGGCAAGCGCGTTCGAGTGTGAAGTCAGGCATTGTCCGGAAGTTTGGGTTCGGAGGGGCGCTGCGAATGCGCCTCCATCCGCAGCGCCGCGCGCCGCTGGCGGGCCCGCCGCCGCTGCAGCTTGGCCCGAATGCGACGGCGAACTCGCTCGATCGCGATTTCAACCCGGGTCAGAAGCCAGTAGAGCGCATCGTAGAGCGACCGGCTGTATCGGCGTGTGAACCGCCATTCGCGGAAATAGACGAGGCGCAGCAGGCCGCCGAAAGTATCCATGCGCCCGGCCGCTCGGTGCTGCACGCGCCGTGCGCTGTTCATCCAAAGGGGGCTTGTGACGAGCGAAAGGACGGTAACCGCGACGACGAGACGAAAGAGGTCTGAGTCGATGATCCGGCTGTCGATGGCGACGCCGCCGAGGATAAATCCGAACTCGCCGATCTGCGCCAAAAAGAGACTGGAGAGAAACGCGTGCTGCCAGCTCTCGCCCATGGACCGAAAGATGGCGGTATTGAGCGCCGTCTTGAAAATGGTGACGAAGGCCCATAGCAGCAATACGAGGCCGATGTTTCGCCACAGAAATGCGAGGTCGATCAGAAGGCCGATCGACAGAAAGAACGTCATCAACAAGATGCTCTCGATCGGCTTCGCCGACTCGTAAAATTCATGACGCTGATGGCTGCTGCCGACGACCAGGCCCGCCAGGAAGGCTCCGAAGACAGCGGAAATCCCTACAAGGCCCGCAAGGGCCGCTGCCGCGAAACACCAGGCCAAGGCCGCGACTGGTTTCAAGTCCACCTTGCCGAGCGCCAGGTGCGCAAAAGGAAGAGAGAGCTTTTTGTCCCGACCAAGATAGCGGATCAGCAATACGAGAAGCCCGACCGTGAGCAGCATTTCCAGGACGACCATCAAATCGAAACCGTCCCCGGACATGCCGCCAAGGACGATCAGCATGGGCGCCACCGCCAGATCCTGTGCGATCAGGACGCCGACGCCAATCCGTCCGACCCTTTGGCGCAACGCGCCCACGTCCTCCATCATTTTAACGCTGACCGCGGTGCTGGAGAGCGCCAGCACGAATGCGAACAGGATGACATGTGCCATCGGCCAGTTCAGATAATGCCCCAGGATCAGCATGACCGCGAGGCTGGCAACGATCTGCAGGCCGGTGCTGAACACCGCAAGCCGCCACATGCGGCGGAAACTACGGACCGATAGCTCCATGCCGACGATATACAGCAGCATCAAGACGCCGAGTTCGGCCAACGCCTCGATCTGTCCGCGGTCGCCGACCAGGCCGAGACCGGACGGACCAAGAATTACCCCCGCCAGGATATAGCCGACGATCGCAGGCTGTTTCAGCCGCGCCATCGCCATGCCGCAGATCGTCGCTGCCGCCGCGACAAGGGCCAGCCCGGTCAGTTCAAGTCCATGCTCCATTGCGGCGCCAATCTAGCATGGATAAGGCGGCGGGGAGAGCGGTATCTCCTTGCCCGGAGTCGCATATTGAACGCAAATTTGGTATGATCTGCTGGCGTGGAGACAGAACGGGACGCTTTCGTTAGGAGGAAGCCCAAGGGTGTAGCTAAAGATCGAGGATGCAATGTCACAGGTATTCATGGATTGTCCGAAGACAAAGAAGCCGATCTATGTCGGCTTGAATATGGAATGGAACCAACTCGAGGCGTTCGATCCTGCGTCAACCGATCGGCGCGTTCCGGCATGCCCGCATTGCGGCAAATCCCATCGTTTCGAGAAGGCCGATCTTTATTTGCGGGCCGACGGCGGCGGTTAATGCGTTTCATCAATCGCTCCGCCGATTTTAGATGACATCCAAGATGCTGGATACCAGCGGATGGCGCACAACATCTTCCTTTGAAAAGCGAACAACCGCCACGTCCTCAAGCACAGCGAGGCGGGCAGCAATATCCTCCAGCCCGGAAAGTCCCGGCAGCAGATCCGATTGGTCCGGATCGCCGGTGACCACCATCGTCGAGTTCCAACCCAGCCGGGTGAGCAACATTTTGATTTGACCGTAGGTGCAGTTCTGCGCTTCGTCGATGACCACATAGGATCGGTTCAGCGTCCGCCCCCGCATGTACCCGACAGGGGCTATTTCGATAGTACCTTCCGCAAGTAATTTGCCGAGATGCTTGCCGCCGAGCCGGTCCGAAAGCGCATCGAAAAGCGGTCGGAGATAGGGCGCCATTTTTTCGTGCAGGCTGCCCGGCAGAAAGCCGATCGATTCGCCGGCTTCCATAGCGGGGCGCGTCAATACGATCCGTTGCACGTCGCCCGATTCAAGAGCTTCGACCGCCTTTGCGATCGAAAGATAGGTCTTGCCGGTTCCCGCAGGGCCGAGCGCCAAGACCATATGGAAGGCGTCCAGCGCGTCGATGAACTGGCGCTGCGTCTCGGTCTTGGGCCGGACATGTCGAACATAGCGCTGGTCCCGGTCTTCGCGCGGCTCGCCGACCGCGTCCATTTCCCACGGGCGGGTCGTGCCATGGAGAGCACGGACGTTACTTTGCTTCGCGACGGAACGGCGGGCCATCTTCTTCGACATTGGGACCTCATGAGGGTTTGGGGGTTGTCCGGAAACGAAAAATGCAGCCACAAGGGCTGCATGCAGGACGAGAGTGGGGCGGCGACTGTCCGTGCCCTTCTCGGCACGGCGGTTCCCGAATCAATTCTGACAATAGGCGTCATACTTATCCTTCGCCGCGAGTAGATAGGCGACAATACCACATCTTGTGATCGGGCAATAGAAATTCGACACAATCTAGCGGCAGAAGACGACAAATTGATGACAGCGGGCGATTAGTCCAGGTTAAGGCCCAACTCGCGTTGCTTCCTCTTGCTAAGGCCGAGAGAGACGATGCGGTGGGATTCGCGGAGATACAACATCAGGTCCGTGTCGGAGAGGCCGGGCCGGGCGTGCTGCTGAATCCATTTCATGCCCCGGGAGGCCAGATAGGGCGCAGGCCGTAGGCCAGGCTCCTGCTGCAGCATCTCAAAGGCGATGTCCGATGTCTTGAAGGTGAAGGCCGGCACGTCTTCGCCCCAGCCGCCAATGGCAAAGACCTTGCCGCCTACTTTCCAGACGTCCGAGCCGCCCCATTGCACGACATGAGTCGTGGCGGGAAGCGACCGGCAGAAATCGTTAAACTCTTCGTAGGTCATGCGATACCGTTCCGCGTCCCGGATACTGGAAGAATTCTAAGCCATAAACAAACGGGCTAGGAAGTGTTACGCCGACCGCGAATACTGCTCCAGTCTATGTGAAAGACCCCGGGAGCGCCGCTGGAGGGCTGGACGCATTCTACGTCCGCGACCTATGTCGCCGCGGGGAAGGGGTCGTATATCCGGCTGGAATCTCGCTTTTCAGGCTTTGAGCATATTGGGATACCCGCAACGTTATTCTTCCGGTTCCGTCGTGAACATCAGAGGATGACCGGCGCATTGGCCAAGATCGGTCGCCTCGGTGGCCTTACTTTCCGCCACGTCCTTCGTGTATACGGCGACGACGCCGGCGCCTCTTTGATGGGCTGTCATCATGACGCGGTATGCCTGATCTTCGCTCATCTTAAAGACCGCCTTCAGGACCATGACGACGAATTCGCGAGGCGTGAAATCGTCGTTCAAGAGGATGACCTTGTGCATCCGCGGCCGCTCGGTCTTCGGTCGGGTCTTCGAGCGGGGTTTCGTGTCGAGGTCGCTCATGGCGGACTCATGGTTAGCTATCGGGCACCTTGAAGCAGTTTAGCACATGTGCCACCCAGATTCCCCGTAGCATCGCCTGATTTGGATCAATGACCATGTCATCGAATTGTCCTATCAAAGCTCTTCATTAAAAGCGGGGAAATTATGGCAGACAGGGGAGATGATCAGGACAGCGCGGTCCTGAAAGAGGGCGGTCGACCGGCCGCTCTGGTAGGTGCGGCGGTCGCGGATATAGTGGCTCCTGCCAATACGGACCAGACGGATGCCGAAGAAACGGCGGCAGTTAATGCCGCTCACCGGCTGGCGGAGCTTCGGCATGACGCGGATGCGATCCGGCATCTGTTCGAGACCGGAGAGTACCCCTACCAGCGTAAGCTCCGCCGTCAGGAGTACGAGCGGCATAAGGTCGAGCTACAGGTCGAGCTCCTGAAAGTGCAGGATTGGGTGCGGGCGACGGGGCAGAAAATCGTCGTACTGTTCGAAGGACGCGATGCGGCGGGCAAGGGCGGGACGATCAAGCGATTTACCGAACACTTGAATCCACGTGGAGCCCGGGTCGTGGCGCTGGAGAAGCCGACCGAAAAAGAACAGACCCAATGGTTCTTTCAACGCTACATCAAGCACTTGCCGTCGGCAGGCGAAATCGTGTTTTTCGATCGCTCCTGGTACAATCGGGCCGGCGTCGAACGGGTCATGGGTTTCTGCAGCCCGACAGATTATCTCGAATTCATGCGTCAGACGCCCGAGATCGAACGCATGCTCGTCCGCAGCGGCATTCGTTTGTTCAAGTACTGGTTCTCCGTCACGCAGGACGAACAACTGCGCCGCTTCAAATCTCGCGAGAAAGAGCCGCTGAAGAAGTGGAAACTGTCGCCGATCGACCGGGCCTCATTGGACAAATGGGACGACTACACCGAGGCGAAGGAAGCGATGTTCTTCTATACGGACACCGCGGACGCGCCTTGGACAATCGTCAAATCGAACGACAAGAAGCGGGCCCGGCTCAACTGCATGAAGCATTTTCTGTATTCGCTGCCTTATGCGAAGAAGAACCAACGCGCGGTCGGCAAGCCCGATCCGTTGATCGTCGGATCAAGCGTTCATGTCGTCGACAAAAGCGAGCATATTCTGGGAAAGAGCCTCCACCCCGAATCGCGCCACGTCGTGTAGGACGGCCCGGGTTCGATCAGAGGGTGCCCGCGATACTGGCGGCGCTGGCGACACCTGCCTCATAGGCGACATCCTTGACCGCTTTGGTTGCCGCTTGCACCACGCATTTGCGCGCGCAGGGGTTCGGCAGGGCGAAGCGTCGCGGTTTGTCGGTAAGGAAGGTGTCGATCTTCTCTCCGGAGGGAAGTTTATGCGTATTCGCTTCAAGAATAACCTCGAGGACTTGCGACTGTGTGCGCTCGATCACCGAGACCACCAGCCGCAAACCGACGAGGAACTGTGCGGGCGGGTCGGCTCTGTTGGCGGCGTTGAGCCAGACCTTCATCGTGTTTCGGCCCTGCGGCTTGTAACTGCCTTTGGGTAAGATCTCTTCCGCGGCTTTCGGCGTCAGTTTCTGCTTCAACATCGGCCTGGCGAACTCGACCAAGGCGGTTCTAAAAATGTGATTCTTGCGCGTGACGGCGTCTTTGGTCGTGTCGTCGGCGACGATCAGGACAGCCGTTTCGTCGGCTGCAATAGCGCGCGCCGGCATCAGAAAAACGATATTAAGTATAAATAAGAAGAGCAGCGCATACCCGCGATTGAGGCGCATGGGGCTATCTCCATTGGGTCAAAGAAGAATAAGTGACAGGGTATCCCGCCGCGATGCGGGACGTAAAGCGGCCACTGTCCGGGTTTAGAAAAGGGACAATTGGTCGCCGGCTCGCGGCGGTCGTTTGAACTGACCGATGTCCAGCTCGAGACTCCGCCGGTCCAGCCCGTAGCGCCTAAGCGCCAACTTGAAACGCTGATTTAGCATGTCTGCATAAGGGCCCGAGCCGACAGCACGCTGTCCCCAGCGCGAATCGTACATCGCGCCGCCCCTGGATTGTCTGACAAGGCTAAGCACATGATCGGCTTTATTCGGGAAATGCGCTTCGAGCCATTCTCGGAACAGGTCTGCAATCTCCAAGGGCAGCCGCAGCAGGACATATCCAGCTCCGGTCGCACCAGCCTTGGCGGCTGCTGCAAGAATGCTCTCCAATTCCTCGTCGTTCAACGCCGGTATCATCGGCGCTGCCAGCACTCCCACAGGGACGCCGAGGGCCGCGAGCGACCCAATGGCCGCCAGCCGCTTTGGTGGAGTCGGCGCACGCGGCTCCAGCTTACGGGCCAGATCGCGGTCGAGCGTGGTCACGGATAGGGTCACCACGGCCATGCCTTTCGCCGCCATCGGCGCGATGATGTCCGCGTCGCGCAGGACCAGATCGGATTTTGTGACGATTCCGAACGGATGATTGAACTCCGCCAGAACTTCCAAAATGCGCCGCGTGATTCGAAGGTCCCGTTCCGCCGGCTGATACGGGTCTGTATTGGTGCCGAGGGCCATAACGTCGGCAACATACTTCGGATTGTTGAGTTCCGCGCGCAATCGCTCCGCTGCATCCGGTTTGTAAAACAGCTTGGTTTCAAAATCGAGCCCGGGCGAAAGGCCGTAGTAGGCGTGTGTCGGGCGGGCAAAGCAGTAGATGCAGCCATGTTCGCAGCCGCGATAGGGATTGATCGAGCGGTCGAACGGCACGTCGGGCGAGGTATTGCGGGCGATGACGGTGCGGGCGGTATCGGCGGTCATCGTCGTGACGACCTTTGCGGGCACTTCTTTCTCCACCAGCCAGCCGTCATCGATGGCGATGCGGTCATTCGCCTCGAAACGGCCCGGTCTGTTGCTGACCGCACCACGCCCCTTGCGGGCACGATCGGGAAGATGCCAATCCATCAAAAAATAATAAAGAACATAACACGAACATTCAAGCCCCTGCAAGGATGCCGACACTGCGGTGTTCTTTCCTAGCGATCGCATGATAAAAGCAGGATATGGCGCAACTCAGCATTATCATTCCGACCTTGAACGCGGTGCCCGTCCTCGGGCCGACATTGGCTGCCCTCGCCCAAATCGAGGGGGCGGGGCTGGTGAAGGAACTGATCGTGGCCGATGGCGGCTCGGTCGACGAGACACGGCAAGCCGCAACCGAAACGGGCGCGGTCCTGGTCGAGACCGAAGCCGGCCGGGGCGTGCAGCTCCAAGCAGGCGCGGCGGCGGCGCGGGGGGATTGGTTTTTGTTCCTGCATGCGGACACCGTCCTCGCGGAGGGCTGGAGCGACGCGGTGCGGGCTTTTATCGATGCGGCCGGCACGGTACCCCGTGCCGGTTACTTCCGATTCGCGCTTGACGATACGGCGGCGGAGGCAAGGCGCGTCGAGAGCTTGGTCCGTTGGCGAAACCGTCTACTCGCCCTGCCGTACGGGGATCAGGGGTTGTTGATAGCGCGCGCGCACTTCGAGGCGATCGGCGGTTATCGGAATTACCCGCTCATGGAGGACGTGGACATTGTGCGGCGGATCGGTCGCCGCAGGCTTCGCTCAATAAACGCAACGGCAACGACGTCTGCCGCGAAGTACCGTGCGGAGGGCTATTGGTCGCGTCCGGCACGCAATCTCCTGTGTCTCGCCTTCTATTATTTGGGATTGCCAAAATCGCTGATCAGAAAGGTCTATGGATGAGGCGACGTCATCTTATCATTTTGGCAAAACCGCCTCGGATGGGACGGGTCAAACGCCGCCTGGCGGCGGATATCGGCGAAATCGAAGCATTGCGGTTCTATCGCCAAACTCTGAGTGCGACGTTGCGCCGGCTCGGGCGAGATCCCCGGTGGTGCTGTTGGCTGTTTGTGGATGACGGCGCCGCCCGTTGGCCGGTCTATTTCAAGCGCCGCCGACAAGGGCACGGCGACCTTGGCGAGCGGATGGACAGAGCCTTGCGGACACCGTTCTCTGGGCCGGTTCTTCTCGTCGGATCGGACATTCCGGATATTTCAGCTCGGGATATCCGAGCTGCATTTAGGTGCATGGCCGGTTGCTCAGCCGTCTTCGGGCCGGCGGAGGATGGCGGTTATTGGCTGGTCGGAATTGCGGGGCGGAGGGCGGCGCCGGGATTGTTCCGGAATGTCCGTTGGTCGTCGGTCCATGCGCTGGTGGATACAATTCGAAACTTGCCCGCGGGCGCGCGTCATGCCCTGGCGGCCGTGCGGGCGGATGTTGACGATGGCCCGGCCTATGAGAAATGGCGAGACCGAATGGCCTCAAAGATAGATGACGATTGGCCCTCGACAGGTGCGGTGTCAGTAGCGAGGTAAGGGATAGGATCGACAGGGAGACAGCACATGAGCCGCAGCCAGGCTGAAAAGGCCCGTAAATTTACAACCCTTCACGAAGGTCCCGGTGCCTTCATCATCGCCAATGCGTTCGATGCAGGATCAGCGAGGGTACTTTCCGGCCTTGGCTTCGACGCCATCGCCACATCGAGCGGCGGTTTCGCCGGAACGCTCGGCCGCCGCGACGGTCGAATCAGCCGTGCCGAGGCGCTCGATCATGCCCGTGTCGTGGTCGAAGCCACGGACTGTCCGGTTTCGGCGGATTTTGAGAACGGTTTCGGCGACGCGCCCAAAGTTGTGACGGAGACGATCCGGCTGGCCGCGGAAGCAGGGCTCGTGGGCTGCTCGATCGAGGATGCGAGCAAGAATAAGGATCAGCCGATTTATCCGTTCGATGCCGCCGTCGAGCGGATTGCGGCAGCGGCAGAGGCGGCACGGTCATTGGATTTTGACTTCAAGCTCACCGGGCGCTGCGAGAATTTTCTGCGCGGCAATCCGAATCTCGACGATACGATCCGCCGTCTCAAAGCCTATGAAGCCGCCGGCGCGTCGGTCCTGATGGCTCCGGGGTTGCCGGATCTCGAGGCGGTACGGGCCGTTTGCGACGCGCTTAAAGAGCCTTTCAATTTCATGGTTGGTATTCCAGGCAAATCCTTCACCTTCGCCGAACTGCAGGACGCGGGCGTGCGGCGCATCAGCCTTGCGACCGCGCTCTATCGCTCGGCGATGAGCGGCTTTATCGACGCCGCGAAGGAAGCCCGCGACGACGGCACTTTCGGGTTTGTAGAGACGGTAGTGCCGACACCGGAGTTGGCTGCATTTATGCGAGAGTAGGCACCGGATGGCAGAGGGGCATCGTCAATCCGTGCCGAGCGAAACGATCCCCACGCGCGCATCCACGAGATTAGGTCTCTTGCAGACGCGGCATCAGTTCGACGAAATTGCACGGTCGGAAACGGTTGTCTAACTGGTGATGCAGAATTTCGTCCCATGCGTCGCGGCAGGCGCCGGTCGAGCCCGGCAGCGCGAAGAGGTATGTGCCCTTGGCCACACCGGCGACCGCACGGCTCTGTATTGTCGAGGTGCCGATTTTCTGAAAACTGATCCATCGAAATAGCTCGCCGAAGCCCGGAATATCTTTCTCGCAAACGCGGGCGAAGGCCTCCGGTGTGACATCCCGACCGGTGACGCCCGTGCCCCCGGTTGCGATGACAACGTCCACAGCCGGATCGTCGATCCAGGCGCCGAGTTGCGTTTCGATTACTTCGGCATCGTCTTTGACGATCGCTCGCGCAGCCAGGCAATGGCCGTCGGCTTCCAGGCGCGCCACCAAGGTATCGCCCGAGCGGTCGTCCGCTTCGGTGCGCGTGTCGGATACCGTCAGGATTGCGATGTTGACTGGCAGGAAGGGGCGATTTTCATCAATTGGCACTGTCCGCCACCTTATTCTGATTGGGATCCAGCCGGCTATAGCGGGGCCAGGTGCCCGCTGCGACGGCGTCGAGTGACGGTGCGGGCTGGCCGAGGCGGAAGCGGTAGATCCACAGGTTGGTCAGGACCCGCTCGACGAACACGCGCGTTTCGCGCGAGGGGATACTTTCGATAAACAGCAGCGGGTCGTTCTGGTATTCGGAATTCCGGCGCCACTTCTTCAGATTGCCGGGGCCGCCGTTGTATGCGGCCGCGGCGTAGAAAAGATTGCCCTCGATACCCGGAAACTCGAACAGATGCCGAATATACTGCTGCCCGAGTTCGATATTGTATTCCGGGTCGAACAATGCGTACTTGCCATGGCCGCGGAAGCGTTTGCCGGCGAGGAAACCCGCCGTGCGCGGCATGAGTTGCATCAACCCACGGGCGCCGACCCTGCTTTTGGCCTTGGGTTTAAACCCGGATTCCTGCCGAATTAAGGCGAAAATCATTGCTCTGTCGACATTGAATCCAGATGTGGGAACCCATTCGGGGATCGGATAAAGTGCGGCGTCGTAGCGATATCCGCCCCGTGATTCCAAAAGATATCCCAGACGATAGGCCAGAGAGGGCAAGTTCGCCTTGGCCGTCAGCCCCAGCAGTATACGCGCGAGTTCCGGCGAAAGATTACCGGTAAAGCGTTTGAGCTCGGATTCGGCACGATCCGTCTCGCCAATCTGTATCAGGGCAAGTGCGCGCTTGGCCGCTGGCGCCTGGGACAGAAGGTTCATCTCAACCGGCCCGAGCTTGGGTAATTCCCATTCGAAACTTGGCACTTCGTCGAGGGCCCGCGCCGCGAGCAGGCCATAGAAGGTCCGAGGATGCCGAGCAGCGGTGGCAAGCAGCGGATTCACGCGCGCGGGTTGGCGCGCCGAAAGATAGGCACGAGCGGCCCAATAAGCCGCCGCGGAGGTAATCCACTCGTCAGTGAGTTTGGCGTCGGCAAGCGTTTCGAAATGCTGCGCGGACAGGGCGTAATCGCCAGACCGCCAGGCGGCGAGGCCGGACCACCAGAGCGCCATCGGTGCTTTCACGCCCGAGCGCCTGATCGCTGGAGAGGCGGTCGCCAAAGCCTTGGCATCGAGTTCGGCGTGATAATAACCGCGCGCGATCACGCCGAGCGCACGGTCGTAGCCGACAGCATCGAAACCACGCCGTATATCCGGGCGTTGCAACCGTTTCAACGCCAGGGTCGGACTGCCGCGGCGTACCAAGGACTTGATCTGTCGCATCGCAATGCGCGCATGACGGCGCTGGGCACGACTGCCATAAATGGTCTTCGCGGTGGGTTCATCCTTTGCGTCTTCGTCCGCCTCCGGTGGCAGCGGCCCGAACGATACGCCGAGCGGGCGCTGCGGCGCGCGCCAATTGCCCGGTTTTCGCCGCAAGGCCAAGGCGTAGACCTGCTGTGCGCCTGGATGATCCGCGTATGCCGCCATCCAATTTTTGAGTTCGGCATAACGCGAGCGATACTTGGTGGGGTGCATATATCGCTGAAATTTGACATGGCCGAGGAGCAGCTCGTCGCCGAGCATTGCGATCAACTTGTCGGCGGCCCGCCATTGGCCGTCCTGCTGAAGGCCGAAAATGCGGCGGTAAAGTGCGGCGTCCTTCGCCGGCAAAACTTCAGGTAAGGACGCAGCTGAGTCACCGGCCTCGACGCCACGGGGTAGCGATGCCGTATCTTGCGGCGCATCGTTCGCCTTTACGGAGACGCCCATGATCATCGTCGCGACGGCGGCGACCGTTGCGGCCGTGCGTGTAAATCGCCTTGTCAGCACGGTAGGTCTTGCCCCTTCAGGAAATAAATCTTCGCCTGCCAATGGCCTCTAGTCGTAATGGAGATCGGGATTCGGCGCAAGATGCGGTCATCTGAACGGTCGATCGTGGTCTCGGTCCCGGATCGAAGAGAAGCATGGTAATCCAGCGCGGCAGATTGTCAGGACGAGGCCATTTCCCGCAGTTTCTCGTCGATCGCGAGAAAATCCCGCCATGCTTCCCTTTTCTGCGCCGGCTGGCGCAGGAGGAACGCCGGATGGAAGGTCGGCATCGCTGGAATCGGCGCGTCCAATCCATCGCTCGTATAGTCGAACCATTTGCCGCGCAGGCGCATGATCCCTTCGCTGCGATCCAGCAATGTTTTGGCCGAGCTGCCGCCAAGGAATACCAGGATTTTTGGCTTTACCAACTCGACATGTCGCCGCACGAATGGCAGGCATGCCGCTGTTTCCGCCGCGGTCGGGCTGCGGTTTCCGGGCGGGCGCCAGAACAGCACGTTCGAGATATAGACCGCTTCGCGGGGCCGACCGAGAGAGGCCAGCATCCGATTCAGCAATTGACCGCTGGCGCCGACGAAAGGCAGGCCCTGGCGGTCCTCGTCGACGCCCGGGGCCTCGCCGATGAGCATCAAATCCGCCGATGGATCGCCATCGGCAAAGACGGTATTGGTCGCGGTGAACTTTAACGCGCAGCCCTCGAACGCTTCGAGGCGCTCGCGGAGATCGCCGATGCTCTGTGCTCCGGCGGCAACGGCAATCGCATCCCGCGCGCCTTCCGCTGGCGCCAAGGGCTGACCCGCGCCGGGCGGCGCTTGTCGCGGGGGTTGAGCCGCGACGGCAGCGGGTTTTTGCGCCGAGACCATGACTGCCGGCTCGGCGACCGCCGCGTAGCGATCGACGGGTTGATCCTCGATAACCTCATCTATGCCCATCTCGACATGCCAGCGCAATGCGTCGAGCGGCGAGATTTCGGGCCGAACCGATTGCTTTTCCGTCATGGCGTGTAAGCTCCTTCGTTCTAAGTATCTACCAAATCCAGGCGCAGTAATATAGAGAACACGCTCGGAATTCTGACGATGGCGCAAGAAGCGAGGTATCGCGATGGAACGCGAAGCAATGGAAGTAGATGTGGTGATTGTCGGCGCCGGCCCCTCGGGTCTGGCCGCGGCGATCCGTCTCAAGCAACTCGCCGCCGAGGCTGGGCGGGAGATCGACGTGACGGTCCTGGAGAAGGGATCGGAAGTCGGCGCCCACATCCTGTCTGGCGCGGTGCTGGAACCGCGCGCCCTGAATGAACTCATCCCTGACTGGAAGGACCAGGGCGCCCCCCTGAACACGCCGGTGACGGCCGAGAAATTCCTGTTTCTCAGCGAGACCGGCGGGATTTCCTTTCCGACCTTCCTCTTGCCGCCGCCCATGAAAAATCACGGGAATTACATCATCAGTCTCGGCAATCTGTGCCGGTGGCTCGGCGAGCAGGCGGAAGCGCTCGGGGTGGAGGTCTATCCCGGTTTTGCCGCCGCCGAAGTGCTCTATCACGAGGACGGATCGGTGAAAGGGGTGGCGACCGGCGATATGGGGGTTACCCGCGAGGGCGAGCAGGGGCCGAACTATCAGGTCGGCATGGAACTGCACGCGAAGTACACCTTCTTCGCCGAAGGGTGCCGGGGCAGTCTCGGCAAGCAATTGATGGAGAAATTCAATCTCCGCGACGGCGTCGAGGCGCAAACCTATGGTATCGGCATTAAGGAATTGTGGGAGGTCGCGCCCGAGAACCATCAACAGGGTCTGGTGGTCCACAGTGCCGGCTGGCCGATGCGGAACGACACCTATGGCGGCTCGTTTCTCTATCATTTGGAGAACAATCAGATCGCCGTCGGATTCGTGGTCGGCCTTGACTACAAGAACCCCTATTTGAGCCCGTTCGAGGAATTCCAGCGCTTTAAGATGCATCCGAAGATCAAACCGTATTTCGAAGGCGGCCGGCGCATTGCATACGGCGCGCGGGCGCTGAACGAAGGCGGATTGCAGAGCCTGCCGAAATTGACATTCCCGGGCGGCGTTCTGGTTGGTTGCGAGGCCGGCACATTGAATACCCCGAAGATCAAGGGCAGCCACACAGCGATGAAATCCGGTATGCTGGCGGCGGAGGCCGCTTTTGCCGCGATCGTCGCCGACCGTGCATCCGACGAGTTGGTCGAGTTTGCCGAAGCGTTTAAGAATTCATGGGTCTATGAGGAACTGCACGGTGCTCGTAATGTCCGGCCCGGGTTCAAATGGGGCCTACTCGGCGGCACGCTCAATGCCGGCATTGACCAGGTCTTGTTGCGTGGCAAGGCGCCCTGGACCCTAAAGCATGGTCATGCCGATCACGAAGCCACGGGCAAGGCATCGGACCATCAGCCGATTGAGTATCCGAAACCGGACGGCGTGATTTCCTTCGACCGGCTGACCAGCGTTTCCTTCTCGGCGACCAATCACGAGGAAGATCAGCCGATCCATTTGACCCTAAAGAACAATAGCGTCCCTGTTGACGTCAATCTGGCGGAATACGCCGCGCCCGAGCAGCGCTATTGCCCGGCCGGTGTTTATGAAATTCTCTACGATGACGACGGGTCGAATCCACGCTTGCAGATCAATGCGCAAAACTGTGTCCATTGTAAGACCTGCGATATAAAAGACCCGACGCAGAACATCGTCTGGGTCACGCCGGAAGGTGGCGGCGGGCCGAATTATCCTAACATGTAGCCACGGTATGGATATCGGTTCTTAGTAAGCAGGACCGGTTTTGGACGCGGCGGTGAAGTGGCGTGAAGAATACGAAAGGTGAAATGCCGATGTCCGGCCAAAGAATCGCTCGCTGGCGGGGAAAGGCCATCTCGGCTAGAATATTCCGTAGTTCTGGGCATTTGGCGTCGAAGCGATGACGGCGGATTTTAAGGCAAGAGAATCGGACGGTTGGCGCTTTCGCAGCGTTTGGCGCGGCTTGGTGGCGATGGTGCTACTGGTTCCCGCGGCTTGCGTCTCCGCGCAGGACGGAAGCGCCCCCCAGTTGGCGGACGCCGGCCATGCCCGTGTCGTACTGACCTCATCCGGCGGCGAGCGGTCCTCTTACGGCAGCTACCTCGCGGGTCGATTTGCGGAGAAGCAAAGCGATTTGACGGAGGCCGCCGATCTGATGACACGCGTGCTGGAGGACGATCCTGAAAACGATGCCTTGATGCGTCGCGCTTTCGTGCTGTTTCTGGGCGCGGGCCGGATCGAAAACGCGATCGATCTAGCCGAACGCATGGGGGAGCGCGAAATAGGGACGACCACGGCAATTCTTTTGCTGGCGGCGCGCGATGTTAAAGCCGCACGCTTCGACGAGGCGCAGGCGAGATTGAGCGACGTGCCCGAGCAAGGGCTTGCCCGGTACAGCCAGCCGCTTGCGAATGCGTGGGTCAGCGTCGGCCGCAAAGATTTCGAGGCCGCATTCAAGATGTTGGAGCCCTTGGCCAAGGAGAATGGCTTCTCCAGTCTAACGGATTTGCATCTGGCGCTTCTCAACGAGAAAGCCGGTCGCAAGGAAGCCGCTGGAGCCATCTACCAAAAGGCAACGCTGGATATAGAAAAAGCTCCCTTGCGCATGGTACGGGCGGCAGGGTCTTTTCTTGAACGGGAGGGCCGGCTCGAAGAGGCTCGCGCGCTATACAAGGCCTACCTCGGCGCGCATCCCGCAAGCTACCTGATCGGATTCGAGCTCGAACGGCTGAACGCCGGAATGGCGTCACAGCCGATTGCGGATAGCGCAGCCTCCGGGTTCGCCGAGGGCATGTTCAATCTTGCGTCGGCCTTGCCGATGACGCGGGCCGGCACCGCAGCTTTGCTATATGCCAGGATCGCGACATACCTCAGGCCAGATTTTCCGGTCGCCCAGATTCTGATGGGGGATATCCTCGACAGTAGCGGCCGGCATGATGAATCGATCGAAATATTCAAGTCCATTGCGCCGAACTCGCCATACAGCTGGCTTGCTCGCCTCAAAATGGCGGAAAACCTGAACAATACCAATCGATTGGATGAGGCCAAGGCCTTGCTGGAGGCGATGGCGAAAGAGCGGCTCACAGATATGGAGCCGCTCATCCGTCTCGGCAGTTTCCTGCGGGCGAAAGAAGACTATGAGAACGCGGTTCGCGCCTATGATCGTGCTTTCGAGCGCTTGGATCAGGTCGATGCAAACCATTGGTCGTTATTCTATTACCGTGGCATCTCGCTGGAACGGCTAAAGCGTTGGGATGATGCGGAGAAGGATTTTCTCAAGGCGCTCGAACTCAAACCTGACCAACCCTATGTCCTAAATTATCTCGGATACTCCTGGGTCGATCAGGGCATCAATCTCGACCGTGCCCGGGAAATGATCGAACGCGCGGTCGAGCAGCGCCGCGACGATGGCTATATCGTCGATAGTATGGGTTGGGTGTTATTTCGCTTGGGCAATTACGAGGAAGCGGTCCAGCATCTCGAGCGCGCTGTGGAACTGCGACCGCTTGACCCTATCATCAGCGATCATTTGGGCGATGCATATTGGCGTGTGGGACGCAAGCATGAGGCACGGTTTCAATGGCGCCGGGCGCTGAGCCTCAACCCGGAAAAGAATGACGTTCTTCGCATTGAAGCAAAGATCAAGGAAGGCCTTGGTGCGTCCAAGCGAATGGGCACTGGCGGATGAGCGAAGATAAAATGATCACGGTCGAGGCGCCCGCGAAGATCAATCTCTATCTTCATGTCGTTGGCCGCCGGTCCAACGGTTATCACGAGTTGGAGTCGCTGATCGCATTCACCGATGAGTTCGATACTTTGACATTTGAACCATCGGACGGGCTGACACTTGAAATCAGCG
>JAYPOZ010000033.1:0-5448 GCA_038131165.1 Rickettsiales bacterium | reverse complement strand
CGCCTGCCCGAATCCGAAGACAATCTGGTGCTGCGCGCCGCCCGGGCACTTGGAGAAGCGGCGGGCATCAATCCGCTGGCGCGCATACGTTTGCAAAAGGAATTGCCGGTCGCGGCAGGCCTTGGCAGTGGCTCGGCGGATGCGGCGGCTGCCTTGCGAGGCTTGGCGATGTTGTGGGGATTGCGTGAATCGGAGGTCGACCTAAAGGAAGTCGGCTTCCGCCTCGGCACCGATATTCCGGCTTGCCTTGTCAGCGATACCGTCCATGTCAGCGGCGTCGGCGAGCAACTTGCGCCTGGTCCTGCCTTGCCCAATGCCGGAATCGTTCTGGTGAACCCAGGCATAACCTTGGCCACGCCGTCCGTCTTTAAGGCGCGCAAGGGAGGTTTTTCGCCGGAAGCCCCGATGATTGAGCCACCTGCCAGCCTCGGCGCCTTTGTCCGCGAGCTTGAGGACCGATCGAACGATCTCACCGAGCCGGCCCTCCGGTTGGCTCCGGTCATCCGGGAGGTCCTGTCAGCGCTGGAAGCAGCGCCGGGTTGCCGGTTGGCGCGGCTCTCTGGCAGCGGCGCTACGTGTTTCGGCCTTTTCGACGATCCGGCGGCGGCGGAGGCTGCAGCAGCGACGATCGATGTCGAGGGTTGGTGGGTACGGCCGACGAAATTCCGCGCGAGTGGCGGATGAAGGAGGGCGAACGCCTTCGCGTTGTCGTTTGCGTCAACATGATGCGGGGACCGCGCGGCAAGTGCTGTGGTCAGAGCGGTGCGCCGGAAATCGCCGACGCCTTGGAAAAAGGCATCCGCGCCCGGAACATCAACGCGCATATCGAACGCATTGTCTGCCTCGGCAAATGCAACGACGGACCGAACGTAAGGATCGTCGGCGGCGAATTCCGCCAGAATCTCTCCCTGGCGGACGTGCCGACGCTTCTTGATGAATTCGAGCGGCGCGGCGGCACCGCCGGCGCCATGTTATATCCGGGCGCCTAGCCTTTCGCGGGTTATCGATCGAACAGGACGCTCGGTAGCCACAGCGCAGTCTGCGGAAAGAAAAAGACGATCAGCAGACCAATTAACTGCAGCATCATGAATGCGCCCATGCCGCGATAGATGTCGCCGAGCGACCATTTCGGCGCCACAGCTCTCAAATAGTATGCGGCCATGGCGACGGGCGGCGAAAGGAAGGCCGTCTGCAGGTTTACCGCAACGAGCGTGCTGAACCAAACGAGATCGAATTTCAGTGCTACGACGACCGGCAGGAAAACCGGTAGGAAGATGAAGACGACCGCCGGCCACTCGAGCGGCCAGCCGAGGATGAAGATGACCACCATCAAAACTGCCATCAGGCCCAGAGGCTCCAGCGGCAGGGACAGCATGGCGTCGGTCAACAGCGTGCCCGTGCCGAGCCGGGTGAAGACGGCCCCGTAGATATTGGAGGCGACGGCCAGGAATAGCACCAGGCTCGAGGTGGTCAATGTGTTCCGGCAGGCGTCCCGCAGGATCGGCCAGGTCAGACGCCTATAGGCGATCGTCAGCAGCAGCGACCCGAGAGCACCCATGCCGGCGGCCTCGGTTGGAGTCGCGATCCCGACGATGATGCTGCCCAGCGCCGAGAACATGATGACCGCCAACGGCACGATGCCGGAGACGAACTCGACGATGATCTGCTTATAGGACGTTGCGCGTTGGTCCATCGGCAACGGCGGGCCCAGTTCCGGATTGATATAACTGCGGATCATCGCGTAGCCGGTATAGAGTGCGGCGAGAATCAGTCCGGGGATTAGGGCGGCGGCGAACAGATCGATGACCGATACGCCGACGACCGGTCCCATCACGAGAAGCATCACGCTCGGCGGAATCAGGATGCCAAGGCAACCGCCGGCCGCGATGACGCCCGCCGACATCTTCGGGTCGTATCCAGCCCGCATCATTGCCGGCGCCGCCATCATTCCCATGACCGTGACCGATGCGCCGATGATGCCCGTCGCCGTCGCGAACAGCGTCGCCGTGGCGAGAACGCCGAGAAAAAGCGACCCACGCACCGGAGCCAGGATGAACTGGAACGATTTGAATAATCGCTCCATTAAACCGGCGCGTTCCAGAATATAGCCCATGAAGATGAACAGCGGCGCCGCCGCCAAGGTTCCCTCCTTCATGATTCCCAGAGTCTGGAAATACATCTGGTAGAATACCGAGGGGCCGAAGCTGATATAGCCGAAGCCGGTCGCCAGGATGATCAGGGTAAAGGCAATCGGGAAGCCGACAAAGATGCCGGCGACGAGCGTTGCCAGCAGGATCAGGCCGAGGATTTCCGGACTCATGCTTCCCTCCCTGTGAGCAACGGTTGATTGGTCACTGCCGCGTAAATGCTTTTCAGCAATTCGGAGAAACCCTGAAGGAGCAGCAGGGCGGCGGCGATCGGGATCGTGCTCTTGAAGGGGGAGAGTGGTGGCATCCACGGGGTCGCGTCCGAATGCTCGTTCGTGATGAAGGCGTGATGCGCTTCTTCGAGACCGATCCAGAAGAAGAAGATCATCCCCGGATAGAAAGCGATCACGTAGAGCAGGGAGTCGAGGATGCCGCGGGTACGGAAGGACCAGTTGTTGTAAAAGATGTCGGTCCGAACGTGTCCGCCTTTTAAAAGCGTGTAGCCGGCGCCGAGCATGAAGAAACTGCCGTACAGCATATAGGAAAGTTCGTAGGACCAGTCCGTCGGCGCGTCGAAGACATACCGGGATATCACTTCGTACGCGACGACGTAGAGCAGCGGCAACGCCAATAGCGCAAAAACATAGCCGCCCAGCCAGTCGTTGAATGTATCGATGAGACGGCAGACCGCTCTCATCCTGCCTTCGATCTTTTCATCCATGGCGAACCCGCTTTCCCCGTTTGCCAATCCGTTTCGAATGTCGGACCGCCGCCACCCGACCGGCGGCCCGGTCGCGCTACATCAGGAACACGCCCTTGCCGGTGGTCTGCGTGTCGAAAAGCTTATAGGCCTCTTCCGCTTCTTCGAGTTTGAACTCGTGCGTGAACAGCGCGTCGACATCGATCTTGCGGTCGGCGACGAACTCCGCGCAATCGGCCTGACCGTTCTTACTGAAGGTCCAGGAGCCGACGACCGTGACCTGACGTCTCAGCATGTCGTTAGAGACGTCGAGCGTGACGTCGCCGCCCTCGCCGACGAAACAGGCTGTACCCCAGGTCCGCACGCATTGGACGGCGGCGCGGCGGGCGTCTGGGCTGGAACTGCAGTCGACCGATTTCTGTGCGCCCTCGCCGTGGTTCAGGTCGCGGATCGCCTCGACCACGTCGTTCTTACCCGGATCGATGACTTCGTCCGAACCGAACGTGCGGGCGAGTTCGAGACGTTCCGCGCCGATATCCAGGGCAATGACTCGCGCGGCCATGGCTTTTGCCAGCTGCGTGGCGCTGAGCCCGACCGGCCCCTGCCCGAAGATCGCGATGGTCTCGTCGCCGGCAAGGTTAAATCGCTTCAGCGCACCGTAAGCCGTCCCGGTGCCGCAGGAGATGGCTGCGCCGGTCTTGAAGGACAGCGCGTCTGGCAGTTTGATCAATGTGTGTGCCGGCACTTTCATGTATTTCGCATGCGCGCCGTGTCCGGTCGCGCCGTATACCGTGGTGCCGTCAAGGCAAATCTGGGACCAGCCGTCGCGGCAATGTTTGCAGACGCCACAGCCGCTGTAGTGGTGGTCCATCACCCGGTCGCCGACCTTGGCCTGCGCCTCCGGCACGCCTCTGCCGACCGCGGCGACCACACCGCAAGGCTCATGTCCCGCGATCAGTGGCGAGCCGTCGCCGCCAAGTCCAAGAGCCGCTGCACCGCCCTTTGCGCGGTACATTTTCAGATCGCTTCCGCACATGCCCGAAGCCTTGATCTCGATGACCGCCTCGCCGGGCCCCGGTGTTGGATCGGGGAACTCCATGAACTCCAGCTTGCGGTCACCCATGAACACAACGGCTTTCATGCTTTATCTCCCGTGATGTTGACAGCGTCAGGGACGGACGCCACGCCGCCCGCCGTCGGCGAGCGGCGCGACCTCCCTATTCTCGGCAGGCTCTTTACTTTGCCGGCCAGTAGTGGTTTGCCAGCCAATCGTAGTCTACCTGAACGAAGCGCCGTGTCGGCACGACGATCGAGGCATATTCGTGCTGCGAGTCGAGAACCTTCTTGAAGAAGGGGTTCTTTGCGACCTCGTCCGCCACGATGTCCTCCCACGCCTTCATCTGACCGGCGAGGATGCTGTCGGGCGTGCGCTTGATCTGGACGCCCTTCTCCCGCAATTCCGCCAGCGCCAACGCGTTATTTCGATGCGTCATGATCTGATAGCGCAGGGTCGTTTCCCACGTCGCCGATTTAATGATCTCCTGCAGGTCCTTCGGCAGGCCGCGCCACACATCTCCGTTGATCAGGATTTCGAGTACGGTCGCGGGTTCGTGCGCGGACGGCATGTAGTAGTACTTCCAGACCTGGTGGAAGCCCATTGACAGATCTTCCGCGGGGCCGGCCCACTCGCCGCAATTGATGATGCCGCGCTCGCCCGCCGGTAAGATTTCGCCGCCCGACATGTTGACGGTCTTCATGCCGGACTTGGACATCACTTCGCCGGTGATGCCCGTGGCCCGGCACTTGATGTCGGAGAGGTCGTCCCAGCCTTTGATCTCGCGCTTGAACCAGCCGAGAACCTGGTTCGCCACAGGTGTGATCGGGAAGACGACGACGTCGCGTTTCAGTACCTCTTGAAAGAACTCCTGATAGAGCTCAAGGCCGCCGCCGTCGTGCACCCAGCCGAAATAGTCGATCCAGTCGAACCCGTATGGTCCGCCCGGGGCCGGGCCGAACAGCGCCGCGGCTCGGTTCTTGCCGACATAATAGGCCGCGGCCGAGAAACCGCCGTCGAGGACCTTGCGCGCCGTTGCATCCAGCACCTCGAAGGATGGCACGATCGCCCCGCCGGGGAAGACCTCGATCTCGAGGCGGCCGCCGGACATGGCCTTCACGCGCTCGTTGAAGATGGCGAAGCTTTCGAACAGCTTCGTCGACGACGGAAACGCCGCCTGCATCTTCAGCTTGACCTTATCCTGCGCCAGGCTGTCGCCGCCCGGCGTCGCCAGCATCAACGTTCCGACCAGGAGCGCCAATGACACAATCGTCATCTTACGTAGCTTTGACATGTTTCGACTCCCTTTTTTCCGCCACCCATGATCGAGCGGTGTTCTTGATTAATCGTAATACGAGTGATTTCGGCTTCAATATGCCCGAGTCGCTCATGCGATCGCTTGGAAAAAGCGGCGAGGGCCATCGTCCTCTTGCGGGACGTCGCCGGGCACCGTATCTTCCGCTCCGGATTGGGGCGTGGCCAAGTGGTAAGGCACCGGTTTTTGGTATCGGCATTCGCAGGTTCGAATCCTGCCGCCCCAGCCATTT
>JAYPOZ010000032.1:21724-40380 GCA_038131165.1 Rickettsiales bacterium | reverse complement strand
GCTTGGGGTCGATCCCCGATTTTTCTATAGGGCCGACAGAGAGTCTCTGTAGGCGCGCGGCCCTACCCGCCCTCCTCCGGGCTGTTGATCAGATCGAGGGGGTAGATCGGGCGGCGGACGTTCTTGAAGGTGAGCTGGTTGTAGTCCGAGGTGCACACCCCCGTCCCGGCGCATTCGATCACCTCCCGGGCGATGTCGCGGAAACCGGCGCGGTAGTGGATGCGGCTTTTCAGCATCAGGTACTTCTTTTTCGCCGGGTCGATGCCGAGGCTGAGGAAGCAGTTCTTGTCGTTCGGCTCCTGCTGGCGGCTGATCACCACGATCTCGACCTTGCCGGTATCGAATACCACGGTCGGGCCCATGTCCATCAGCAGGCCGGTCGAGGCGGGGCCGAGATTGCGGTAAAGCCCGTCCGAGATCAGTTTCACCTTCCCCGTCACCTGGCGCGGTTCACCCGCCAAGCCGATGGAAGGCATATCCATCTTGCCGCCGAGCCTGACCGTGGCTTCGTTGCCGACCCCGGCGGCGATCAGCTCCTGCACCGCCGCCGGATCGCAGATCGCGAAAGCGGCGACGTCCTCCAGCCCCGCGTCGAGGATCGCGCCGAGCACGGTCATGGTATCCTGGGTCCCGCCGGAGGCCGAATTGTCGTAATGATCGAGCAACACCACCGGCCCCTCCTCGACCGCCTGGGCGCGCGACAGCGACTCCGCCAGCGGCTCGATCTTGTAGACCCAGGCCTCCCGATCGCGCCAGGCGGCGTCGAGCAGTTCGTCGCAGAGCCGCCGCGCCGCAGCCGGGTCGCCGTCCGTCACCACGACGGCGCTAAGCCCCGCGTTGTGGATGTCCGCATGCGGAAAGCCGGTGAACATGGTGGCGATCAGCGCCTCGCCACCCGCCTCCATCGCCGCCGCGCGGGCCTGGATTTCCTTGTTGGGAAAATCGTCGGTGCCCTGGCGCATCACGTGCGGCAGCATCGGCCGGTTACCCCACGCAAGGGTCGGCTTGACCTCGCCCTTGAGGACCCGGACCAGCGCCTCGCCGGCGCGCCTGCCGGTCTCGTAATTGTCGATATGCGGATAAGTCTGATAGCCCGCCAGGGTCGTCGCGTTGTCGGCGATGGCGGGATAGAGGTTGGTGTGCATGTCAAGGGCGACGGCAATCGGCACGTCGGGCGCAATGCCGCGCAGCCGCGCCAGCAGCGCGCCCTCGCCGTCCTCCATGCTTTCCGTGACCATGGCGCCGTGCAGGTCGAGCATGACCGCATCGCAGCCGGCCTCGACCGCCTCGGCGATGGCGTCGGATATCTCCTTATAAGCCGCGTCCTGGACAGGGGCCGAGGGGGCCGCCTGCGCCGCGATGGGAGTCACCATCTCCCAGCCCTCGCGCTCGCAGATGTCGATATAGGCGGCCATGGCCGAGCCGGTGCCCCGAAACGCCCGCAACGCCTCCTCGCCGCGCGGCGGCAGCGGATAGCCGCGCGCGAAGCGTTCGATCGGTGTGGGCACCGGAGAGAAGGTGTTGGTCTCGTGCTTCATCATCGCGATCACGACACGCATGGCAGGCTCCTTTCGGGGGCGGTTCTCCTGGCAAGTGACTCTGTGTCGCCGCCGGCGCTTCGACAAGCGCCGCTCGGCGGGCTTCGAGCGCGGCGGACACCCGCTTCGAGCCGGGCGACCGGCGCTTTGCTTTTCCTTAATCTTTATGCGGTAATTCCTACTCGCATGATCGAGAGCTGCAGGATGACGCGATGACGGAAACCAACAAACGATCGAACAAGCGCGTGGCGACGCCGCGCATGGCGATGATCGCATCCGACGGCACAAGCCACGCGAGTTATATCGAGGACATTTCGACCGGCGGCGCTCTGCTGCACGTCGTCGACCTCGATCAGGCGCAGTTCGCGCCCGGCGAGACGGTCGAGGTGCTGATCGACGAGATATCGCCGCTGACCGGCCGCGTCATCCGCATCGACCCGCCCATCGTGGCGATAGAGTTCAGCGGCCTCGACGAGGAGGGCCGCGAGCGGCTGGCGGCCGAGATCATGGACCATCAGGAGAAGTTCGGCCTCATCGACCCGGATGCGGCGGCGGGCTAGGCGACAACGGACGCAGCACGCTTGTCCGCCTGCGCGATCTCCGCTAAATCGGGGGAGGAACCGCGCCGAAACAGGCCGGACAAAGGGAGAGATACCATGGCGCCCGACGCATCGCACGGGGCCGCGCGGGACGCGGCGCTCGACCGGATCAAAGCCGTTGTCGGAGAAAAAGGCTGGAGCGACGATCCCGACGTCCAGGTGCCGTATGTGCACGCCTTTCGGGGCGGTTGGGAAGGCAGGACCGCCTTGTTGGTCCGCCCGGCCTCCACGCAAGAGGTCGCGGATGTGATGACCATCTGCGCCGAGGCCCGCATCCCGGTCGTCCCGCAGGGCGGCAATACCGGCCTGACCGGCGCCAGCGTGCCGGACGACAGTGGCGAGCAGATTTTGCTCTCCCTCGACCGCATGGCGACGATCCGCGACATCGATCCGCTCAACTACACGATCACCGTCGACGCGGGGTGCATCCTCGCCAATATCCAGGACGCGGCCTCGGAAGCCGACCGCTTCTTCCCGCTCAGCCTCGGCGCGCAGGGCTCGTGCCGGATCGGCGGCAACCTGTCGACCAATGCGGGCGGCGTCAACGTGCTGCGTTACGGCAACGCGCGCGATCTGGTGCTGGGGCTCGAAGTCGTGCTGCCGGACGGGCGCATCTGGAACGGACTGCGGCGGCTGCGCAAGGACAACACCGGCTACGACCTGAAACAGCTGTTCGTCGGCGGCGAGGGTACGCTCGGCATCATTACCGGCGCCGTCCTCAAGCTGTTCCCGAAACCGAAGGACGTGCAGACTTGTTTCGCCGCCATTCGGGATCGCGAGGCGATGATCGAACTGCTGACGCTGTGCCGGACGGCGAGCGGCGATTCCGTAACCAGTTTCGAATACATTCCCCGCCTGATCATCGATATCGACATGCGGCATCTGGACGGCATCGTCGATCCGATGGACCGGCCCTATGAACATTACACGTTGATCGAGTTTTCCGGCGCCAATCCGGACAGCGGCATGCAGGCCGCCATGGAAGGCATGCTGGAATCCGCCTTCGAGGAGGGCATCGTGCTCGACGCGGCGATCGCGCAATCGGAAGCGCACCGAGCGGCATTCTGGCGCATTCGCGAGGAGATCGTGGAGGCCAGCAAACACGAAGGCCCGCGCATCTCGCACGACGTCTCCGTCCCGGTGAGCGACGTGCCCGCCTTCCTGAATCAGACCGACGCGAAACTAGCCGAGGCCTTGCCGAGTTGCCGGCCAAGCGGCTTCGGCCATGTCGGCGACGGCAACATCCACTACGGCGTCTATGCGCCGCTCGGCATGGCGGCGGAGGAATTCGCGCAGGTTTCGAAGACGCTCGACCATATCCTGCTGGAAAGCGTGGCCGCCTTCGACGGTTCGTTCAGCGCCGAACACGGCATCGGGCAGCAGAAACGCGCCTATATGCCGATCTACCGTTCGGAGGTCGAACTCGGCCTGATGCGGAGACTGAAAGCCGCCATCGACCCCGACGGCCTGATGAATCCCGGCAAGGTCCTTTAGAAGAGCGCGCCCGATGATCCCTTATCACGCTCCTCTCGAAGACATGTCCTTCCTGATGAACGACCTGGGCATGCTCGACCAAGTATCGGGCCTACCGGGCTACGAGGAGGCGGATGCGGAACTCGTCGAGGCGTTGCTGAACGAGGCGGGCAAACTATCGAGCGAGGTACTGGCGCCGCTCAATTCGGCCGGCGACCGGCAGGGCGCCAGATTCGAGAACGGCGTGGTCCGCACCGCGGACGGTTTCGCCGACGCCTACCGCACCTATGTCGAAGGCGGCTGGAACGCGCTGACCTGCAATGCGGAGTACGGCGGCCAGCAAATGCCCTCGTTGGTCGGCACCGCCGTCTTCGAGATGTTCGGCTCCGCCAACATGGCGTGGTCGCTTTGCCCGCTGCTGACCGTCGGCGCCATCGAATCCCTCGAACAATACGGCTCGGAAGACCTCAAGCGGACCTATCTGCCGAAACTCATTTCGGGCGAGTGGCCCGGGACGATGAACCTGACCGAACCGCATGCGGGCAGCGATTTGGCGGAACTCCGCTGCCGCGCCGTGCGCGAGAACGGCCACTACAGGATCACCGGACAAAAGATCTTCATCACCTACGGCGAGCACGACATGGCGGAGAACATCATCCACATGGTGCTGGCCCGCCTGCCGGACGCGCCCGAAGGCACAAAGGGGATCTCTCTGTTCCTGGTGCCGAAGGTGATGGTCAACGAGGACGGCTCGCTCGGCGGGCGCAACGATCTCCGCTGCGCCTCCATCGAGCACAAGCTCGGCATTCACGCGAGCCCGACTTGCGTGATGGCCTATGGCGACAACGAAGGGGCGGTCGGCTATCTCGTCGGCGAGGAGAACGAAGGCCTGAAGGCGATGTTCACAATGATGAACATGGCCCGCTTCAACGTCGGCCTGCAGGGCTTGTCGCTCTCGGAGCGCGCCTACCAACAGGCGCGCGACTATGCGAAGGAGCGCGTGCAGGGGCGCCTCGACGGCGGCGGGCCGGAGAAGGTTTCGATCATCAACCATCCGGACGTCCGCCGGATGCTGATGAGCATCAAGTCGCAGACCGAGGCGATGCGGGCGCTGGCCTACGATACCGCAGTGCAGTTCGACATCTCGAAACGCCACCCGGACGCCGAGCGGCGCCGGGAGGCGCGCGCCCGCCTCGACCTGTTGACGCCGATCGTCAAGGCCTGGTCGACGGACCTCGGCGTGGCGCTTACCTCGACGGCGGTGCAGCTGCACGGCGGCATGGGATTCATCGAAGAGACGGGCATCGCGCAGCATTATCGCGATTCCCGGATCGCGCCGATCTACGAGGGCACCAACGGCATCCAGGCACGCGATCTGGTCGGGCGCAAGGTCCTGCGCGACCGGGGCGTGACCGCCAAGGCCTATATCGCCGAGATGCGGGAGGTCGCCGGGGCCGCGGATCAGCAAGCCGCCACGGGCCGGAACCTGTCATCGGCGGTCGACGCCCTGGACGGTGCCACCGACTGGCTGATCGAGCATGGCGGCAGGTCGCCGGCGCTCGCCTTCGCGGGGGCAACAGCCTATCTGGAGCTGTTCGGCCTCGTGGCGGGCGGCGCGATGATGGCGCGGTCTGCCACGGCGGCGGCGCGGGCCCTGGCAGGCGACGCCGACAACGCCGGCTTCTACCGGACGAAACTCGCAACGGCCCGGTATTATGCGGAACATGTGTTGCCTCGGGCGGCGGGCTTGGCTTCGACGATCGTGGATGGCGCGGAGTCCGTCCTGGCCTTGCCGGAAGACGCCTTCTAGCGGATCTACGGCGTGACCGGCGCGGTGCCCATCCAATCGCCCGAGTCCGGCGCGTCCTCGTCGGGCACCTCCGCCAAATGGACGCGGATGGTCTCGAACAGCGCGGTCAACTCCCGGGTCGCGGAGCCGTCGTACTCCGAGAGCGTCGCGACATAAGTCTCGGCCGAGCGGGCGAGGTCGGAGACCTGGGGAAATCCGAATGTCGCCGCCTGCCCCTTGAGATCGTGCAGGGCGCGTTTCATCAGCGACGCGACCTCCTCGGCAGAGTCTTCGTCGCAATCCGCGAGCAAGCCGGACAGCTCGTCGACCTGCCTGCGGGATTGCAGCACAAATTCGCCGCGGAGCTCTTCGAGCCGTTTTTGAATCTCTGGCGGAAACGTCATGCGTCTACGAATAAACCCAAAGACTTACCGGAGTATGACACAGACGCGCTCTACACATCGATCGGGAACTGCTTCGCTTCGCCGTTGCCTTCAAGGGCCGCCAGCATTTCGATCACCGTCCGGCCCGTCACGGGATGACGCTTTGCGGCGGCGATATCGGCCAGTGGCCGGAGCACGAACTCGCGCTCCGGCAATAAGGGATGAGGAATCGACAATCCCGATTTCTCGACCACCGTGTCGCCGTAGAAGAGAATGTCGAGGTCGATCAGACGGGGACCGTAGCGCTCCTCGGACGGCAGGCGGCCCATCTCGATCTCGAAGGCCTTGAGCTTCTCGAGCAATTGCAGCGGATCGAGCGCGGTCTCGCCGCCGACCGCCATGTTCAGAAAACGCGGTTGATCCAAGACGTATTTGGGCGCGGTCTCGTAGACACCCGATAGCTGGTCGAGCGCCATGATTCCGTCCAACCGTTCCAGCGCCTGGCGGAGGTTCTCGACCCGGTCGCCGGTATTGGTCCCGATTCCGATATAGACCAACGCCGTCATGCGGACCCTCCCCCATCGGCGGGCGCCGCTTTCAACCGGTCGATCACGCGCACCACGCGCACCATTTCTTTTACATCGTGAACGCGGACGATATCCGCGTCCCGCATCGCGCTCGCCGCGACTGCCGCCGCCGTGCCTTCCAAGCGGTCTTCAACCGCCACGTCCAAAATGCGTCCGATGAAGGACTTCCGACTGGGACCCACAAGGATCGGGCAGTCCACAATCTCCTTTAATCGCGGCAGATGGTTGATCAGCGCCAAATTCTGCGTAACGGTCTTACCGAATCCGATGCCCGGATCGACGACGATACGATCCCGCGCGATCCCGGCCGCGACCGCTGCGTCGATACGGGCCAGCAGCGCTTGCGCCACCTCGTCAACGACATCGCGGTAATTTGCTCCTCGATATTCGGCGCCTATCCGTGCCGCCCGGGAGACATCGTCGGGACGGCTCCGGTTGTGCATCAATATGACCGGCACTTCGCGGGCGGCGAGCAATCCCGCCATATCCGGATCTCCCCTCAGCGCCCAGACGTCATTGACGATATTCGCCCCGGCGTCGAGTGCCGCCGCGGCGACCGCCGCGCGATATGTGTCGATCGACAGGATGGCATCGGGAAACGCCGCCCTTACCGCTTCGATGACGGGCACGACCCTGGCACATTCCGCCGGCGCATCTAGTGGCAGCGCGCCCGGACGGGTGCTTTCACCTCCGATATCGAGGATATCCGCACCGGCTTCCAATTGCGCGCGCGCTAGGGACAGGGCGCTCGCTACAGCGTCCACGCCCGAGAGTACGCCGTCTCCCGAAAACGAATCCGGTGTCGCATTCAAAATACCCATCACGAAAGTTCGGCTCTGCCAGTCGAATCGATCGGTCCATCTCATTTAATTAATCTTTCGACGCGAAATTGTCGCCAAAATGGGCGGGTCATATGGCACAGGATGTGATACGGGAAGGCAAGCATATAGGGAAGGATCGCTCCGTGGATCTCGGCGATATTACCACCTACCATATTTTCGTTCGCGGCTTGGCTCTCGACTGGCGGCACGGCGGTCAAAGCGAGCCGCTAGCCCTATCTGTCGACTTAGAGGTCGCCCTGCCAACCGATTTCGCGGCGGATCGTTATAAATCCGTCGTGTGCTACCACAGCGTGGTAACGGCAGCGAAATCGATTGCGCAAAGCGGCAGCCACCGAGATCTCGAAAGCTTGAGCGAAGCCATCGCGGAGCAGTGTCTGGGAGATGCCAGGGTCGAATCCGTGGCCCTGGAATGCGCGGCCGGCACGGGCGGCTTCCAGCTCGCCCAGCATCAACATACGGAACCCACCTCCGATCTCCAGCCCTTGCGGTTGGCGGTCGGGGAATAGCAGCAGGGCGGCTCTACGATGGCGCATCCGGGTATATTCACAATTATTGCGGCTGTTTCGTTTGCGCTCCTGAGCCCCATCTCGACAAGCGCCGAGCTCCAAACCTTCCGGGACTGCGACGAATGCCCGAAAATGGTCGTCGTGCCGGCAGGCGCATACTTCATGGGAACGCCCCAATCCGTCACCCAGCGCGAAGGCGTCCCGAAGAAGCGCGCGGCACGGGAACTGCCAGTGCATCCCGTCCGCCTGACGGCGGCCTTTGGCATTGGCCAATTCGAAGTCACCCGGCGGCAATATGCAGTCTTCGTGCACGAAACGAAGCGTTCGGGTGGCAGCTGCAAGTATTGGACAGGCGATAAGTTCGCCACCGATGCGGCCAAAGACTGGCACGATCCGGGATATCCTCAGGAAGACGATCATCCGGCCGTCTGCATCAGCTGGGACGATGCCAAGGCTTATGTTTCATGGCTTGCCGCAAGGACCGGGAGGCCCTACCGCCTCCCTTCCGAAGCCGAATGGGAATATGCCGCGCGTGCGGGCACCGGCACGCCCCGGTTCTGGGGTTCCGATGCCGAACAAGCCTGTCGTTTCGCCAATGTCTTCGATCGCGATGGGTCAATGCCGGGAGAGTTTCCGCAAATGGCGCCGCACGAATGCTACGACGGTTATGTAAGAACCTCGCCTGTCGGCAGTTTTCAGCCGAACGCATTTGGCCTGCACGACACCGCCGGCAATGCATGGGAATGGACCGAGGACTGTTGGCACAAGACGTACGATGGTGCCCCGTCCGACGGTGCCGCCTGGATCAAAGACGGGCGGTGCTCGCAACGGGTTCTCCGGGGTGGCTCATGGATCAGCATCGCCCGTTTCGTGCGCTCGGGAAACCGGAGCAAGATCGATAAAGATGCGCGTATCTACCGCAACGGCTTTCGCGTCGCATTGACCCTAAAGCCCTAGACGGCGGAGGAAGTCCCCCGCTCAAACCCATAGGACGTCGATGAGACGGGAAGCGAAAACGAGGCTTCCGGTTGCGAGTCCCTATTTTGGCCTTTGCGGCTACTGCAACAGCGCCCCATCACAGAAATATGTGACGGCGGAGAGGCTTGCCCCAACAACAAACCGACCAGTGCAAAGTCACCGCAATAAATCCTCATAACGAACAGCTTTCGTCACTATTTGGACAGGTTCCCAAAGCAATATCCGGCCCGCCGAGTTTCACTCGCAGGTCATTCGAGCATGCTTGGCGGAATAGGCACTCTTGCCAATTTCATGACCGGCGTGTAGAGCAGCGCTCCTAACGTTGGGTGAAACGATTCGTATGATACGGGTAAGCCCTCCTCGCGTCGCTGGATTTGCAACTTGTTAACGGTTTTTCTCTATTGTTGTCCCGATAGGTTGACCGCAGACAGAGGCGCGATGCCGCCGAAGACCCGATTTATCGAGAATTGAGGTATTTGTGGAATGAGTCCTTCCGTTTCAAAACGTAATTTCTTTTCGTATATTTTGAGCTTATTCGCAACGGCCGTCATACTTGGCCTTCCGGCGCAATCCGCAGCATCCGCGGAGGACCAAACCGGCCAGCCGGCGCTTTTCATCCAGGGTCTGGCAGACGAGGCGATTTCCGTCCTGCGCGACCAAGGCGGTAGCCTCGACGAGCGCGAGAAAAAGTTCCGTGCAGTCCTGGGCGACGATTTCGCGATGGAGAAAATCGGACGCTTTGCAGCCGGAAAGTTCTGGCGGGAAATGTCGGACGAACAAAAGACGCAATATCAGACGCTTTTCGAGGAATGGATTCTAAAAACCTATTCCATCCGTTTCGGCGGCTATGCCGGCGAGACGGTGAACGTGCAAAAAACGATCAAAGCAGGTCAATCCGACGTCTTTGTACGCACTCAGATTACCAACAGCAATGGCCGCGCCTTGAAAGTAGACTGGCGTGTGCGCCGCATCGATGACCGCCTGAAAATCATTGATGTCGTCGTTGAAGGGGTCAGCATGCTGGTCACCCAGAAGGCGGAGTTCAATGCCGTCCTGCGACAACGCGGCGTCGACGGTCTGATTAATATACTTCGTACTCAATTGGACCGAATGGCAGCCGCAAAGGCCAGCTAACGTCGGGAAGGCTCCAGATAAGATGCTGAATTGCGCCATCATCGGACTTGGCCGCTGGGGACAGGTCCTTGTGGATTCGGTGCAGGGGAAGAGCGATAAAATCAGCTTTGTCCGGGGTGTGACGAGGACGCCCTCGAAGGTCCAGGATTATGCCCGCGCTCAAGGCTTTCCGCTGAGCGCCGATTATGCGGACGCCCTTGGTGATCCTTCCGTGGCGGCGGTCGTACTCGCCACGCCACATACGCAGCATGCGGAACAAATGTCGGCGGCCGCAAAGGCCGGCAAACACATCTTCGTTGAAAAACCTTTTACGCTCGATAAGGCTTCCGCTCAGGTATCGGTCGACGACGCGCAACGCGCCGGCCTGGTCCTGGCTTTAGGTCACAACAGGCGCTTCCTGCCGCCTGTGATGGAGATGAAAAAGCGTATTGAGCTCGGCGATATCGGCAAGGTCATCCATGCCGACGCCAATTTCTCTGGCAATCCAAGCCTTCGTCATGCAGTCGGGCACTGGCGAACGGATGCCGACGAGACACCGGCTGGGTCAATGAGCCCGATCGGCATCCATATGCTGGATCTGCTGATCTGCCTGTGCGGCCCGATCCAAACCGTCCATGCCCAGAGCCTGCGGTTGGTCACCGATTTGCCGATTGACGATACGACGTCGATGACGTTTCGTTTTGAAAGCGGCATGTCGGCGTGTTTTGCGACATTGGGTGCAACGGCCCGAACCATGCGTCTCCAAATCTTCGGCACCAAGGGTTGGCTTGAGTTGCGCGACGAATCGCCGTTGGTTTTTCAACCGATGGAAGGGCCTGCCGAAGTGGTCGAGTATCCGGCCTTCGACAAGGAAAGAGCCGAATTGGAAGCGTTCGCCGATGCGGTCGTGGGCAAAGCGGAATATCCCCTCAGCGACCGAGAGGCGGTTCACGGCATTGCCGTCTTCGAAGCGATCGTCAAATCCGCAGAGACCGGCGAAACGGTAACCGTCGACTGATTCCGCCGCTTATTTCGAGAGGTACTTGAACCAGTCCTGCGTCGCGTCGGCGATGGTCTCGGGTGTCCAGATCGGCGCATCGCGCCAATTCTCGATATGCGACAGCATTCGGCTCACCCCCTCCTCGAAATCGACCTGGGCCCGCCAACCCGTCGCCGCTTCGATGCGCGAGACATCGGCGAACGTACGATCCGGCTCGCCCGGCCGTTTTGGGATGTAGACCCGCTCGCCGCCCAGCAGATCGACCAGCCGGTTGATGCTATACGTGCCGCCCGAGCCGACATTGACGGCCTCGCACGTCAGATCGCTGGCCGCGACCGTGAGAAAGGCATCGGCAATATCGCTGACATAAGTAAAATCCCGCGTCTGCTCACCATCTCCCACGACGGTAAAGGGCCTACCAGCCAATTTCTGTGCCAGGAAAACGCCAAAGACCGCCCCGTAGGCCCCCGTGGTCCGGCTTCGCGGCCCATAGACATTGAACATGCGCAACGACGCGACGGACATGTTGTAGACCTGGCCCCAATGCAGCACCAGCTCCTCCCCCATATACTTCGACAAGGCATAGGGGAATTCCGGCTGTATCGGATGGTCTTCCGGTGTCGGAAAGACGGTTGCGAGGCCATAGCAGGTCGAAGAAGCCGCATAGAGGAAGCGGTGCACGCCGTTCGCGCGGGCGGCTTCCAGACAGCTTGCCGTGCCGTCCACATTGGCTCGGTGATAGTCGAGCGGCGCCTCGATCGAGGGAACGATGTCGCCAATCCCGGCAATATGGAACACCCATTCGATGCCGGACATGGCCTTGCGCATGGCGTCGAGATCGCAGATATCGGCCTCCACGAACGTGAAGCGCCCTTCATTCCGCAGATGGACGATGTTTTCGACCCGCCCGGTCGAAAAATTGTCCACCCCCACGACCCGGTGCTCCGCCGCGAGGAGACGGTCTACGATATGGCTGCCGATAAATCCGGCCGCACCGGTGACAAGCGATGTTTTCTCGACCACTGGCATATTCCTTCCTCGTCGAACGACGGCCTCAATGCCTCAAAAGAAAACGCCTGGCAAATTTCCTGCCAGGCGCCCCGTCGCTCGATGAAAATGAAGACGCCGTCTATGACGCTTCGATCAGGAGTTCGAATACCTTGTCCACATCCAGTACGACCAAGAGCTCGCCCTGAAGACGGTAGACCCCCGACGCCACCTTTCTGAACGAAGCATCTAGATTGGGCGGCACATTCTCAAGGCCGCTATCCGGCAAGGCGCGCACGTCCCCGATATTATCGACCAGCAGCGTGTACAAGCTGTGGTTCTTCTCGACCGTGATCGAGAATTTCTGCTCGACCGCCGATTTCTCCCCTTTCCCATCATCGCTGCCGTCACCCTCGATCAGGCGCGGTGCCCCATTGCCGTTCTTAGATCCGAGGCATTGCTTGAGATCGATTACGGTGACCACGCGTCCACGCAGATTCATCACACCCGCAATTTGCTTGGAGGCAAGCGGCACTTTGGTGATCCGGTCGGGCTCCACGATATCCTCGACTTGCATGATCGGCACGCCAAACAGCTGACCCGCAATCGTCATCGTGACATATTGCTGCTCGCCTTCCATCACCACGTGATGGCCATCATTTTCGACCGCCATTAGTTCGCTCATCGTCTATCTCTCCCGGCATCGTCTCTGCGCGTAAATACGGACATAGCAATAAACCGCAAGTGTTTAAAGTTGGTTAATGACCAGAAGATTACCATTCCACACCAAGCGGGGAAGGCGCCACCGCAGTCAATCCCCCAGAATAGATTTCGGCTCAGCGGAAATCCGTCCGAACCAGCTATACAAGCCAACCAAAATGATTTCGACGGCCGCCATATCTTTGGATAGCGGTAACATAAGTTTGTTGGTTCTAAGAAAATCCTTATCGCCATTGATGTGCGGGCGATTTACAAAATGCGGCACTCCGGAGCTTACCACGCGGTCATATTCTTCTCTGACGATCGCAGCTTGATCCAACGGTAATTCGGAGACGCAGCGCCCGGTCAGGTCGCGCCCGAGATAGTCGACTTTGTTCGTGCCGTGTACGCGATACCGGTAATCCCTCCCCTCATCGATCAGTTCCACCAACGAGAGGTTGCCCATCCAGGGGGCGAAATCCATTACGTCGAAATCAGAACGTTTGGGGAAGCGTCTCTCGCCGCATCTGCTCAGCCAAAACTCAAAGAGAGACAACACCTTTGGATGAGCACCGCGCAGATCGGGCAAATGCGATTCTGCCGCGCCTTCGGCGTCTTGCGGAAAGAGATAGTGAATGCTGCTCATAGCAAACACTAACCCGTGATTACTTATAGAGTATTAACGCCAATTCTTTTTTTCCGAGATTTCCGCCGTTGCGAGGTCCACCCACACACGAAACGATCCGGCGGGTCGGACGGCGTTACTTCGCGACGAACTCGATTACGGCGCCATTTGCAGCTTCAGGTCCAACCCAAAGGCTGCCGCGTTCCGACGCCACCGCCGCCACACCATTCTCCGCCAGTATTCCTGTCAAAAGGCCGAGGTCGTCTACTGCAATAACCGCCGCCGCCGCCGACGGCGTCGCCGGTGCCGGCACGCCCGGATAACGCGCCGCAAACGCAGCAGGCGCCATCACCGAGAGAGTACCACCGCCGCCCAAATGCAGCACCGCGCGCTCTCCCTCGCTATCGGCCGTTTCTCCCGAAATGCGGCACAACCGGTCGAGCGTACCGTCCGCCGGCTCGGCGCAGAAAATCAGTTCGCGGAACGCCTTCGCTCCATTCGGCTGTATCATTAGCTCCTTCTGCCAGATTACCTCCGGCGTTTGATGCTCGATGACGATATAGCGGCCTTCGGGAAAATAGGCGTCCTGACTGAAAATATTCCGGAACTTAAACGGTCGCTCGCCGTCGCCGTAGGGCGCGTTGCGGAGGCGCTGTAGCGGCGGGTCGAAATGCTCGATGCGCTCGCTCAACGACGCATAGGCCGCGTCAGCCTCCCGACACCGGAGCGCCGTAATATGCGCCCCCTCGAAACGGTCGAGAAAACGGGTCCAGGGATTGAAATTTTCCGGATTGGTGACGCCGATCAATTCCAGATATCCGTACTCGAACATAACGCAGTGGTTCGATGTCGCCCAAGGAGCCATGTCCGCCACGCCCGGGACCTTGCCCATCTGCGGGCTGCGCCGGGAGAGCTGGAAACCCAGTTTCCGCCAGCGCTCGGCCCCCGCGTCGAGGTCGCGCACCATGAAACCGACGTGATCGAGGGAAAGGTCGGACATGCTCAGTTCACCTGTTTCTGTTTGCCCTCCCAATAGGGCTTTCGGAGTTCGGTCTTCAGTATCTTTCCGGCACCGGAAAGCGGCAATGGGTCGGTCACAAACTCGATCCCGCGAGGGCATTTGTAATTGGCGATCAGCGTGTGGCAATGCGCGATCAATTCCTCTGCGCTCGCGGCCTTTCCTTCCTGAAGGCGGACGATCGCATGGACCGCTTCGCCCCAGCGTTCATCGGGAATGCCGATGACGGCGCACTCGACCACGGCCGCGTGTTGGTAGAGCGCGTCCTCCACTTCAGCGGAATAGATATTCTCACCGCCGCTGATCACCATGTCCTTCATACGGTCGCCGATGAAGATGAAGCCCCGCTCGTCCATATAACCGCCATCGCCCGAATGCATCCAGCCGCCGCGCAGCGCCTGCGCGGTCAACTCGGGTTGCTCCCAATAGCCCAACATGACATTCGGTCCGCGCACGCAGATCTCGCCCACTGCGCCGCGCGGTACCTCGTTATCGTCTTCATCGACAATCTTCACCTCGACACCCACGACTGGACGGCCGGCTGCGCGATAGAGCCCTGCGTTCGGCCCATCGAAGACGTGGCATTCGGGCGGCGTCATGGTGACCAGAGGCGCCGTCTCCGTCTGTCCGTAGGCGTGATAGAAGCCGCACTCCGGGAGTATCTCCATGGCCCGGCGGACCACGGCTTCCGGCATCGGAGATGCGCCATATGTCATCACCTTCAGACTGGAGAGATCGAATTTCGCCACTTCCGGGTAGTTCACCATCATGTTGACCATGGTCGGCACGAACAAGGTATCGGTGACCTTTTCGTTCTGGATCGTCTCCAGCGCCAACTCCGGCGCGTAGCCTGGAATAATGACATGTGTGCCGGCCACCTGGGTCACGCCGAAAATTGCGATGCCGCCGGCGATATGGAACATCGGGCAGACATGAAGCCAGCGCATCCCTTGATGATAATTAAAGGAATGTATCGAATTCATATTGTTAAAGACGAGATTTCGGTGACTGAGCATCACTCCCTTGGACCGTCCTGTCGTACCACCAGTGTAGAACAACCCGGCGAGATCGTCGTTGCCGCGCATCGCGTCCGCCACCGGATCGGAATCGGCGATCAGATCCTCGATCGACGCCATTCCTTCCGGTGCATCCCCGTCGCCTGCATAAATTATCTCGCGCACAGTCTTCAACTGACCTTCGAGATCTTTCAAAATCGGCAGAAACCGGTCGTCGATGAGCAATATCTCGCTTCCCGAATCATTCAGCCAGAACGCGACCTCCGGCGGAGCGAGACGAATATTGATCGGCACAAAGACACCGCCGGCCCAGGGCACGGCGAAGAAATACTCGAAATACAGATCGCTGTTGAGAGACAGCATCGCGACGCGCTCGCCACCGGAAACTCCAAGCCGGCGCAGAGCGCCGGCAAATTTCGCGACGCGCTCTCCGGCCTCGGACCAGGTCCGCTTCCGCCCCTGACAAACCGTGGCGATATCGTCGCCGTGAAGCTGGATGGATCGTTTTAGCGCTTGCGTGATATACATGCGGCTCCTCTCTCGGACATCCTTCGAACCGAATAACAATCAACCTACGCTCCTATGGAGGCAGGGAAAGCGAAACCACGCCCTTTTGTCCGGGAGCGCCGCAATACTAGATCATTGCATAAGCTGAATCATCAAGAAGGGACCACGGTCATGCATGTCGGTGCCGCCGTCATTTTTCAGAGCTACGGGAGCGATCTCCCGGATCGTCAAATTTACGCGAACGATCTGTCGCTGGTCGATCTGGTCGAGCCCCTCGGCTACGAGTCGATCTGGAGCGTCGAGCATCACTTCACCGACTACACGATGTGCCCGGACGTCTATCAGTTCCTCTCCTACTGTGCGGGCCGCACCAAGACGGCCAAGCTTGGATCAATGGTATTGGTTCTGCCGTGGCACGATCCGCTGCGCGCCGCCGAAGAGGTCGCCATGCTGGACAACATTTCCGGCGGCCGGGTCATCCTCGGCATCGGAAGGGGCGCGGGAAAGGTCGAGTTCGACGGTTTCCGTCTCGATATGGGCGAGAGCCGAGACCGTTTCGTCGAGGCGGCGCAAGCCGTACTGGGCGCGCTCGAATCCGGGAATATGGAGTTCACCGGAAAGTACATCCAACAACCGAAAACGGCGATCCGCCCTGCCCCCTTCAAGAGTTTTCGCGACCGCACCTATGCCGCCGCGGTCTCTCCCGAATCCTCCCAAATCATGGCCGAGCTCGGCATCGGTATTCTGATCATCCCGCAAAAACCCTGGGATGCCGTCGCCGAAGAACTCGACAATTACCGCGCCGTCTTCCGCGAGGTCAACGGCGCGGAAGCACCGCCGCCGATCTCCGCCGGCTGGGTGTTCTGCGACGAGGATAAGGACCGCGCCGCCGAGATGGCCGTGAAATATATCGGCGGATATTGGGAATCCGTGCTCGAGCACTACCAGTTCGCGGGCGACCACCTGAAGACGATGAAGGGCTACGAGTATTACGGCAAATTCGCCGAGACGATCCAGAAATACGGTCCCGACAGCGCGACGGAATTCTTCATGAACCTGCAAGTTTGGGGCACGCCGGAAATGTGCTACGAGCGGATTGTCGACATCAGCGACCGTACAGGCGCGGACGGTTTCATCGGTGTGTTCGGGTATGCCGGCATGCCGGGCGACGAAGCGGAGCGGAACATGCGACTGTTCGCCGATAAAGTTGCCCCGAGGCTGAAGGAACTGCCGACCGCCGAGACGCGGGCGCGCCAGGCGGCGTGATCAGCCCTGCCTCATTTCGAATAAAGAATGCCCGAGGACCATATTGACGGTCCGGCCATCGGAAGCCAACGGCAGCAGCAGACGCGAGTGGGTAATGTATTCGCGCCCCGGTACCCGCAGGGCGGCCCGGCTCCATTGCCATTTCGCCTTTCGCACCACCTTCCCGTAGACGAATTGCTCGCTCGCCAAATAGTCCTCGCGATGGAAGGCCTGATCGAACGAGAAACCAGTTACGTCTCGACCCAGATTCAGGACGACATTCGTGCCGATCAACCGAAATCTATACCGCAGCTTTTCGCCTGAATACCTTTCAACCGTTACCAGGGAAATATCCGGTAGAACATGAGCGGGAATCTCCGAGGGATCGATATCGGCGCGCGACGGCAACTCCCAACCTTGGCACTTGGATTGCCAATAGTCGAACAACGCCCGATGCCTATTCTTCGGGACCGCCTCCTCCGGAGCGACCTTTCGTGCGTCCAGGACTTCCATGACTTGAGCCAATCGTCACCGTTTTTCCGCGCGTTGAGTGATATTAGATATCGATTGGCTGACAGATCACTGACGAAACCGGCGCGCAGTTCGAGGAGAGCGCCCTTAGCGCCTCAACAATGTTACACCATTGGCTAGGGTCGAACGCCCAATCGCGCCTTCTGGCCGACCGTCGTCGCCAGCTTGGACTGCATGGCTTCGACATAGCGGGCCAAATATGGCCTCGTCTCGCGCGGGTCGAGGATGTCCTCAACGCCGAATGCCTCTGCGGTGCGGAAGGGAGAGGAATACACCCTCAGTTCCTCTTCGAGCTCCGCTTCCTTTGCCTTCGGGTCGTCGGCGGCTTCGATCTCGCGCCGGAAAGCCACCGCGACACCGCCTTCGACCGGCAGGGAGCCCCATTCGGCGGAAGGCCAAGCCAGTTTGAGATTGACGCCGCGCTGCTGGCATGTGGCCATCCCGGCCATCCCATAACATTTCCGGACGACGAGCGTGATCACCGGCACGGTCGCTTGGCTGGCGACGTAGACCGCCCGCATTCCGGCGCGCAAGACACCCCGGGATTCCGCCTGCAGGCCAACCATGAAACCCGGCACATCGACCAGGAAGATCAAGGGTATGTGAAACGTGTCGCAGAGCTCGACAAAATGACATTGCTTTAAAGATTCGCCCACATCCATGGCCCCGCCGTAGACCATCGGATTGTTGGCGACGACACCGACGACATAACCGTCGAGGCGGGCCAGGCTGGTAATCAGCCCCTTGCCGAAACGCGGCTGAATTTCGAACACTGATCCCGCATCGAAAATCAGCTGCATCAGCTTTCGCATGTCGTAGGGCTGACGGCGCGCTTCGGGAATGATGTCCTTGAGGGCATCCTCGCAACGATCGACCGGATCGCCGCTCGCCACCCTCGGCGGAAGCGCCCAAACATTCTGCGGCATGTAGGAGAGGTAGCGGCGGATCATCTCCAGGCATTCTTCTTCGCTCTCGGCGATATTGTCGATGGTACCGCCATGTTCGACCGCGATCTTGGGGCCGCCCAATTCTTCCTTGGTGAGATCCTGACCGAGCGAGCGTTTAACCACCGCAGGGCCGGCCGCGAAAACCTGGCTGGTCTCCTTCACCATGATCGAGAAATGCGACAGGATCGCCCGGCCGGCCGGGCCGCCCGCCGCCGACCCAAGGACGGCGCTGACCACGGGCACTTCCCCCATCAAATCGACGGAACGGTCGAA
>JAYPOZ010000032.1:11300-21714 GCA_038131165.1 Rickettsiales bacterium | reverse complement strand
GTCACGGTCCCGCCGGCACCATCAATCAGATTGACCAAGGGAATGCGGTATTCGTGCGCCAAATCTTCGCTAAAGCCGCCCTGCCCGCCCTTCCGGCGGTCGAGACGGGCGGTCGTGCCGCCGCGCACGGTGAAGTCCTCGCCCCCGACCACCACCGGCCTGCCATTGATCTTGGCGAGGCCCGAGACGTAGGGCGCCGGGGTCAGTCCGACCAATTCGCCGCTATCCGAATATTCCGCAGCACCGGTCGTCTTGCCGATTTCCTGGAACGAGTTCTTGTCGATGAGAGCATCGATACGTTCCCGAATCGTCAGGCGCCCCGCCTTGTGCTGTCGTCCGACGTTATGCTCCCCACCCTGCGCCTCCGCCAATTTGCGGCGCTGATGCAGTTGCGCGACTTCCTTGTCCCAGGCCATCGGCCGTATGCTCCCGTCCTCAGACGTCGAGAACGACCACGACCTGGCCTTCGGAGACCGGCTCTTCTTCGGCAACCATGATCTCGGCGACGGAGCCGTCGTCGCTGGCAAGGACGGGAATTTCCATCTTCATCGATTCGAGGATGATGAGCGTCTGCCCCTCCGTCACTTTCGCGCCTTCTTCAACTTCGATCTTCCACACGGTTCCGGTCACGTCGGATTCGATTTCGATGCGGGCCATTTGTCGTCCTCGTTTCTTGCTGATGCGTTGCAGGCTTGAATGTAATTAGAAGGTCGTCGGCCAATTGGAAAGCAGATGTTGGCCGAGACCACCGTTGAGACGGTTGCGATGAACTTTAAACATTCGGATCAGCCAATCCCGGGTATCTTCCGGCTTGATGATATGCTGAATGCCGTAGGAGGCCGCGATATCGTAAACGCTGCTCTCCAATTGGAATTCCGCGAATTTCTCCGCGAACAGCTCCGGATCGGATTCTTCCAACCGGACGCCGGGCTTCCCGTGTACCACATTCACCGCATAGGTCGGGTCCATAAAGCTGACCTCTGCGGTCGGCCAGGCCGCGACCTCCGCGGCGTTCTTGCCGCCACCCATGTTGATATAAGCTTGGCCGTAATTCTTGCGGATCATCACCGTCAATTTGGGTACGGTCATCAGCTGCAGGGCATTCATGAAGTTCATGATCTTACCCGGTGCCCGCTGGCGTTCGGCGTCAATGCCGATGACGAAGCCCGGATTGTCGACGAGAAAAACAACCGGAATATTGAAACTGTCGCAGAGGACCATGAAGCTGCAGCACTTGTCGCAGCCGTCCGCGTCCAGGGCGCCCGCCTTGAACATCGGGTTATTGGCGATAAACCCGACGGTCTGACCGTTGAGACGGGCCAACGCGGTCGTCGCCGTCTTGCCGAAACGGGCCTTAAGCTCGAATACGCTGTCCTTGTCCGCCACGCGTTCGATGATTTTTCGGATGTCGTAGACCTGCGTCCGTTTTTCGGGGAGTACTTCCAACACGGTCCGCGCCGCCTCGTCCGAACCCGCGGGTACCGGTTTCTCGGGCGGCAGCTGTTTCTGGTTTTCCGGCAGGTAGGAGAGGAATTTCTTCACCGCGTCGATCGCTTCCTCGTCGGTATCGACCGCCAGATCGACAAGGCCCGTCCGGTCCGTATGCATGCGCCATCCGCCGAGGTCCTCGCCGTCGACTTTCTCGCCGATCGCCATCGACACCAGTCGTTCCGAGGAGACCGCCATCACCGCGCCCTTGCGCATGACGTTGAAGTCGGACAGACAGCCGTACCAGGTCGCCGACCCGTAGGCCATGCCGAGGATAGCAGACGCCCAGGGTTGTTCGCGCAGCCGCCGGTATTGTGTGGCATCGCCGCCGAGGATCGCCCCCATGTTATAGGCACCCATGTTGTCGGGAATGCGCGCGCCCGAGGACTCGCCGAGAAAGACCATCGGAATGCCGCGCTCCAATGCCGTCCGACGCATCTGGCCGATGCGCTTCATGTTGGTGACGCTCGACGACGCGCCCTTGACGGTAAAGTCGTTTGAGACGATGACCACCTCGCGGCCGTCGATACTGCCGTAGCCCGTGATCTTGCCGTCGCCGGGCGTCCCATCTCTATCCCCCGGAATGTGGGAGACGGAGAACAAACCGGATTCCACCCAACTGCCCGGGTCTACGAGATAGTCGATCCTTTCCCGCGCATTGAGAAGTCCGGCATTCCTCCGCCGCGCCAGTCGCTCCGGCCCGCCCATCGCAAGCGCCTTCGCCAGGCGTCTTTCGTATTCGTCGTAGAGTTCGTCGAATGCCATCAGTCCGCCTCTCTCGTTGCCGCGGGTATTTCCTCTCCGCAGTAGATGATCCCGTCCGCCTCCAGCGCGGCGATGGCGGCCGCATCCAAGCCGGCAAGCTCCAGCAGAACATCCGCCGTATCGACGCCCGGCTGCCCGCCGGCCTTGCGAATCTCGCCCGGCGTCGCCGACAGCCGAGGCACCACATTGGCCAGCTTGACCGTGCCCAGGTCGTCGTCCGGCACTTCGACGATCATCTCGCGCGCCTTGTAATGCGGATCGTCGAAGACGTCCGCCATCGTATAAATTCTCGCGGCGGGAACGCTCGCCTCCTCTAGTATTTCCTCCAGCGCGCCCAGCCGATGCTGTAACGTCCATTCGCCGACGATGCCATCGATCTCGTCTTCATGCTCGTTCAAGGCGACCTGGTCGGGCAGCCGCGGGTCGGACAGCAGGTCTTCCCGGCCCATCGCCGCGCAGAGGCGTCGCCAGGTCGGCATGTTTCCGGCCGTTATGTGGATGTGCTGGCCGTCCTGCGTCGGATAATGATTGTTCGGCGTGCTGTTCGGCAGCCGGCCGCCGAGGCGCGTTGGAACGAAACCCGTTTTTTCATATGCCGGGACATAAGGTTCCATATAGCTGAACGCGCATTCATAAAGCGCCGCATCGATGCATTGGCCTTCCCCGGTCGCGCGTTTGTGCAGCATCGCCAGGGTTACGCCATAAGCGGCATAAGTACCCGTGATTTCGTCGCTAAGAGAGACTGCGATGCGGGCCGCCGGCCGGTCGGGATCGCCGGTGAGATGACGCAGTCCGCTGACGGCCTCGCAGACGACCCCGTAGCCGGGTTTGTGACTGTAGGGGCCGGTTTGCCCGAAACCGCTGATGCGCACCATGATCAGACCGGGGTTGAGCGCCCGGAGGTCCTCGTAACCGAGCCCCCAGCGTTCCATCGTGCCCGGCTTGAAATTCTCGATCAGGACGTCGAACTTCGGAATCAGTGTCTTAATGAGTTCTCGGCCGCGCTCTTCGCGCAGATTTACCGAGGCCATTCGCTTGTTGCGGAAGATGCTCGACGCGTAGAGCGACTTACCCTTATACCGTTTTCCGAACGACCGCACCGGATCGCCGCTCGGCACTTCGACCTTGACGACATCGGCGCCGAAATCCGCCAGCAAACGTGCGCAAAAGGGACCCGCCACCGTGGAGCCGAGTTCCAAAACACGAACGCCGTCCAAGGGTCCTCGTGCCATTGCCATATCTCATCTTTCCATGCCGAAGGAGGTCTTTGGCGCATTGCCAAGCTCTGAGTTATGCCGAATCGTGGATCGGTCAAAACGAATGTGCGGAAAATTGCCCCCGTTAACCTCGCCTTAACCCGCCCTAACTTAGTCTGGATAATGTCAGGGTGGAGCCGTATAACCGATGTGGACGGGGATCAAATGCAGCCTATTGGGCTGAATTTGGAGCAAGACGCATGAGCGAAGCAGCGCCGGCGGAAAAGGAGAAAGCACCCGCAGTCCACGTACTTACGGAGGATGAGCGGCGGGAGTATGAATCGGATATGGACTCGCTCCATATCCTGCCGCTCAGCATTATTCCGTTCGAGCTTTCGGGCCTGAAACGCGCCAGAATGATCAAGAATGTCCGTCTGGAGACGGTCATCGAGATGTTCAAGGACGATAGCGCGGGCAGCGGGCAGGTCCGTGTCGAAGACGCGGCCAAACTATTCGGAATTCCGGAGAAGGAACCGCACCCGGACATTATTAAGCTTAAACGACTTGCGGCACTGAACAGCTATGACGTTTATACCCTGCGCGTCGAACTGCGAAATGTCGGCGTCGTCGTCAATGATTTCGAACAACTTAAACTCTCCAAATCGAAGAACGACGAGTTGACGGCGTATATGCGCGATTTCACGCGCCCGCTGATCTCGCAGGTTTATGCGGATTCGGATACAAGCCTCACCGATGTCAGCCAGATCATCGACATGTTCAAGAATCCCGATCGTGGACAAGCGATGGAGAATCTGAAGAAACTGGCGAGTACGCTGAATGTTGCTTTACCCGAAATCCCGCGATTTCTTGAAGATTATGGCGATATTTTCCTGTCTCTCGCGTATTTCAAGAATTGCCTGGACACTATTGTTCCCAGTATTATGGACTTTATTGAATCCATGGAAGACTTGCGGGGCAATTTCCAACTAAAACACGACAGAAACTTGGTAGAAACGTCATTGTTCATTGAAAATACTTTGAACAATGTTACCGCCTCCATCACTGGCCGGTTCGAAAGCTTTCATCGGCACTCGAACGAGATGTGGAGCAACATCAACGCGGAATCCTTTAGCCGCGTGAAACGGTTGATTTCCAGCCATCACTCGACCGTTGGCGGCGTACTCTGCGGTCTTGCGGTGAAGATGAGTCTGTGGAACGAACGGTTCAGCGATGGCCGCGGCGGTCCGCAGGCCCGCGCGGATTTCGTGCTCTCCGAAATGCGCCACGGGATCGAGAAAATTGCCGAAGTCGAGGCATCCGCCCCGAGTGTCGCAGGCCGTTAATTAACGTCGCGAAGCAACCTTTTTGGGCATTGACGCCGTCGGCCTTCACGGCCTACGGAATTTTCCGCGCGCGGTTGCCGAGTCATGAATCTTCCGGCGCCGATACGGATGATGGCATCGTAAAATTTGGCATTCGGTTCGAATTGCGCTCGAAATCTGTCTACTTCCCAGCCTATTCATGCGACGGATGACCGCCTCGGCAACCGCGGTCGGATGAGCCTAGTCGGTCAAACCATCGCGCGGCACGATCAGCGCATCGACCGCCATCGCGCCCCGACCTTTGGGGAGCACCAGGAACGGGTTGATGTCGATGCTGTCGATCCGGTCGCGGTTTTCGTGCGCCAGTACCGACAGACGGGACAGGGCTTCCGCCAAGGCGTCTACATCCGCGACGGCGCCCCCGCGCACGCCCTCGAGAAGCGGGTAGCCCTTTACCTCGCGGATCATGCGGTGGGCCTCCGTGACGTCGAACGGAGCCAGCCGGCGGGTGACGTCCTGCAGAACTTCGACGAAGACGCCTCCGAGACCAAACACCACAACCGGCCCGAAGGCAGGGTCCCGCTTGACACCCAAAATGGTCTCCACGCCGCCAACGACCATAGGTGCGATCACGACGCCATCGACCCTGGCGTCCGGTTTATGCCGCGCCGCCCGCTCCATTAGAGTCTCGTAGGCTTCGGCGGCATGATCCCCATCGACGTTCAGCATAACGCCGCCGATCTCGGATTTATGCAGAATATACGGCGACACCAGCTTAAGGGCTGCCGGCCCGCTGAGCTTTGCGACCGCCGCCGCCGCGATTTCCGGCGATGTCGCCAGAGTTTCCGGCACAACCGGGATGCCGGCCTCCGCCAACAAGGCTTTCGCCGCCATCTCGTTCAAAGCCTCCGTCGGCACGACGACCGGCTTCGAAAGGCCGGGCGGCTGCGGCGGCAACTCAGCCGCAAAACTTCGCCCGAACCGAAGCAAGGCGGCCGCCACGTTCACCGCACGGGTCGGCTCTCGCACCACCACATATCCGAGATCCTCAAGCTCCCGGCGGCGTTCGCCTTCCGCATAAACGCCGGCAATGATCGGCACGTCCGGATGCTTTGCCCGGACATCCCGGAAGACCTGCATGAAAATATCGGCCAGGGCCGGCGACTGCGTCGACATCGCCATGTAGACGACGAGGATATCGCAGACGTCCTCTTCGATCAGAATGTCGAGGCATTTGCCCAAGATAGAAGGGTCGTTGAGCGTCTGTCCGGTGATGTCGACCGGGTTCCGCGTCCCCGCGAACGGTATGATTTCGCGGATGCGCGCCTGCGCGGCCGCAGATAATTTAGGGACCTCTAGGTTCAATCGGCTCGCGATGTCCGACATCAAAACCCCGACTCCGCCCGAGATCGTCACCAATCCGACCCGATTGCCGTCCGGAAAACTTCGGGTCACGCTGCTGGCGTAGCCGATATCGTAAAACTCATCCATCGATGACGTGCGGTGCGCGCCGTACTTAGCGACCACCGTATCGAAGACAACGTCGGACCCGGTGATCGATGCCGTGTGCGACAGGGCCGCTTCGGCACCAATATCGGAGGCACCCACCTTCGTGACGATGACCGGCTTCCCCGCTGCGCGCGCGGCCTCCAGTCCTGCCATAAATCCAGCGCCGTCCTTGCAGCCTTCCATATAGAGCAGGATAACCTTGATCGCGTCGTCGGCCGCGTAATAGCTCAGTATCTCGGCTAGTCCGATATCGCTTTCATTGCCCGTTGTCGCCCAGAGACTGACGCCCAGCTGGCGCTCGCGCGATTCGTAATAGGCCACCGCCCCGTAGGCGCCGCTTTGACTGATGATGCCGATGGGCCCAAGCTCCGGCGGTTTGGTCTCCATCGCAAACCCGAAGGTCATGATCATGCGCGCGTCGAATCCGGCGAGCCCCATGCAATTCGGGCCCATGATCCGCATGCCGGCTGCACCGGCAATCTCCAGCAGACGTTGCTGCGCCGCTTCGCCGTCCTCGCCTGTCTCCGCGTAGCCGGAGCTGAAAATCACCGTCGCCTTCACGCCCTTCGCGGCGCAATCCGTGACCGCCGCCTCGACCATCGCCGCCGGCAGCGCGATCAGCGCCAAATCGACATCACCGTCGATATCGTTCAGCGACTTGTAGGCTTTCACACCCTGAATCTCGTCGTAGTTCGGGTTGATGGGATATATCTCGCCCTCGAACCCGTAATGCTTGAGATAGAAAATCGGCCGGCCGCCGATCTTCTTCTCGTCGGAAGACGCCCCCATGACCGCGACCGAGCGCGGCCGAAACAAAACGTCGAGCGCCCCTGGCCTCGCGTCACTCCTTGGCATCGCTAACTCCCCCACCTGGATACAGAATATAGATTAGGCCAAAGGGCATATTCTTCGAGCGAAATGAGAGTCCGGCGGAGCGGTCCGAGCCCGAACTCACTTTCTTTAAGATTTGACCGGCAATCCGACCGCACAAGCTTATTAGGTGTCTGTATTTTTGTTTGAGTGGTTCCGACACCTATGCAACGCTGGTGTGGCTATTGACGGCGAGCCGTCAAAATTAATACGTGACCGGGGTTCGAGGTCACGGAAACACAAGAAACAACGCGTCTACCGGGAGGTAAGATATATGAAATTGAAACACGCTTTAAAAGCCGCTCTGCCCATGGCGGCCGGCATGGCTCTCGCGGCGCAGTTTGCGCACGCGGAGGGATTGCCGAAGAATTTGACTTGGTCCGCCTACGGCACGACCTCGTCGGGCTACGCCGCATCGGTCGCGGTCGGCAACGCATTGGCTGACGAAGGCTATAAGCTGCTGGTGCAGCCCGCGAAGAACGACATTTCGCGGATGACTCCGCTGCGCGTTAAGAAGATCGAGTTTTCCGCCATGGGCATTGGTTCTTTCCAGGCCCAGGAAGGCGTGCTCGACTTCGGCAAGAAACCTTGGGGCCCGCAGCCCGTTCGCCTGATCCTGATGGGTTGGGGCGAGCCGAATGTCGGTATCGCCGCGACCGCGAAGGAAGCCGGCATCACGTCAGCTGCAAAGCTCAAAGGCAAACGCCTCGCCTGGGTCATCGGTGGTCCGGCGCTCAACCAGAACCTCACTGGCTGGCTCGCCTTCGGCGGCCTGACGTGGGATGACGTCACGAAAGTGACCGTGCCGGGCTGGAAAGCGTCCATCCAGGGCATCATCGACGGCAATATCGACGCGGCTACGGCGTCGACGAACTCCTCGATGCTGTTCCAGGTCGACAGCTCCCCGCGCGGACTACATTTCTTCCCCGCTCCGCATGACGACAAGGAAGGCTGGGCGCGTCTGAAGAAGGTCGCCCCGTGGTTCTCGCCGCATATCGCGACCGCCGGCGTCGGCCTTTCGAAGGAGAAGACCCTCGAAGGCGCCAGCTACGGCTATCCGATCCTCATCACATACGACTGGATGACCGATCAGGCCGCATATGAGATGACCATGCTGCTCGACAAAACCTATCCGAAATATAAGGACGCGCACGCATCCGCGGCCGGATTTGCGCTCGATCAGCAGGTCTTCGACTGGATCATCCCCTACCACGCCGGTGCGGTTAAGTTCTTCAAGGAAAAGGGTGTCTGGAACGATAAGTTCGAGGCGCACAACAACAAGCTCTTGGAGCGGCAAAGCGTTCTCGCGGCTGCCTGGGAGAAGCATAAAGACGCTCCGTACGAAACATGGATGGCTGAACGGGCGAAGGCCCTCAAGGCCGCCGGATTCGACGCAGTATGGGAGCACTAGACGAACAACTGAAGGCTATGGAGGCGGCCGAGGCAAAAGCAGACCTCGGCCGCTTTCGTACCGTCAGTGGCGTCTGGAAGGCGATGGTTATCGTCTTCACGGCGTTCGGGGTCTTTCTTTCCGTCAACCAGATTTTTAACCTCAAGTTCTTCGTCGACTTCGTTATCCTGGACAACAGCTACCTTTATCTGTTGCTCGGTATTTTCTTTTCGATCGTCTTCCTGGTCTTTCCCGCGACACCGACTTCGTCGCGGGATCGTATTCCTTGGTACGATTATATCCTGTTCGCCGCCGTCCTCGCGATCACGGGATATTATGCCTGGAACGGCTTGCGCAGCATCGAAGAAGGTTGGGAATACGCCTCGCCCGCTCTCCCCGCTTACCTTGCCTTCCCCATGTGGGGCCTTATCATGGAGGGTGCGCGGCGGACTGGCGGATGGGCGATTTTCATCATCTTCGGCGTGCTTTCCTTTTATCCGGTTTTTGCCGAATCTTCTTTCGTCCCGGCTCTGTTTTCCGGAAAGGAGCAGGATCTCCTCAGCACGGCCCGTTATCACCTGCTGAGCGAGGAATCCGTTCTCGGCATTCCGATGAACGTATTCGGGACCCTGATCATCGGTTTCATCATCTTCGGCGTCACCTTGCAGTCGACGGGCGGCGGAAAGTTCTTCATCAACCTTGCTTTCGCCATGTTGGGCGGCGTCCGGGGGGGCCCCGCGAAAGTCGCCATCGTGGCGAGCGGGCTGTTCGGTTCCTTGAGCGGTAGTGTCATCACCAACGTGCTCACGACCGGCGCGATGACAATTCCGGCGATGAAACGTACGGGTTATCCGGCGCGCTACGCGGGCGGAATCGAAGCCTGTGCATCAACAGGAGGGGTTCTCATGCCCCCCGTCATGGGCGCCACAGCGTTCGTTATGGCCTCGTTCCTGGATATTTCCTATATCCTGGTCGCGGTTGCGGCGATCGTACCGTCGTTCCTGTACTTCTACGGCCTCTTCGTGCAGATCGACGCCTATGCCGCACGCTTCGGCATCAAGGGCCTGCCGAAAGAGGAACTGCCGAACGTGAAGCAGACCTTGAAGGAGGGTTGGTATTACGTCTTCGCCTTCTTCCTCCTGATTTACCTGCTTGTCTATCTCGGCCGGGAAGCCCAGGCGCCGTTCTATGCGACCGTCGCCCTCTTGTCGCTGAGCCAATTCGGCAAACTCAAGGCGGACGACCCTTGGTTCTATATCATCGGCGCGTCCATTGCTTTGTTCCTGGGATTGGTCTTGGCCAGCGTCCATTTCCCGCCGGAATACGTGACCTTGATACCGGTTGGGGGAGCCGTCGGCGTCTTGATCGTTTCCCATCTGCCCGGCCATATCCGGATAAACACCGATACGATCGTGAGATATATCGAAGCGAACGGACGGTTGCTTGCCGAATTGGTCGGTATTCTGGCTGCTGTCGGATTGATCATCGGCGGCGTCATGGTCACCGGCATGGCGGGAAGCTTCTCGGGCGAGCTGGTGCGCCTTGCGGGCGGCAATATCTACTTGCTGCTGCTGCTCGGAGCATTGACCAGTTTTCTTCTGGGCATCGGCATGACGGTGACGGCGGCATACATCTTCCTCGCCATCATCCTGGCTCCGGCGTTGATCGAGCTCGGCCTCGACAAGGTGGCCGTCCATCTCTTCATCCTTTACTGGGGAATGGTCTCGTTCATCACACCGCCGGTGGCACTGGGGGCGTTCGCCGCCGCCACGCTTGCCGGCTCCAGTCCGATGAAAACCGGTCTGGAGGCGATGCGGCTAGGCAGTATCATCTACTTCCTGCCGTTCTTCTTCGTCCTCAACCCGGCTTTGGTC
>JAYPOZ010000032.1:0-11290 GCA_038131165.1 Rickettsiales bacterium | reverse complement strand
CCTGAACGGTCCGGCCGATCAGATCATCGTCGAGTTCGGCACCGCCGTGCTCGGGGTCAGTTTGGTTGCCTCGGGATTGCAAGGGCATCTGGTGCTGATGGGATCGATGAACAACGATGTTCTGGGCCTGATCGCCCGGCTCATGTTGATCGCGGCGGGCCTCTTACTGGCCTATCCGGAGATGGTCTCGAACCTCGTCGGTCTTGGGATTATGGTACCTGCGGCCTTGCTCGCAAGGATTGCCTCCAAGCGAAACCCTTCGCCGGCAATGCTCGCCAATGAAGGGAACTGATACCGGACGGTAAATCGACCTAGATCCGGCTCTATTAAGGCCGCTGGGATATTCTCCCGGCGGCCTTAATTCCTTCTATACCGTGCAAAGATAATTCAGGCGACCCGCACGACATCGCAGCTACCGGCCGTCTCGGGGAGTGCTCTCATAATGAAAACACGCAGCTGCTTGAACGACTTGGCGGATTGGCTCTACGCCATCGATCCGCTGTCGACGCCGGCGGTCGAGAAGCGCGCGCGATTGCTGTTCCTCGACACGCTCGGCTGCTTCATTGCGGCTCAAGCGAAGCCCGAACCCGCCGCGCTCGCAAATTTGCATTCGGTTCGCGATCCCGGCCCTTTGACTCTGCCGGGGTGCTCTCTCCCCTTTTCCACGCAATCGGTGGCCATGCTGTTCGCGCTCGGCGCTTGCTGGGACGAAGCCTGCGAAGGGCTCGCCCGTGCGCATGGCAGGCCGGGCTTGCACGCCATCCCCGCGGCCTTGGGCGCGGCACTGGCATCCGGGCGGCCGATTGGCGATTTGCTGCGCGCCATCGTGACCGGCTTCGAAATCGGCGGCCGCATGGGCGAAGCGCTGCGCATCAAGAGCGGCATGCATGTCGACGGCGCCTGGGGTGCGCTCGGAGCGGCAGCGGCAGCGGCGCGGGCATTCGGTGCCAGTTCAGCGGAGTGCGTCCGCGCCATCGAGACCGTCGCCTGCCAGGTTCCGTTCAGCCTCTACGCCCCTGTATCGGCCGGAGCGACCGCCCGCAACACCTATTGCGGCCACGGCGCCGCTCTTGGCCTCAACGCGGCGCTTTCGGCTATGTCCGGCATCGGTTCCCCGCCCGACGCCATCGACGATTACTTCCGGATCGCGCTGGGCGGCGACGGCGCCCCGAGGATTTCCCCGCCCGGCGACTATTATCTGCTCGAAGGCTATCTCAAACCCTTCGCCGCCGTGCGCCACGTTCATTACGGCGCACAATGCGCGATCGATTGGCGCAAAGCGCAGGGCGGCGATACGCATCCGGTTTCAGCCGTCCACTTGAAGGTCTATCAGGAAGCGGTCCAGTACTGCGGCAACCGCAACCCCCAATCCGCAATTCAGGCGCAGTTCAGCCTGTCCTATGGATTGGCGCACGCGCTACGCACCGGCGATCTTGGCCCGGAGGCCTATACCGCCGAGGCGCTGGGGAATCCCGAGACCCGACGGATCGAAGCTTTGGTGGAGATAAAGATCGACGCGGCGTTAACCGCCCGTGGGGAGCGCGGCGCCGCGCTATCCGTCACAAGGGCTGGCGCGGTACACCGCACGTCCGTCGATAAGGTTGCCGGAGACCCGGACCTGCCCTTGGACGAATCCGCCGTACGCGCCAAGTTCAAGCGTTATACGGCACCGCAGATCGGCGAGACGCATTCGCAGGCGCTGGCGGAGGCCGTCCTTTCCGCTTCTCTGGATGCAGGCTGCGCGGAAATCCTTTCGGTCACCGCCTGACGATCAGATTGCCGAATGCATCGACGGTGCCGGTCAGTCCCGGTTCGATCAGGATCGTCGTATCCGGTTGTTCCAATATCGCCGGCCCGGCGATTTCCGCGCCGACGGGAAGATCGAGGCGGGCGAAAATCGCTGCGTCGTGCCAGCCACCGTCGACCCAAATGCGCCGCGAACCCGACCGCGCCTTGTCCAGCGTCGCGTCATCGTCGGGGGCCAGCAGACTGAGATCGAATTTCGGGCGATGCCCGACCACGGCCACTCGGAAATTCAACACCCGTTCCGGCAAGCCTTCGAGGGGCCGTCCGTAAAGTTCGCGATAACGGCTCTCGAAAGCCATACGTACGCCTGCTTCGCTCAACGCCAACCCCGATGTGTCGAGCGCGACGGGAAGCGTCACGTCGAGCGTATGGGTCTGTCCCTGATAGCTCATATCCAGCTCGAAAACGCATTCGGTACCCGAGAGGACAACTTCCGCAGCGTCGAGCAATGCCAGGCCCGAGGCCGCGGCAGCGGCCATCTCTTGCCCGAGGGTCTCGAGATCGAGGCTCGGCAGCATTCCATTAACGGTTTGGACGAAGTCATGCCGCATATCGGCGATGACACAACCAAGCGCGCTGTTTATACCGGGAAACCGGGGTACCACCGCCGCGGCAAGGCCGACTTCCTGGATCAGGGCGCCCGCATGCAGCGCGCCGCCGCCGCCAAACGGCATCGCCACGAATTTGGACGGATCGTGACCGCGTTCGATCGAAACCAAACGGATGGCGCCGGCCATCTTCGAATTGGCGACTCGGATCACCGCTTCCGCCGCCGCCATGCGGTCGAGGCCGAGCGGCGTGCCTACATACCGGTCGATGGCCAATCCGGCGGCTTCCGCATCCAGACGGTCCAGTTTCCCGCCGATCGGCCGGTCGGCGTTGATCCGGCCGAGCACGAGATTCGCGTCGGTGACGGTCGGCCGGTCATTGCCCAGTCCATAACAGACCGGCCCCGGATCGGAGCCCGCAGATTCCGGCCCCACCTGCAATAGACCGCCACGATCGACCCATGCGATGGAGCCGCCGCCCGCACCGATGGTCGTAATCTCGATCATCGGGGTCCTCACGACCATGCCAAAATCAATGGCGGTTTGCGGGGCCAGAGCGCTATTGCCGCCGGCGACGAGCGAGACATCGAAACTGGTCCCACCCATATCGCAGGTGATGACATTCTCGTAGCCTGCGGTCCCGGCGATATGCGCACTCGCCATCACGCCTGCAGCGGGGCCCGACAAAGCGGTTCGGATCGGCCGACGGCGCGCGGTCTCGATGGTCATCACACCGCCGTTCGACTGCACGATGAGCACCTGACCGTCGAAGCCACCCGCCTTCAGCGCCGTCTCCAGCCGGGTGAAATACAACGCCAGGGTTGGTTGCAGATAGGCGTTCAGTACCGTCGTGGAGGTGCGTTCGAATTCGCGAATTTCCGGCAGGATGTCGGAACTGATCTCGACGTACTCGTTTTCCCACACCGTACGGACCGCCGCCGCGGCCGCCCTTTCGTTGGCCGGGTTGGCATAGCTGTTCACGAAGACTATTGCGACGGCCTCGGCCCCGGCCGCCCGCAAATTTGCCGCCGCCGCCTTCACCGCTTCGATATCCACAGGCGTATGAATGCTCCCATCCGCCAACGTCCGCTCCGGCACCTCCAGGCGCATGTCGCGCGGCACAACGGGTTCGAAGCGGCCCCAAAGCCCCCACGTCTCGGGACGGTCGCGCCGCCGCATTTCCAGCACATCTCGGAACCCCGCCGTGGTGATAATGCCGGTCGGCGCCCCCTTGCGTTCCAGCAATGCATTGGTGCCCGCCGTCGTCCCATGCACCACCGTCGCGAGATCGACGAAGTCGGATACTTGGCTTGCGATGCCGTCGACAAAGCCTCGGGAACGATCCTCCGGGGTCGTCGGCACCTTGGCGACCTTGAATGTCCCTTCGGCTTCATCGAGAAAGAATACGTCCGTGAAAGTGCCGCCGATATCGACGCCGACGATCATGCGGCTCCCGGCGCTCATGTCTCTTCACCCTTGACGGCGTAGCCATAATCGCGCGCAGCCCCCTTGGGGCTGACATAACCGAGCTTCACGTCCCGCTCGACGGCGGCGGGGTCGCGCTCGCCCACCCTACCGTATCCGCCGCCACCCGGCGTCTCCAGACGCAAGCGTCGCCCGCGTTCCAGTTTGATCCCGACCATCTTGGAGGCCATCGGCGGCTCCTGCGGACCCTCGGCCGTCTCGTAGGTGAAACGGTTGAAGGCGCCCGGCGCTCCCTCGACCACGCCGGGCGGCGCAAACTTACCGCGCTCCCCGAACAGGAAAGCGTCCGCTGCTTCCTCAAGCAGCTCGACCTCGTAGACGGCTCCCAAGCCGCCGCGATGGCGGCCCGGCCCGCCGCTGTCGGTGCGCAGCGCCCATTGCGTGAACATGACCGGATAGGCTGCTTCCAGTATCTCGACAGGCGGTATGGTCGCGGTCGAGATCGGCGCATTGCCGTGGTTGAGTCCGTCCCCTTCCGGATGGCCGCCATGACCGCCGCCGAAAAAACTGAACATCACCCAGCGTTGCCCATTGCTGCGGTGACCGGCAATCGAAAGCGCGTTGATGGTGCCGTAAGCGCAGCCGTTCGTCCGCATGGGGTCCGCCGATGCCATCGCCTGAAACATCACGTCGATCACGCGCAGAATCGTCTCCGTGTAGCCCCCCACCGGTTTCGGCGCGGAGACATTGAGCAGCGAGCCTTGGGGGATGACGATCTCTACCGGCTCCAGCACGCCGGCGTTGGCGGGAACTTCGGTGAACAGGTGTTTGAGAGCCACGTAGATCGACGCCACCGCCGTCGCGTAGGAGATGTTCACCGGGCCCGCACAGGCCGGCGCGGTGCGGGAGAAATCGAGCTTCAGGCGGCCGTCTCCGACGGTCATGTCGAGCGCGATCTTCAACGGCCTGTCGACGATGCCATCATTGTCGAGCCAGTCTTCCGCCGAATATGTCCCCTCGGGCAATTCGGCGATATTTGCCCGCATAAGCTCAGCCGCCCGCGCGCGTAACTCGCCGAATGCGGTGGCGACGGTCCCGTCGCCGTATTCGTCAAGCAATGCTTCCAGCCGCCTCACACCCAGATCGAGCGCATTGATCTGTCCGTTGAGGTCGCCGTAGAGACTCCCCGGCAGCCGTGAATTTGCCTGCACGATATCGACGATATCGGTGCGCAGTTCGCCCTTCCGGAAGAGCTTCACAGGCGGGATCAGCATACCTTCCTGAAAGGACTCCGTGGCGACCGGGTTATAATTCCCCGGGACGTTGCCGCCGACATCGTGCCAATGGCCGACCGACGCCAGAAAGCAAAAAATCTCGCCGTTGCGGAAGACCGGTCGCACCAGCTTGAAATCGGATAGATGCGTTCCGCCTTCGTAAGCGTCGTTGAAAAGATAGACATCGCCGTCTTCGAGGTCGCCGTCGCGCTCGGCCTTGTCGATCACCATCTTGACCGCAAAGGACATGACGCCGACGAAAATCGGCAAGCCGGATTTGCCCTGTATCAAGGTCTCGCCCGTCGCCGCATCGTAAAGGCCGTGCGACGCATCGTGCGCTTCCGCGATGATTGGATTGAAGGCACTGCGAAACAACGTCGCGTCCATCTCGTCCGCGATCTGTTCGAGACGGCCCTTCAGAACCGCCAATGTCACCGGATCAAGCATCGAGCATCACCTACGGAAAATGGAAGGCCAAAGGGCACACATCCGTGCGCTCTATAATTCCAATTCAAGAAGTTGATCCAAAACGGTCCGGCCCCAGGTCTGTCCCTCTTGCTCGTCGACGAGCGTAAATCCCGCCCGCTCGTACAGCGCCATCGCCGAACCCAATCCCTTGAAAGTGGTGAGATAGATCGAAGCGAAACCGCTCTCGCGCGCGAAACCCAGTGCCGTGTCGACAAGCCGCCTGCCCAGCCCCCGTCCCGCTAATGACTCGTCGAGAATAAACCAGCGAAGATGCGCCTGGCCGCGATCCAACGCAGGATCGCTGCCGTCCATGGTGATTGAACCCCGGACGCGATGCTCGTCGCCTAGCCACAGGATCAAGTCCCTCGCCGGGTCGTAGCGCTGCAAGAAGGCGCCCATCTCCCGGGCAACCTTATCCTCGAAGACGATCAGAAAGCCCCAATGTTTCGCATAATAGCGCCCATGCATCGCCGCAACGTCGCCGAGCAGACCCGGACAGGGACCACGCTCGAGATTGGAGACATCCACCATCAACGCGCGCCCCGCCGGTCAGTACCCGAGCGCCATACCGTCCTTGCGCGGGTCCGAACCGCCGATCAGCACGCCGCGTTCGTCGTCGATATAGATCGCCTGACAGCCGCCGTGCGGCGACGACGTGCGGGTCACGTTATGGCCGCGCTTCCGGAGATCTTCGGCCACGTCCTCGCCGATGCGGGGCTCCAATTCCAACACTCCCTCATAGCAGAAATGCCGCGGCGCCTCGTTCGCCTGCTGCGGATCCATGCCGAAATCGAGCATGTTCATCATGAAGGTGGCATGGCCGGTCGACTGATAATGGCCCCCCATCACGCCGAACGGCATGACCGTCCTGTCGCCTTTCATCGCCATGCCGGGAATAATCGTGTGCATCGGCCGCTTGCCGGGCTCGATCCGGTTCGGATGATCCGGGTCGATGCGGAAGTTAAGGCCTCGATTGTGCAGCACCACGCCGCTTTCCGGCGCCATGATGCAGCTGCCGAATCCCTTGAACAGCGAGTTAATGAACGAGATTGCGTTGCCTTCGCAGTCCACGACCGAAAGATAGGTCGTATCCTTGTGCTCTGCGGCGAAACCGTTCCAGCTGTTGAACTGACTTGCTGTCGCCATGTCGATGCGGTCGCGCGCCCAGGCCGCGCGCTCGTCCGAGAGGAGGTAGTCGACCGGCACGTCGACATATTTTGGGTCGCAAAACAGCGCGTCGCGCGCGGCGTAGGCCATCTTGGTGGTCTCCGCCACCAGATGGATGACGTCGGCCTCGCTATAGCCGTTCGGGATGTCGAATTCGTTCATGGTGCGCATCATCATCAAAGCGCCCAGGCCCTGGCCGTTCGGCGGACACTCGTAGACTTCATGATCGCGGTAAGCCGCATGAATCGGGTCGACATACTCGCAATGCTGCGCGGCGAAATCGTCCGGCTCCTGCAAGCCGCCCAATCCCTTCAGGCGTTGCACGATGTCTTCCATCACCGGGCCTTCGTAGAAACCGGCACGGCCTTGCTTGGCGATCCGCTTCAGGGTCTCCGCCAATTTCGGCTGGGTATGTTTGGTTCCAACCGGCATCGGCTTGCCGCCCGGCAGGAACAGCGCCGACAGATATTCGTCGGTCTTGATGCGTTCGACCATGCTGGCATGGTCATAAGCCACACGGTCCATGATCCGGTAGCCGTTCTCCGCCTTGTCGATCGCCGGGGCGAGAATTTCCTCGAGGCTCTTGCTGCCGTGGTCCGCGTGCAGCCGGCACCAGGCGTCGACCGCCCCCGGAATGGTCACCGCATGGGGCGATTCCTGGTGAAACTCGGCAATCCCCTGTTCCTGGAACCAGCCGACATTGGCTTTTCCCGGCGCCCGTCCAGACCCGTTGAGGGCCAGCGGCTTGCCGCGCTTGGGCGAGTAAAGGACAAAACAGTCGCCGCCCACACCCGTCATTGCCGATTCGACGACACAGAGCACGGACACCGCCGTCAGCGCCGCATCGACGGCATTCCCCCCGTTGCGCAGAATATCGAGCGCCGCGAGTGTCGCCGCCGGGTGCGAAGTTGCCGCCATCCCGTTCTCGGCAATGGCCGCCGACCGGCCAGGTTGATCGAAATCGCGCATTGAGCAGTCCTCCCGAATCCTAGTCCATTCTGCGTAGTGCACCGCCGCGCCCATTGCAAGCCGAGGCGCTCTTTTCCTTGATCCTTCGGCATTGGGACCCGATCATTCACCCTGAATAGGGTAACGCGCCAGAGCGAACGAGTTCGGATGACGGAGGAAAAGCCATTGAACGACGCTGCGACACCAAATCCGGCAATCGACGCGGTGCGGGAAATGGCGCAATCCGTTCGCAGAAACGTCCAGAAGACGATTGTCGGAAAGTCCGATGCGATCGACCTTTCCCTGATCGCATTGCTCTGCGGCGGCCACGCCTTGATCGAGGATATGCCGGGCACGGGCAAAACAACACTGGCAAAAGCGGTTGCCACCTCGCTCGGCTGCGGCTTCAGGCGCATCCAGTTCACCCCGGATCTCGTGCCGTCGGACGTTCTCGGCGTGAACGTTTTCGAGCCCGCGTCGGGCAGTTTCCGATTCCAGGCGGGGCCGATCTTCAGTCACATCGTACTCGCCGACGAAATTAATCGCGCTTCTCCTCGCACCCAATCGGCTTTGCTGGAAGCCATGGCCGAACGGCAAGTGTCGATCGACGGCGAAACCTCGGCCTTGCCGGCCCCATTCTTCGTGATCGCCACGCTCAATCCGGTCGAGATGGAAGGCACCTTCCCCCTGCCGGAGGCGCAATTGGACCGATTTCTGCTGCGCTTCCGCATCGGCTATCCGGAAGCGGAAGAAGAAATCGAGATGTTGGAACGCTTTCACCGGCAATCCGAGCCCATCGAACTCGGGCCCGTCGCCACGCCGGAAGCCGTACTCGCCGCGCAGAACGCAATCGACGACGTGCGCGTGGCCGCGAATGCCCGACGCTACATCCTCGCCATCGTCGCGGCGACCCGTACGAACGCAAGAGTACAACTCGGCGCCAGCCCCCGGGCCTCGTTGGGCCTGCAACGGGCCGCTCAAGCCAAAGCGGCTCTGGAAGGGCGCAATTTCGTCCTCCCGGATGACGTCAAAGCCCTTGCCGACCCGGTACTTTCGCACCGGATCGTGGTCGACATCGGCAGCGAGCTGCGGGGCACCGAAGGCAGCGATGTGATTGCCGAGATTCTGTCCGAAGTGCCCGTTCCACTCGAAACAGGCACATGAGCGGCGGTGTCGCCGCGCCGCTTGGAAGCCGGGCACGACGAACCGGCAGCGTGGTCTCCGACCTAAGCGCAATCCTTCTGATCCTCATCGGTATCGTCGGTCTGTGGGACGACAGGCCTTGGATTACGTTCATCTGTGCCCTTGTGTTGATTGTCGCGTTAGTTTCGCGGGCCTGGGCTCGACTCGCTCTCACCGAAGTTTCCTACGAACCTCGCCTCTCCCGCACACAGCTCATCCAAGGCGATGCCTTCTCCTTGTCGATGACGCTCGAGAACAAGAAGCTTATCCCCCTCGCCTGGCTGCGGCTTCGCGAGATTGTACCCTCCGGCCTCGAACTTGCGAGCGGCGGTGCGGGAGAAATCGGCAAGACCTTTAACGGCAGTTTGGAGATCAGCGAGACATTGGGGCTTGGCGGATACGAGCGCGCCCACCTGACGCTTGACCTGAAGGCTGCGCGCCGGGGCCATTACGCTTTCGGACCGGCGAACCTTCGCAGCGGCGATATCTTTGGGTTCTACCAGGTACAGCAGTCGCTTAGTCCGCGCGGTGTCGAACTTGTCGTCTTCCCAAAGCCTGCAAACCTCCCGCCAATTCCAATCCCCGCTTTCCGGCCCAACGGCGATACCGTCACCCGAAGCGGCTTGACGGAAGACATCAGCCGGCCCAACGGTTCCCGCGAGTTTCGTGCCGGCGACAGCCGTGGCCGTATCGATTGGAAGGTGAGCGCGCGGCAAGGGGCCCCTTTCGTGCGAACCTTCGATCCCAGCGTCACCGAATGCGTTGTCCTCGGAGTCGATTGCGCGACGAACATCCACGACCATTGGGGCATCGATACCGACGTGCTGGAGAATACGATCAGCACCGCGGCAACCCTCGTCACCCGCAATTTGAATCAGGGTCACCGCCTCGGGCTCGTCTGCAACGGCACGCCGCTCAGCGGACAGACCCCACCCGTGATTCCGCCCGGCGCCGGCAAGGGACAACGAGTTCATCTCATGAATTGTCTTGCCGCGGCGGGAGCCATTACGACGCGGCCGATCGAGACCCTGATTCAGCATCACGGAGCGTCCGTCTTGCCTCAAGGCGCTGCTTTTCTCTACATCGCCGGGGTCATTCGCCCGTCGACGCTCGATTTTTTGAATTACCGGCAAAGTAAGGGAAACCGTATTCTCGTCCTCTATACCGGGCGCGATGCGCCGCCGAGCGATCTCGGACTGGCAGTGATCGACCTGCGCGCCGCCTTGGCGGCCGACGAAACCGCCGCAGAATCCGGAAGGGCACGGCACGGATGAGCGCGACACTTCGCAATACGATCCTCGCCCTCACTACCCTTGCGGATTCGCTGTGGCTGTACCCGGTTCTCGGCGTGTTCGGGCTCGCCACCAACCAGGGAGGGGCCGCCGTTCCCTGGATCGCCGCATTTGCGGTCCTCGCCGTCGGTGTCGTCTCCACCCGCCGTGCCGCAGCGGCTCATGGCGCGACCCCGCAGGCCTTTATGATTTTGGCCGTTATCGGCATCGCCGCCGTCTACCTGACCATCGCGGCAACGCTTAACGGCGTCGATGCGCCATGGGATATCGGCTGGTTCGCCCGCATGGCCGTCGGAGACGTCAGCGGGCCCGACGTCATCCGTATCCTGGTGATCCTGCTCAGCGTCGCCTTCCTATGGCGTCGGGCTGTTCGGATCGCCAACGAGCCGACACCGGACGACCGATTGCGAAGATGTTTCCGTTCGGGAACGCTGGGACTGGCGCTCGTCCTTATCGTCGAGTTGGCGACGGGCATCGATCTGGCGGCAGCGACAATGCTGATCCCGTTCTTCACCGCCACCCTCTGCGGATTGGCACTGATCCATCGACCGGTCGATCCCGTCATGGCCCGCAATTGGATCAAAATCGCATCGGCAACCATCTTCGTTATTGTCGGGCTCGGCTTTCTGTTCGGCACGCTCGGCGGCGCTCTCGGCGGCAATGTGGTCGGCGTCCTGGGAGTCGTTTGGGTGCATTTTCTCGCAGCGGCGGCCTGGATACTCGATCTTCTCCTGGCCCCGTTGCTGGAGCTGTTTTTCTCGTTTATAGAATCCCTGAAACCGGAAGGCGGCAGTCTGCCGTCTCCCGTCCAGAGGCCCGATGTCGATTGGGACCGGATCGATGTCGGCAAGGCAGCTCCCTTTGTCGATGCCGTGGTTTCCTTCCTGCGCTTTCCCTTAATCGCGCTCTTCCTGTATCTGCTAATCAGCTATCTCATACGCTCGCATCGTCGCTGGAACACGACAGCGCGCACTTCTCCCGTCACCATCGCGCGCGAGACGGTCGCCCGACAAAACGATGCCTTGGCCGACCTCGCCCGGATGATCGAAAACCTGCTGCCGGAATGGATGACGCGTCGCGGCGGCAAGGCGCCTTGGCAGTATCCGCAAGGGATGACCGGCATTACGGAAATCTACGAACTCTACTTTGGCATGCTGGACACTGCGATGGAACGCGGCGT
>JAYPOZ010000031.1:0-40710 GCA_038131165.1 Rickettsiales bacterium | reverse complement strand
TCTGAAATCGAGAGTCAACGGCCACGAGGGGCAGGTCCAAGAGCGCGGGAATGGAATATACCCGGCCCGAAGATAGAAAGATCAGCTCGCCGCCGGTTTGGCGCAGATGCTCGAGGCAGTTAAGGGCGCCAATCAAATTGGTACCCAGCAAATATTCAGGACTGCCGTCTCGTCCTGCGAGTGCGCTCGGCTCGGCGGAACACTCGATGAGGCAGTCGACGGGCCCGAGTGCGGAGACGTCCGATGCGATGCGGACATCGCCGTGTCTGAACGCGACTCCTGCCGCCGCGAGCCTGCCAAGGGTCAATTCGCTGCCGCGGCGGTTGAGATTGTCCATCACAACGACCGAATAATCGGGCCGATCGCGCGCGATCATGCAGGCGAGATTGGAGCCGACGAAACCAGCGCCACCGGAAATAGCGATATTCTTGGTCATGTTTTCATCCGTTAATCGTCGATATCATACTGAATCCATTCAGGCTAGCGCCAGAAGCAACGAACCCTACAAAATAGCGGTGCCTGACGTGGTCGCGTGTTATAGATTTCGAACTGCGTTATGTTCGGCATCGGAGAACCTCGAAATGCATTCAAGCGGTAGAAAAATACGCTCGCTCGTCACGGGTGGTGCGGGATTTATTGGCTCGCATTTATGCGAACGCTTGATCGAACGCGGCCACGAAGTCGTTTGTGTCGACAATTACTACACCGGTTCGAAGGCCAACATTGCCCATTTGTTGGATGGTCCCTATTTCGAATTGATCCGCCACGACGTAACTTTTCCGCTCTATGTCGAGGTAGATGAAATTTACAATCTCGCATGCCCTGCATCGCCGATACATTACCAGCGTGATCCGGTGCAGACGACGAAAACCAATGTCCATGGGGCCATCAATATTCTCGGTCTTGCGAAACGGTTGGGGGTTCGGGTGCTGCAGGCGTCTACAAGCGAGGTCTATGGCGATCCGACCGTCCATCCGCAGTCGGAAGATTACCTCGGCAACGTCAATCCCATCGGCCCGCGCGCCTGTTACGACGAAGGAAAACGATGCGCTGAGACATTGTTCTTCGACTATCACCGCCAGCATCGATTGCCGATCAAGGTCGCCCGGATTTTCAACACGTATGGACCGAGGATGATGCCGGACGACGGCCGTGTCGTCTCTAATTTCATCGTCCAAGCTCTGCGGGGCGGCCCCGTGACCGTCTATGGCGACGGCATGCAGACCCGGTCCTTCTGCTATGTTGACGACCTCGTAGACGGCCTTATCAGGTTGATGGAAACGCCCGAAAGCGAAACGGGTCCGATCAATCTGGGAAATCCGACCGAAATGCCGATCGGAGAATTGGCGACGCGGATTACGGCTCTGATCGACGGTACCGCCACCGTCGAGTACCGGCCGTTGCCGGCGGATGATCCCTTGCAGCGCTGTCCCGATATCACGCGGGCGCGTGCCTTGCTGGGTTGGGCGCCGAGAATTGGCCTCGAGGACGGTTTGGCGAAGACGGTCGCCTACTTCAAGAGTATTCTTTAACCGCCCGTATTCGATTCGGTCCACAAACCACGCTTTGAGGCTCGGGCGTCTTCTTCGTCGACGATATAACGGTCCGTCTGCTTACGGGCCGCTTTCGCCCAGCCGCTGCGTACCATGCCTTCGTTGACGTCGATCTCGCCAATATAACAGGTTGCGAAATCGCTTCCCTGCTTGGACTTAAGCTCGATATCGCAGGATACATGCCATCCGTCGGCCAGTTGGATTAGCTGAGACCAAGCGACAATGCCGCATTTCATCTTGGCTTCCTCGATCTGGCAGATTTCGTCGATCTTTGGTGCTTGTACGCCGAAGAGACGCACGATGCGCTTACCGATCACTATTTCATTGCCGGACTTAATCGAGGCCACGCCCCGAACCTCTTCAGCGGCGGCATTGGCAGCGCTCCAGAAATATGCCGTGAGGCACAGACAGACGGCGGAGATGCTACGGAGCGTCCCGGACATCGTTGTTATCCCTCGGCCACCGAGGACCGCGCGCCGACCTCGCTCTCGGCGCACGCAACGGCACCATCGCAGCAGGGTGCGATATTCGTCTTGCAATGGGCGCACTGAGCGTGGCCATGGACATAGTCCATCGGGGTCGGTGCGCCGCACCAAGGGCAATGAATGCGCGATATATCTCTCATAGGTTAAACATTAGCACGTTTTCCCGCCCCGGTGTCAGCTGACAAGCGTGCCGACGCGGGCCAGTGTCCTGGGCGGTGAGGTATCATATGTGCGGCAATAATAGTCGATCAGCCGCTCAACTGCCTCCCGGCCTAATGCGTCCATGGTCGCACACGGGGCCTTCCCAAACCGCAGGGCGAGCCCCGCGCCCATATCGATCTCCGATGGGGATGCAACCTCTTCGTCCAGTTCCTGGAGAACAGGCAGGAATGTGGCACCCCAAAGCCGTTCCGCGATCTGTGTGTCGGCAGCCTGATCGGGTGCTGGCGCCTCCCCGATCTCCCATTTGCCGTTGGCGGCACCCATCTCCTTGACCTTTGCGCTCGGGGTATAGAAAGCGCCATGCGGCTCTAGATTCTCGGCGGCATGGGCCATGGTCTGCATGCCCACCAAATTCATTACCAGAAACGGGCCGGCTGCGATGCCCATCGCTTCTTGCGCCACGCGGTCGATCTGCGCGGGTGTGCCGAGGCCTTCTTCGTACAGCCGCACCGCCTCGTTCGAATACGGGCAGAAGAACCGATTGAGCGCGAAGCCGTAGCTGTCTTTGCACAGGATGGGTTTCTTTGACGTCGCGTTGCAAAAATCCACCGCGGCACCGATGACATCCTGACGGGTCTGGTCGCCTCTCACGACCTCCACGATGGGATTGATCGCCGCCGGATTAAAGTAATGAAGGCCCAAAAAACGAGTCGGGTCATCGACCGCTTCCGCCAAGCCGTTCACAGTGAGGCAGCTGGTGTTTGTCGCCACGACGGTGTCGGCGCGCAAGTGCGGGTTCAAGCGGCCATACAGATCGGCCTTCAGATCGAAACGTTCGAAAACCGCCTCCACGATCAAATCCGCCTCCCCGGCAAGAGCGATGTCCGTGCCGCCCGAGAGGTGCGCTTTGGCCTGTCCCGCCTCGGCTTCGCTCATCCGGCCTTTCTCGGCATTCCGGTCGAAGAAGCTGCCAACCGTCACCAAAGCGCGATCGACCGCCTCTTGCGAGATATCGATCATGCGGACATCGATACCGCTCTGTGCGATGTTTGTGGCAATGCCGGAGCCCATGGTTCCGGCTCCGATGATGGCGACGGTTTTGAAGGTCATCACTAATTCCTGCGCAAATTCGGGGGCGGGATGCTAGCGGCTTGTCGCACTTCCGCCAATACCCGATAATCGGAGAGATTCATTAAGTTAGCGGCAGGGATAGTCTGGACATTTTCTGGTTCAAATTTCCGGCCGAACCCCGTATGAACAGTAACCCAGCGATGTCCTGGACCACATTTGCGGACCAGCTTTCTGGGGTCGATTTGATGATCGGGCTCAACGCGGGAGGGGCCTGAAACGAGAGGATACGAAATGCAAAAATTCATGATGCTTTTGGTCGCCGGGGTTTTCTTTGCGACGGGGCCGGTTCATGCGGCGGGATCGAGCGATCCGCCCGCACCCGCAGACTTGGCGGAAATGATCTCTGCCCGCGAGCACGTTAAGGCCGAACGATACAAAGAGGCGATTCCCCAGTTGGAGAAAGTCGTCGCGGCGCAGCCGCAAAATGCGGATGCGTTGAACTTGCTGGCATTCAGCCAGCGTAAGCTGAACGATCTCGCAGCGTCTCTGGAAAATTACAAGAAGGCGCTCAAGATCGATCCCGCGCACAAGGATGCGCACGAATATGTCGGCGAGCTTTATCTGCGCATGGATGATCTGGCGAACGCGGAAAAGCATCTCAAGCGGCTCGACGACATTTGTTTTTTCAGCTGCGAGCAGTTCAACGAACTGAAAGCGGCGATCGAGGCCTATAAGAAGAAAAAAGGTCTCTCCTAGCCGGGAGAATTCGGCCCGCTCTTGAATCTTCGGGCTGTTTGATTACATCGACACGGCGTGCGGGGCGCCCATAAGGTGTCCCGGCGCCGTGGCTTTGGTTGGAATTGGGGGAAATATGATCGAGATCGATCATCTGACAAAACAATTCGGCCCTATCACAGCGGTCAATGACGTGAGCTTTGCGGTCGAGCGGGGCGAAGTGGTCGGTTTCTTGGGTCCGAATGGGGCGGGAAAATCGACGACCATGAAAATGGCGACCGGATTTCTACGGCCGACATCGGGCACCGCCCGAATTTGTGGGTTCGACGTGTTGGAAGATCCGATCGATGTGAAGCGGCGGGTCGGCTATCTTCCGGAAGGGGCGCCAATGTGGCCGGATATGACCACGGCAGCCTTCCTGATGTTCGTCGCGCGGGTCCGCGGGTTCGATGGCGCCGACGCAGCTGCCCGGATCGAGAATGCGATCGCGAAGACGCAACTCTCCAGTGTCATGGAGCAGCCGATCGACACCCTTTCCAAGGGTTATAAGCGCAGGGTGGGTCTGGCCCAGGCACTGCTGCACGATCCCGACGTGCTCATTCTCGACGAGCCGACCGACGGTCTCGACCCCAATCAAAAGCATGAAGTCCGTGATCTGATTCTCGGCATGGCGGGCGAGAAGGCAATTGTTGTCTCGACCCATATTCTCGAGGAAGTCGAGGCCGTCTGCAGCCGCGCGATCATCGTCGCCAAGGGGCGTATCGTGGCCGACAGCACCCCCGAGGAATTGTTGAGTCAGGCACCCAATCATAACGCGGTTCTGCTTCGTGCTTCCGAGACGGCGGCAATCCGTTCCGCTCTAGCAGGGGTGCCGGGAATCGCTTCGATCGAAACGCTGGATGCGGGTCGACTGCGTGTCCTGCCGGCCTCCGGGGCTAGCATTATAGACGCTGTCGGCGCGGGGCTTCGCGACAAAGGGGTCGCCGTCGACGAATTGCATGTCGAGCGGGGACGGCTTGACGATGTCTTCCGTCAAATCACGGCGGTGGGGTAGATCATGCGCAACACGTTCATTGTATTTCGCCGCGAGATGGCAGGATATTTCGCCACCCCCCTCGCCTATGTCTTTATCGTCATTTTTCTCGGACTTTCCGGAGCGCTGACCTTTTTCGCGGGCGGATTCTTCGAAAGCGATCAAGCCAGCCTCGGGACCTTCTTTAATTTTCATGGTTGGCTCTATCTGATTCTGATCCCGGCCATCTCCATGCGACTTTGGGCCGAGGAACGCCGCAACGGTACGATAGAGCTGCTGATGACGCTGCCCGTGACCTTGACGGAGGCTATTCTGGGCAAGTTCATTGCCGCCTGGTGTTTCACCGGTGTAGCGCTGGCCCTCACATTTCCGATTTGGATCACGGTCAATTATCTCGGCGAGCCGGATAATGGCGTTATCGTTGCCGGTTACTGCGGCAGCTTGCTCATGGCGGGCGGATTTCTCGCCATCGGCTCCTTCGTCTCCGCATTGACCAAGAATCAGGTGATTGCCTTTGTCGTCACCGCGGCGCTGTGCTTCCTCTTCATCGCCACCGGCACGTCCGTTGTCATCAACGCCTTCGCCGAATGGGCGCCGGGCTGGCTGATCGACTTTATCCGTTCGCTGAGTTTCTCGGATCATTACGCGGCGATTTCACGCGGCATGCTGGATATCAGAGACGTCTTCTACTTTATCTCGGTCATCGTGTTGTTCCTGTTCCTCAATGGCCTGGCCGTCGAACGGTCCAAGGCGAGCAGTTAGGGAGGACGGAAAATGCTGGCAAACTTGATCAATTCTCGTGGCGGCGCGATGACGGCGGGCGCCGTCGCGATTGTCGTGTTCATTCTCTTCAATCTGGGCGTTTCCGCCCTGACCGGGGTGCGCCTCGACCTGACCCAGGACAAACTCTTTACGTTGTCGGACGGGACCAAGAATATCCTGAAGTCGCTCAACCGTCCCGCGACGTTGACGCTCTACTATTCGCGCGAGCTGGGCGAAGCGGCGCCGGCCTTCGGCCTGCACGCCACGCGTGTCCGCGATATGCTTAAGGAATTTGCGGCCGTTTCGGCGGGCAACCTTACCGTGATCGAGAAGGACCCCGAGCCGTTCTCGGAGACCGAAGACGCTGCGGTGAAGGCTGGGCTTCAGGGTATTCCTTTGGATGAGAGCGGTGAGAAAGTCTATTTTGGACTGATTGGGGAGTTGGACGATTCGAAAGGCGTCATCGAAATGTTCCAGCTCGAACGCGATCGTTTTCTCGAGTACGACCTCGCGCGCATGGTTGTGAAGCTGCAGAACCCGGATCAAGCGCGCATTGGGGTTTGGACCAGTGCTCCGATGTTCGGCGATATGACCGCGCAGATGCGCGGCCTGCCGACCGAGCCGTGGGCGGTGATCGCCCAGCTGAAGGAAAACTTTGCGGTGCGACAGCTCGTATTGCCGGAGCAATTGGGCGATGACGTCGACTTGCTTCTGCTGGCGCATGCGGCGCGTCTCAACGACGAAGAACTCTACGCGATCGACCAGTACTTGATGCGGGGCGGCAAGGCGATTGTTTTTGTCGATCCCTATAACGAGGGCGCGGCCAGCCGACGTTTTACGGCCAGCGCCCCGCCGGAATCGTCGGATCTGAAGATGCTCTTCGATGCCTGGGGGATCGAAATTCCCGAGGATCAGCTCGCGGCGGATATGGGGCTCGGCCGCCTCGTGAACGCGGGTACTGAGACGCAGGTGATCCCGGCTCCCTACATCACCTGGTTGCAGCTCGGAGAGGAGAATATCTCGAAGAGCGACCTGGTGACCTCGAACCTGAACCGGCTCAACCTAGCGAGCGCCGGCTCGATCCGCCTGAAAGAGGGATCGCCGTTGAAGGGCGAGCCCTTGATCTGGACCTCGACCGAATCGCAGCTCGTCGACGTCAAGAATGTCTCCGGGCAATCCCCCGATATCCGCGGCATGGTTGAGCGCTTTAAAGCGAGCGGTGAACAGCAGGTCTTGGCCATGCGCCTGACCGGTACCGTCAAGTCGGCTTTCCCGGATGGCCCCCCGAAGCTGAAAGAGGAAGCCGCGGAAAAATCCGGAGACGAGAAATCGGACGCTCCGGCGCCGGCCAAAGAGGAGAAGGCCGATAAAGACGAGGCCGGCAAGGAAGCCGCGGACAAGGAAGAAGAGGCGAAACAAAAACCCCACATCGCGGAATCCCAAGTCCCGCTGAACCTCATCGTGGTCGCCGACACGGATATGCTCTCGAACGTGTTTTGGGTGCAGGCCCGCGAGTTCTTCGGCCGGCGCTTTGCGGTACCGGTCGCGAACAATGGCGATTTCGTCCTGAACGCGGTCGAGAATCTCTCGGGCGTCAGCGATCTCATCAGCCTGCGCAGCCGCGGCTCAGCGCGCCGTCCGTTCACCCGATTGGAGGAAATGCGTCTCGCGGCGCAAGAGCAGTTCAAATCCGAGGAACAGCGCTTGATGCGCCAGCTCGAGGAGACCGAGAAGAAGCTGCGTGACCTGCAGGGGGGAAGCCCGGCGGAAGGGGCGGCACCGGACGCGCCCAAGACGCTGACCGCCGAACAACAGGCCGAAGTCGATAAGTTCACCGGAGAACTTCTGACGACACGCAAGGCGCTCCGGCAGGTGCGGCATGATTTGCGCAAGGACATCGATCGCCTGCGGAACCGATTGAGCTTCGTCAACATCGCCTTGGTGCCGATTCTGGTGACGCTCTTGGCGATGGTTCTTGGTGCCGGCCGGCTTCGGCGGCGTAAGCGGGCCGTTGCCGCCGGGGCATAAGCGACCGTCCGACGGAGTCCTTAGCGGGCGGACTTGGTTATAGTGCCATCCCACGGCATCCATTTGCGGTCACCATAGGTCGGGCCAGGAGCGGTTCTAGCGCCCCTCCCTACGTCTTGCTGAGCATGAACAACGCCTGAGCCGCAAAGAGGTTGGCGAGCGCTGAGCGCGCTCCGAAAGGCAGCGGCCGGCCTTTGTTGTCGAGAGCGACGCCGCGTTCGATTTTGAGGCCGGTTTCGGCGCAAAGATCCTCGAAGTCGTAGATCGTGCAATGATGGATGTTGGCGGTCTCGTACCAGGAATCCGGCAAGCTGCGAGTGACCGGCATGCGCCCGTTCACGAGCAGCCGGAGGCGAACGCCGTAATAGCCGAAGTTCGGAAACGAGATGATGATCCGTTTGCCGATGCGCGCCATGTTCTCCAATACCGACCGAGGATTGCGGGTGGCCTGCAAGGTTTGGCTGAGCACGACATAATCGAACGCTTCCGCCGGATAGTTATCGAGGTCCGTGTCCGCGTCGCCCTGGATGACCGACAGGCCGTTGCCAACCCCGGCGCGCACGCCGTCCATGCTAAGCTCGATCCCCCGGCCGTCGACATTCTTCCGGTCGCCAAGCCAGGCGAGCAGTTCGCCTTCGCCGCAGCCGATATCCAGGACCCGGCTGTTTGGCTCGATCATTTCGGCAATCATCTGGAGATCGCCGCGCAGCTTCTCAAGCGGTTGCGTCATCGGGCGGGCAGGCCGCGGTGGTCGGCGCAGCCGTCAAGGAAACCGGAAATGACGTGCTCGAACTCCGGTTCGTCGAGCAGGAAAGCGTCATGGCCCTTGTCGCTCTCGATCTCGACGAAGCTGACATTCGCGGCAACCGCGTTGAGGGCGTGGACGATCTCCCGGTTCTCCGCTGTCGGGAACAGCCAATCGCTTGAGAAAGAGACGATGCAGTAACGGGTCTCCGTTCCCTCGAAAGCTTGGTGGAGCAGGCCGCCGAACTCCGCCGCGAGGTCGAAGTAATCCATTGCCCGGGTGATATAAAGGTAAGAATTCGCGTCGAAACGGTCGACAAACGTCATGCCTTGGTGGCGCAGATAGCTTTCGACCTGAAAGTCGGCGTCGAAACCATAGCTCACGCCGTCGCGGTCCTGTAGGTTGCGCCCGAATTTCCGGTGCAGGGCGGCTTCCGAGAGATAGGTGATGTGCGCGGTCATCCGCGCCACCGCGAGGCCACGCTCGGGCAGGACGCCTTGATTGATGTAGTCGCCGCCGCGCCAGTTCGGATCGGCCATGATCGCTTGGCGGCCGACTTCATGGAAGGCGATATTCTGCGCCGTGTGTCGTGCGGCCCCGGCAATCGGCGCCGCCGAAAAGACCCGGTCTCCATACCGCACGCACCATTCGAGGACCTGCATGGCGCCCATGCTTCCGCCCGTCACGCAGAAAAGCTGTTCGATGCCGAGATGGTCGATCAGGCGGCGCTGCGCCGCCACCATGTCGCCGATGGTGATAACGGGAAACTCCAGCCCCCAGGGTTTTCCGGTCTCGGGGTTGATTTCCTTTGGTCCGGTGGTGCCCATGCAGCCGCCGAGTACGTTTGAGCAAATGATGAAGAAGCGGTTCGTATCCAAGGGGCGCCCTGGCCCGACAAGGGTCTCCCACCAGCCTGGCCGAGCGGTTACCGGATGCGGGCCCAATACGAATTGATCTCCGGTCAACGCGTGACAAATTAAGATAGCGTTGGACTTGTCGGCGTTCAGCTCTCCGTATGTCTCGTAGGCAACCGTAAACGGCCCCAGCTCGACACCGGAATTCAGCCGCAGTTTTTTATCCGCGCCGAGAACGACGTTGCGGACCGCAGGCTTACCGGAAGGAGTGTTGTGAATATGTTGCGCCGTCATGTGGTCACCGCGAGTCTCGGAACGCACTAATTTGTTGATCAGGGCGCGGTAGTAAGAGGCCAAGTCACTTTAGTGTCAACGTTTTCTTTGATTTATGGAAGGTAACGCCTTACAAGTGTGCCGCTTTTCAGAATAGAGCTCGGAACATGAACACCACCCCAAGATCGCTGGACGAACTGCGGGAAGAGATCGACGCGATCGATCGGCAACTGCATGCGCTGATTCAACAGCGCGGCGATCTGGCGGGCGAAATCGCCGAGATCAAGAAGCGGGAATCGATCGACCGGGTGCGTCCGGGGCGGGAAGCGGCCTTGATGCGCACCTTGATGGCGCGGCATTCCAGTGCCTTTCCGCCCGGCGCCATCCTGCGCATATGGCGCGAAATAATTTCCTCCCTGGTCCTCATGGAAATGCCGGAATATTCCATTGCCGTCTATGCGGCCGGAGACGACCAGGGTTGTTGGGATTTGGCCCGCGACCAGTTCGGCAGCCGGACGCCGATGACGGCGCATCCGAGCGCGCGGGACGCGATCTCCCAGGTTTTCGACGGCGCCGCGGCGCTTGCCGTCGTGCCCTGCCCGACCGAGGACGCCCCCGGCAACTGGTGGCTTAATTTGTGCGCGCCGAATGCGCCCCGCATCCTCTATCGTCTGCCGTTCTTTGGGCGCGGGAACGCCCGCGGCGGGTCGGGCGATGCGCCGGATGCCCTCGCCATCGGCCGCATGACCAGCGAGGAGACGGGGGACGACCGCACAGTGCTGGTGCTGGAGACGGGCGGCGATCTCAGCCGGACCGGGCTTGGGGAGATTCTCGCCAGCGCGAAGCTGATGCCGACGTTGTTGGCGCCCAGTGCCGCCGGCGCCCGGCTGTGTTACGCCGAGATCGAAGGCTTTGTCGCGGCGGACGATATCCGGCTCGCGATGCTTGACGGACGGGACGCGATCCAACGCACCACGATCATCGGCAGCTATGCGACGCCGATCGGCGACCCTGCGTTGCTGCCGACCGCCGCCAAAGGAGAATAGAGATGGCGAAGCCGACACCGAAACCCGGCATCATGGATATCGAACCTTATGTCGGCGGTCTGCACACGGTCGACGGCGTGGAAAAGGTAATCGTGCTGGCCTCCAATGAAGGACCGCTGGGCGCCAGTCCATTGGCCGTCGAGGCCTACAAGCGGGAATCGGGCAGATTGCATCTCTATCCGGACGGCGGCGCGAACGAATTGCGGTCCGCCATCGGCGAGCGCTTCGGGCTGGACCCCAGCCGTATCGTCTGCGGCACGGGGTCGGACGAGGTCATCTCCCTGCTGATCAGCGCCTATGCGGGCCTCGGCGACGAGGTGCTGCATTCCCGCCACGGCTTCCTGATGTATCCGATCAATGCGAAGGCGGTTGGCGCCACGCCGGTGGCGGCCCCGGAGACGAATCTGAAGGCCGACATCGATGCCTTGCTGTCGTGTGTTTCCGAGCGCACGAAGATGGTTTTTCTCGCGAATCCGAACAACCCGACCGGTAGCTACGTATCGGCAGACGAGCTTGAGCGCCTGCGCGCCGGACTGCCGCCGCATGTGCTGCTTGTCATCGACGCCGCCTATGCGGAGTACGTCAGCCGGAACGATTACGTATCCGGCGCTCAGATGGTCGACAAATACGACAACGTCGTGATGACGCGGACTTATTCGAAGGCGTTTGGGTTGGCCGCGCTGCGGCTTGGCTGGGCGTATTGTCCGACGGAGGTGGCCGATGTGCTCAATCGCATTCGCGGTCCTTTCAACGTGACCGCGCCGGCACAGGCGGCCGGGATCGCAGCGGTCGGCGACCTGTCGCATACGGACGCCGCCATCGCCCATAACGATGAATGGTTGCCCAAATTCACGGCGGAGCTGCAGAATCTGGGCCTGGAGGTCGCCCCCTCCGTCGGGAACTTCGTTCTGGCACGGTTTGGCGACGCTGACGCGGCCCGCGCGGCATACGAATATCTGCTGTCCTGCGGCATTATCACGCGGATGATGGGCGGATACGGATTGCCCGATAGCCTGCGCATCACCATCGGCCTCGAATCCGAGTTGAAAGTGGTGATTGACAGCCTGGCCGCGCATCGGAGATCAGCATGAGTTCGGCAAAGCCATTGTTCGAGCGCATGGCTTTAATCGGCCTTGGGCTTCTGGGATCTTCGCTGGCGCGGGTTGCCAAGCGCGATGGCCTGGTTGGCCATATCGCAGGCTCGACCCGGAGCCGCGAGACGTTGGAGCGCGCGTTCGAGCTGGGCTTTCTGGACAGCATTCATGACTCGCCCGTCGAAGTCGTCGAAGGAGCCGACTTGATCGTGCTGTGCGCGCCGGTCGGCGCCAATGCGGATATCGCCGAGGCGATGGCTCCGGGTCTCAAGAAGGGCGCCATCGTTACCGATGTCGGTTCGGTCAAACAGGCGGTCATCCGCGATGTCGGCCCGTATCTACCGGAAGGCGTGCATCTGGTTCCGGGCCATCCGGTGGCGGGTACCGAGAACTCTGGACCGGATGCCGGATTCGCAGAGCTGTTCGAGGATCGTTATTGCATTCTGACGCCGCCGCCCGGCACGGACGAAGCGGCGATCGAAAAAGTGGCGGAGCTTTGGCGACAGGCTGGTAGCAATGTCGAGATCATGGACCCTCATCATCACGACCGGGTACTCGCGATCACCTCGCATCTGCCACACTTGATTTCCTATACGATTGTCGGCACGGCGAGCGACCTCGAGACTCAACTGATGCGTGAGGCCGCCGAGGACAGCGATATCGTAAGGACGCGGGAAGTTATTCGGTACTCGGCCGGCGGGTTCCGCGATTTTACCCGGATTGCCGCGTCGCCGCCCGAAATGTGGCGCGATATCTTTCTCAACAACCGCGAGACGGTCCTGGAAATGCTTGGCCGTTTCACCGAGGATCTGACCGCCTTGCAGCGCGCCATCCGTTGGGGCGAGGGCGATAAGCTGCATGAATGGTTCACCCGCACACGGGAGATCCGCCGCGGTGTCGTCGAAATGCGCCAGGCGGGAAGCTTCAATCCTGTCGAGCGGAAGGACGATTCCGAAGGGACATAGTCACTTCCGGAATTTCGGAGAGTTTGATCGGACCGAGAAACAGCGCCCCATCCTGGGCGGTCAGCGGGACTGTGAGTACCCGGCGGCCATCGTTCGGGTCCGTTCTCGCCAACAGATTCAGCGTCACCCGGGAGGCCGGCAGGATATCGCGGCGTAGAATTTCGGCTTCCGCGAGCGCCTCCAAGGTTTCTTCGTAACCGCGGATGTCCGCCGTGAGAGCGCCGAGCGGACGCATTCGTTCATCCAAGGCTACGGTGCCGTTAGCCCGCAAATCAAGCGCGCCCCACACGAGATTTAGCCATCGCACCTCAAGTGTTCCGCCGGAATCCCGCCACTGGCTCAAAGTTCTCGCGATGGTTTCACCCTGCAAGGGGCCCAGGACTTCCGCCTTCACGCGAAGGCTTCCAATGGTTTTGCCGAGCAGCGGCGCGTCTATTCTCGCCAGTTCGATGTCTTCCGCAGCGAGGCTCATTTCGAGTGCGGTTTCCGTATGGGCGATGGGCGGGCGATCCGGCTGCGCGAAATCGGCCAAGATCCGGTCCGTTCTCAATATTTGGCCTTGTTCCGCGTCCGTTGCCCGGACATCGCGCAAGATCAGAGAAAGCGCGGTTAATCCGCCGGCGCGGGCGAGCAAGACGACGCCTTCCGCTCCGGTCGCATTTACCGTCATATCAAGCGCATCGGCTGTCGATTTAAGCTGCAGTTGTTGGGCCCCTGTCGCTTCCAGCCGAAGGCGTTGCAGGTCCCAAGGCCGGAGGTCGATCCGAAGCCTTTCGCTGCGCCAGGAAAACCCGTCCGCCAGATTCACGGACTCCGGCGCCAAAATCTCCAATCGAACCAATAGCGGAAATCCGGATTTCTCTATCGGGCCGTGATTGACGACCCGGCCTTGGCGTCGCTGCTGGTCAATCCAATCCACAATCAACGTCTCGCCGAGGGCAGCCGCATATAGCCAATAGGCTGGATAGCCGACCACTATCGCGACGAGTAGAATTGCGGGACCGATGAATGCGCGCCGGGAAATCATGGACACTCCTGAGGGCAATATTTATAAGGCAAGAAACGCGCCGTAAAGCTGTCATCAACCATCGGTGCGGGTACTTTCTTGCGTTTGGATCGGCGAATGGCTGAAAGCGGGTTCGAGTCGACGTCCGGTTTGCTTTCGACTTGGGAGTGCCACGGCGACAGCGAAAAATCAAAGCAGGCTTGGCTCGATACATTGGCGCCTGGCAGCAGCGCTTGGATATTTGCCTACGGGTCACTGCTGTGGGACCCAGGCTTCGACTACGAAGAGATGCGCCCGGCGACAATCTTCGGCTATCATCGGCGGTTTTGCATTTACTCTTACATCTATCGGGGTACGCCCGAACGCCCGGGTCTGGTTTTCGGGTTGGATCGCGGAGGTTCCTGTCGGGGTCGGATTTTCCGGATTTCCCCGGAGGCCTCGCGCGACGTGCTCGGCATGATCTGGGATCGGGAAATGGTGTATCGGGTTTATTTGCCGCGGACCTTGCTGGCTCACACGGATGGCGGCAAAACGCTTTGCCGAACGTTTGTCGCAAATCCGCAGCATGAGCAATTTGCGGGGCGGCTTGATGTACATGGTGCCGCCGAAATCATTGCCGGTGCTGTCGGACAGGCCGGACCGAACACAGACTATTTATCGAACACACTAAGGCATCTTGAGGAGCTGGGTTTGCGGGACAGCGGCTTGCGTTCCCTGGCGGCGCAGGTGCGCGCATTGTCGGACAGCTAGGCGAGCTAGGCGAGCGAGAAAATTTGGCAAGGCGGACCTTCTTTCTCGATGTTTTGCTCGCGATCGAAAGGTTACGGTATGGTAGACCCTGTGGTTTGCGGGATGCGGCACGGTAACGGATTAGCGACACATCAATGGTTTCTGGCAGTCTATATGCGGAGAGAAAAGGGATGCGGTTCTTGTTGACTGCGGCTCTCTGTTGGCTGTTTCTGGGCTTGTTGGTGGCGCCGGGAAACGCGCAGAACATCGAGCCGTCACGGCCGTTCAGTCATATCGTCGCGGACTGGAACGCCACCTTCGAGCGTGTAGAGAAATACTTGCAAGGGCCGAACTTCGCGGCCGTTCGCACCAAGGCAAACCGGTCCGCTTTGCTGGATGTGAGCGCGGGCGCTCGCAACGCGAAGGAACGCGCTTCCGCTCAGCTGGCAGATGCCCAGGGACTGTTGGCAGCGTTGGGTCCCTCACCGAAGGTCGGCGAGCCTGCCGAATCGCAAGACGTTCTGGAACGTCGCAATCAATATAACGAAGATGTGGCGTTCTATCGCGCGAGGGCGCAACAGGCGGATCTGGCCCTGGCCCGGGCGGCGCAACTGGATGCGCGGCTGGCCGCACTCTCCACTCGAAAATTGCTGGACCACCTGCTGAGTCCGCAACCCAGCCCCTTTTATGGCGCGACATTGTCGGCGGCCGTCGGCGATACAGGCCGTTTGCTGCGGGCGATTGCGGCGTCACCAGCCGACTGGTGGGCGGGGCTGCCCGAAGCGCAACGGACTCTCGGCAAAGGCACGCAGGTATTCTTTTTGGTCGGGATCGTCGTGTTGCTGGCCTGGGCGGGTAGGCGTTATCTGCTGCGGCGGTTGGGCAAGGACCCTGGCTTCGAACATCCCTCCTACACGCGGCGGCTCGTCTCCGGGATTTCCGAAGGGGTGGCCCGCGGCATTGTCCCGGCACTGTTTTTTGCCGGAATTATGGTGCGTTCGGTCAGCGATGCGTCCTATATCAGCGGCTTATTCGGAGAAGTGCTTTTCGCTTTTTGCGTGGCGATGATTGTCTTTTTCGTGACGACAGCCCTCGTGCGAGCGGTTCTTTCGCCCGATATGCCGGCTTGGCAGTTGACGCCGCTGGATCCCGCGCATGCGGTAACCATCAGCCGAAACGTCACCATGCTGGCGGCGGTTTCCGCCGTGGATATCTTTTTCAGGTTCCTGTTCGACGACCTGTCCCCCAACGCGGCATTCAGGTCGTTTTACAGCGTTGTTTTCGTTTCCGCCGAAGGTGCTCTGTTGATTTCCCTTTGCCGCAAGCACCTTTGGCATCGGCCCGAGGCCGCGGCGGAAGCTGAGGGAACCGAGGAAGACACAGGGACGCCCTACGCCGATCGCATGTGGCAGGTCGTACGGCTCGTGATTGTCGCACTGGTAGTCGTCAGTATCGGCGCTTCATTTGCCGGATATGGACGTCTTGGCGACTATTTGAACGAGAGTCTCGGCACCAGCCTGATCATCTCCGCGACTCTTTATCTGATTCGCGGTTTGCTGCGGGAATTGGTCGGTGTCGGGATGCGCTCGCCGCTGCTGCGCGATCGGCTGGCGGTCAGTCACGCGTCCCGCAGCGTTGCAAAGTTCTGGCTCCGCGTTTTCGTCGACGCCGGTTTTATCGGCATCGGCATGATTCTGGTCGCTCTTGTCTGGGGGATTTCGAAAGACGAGCTCTGGCGCTGGGTGCATGCCGGGGTTACCGGATTCTCGCTAGGCAGCATCCGGATATCGCTGCTGGACATTGTCATTGCGCTGACAATTTTCGTCGGCCTGCTGTTGGTGACCCGCGTTATACAACGTGTCCTGTCGGACCGGGTTCTGCCGCAGACGCAATTGGAGCCCGGTATCCAGCATTCTGTGGCCGCCGGTTTCGGCTATGTCGGTATGGTTCTGGCCGCGACGCTCGGGATCACGGCTTTGGGCATCGATCTCTCGAATTTGGCGATCATCGCCGGTGCGCTCTCCGTCGGTATCGGTTTTGGTCTGCAAAACATCGTCAATAATTTTGTCTCCGGACTGATCCTGCTCATCGAGCGGCCGATAAAGGTCGGCGACTGGGTCGTGGTGGGCGGAAACGAAGGGATGGTGCGGCGAATTAGTGTGCGAGCGACAGAGATACAAACTTTCCAGAGGGCATCCGTCATCGTGCCGAACGCCGAGTTTCTGTCGAACGCGTTGACCAATTGGACCCATAAGGACCGCAACGGCCGCATAGAGATCGCAGTGGGTGTCGCCTACGGCAGCGATATCAAAAAAGTCGAAGAGATACTGTTGCGCATTGCCAATGCGCACGAAGAAGTCATGGCTCTACCGGAACCGTTTGTGATTTTCATGAATTTCGGCAACAGCAGCCTCGATTTCGAGCTCCGCTGCTATACCGAAAATGTCGTCCGAAGGTTGCGCATCGCAAGCGCGCTACGGTTCTCGATCGATGCGGCGTTCCGGGAAGAGGGGATCGAAATCCCGTTTCCCCAGCATGTCGTCCACATGGCGCCGCCCGCGGGGCCGGAACCCTCCTAAGCGCATTTGGAGTAACCACAGGCACCGCAAACCTCACACCCCTCCTGATGGCGTAGGTCGGCGCCGCCGCATTTCGGACATTGCCGAGGGGGCGCTTGCACGATGGCGGCCTTAGGCGCTGCGCGGGTCACGTCGGACCGTACTCCGCTCTGCGAGAGAAATCCGATCTCGATGATGTGCCGCTCGATCTGTTCGCCAATCGCCGCCAGCAGGGAGGGTACATACTTCCCGCCCATCCAGTGGCCGCCCCGCGGGTCGAATACCGCCTTTAATTCCTCCACCACGAAGGAGACGTCGCCGCCCCGGCGGAAGACCGCGCTAATCATCCTCGTCAGCGCCACGGTCCAGGCGTAATGCTCCATGTTCTTGGAATTGATGAAGACTTCGAAAGGACGGCGTCTGCCGTCCTGCAGGACGTCGTTGACGGTGATGTAGATGGCATGATCGCTATCGGGCCAGGTGATCTTGTAAGTCCGCCCTTCGAGCGACTCGGGGCGCTCGAGCGGTTGCGTCATATAGACCACAGGGCCGGCATCGCTGACGCGGTCGATATCATCCCCCATTTCGATGCCCGTCGTTTCTGCCGACAGGACGCTTCCGGTGATCGAGTTCGGGCGATAGGTGGTGCAGCCCTTGCAGCCGAGGTCATAAGCTTGAGTGTAGATGTCTTCGAAAGCGTCAAATGAGATATCTTCCGGTACATTCACCGTTTTCGAAATCGAACTGTCGACGAACTGCTGCGCGGCTGCGTGAATGGCCAAGTGATCGCCGGGGGCCAGCGCCGCGATATCGACAAAAATATCCGGCGGCGGCACCGCGCCGCCAACCAAACTTCGATATGTGCGGTAGGCAAAATCGGTGACGGCCTCTTCCCTCTGCCGACCCTCGTTCGTCAGTATCTTGCGCTGGTACTCATGAGCAAATATCGGCTCGATCCCCGAGGAGACATTGTCCGCGAGCAGGGAAATCGTGCCGGTCGGCGCGATCGATGTGAGCAAGGCATTGCGAATCCCCTGGGCGGCAATCGCGGCCTTGATATCCGCGTCGAGGCGCTTGACGGTTTCGCCCGCCAGATAGGCGTCCCGGTCAAACAGCGGGAAAGCGCCTTTCTCGCGCGCGAGCTCGGTCGACGCCGAATAGGCAGTATCGCGTAATCGGCGCAGCCAATCCCGGGTCAGCGCGACCGCGGCCTTGCTGCCGTAGCGGACGCCGCACATGGCCAGTGCGTCCGCGAGACCGGTGACGCCCAATCCGATTCGTCGCTTCGCTTCAGCCTCCTGGCGCTGCGCCTCAAGCGGAAAACGGGAAACGTCGATGGCGTTGTCCAGCATGCGGACCGCCACCGGGACGAGCGTCTCTAAGGCATCGGAATCGAGCCGCGCTTCGTCGCTGAAGGGATCGATCACCAACCGCGACAGGTTGATCGAGCCGAGCAGGCAAGCGCCGTATGGTGGAAGCGGTTGCTCGCCGCAAGGATTCGTCGCAGCAATGCTCTCGCAATACGACAAATTATTGGCGGCATTGACCCGGTCGATGAATATGACGCCCGGCTCCGCAGTCTCGTAGGTCGAGCGCATGATGCGATGCCATAGGTCGCGCGCACCTACCGTCCTGTAGGTGGTGCCGGCGAAGATCAGCGGCCAGCTCCCATCCTCGCGGACCGCACTCATGAAGGCATCCGTGACCAGAACCGAGAGGTTAAACATTCTAAGTTTGGCCGGATCGCGTTTGGCATCGACAAATGCCTCGATATCCGGATGGTCGCAGCGCAAAGTGCCCATCATCGCACCCCGTCGCGACCCCGCGCTCATGATCGTCCGGCACATGGCGTCCCAAACGTCCATGAAACTCAGCGGTCCCGACGCATCCGCGCCGACGCCGTGCACCGGCGCGCCTGCCGGCCGCAAAGTCGAGAAATCGTATCCTATTCCGCCGCCTTGCTGCATCGTGAGGGCGGCTTCCTTGAGGCCCTCGAATATGCCGGCCATGTCGTCCGGAATGGCGCCCATGACGAAGCAATTAAAGAGCGTCACGTCGCGGCCGGTTCCTGCGCCCGCGAGAATGCGTCCTGCCGGCAGGAAGCGGAAATCGGACAGGGCGCCGTAGAAGCGCTCACGCCACAGGGCGGTATCTGTCTCCGGTGCGGCCAGCGCGTTTGCCAAACGCCGCCAGGTCGCTTCGACGTTCTCTTCGGCAGACAGGGTTACCGGGTCGGTATAGCGGTATTTCATCTCCCAGATCTGCCGAGAGAGGTCGCTCATCTCCGTCATCTGGTATCGCCCTTGTTCCACGGCATTTGGCGCGGTCGCCGAAGCCGCCGACTCGGGAGCCTAGAATGGAGCGCCGGTGCGGTCAATCGGCCGCAGGTTTCTCGGCTTGCGGCGTGGGAAGGCGATACTTCGAATGCGCTTCTTCTTCGATCTTCCTCGTGGCGGTCTCGATACTTTCCTCGAGCTGGGCGGCGAATTCGCGGCGGGGGAGGCCGGGTTCGATCGGTGGCTGGAATTCAACCACGATGCGGCCCCGATATTTGACGAAGGTTCGCCGCGGCCAGAAGAGTCCCGAGTTCAGCGCTGCCGGGACAACGGCTACATTGCATTGGGTATAGAGCGCCGCTATGCCAGGCAGATAAGGGGCCGAAGCCCCCGGGGTCGTTCGTGTGCCTTGGGGGAAAATAATGACCGACCGGCCGGCGGCGAGCCGCTGTTTGCAGTCGGCGACCAAGCGCTTTAAGGCCGATGCGCCGCCCGTCCGGTCGATACCGATCATGCCGACTCGCCACAAGAACCAACCGAAAAAGGGAAACCACAAGAGTTCCCGTTTCACGACATAGGCACAGTCGAGCAGAATGGCGTTGTAGACCAGCGTGTCCCAGGCGGACTGATGCTTTGAAGCGATGATAAAGGGCCCACCTTCGATGTGTTCGCGGCCTCGGACTTCGTAACTGATGCCAAGCAAGAGCCGAATGAGACCCATACAGCTACGGCACCAGGACAGGCAGCAGCGCCAGAAGAACCGTCGCGTGCCGAGCATGAGCGGAAGGTACAACGGACTCAGGAGGGCCGACCAAGAATAGAAAATAACGGCAAATATCGTGGAGCGAAGGGTCGCCAACTGAAACTCCTATCCGGTGAACCGCATGAGGACATGCCGAGTTCTGGCAATCAAATACTTGGAGTACTCCCCGAAAATCAAGCCGGCCGTACCCGGCCAGCGCCACCATTCTCCGAGTTTTACGCGCTGAGGGAAAACCGGATGCGGGTACAGCTCGATGGTCGGCATGGCATTGCGGAATTCGATGACGCTTCGCGGCATGTGGTATGCCGCGGTGACGAGGCGGAGACTCCTAAAACCTTCCGACTGCATCCAAAGAGCGGTTTCGTTTGCGTTGCCGAAGGTATCGTCGGCTTCATGGCCAAGCGCAATGCAACAATCCGACTCGCTCGGCGATTGCCGCGCCAGGCGCAGCAGTTGCTCCACATCAACGCCCCTGTGGACGCCTGAGACAAACAACTTTCTGGCATGGCCGCCCTGCAGCAGTGCGAGACCGGTTTGTAGTCTGAGGCTCCCCCCTGTCAGGACCACGATGGCGTCGGTATGCACATCTGGCCGGTCCGGACTCTTGGGGACCGCGTCCAGAAACGCAAAAAGACCGGCGGCCCAAAACAAGAAAATCGCGATGATCACTCCGAAGAGAAACGGTCGGTAACTTCGGGTATACGGTCGCATCTGCCTTCGCTTTGAAACCTTAGCCATCAGAACATGCGGCGGAGTGCCCGTAAGATCGTGATGCGGGCGGTTATCATGGCGCCATAGGATTCAGCGATAGGCAAGAGAGCCAGCACAAGCCAGTGCCAGTAAGCCAATGCGCTCGTCGGCAGCAGACTTGCCTCGAGATCCCGGGTCAGAAAGAGAATCCCCAGTATCGTCAGAAACGCGAACCCGGTGCCGCCGAGGCTGCCTTTCAAAGCAACGCGGAAGGCATGCTTTTGAAATTGCTCGGCAATATAGGCATTCTGCGCGCCGATGAGGTGCAAAACTTCGACAATCTCCTGGTGGACGGCCAGGACGCTGCGAATGGTGAAAACGATGGCCGAAAAAGCGACCGTACCGATCAGAACGATCACAATAAACGCGACGACCTCCATCGATCGGAACAGGACGATCAGCGTGCTGCGCCATTGCTCGTGATCCTCGATCGAAGCTCCGGGCACCGTCTCGTTTAGCTTACGCGAAAGCGCCGTCAGATCGAGACGGGCACCCTCCTCCATCCGCACATCGATTACCCGGGGCAGCGGCAGATCGCTCATTTTCGCGCCGGCACCAAGCCAGGGCTCTAGCATGGCCGCAACTTCCGCCAGGGGAATCGGCCGAGCGCTGACGATCCCGGGGGTCTTCAGGAGAATGCGCACGGCCGCGACGATGCGTGCGTCGGTTTGCTCTGCGGTATCCGCATCCGGGATAGGCACCTGCACCGTCAGCGTGCCTTCGAGACCTCGGCTCCATTCGGCCGCGACATTGGACAACATCAGCGCCGCCGCCAGGGCGATGGCGGCCAGATAGGCCATCACGCCGACGATCCACGGCATGAGCCGAGTCGAGGCATCTTCCGAAAGCGGCAGGTCGTTGCGTTCAGCCATGTGTCACGATTGCGTCTTCTTCGCCGGAGGGCGGGCGTGGAGTCGACCGTCTTCGAGGTGAAGTTGCGCGTGGCCGAACCGCTTGACGAGGAATTCGTTATGGGTCGCGATCACCACTGTCGTTCCCATTCGGTTCAATTCTTCGAAAAGATAGAGCAGGCGAACGGCGATTTGATCATCGACATTACCTGTCGGCTCATCGGCCAGGAGAAGTCGCGGGCGGCCGATAACGGCCCGGGCAATGGCAACCCGTTGCTGTTGTCCGCCAGAGAGCGTCGGAGGCTTGGCTTCCAGATGATCGGCGAGGCCGACCCACCTTAAAAGCTCCCCGACGTGCTTCTGAATCATGCTCTCCGCGGCGCCGGCAACCCGGAGAGGCAAGGCCACATTGTCGAAGGTGGAGAGGTGATCGATAAGTCTAAAGTTTTGAAAAACAACGCCGATCTGACGTCTTATCATCGGGAGCTCGTCCCGCTCGATGCCCGCAGCGTTGCGGCCGAACAGGCTGATTAAACCGCGGCTTGGTCGCAGCGCCAAATACATGAGCTTCAGCAGCGACGACTTCCCCGCGCCACTCGGTCCGGTGACGAAATGGAAGGAACTGTCGGGCAACTCGAAAGTAATATCGCTCAACACTTCCGGCCCGGTTCCGTAACGGACACCGACATTCTCGAACTGAACCACGCTGGTTGCGGTCTCCTCGTCCACGGTGGGGCCTGATCTGATGGAGCGCGCGCCGCCCGATTGCGCGCTACCCGATTCTGGTTTAGCACCACCGTTCTTGCAAGTAGGACGGTCTGCTCTTAGTTTTGACCCCACAGAATAATTAAGGATGTGGACGGAAGCGGCAATGAACCTTACCTGTCCCAATTGCGGCGCCCGATTTAAAATCAAGGACGACGCGCTCGGAACCAAAGGCCGCAAAGTTAAATGCGGTAAATGCGACCATCGTTGGCATGCCATGCCCGAAGGGGCCGCCGCAGCGCCTGCGGCTGCGGCGGCTGCCCGCGCCCCATCTGCGCCAGCCGACCCCACGGAAGCACCGCCGCCGCCTCCTCCACCGCCACCCGTAGCCGACTCTACGGAAGCGCCGCCGCCGCCGCCGCCGCCTATTCCGCAAGCGACTGCTGCGGCAGATGACGATTACGACGACGAAGACGATTACGACGACGACGATTACGAAGAGGGGTCGGGGGTTTCCGATGCGATGCGCGCGGATCCACCGCCCATCCCGCCAGAATCCAGTTTCGTACCGCGGGATCGGTCGGCGCAGGCCAGGAGTGGTCGCAGCGGCGGCACAATGAAGTACTGGGTCTTGCTGGCCCTTATTCTGATCGGCAGCACCAGCAGCGCGTTTGTTTGGCGCGATTCGGTTGTCCATTTCTTCCCGGCTGCCAACAAAGTCTTTATGATGGTTGGATTTCCCGCCAATACGCTTGGATACGGCCTGAAAATCTTCGAACCCAAAACCTTCGTGGATGTGAAAGATAAAAAGCGCATTCTGGGCGTGACCGGTCAGATCATGAACGAGACCGGCAAGATTATCGAAGTGCCTTTGCTCAAGGCGGTGCTCATCGATTCGAAAGGCGGAGACATTTCGAGTTGGACCTTTGAGGCGAAGGAACCCCGCATTCTCCCCGGCGAGAAAGTCGACTACGAAACAGCTACCGAAAACCCGCCGCGCGGCGCGACAGGCCTGCGAATCACTTTTACCCTGGCAGAGGAAGAGGCGATGAACGGGAAGATGGGCGGCGAAAAGATGATGGAAAAGCCGCAGTCGAATTAGGCGCTGTGAAGGCGCTGCCTAGAATTGTCTCAACAATCGGTCGATATACTCCCGCTCCGTCTCGGGGCGGGTACGCTGGCCGGCCCGGCGGCGAAGTTCGTTTCTGATCTCGCGGGCACGTTGCAGGGCATCGGGCTCTTTGATTCCGATGTCGCTGGTGTTCATGCCCCCGGCTCCATCGGGTGTTCTGCCAAAGGGGTCCTGTCGTTCGCCGAGTTCGCCCGGCCGCCGTCCCACGCCTTGGCCCATTTGCTTCATGAGTTGTTGAGTCGCCATGCGAGCGCTTTCCTGAAGTTGATCCAGGGCTTGCGTTTGCGGGGTGACCGCTTCTCCCGGGCGGCCGCTGCCGAGGAATTCAGACGATCGCCGCATCGACCTTTCGGCCCGACCCATCGGGCGGGGAATGGATTGGGTCAATTCTCCAAGCTGGCGCATGATATCCCCGAGACGCCGCCGCAGAGCCTCCTGCCTCTGAGCATTTGCGGCCGCGTCGCCCGGTGGGCCCCCTGGGGCCATATCGCCCTCTTTGGGGTCGCCTCGGCGGGGAAACTTTTGTGATGGAGTCCGGGGCCGCAGCTGGCCGCTGCGCTGCGCTTCACGGAAGGTCTTGTCGAGCAAACCTTGCTGATCCTTGATCAGGTCCTGCAGCTTGTTCAGCAATTGCATCGATTTCTGACCCTGCGGCGACATGCGGGCCGTTTGACCTGTCCGCATGTTCTCCAAAAGATTCTTAAGCTGCGACAGCAACTGTTTGGCATCGGCGCGCGAGCCGCTTTCCGCAAGCTTGCGGATTTCGTCCATCAAATTCTTAAAATCCTGCTGCGTGAGCGCGATGGCCTTGTCGTTGCGCGGCATCGCTTCGGCGGCTTTTGGATCCGCTTGCTGCATCATCTTGCTGAGTTCTTGGAAATAACTGTCGAGCGCGGATTCAAGTTGATCCATAAGGCGAGCGAGTTCGCTATCCGTAACGTTCTCGTCCAAGGCCTTGCGCAAGGCTTCCTCGGCGTCGCGCACGTTCCGCCTTGCGATCGATAGTTTGCCGTCCTCGACTCGCAGGGCGGTATCCCACAACAGTTGTTGCAGGGATTCCAGTGTCGCGGGTTCAGCAGTGAGCAATCGCCGCGCGGCTAAGGTCAATGCCATGAAAACCGTAACGTCGCCGTCGTATCTGTCCTGTTGCCAGGCGATGTCCTGCAGCGTTTCTGAGACAATATCGGCGCTTTCGGGATCGGCTATGAGCGTCCGCCGTTCGACGACGATCTCGCGCGCCACCGGATGAGAGAATTCGCGTTCCGGCAGAATTACCCGGACGGGTCCGCTGCGTCCGACCTGCCCCGCGGCGTCTGTCGCTTCCAAATGAAGCATTACGGGAAGACCCGCCCACGGATGCGGCGTGAGATCGTGATAACTGATCGAGGCGGCTTTCTTGGCGCCGACCTTCGGAAGCGGCAGATCGAGCGTTTCGATCTCGGCAGGGCCTGCCGCGGCGTTCGTTTTCGTCGCCCGAGTGACGACGGCGCGGACGTTCGCAAGGCCGTAATCGTCACTCGCGCGATATTCGATTCGCAGGACATTCCCACGACCTTCCCCCGGTGTCGAAAGGAAAGCCGCGCGTGGCAAAGCATCAGGCGTGGTCCGAATCGTCCACTCCGCCGCCTTTACCTCGTCAATGGAGACGGCAACCGTATCGCTTTCGCGAAGTTCGAGGTCCACGCCATGGGTTTTCTCGTCGAGGCGTCCTGCGGGAATATCTCCTCGAACCCGCTGAATTTGCGGCTCGGTCGCGGCGCCGGAGATCCGGACGGAAAGTTGGCTCGATTCCGGCACTTCGACGAATTTCCGGGATTTCGCGTCCGGCCCTGTCAGAAAGACCGGCGGCACGCCTGTGTAGGCCGGCGGAGTCAGCCACGCATCGATGATCGGCGGACTTGCGGGCTCGAACATTGCGAGTTGCGGCACGAATGCCCGCGCCATCCGATCCGATGTATCTTGGCCCGCAGCGGTCACCCCCGCAATGAGCAAGACGCCAAGGGCGATGCGCAGGGCGCGGCGGTCGAGGCGAATGAGCCCCGGATGTGGCAGGCCGACCCGCAGCCGCTCGATCTGGGCGTGCAGCCGCCGGCGATGCAGACGCCAGAGCGCTTGGCTTTCGTCGTCCTGAAGACCTTCCGCCAGAGTGTCCGAGAGCGTCTCCAACGGTCGGTGCGGCAGCCCGTTGATGCGCTGCAAGCGTCGCAGCGCGGCCAACTGAGTGGGTGGGCGGAGCGACCTACCTCCGCGCCATAAGAGGAGGCTGAATACCAGTCCGGCGCCGAGCAGCGCACATACGTGCAGCCAAACCGGCAGGCGGGATGGAATATCGAAAAGCGCCAGTGCAATGAAGGTTCCGGCGATACCCGCTGCAGGCCAGAAGGCGCGCCACACCCGTTCCCAGGCAATAAAAATGGCGGAGAGGATGAGGCGTATTCTCACGCGAAAAGAGTTCATAAGCGCACCTGCGGCACGCCATGATCATCTTGCCGGGGTTTGCCAATCGGCGAAGGACTCGGCGCGCATCATATCTTCGATGCTTTGACGCGCGCGAACAATCGAAAATTGATCGCCGCGCACCATAATTTCGGGGACGTGCGGGCGCGCATTATAGGTCGAGGCCATGACGGCGCCATAGGCGCCCGCGCTATCGAAGACGATCAAGTCGCCCGACGCCATGGGGGGCAATTCCCGCTCTCTGGTAAAGGTATCCCCGGTCTCGCAGATCGGGCCGACGACGTCTACGCGCTGCAGGTTGGCGCCGTCGGCCGGCTCCGCTACCGGACGAATGCCGTGCCACGCGTCGTATAGAGCTGGCCGGATTAGATCGTTCATGGCGGCGTCGACGATCACAAAATCGCGCGTGTCGCCCTCCTTCGTGTAAATGACCCGCGATACGAGAACCCCCGCATTGCCGACCATGTTGCGCCCCGGCTCCAGCAGAACGCGGCAGCCGAGCCGGCCGACTGTCTCCTTGACGACCGCCGCATAGTCGGCGGGAGAAGGAGGTGGCGTGCCGTCGTAATCGATGCCGAGGCCGCCGCCCAAATCCACGCGGCGGATATCGTGACCGTCTGCCCGCAATTCCTCGACCAAATCCGAAACACGGCCAAAGGCCTGACGAAACGGCTCGAGAGTAGTGAGCTGCGAGCCGATGTGGACGGCGACCGAGGCCGGATCGAGGCCAGGCAGGGCGGCGGCTCGCCGGTAGGCTTCGACCGCGGCGTCAATGTCGATTCCGAACTTGTCCTGTTTGCGCCCGGTTGCGATTTTATCGTGGGTCTTTGCGTCGACGTTCGGATTAATCCGGATCGCGATCTCGATCGTCGTGCCGCGCGCCGCCGCGATCTCGCTCAGGGCCGCCATCTCGGGAAAAGATTCGACGTTGATCTGCAGGATGCCGGCATCGAGCGCCTGCGTGAGCTCGGCGCGGGTCTTGCCGACGCCCGAGAAGATAATTTTCTCAGCCGGAATACCGGCTGCCAAGGCACGGTGCAACTCGCCGCCCGAAACCACGTCGGCGCCGGCGCCGAGCTCGGCGAAGGTGCGCATCACGGCCAGATTGTCGTTCGCCTTCATGGCGTAACAGATCAACACGTCCTGTTTGGCGAATGCCGCGACATAGGCGTTGTACTGATCGGTGATCGCGCCCTCAGAGTAGCAGTAAAAGGGCGTGCCGACCTTCTCCGCGATGGCGGCAAGCGACACGCCTTCCGCGTGCAGAAGGCCGTTCTGATACTGAAATGGGCTCATTGTGCTTTGGGATAGGTCCGGGGATAGGGCGACTGTCCGGGGGCTTTCGGGTCGCCTTTCTTGCCGCACGCCGCCAAGGGGCCGGCCAGCAAGACCGCAATAACCGCACATAAAATCGCCTTGTTCACAGGAAACGCTCCCTTGCATCCTTGGCTGCCGCCCGAACCGCTTCCGGCGCCGTGCCGCCGTAGCTCGTGCGGCTGCGCGCCGAAGCGTCGACGGACAGCACGGAATATATACCTTTCGTGATGCCCGGCTCCACCGTTTGCATGATCTCGAGCGGCAACTCCTCGAGCTGGCAGCCCTTCTCTTCCGCCAGCGAGACAATGCGGCCCGTTGCATGATGCGCGGCGCGAAAGGGCAGACCCAATTCCCGCACGAGCCAATCGGCAATGTCCGTTGCGGTGGGAAAGCCATCCGTCAGGGCCGCCCGCATGGCCTCCGGCCGCGCTTCCAGATCGTCGATCATGCCTGCCATGGCGGCGATCGCCAGCGACAGGCTGTCGGCTGCGTCGAAGGTCGGTTCCTTGTCTTCCTGCATGTCCTTGCCGTAGGCGAGCGGCAGGCCCTTCATCACGACCGAGAGCGCCGTGAACGCCCCAAGAATGCGTCCGGTTTTTGCGCGTGCAAGCTCGGCGGCATCGGGATTGCGCTTCTGCGGCATAATGGAGGATCCGGTCGAAAAGGCATCCGACAAACGGACAAAACCGAACTGCGGCGCCGCCCAGAGCACAATTTCCTCGGCCAGGCGGGAAATATGGATCGCGGCGATCGATGCCGCGGCGAGAAATTCCATCGTGAAATCGCGGGCCGAGACGGCATCGAGGGAGTTGGCCATGGGCCGGTCGAATCCGAGCGCCTCCGCCGTCGCGTGCCTGTCGATGGGAAAGGCGGTGCCCGCCAGTGCGGCGGCGCCAAGCGGCGATTCGTTGACCCGGCGGCGTGCGTCGGCAAAACGTCCCCGGTCGCGTCCGGCCATTTCAACGTACGCCAGCAAGTGATGGCCGAAAGTGACCGGCTGAGCCGATTGCAAATGGGTAAAGCCAGGCATGACCGTATCGGCATGCTGTTCGGCCTTTTCGATCAAGGCGCGTTGCAGATCGCGCAGTTGTTCGTCCACCATATCGATGGTGTCGCGGACCCATAGCCGGAAATCCGTCGCGATCTGATCGTTACGGCTCCGCGCGGTGTGCAGCCGGCCGGCCGGCTCGCCGATGCGCTCGGCGAGAGCGGCCTCGATATTCATGTGAATGTCTTCGAGCGCCGTCTTGAATGCGAAGTTTCCCGCCTCGATGTCCTTGAGGATCGCGTCGAGGCCGGTCAGGATGGCGTTGCCATCGTCGGCCGAGATGATGGCGCGGTCGACGAGCATGCGGCAATGCGCCTTCGAGCCGGCGATATCCTGGGCGTAGAGACGCCGGTCGAAGTCAATGGAGGCATTGATGCGTTCCATGATTTCCGCCGGTCCGGCGGCGTAGCGGCCGCCCCACATGGTGTTACTGCTCATAACGGCTTGCCGGGAGAGTTAATGTTGTTCAAACGTCGTTACCTGTTTCTAGCGCTTCTCGCGGTCGTCGTGCTTGTGCCCGTTCTTGTCCTACAAACGAGCCAAGCCGACAAGGGCCCGCCGCGCAGCGGCTGGATGGAGCAATTTACCGTTATCGACGACCCGCTGCCAGCGCCCGAGGTCGCCTTGGTGGACGGGGCCGGTGCGCCGGTGACGCTTGCGGACTTCGAAGGCCGCGTGATCTTGGTGAATTTCTGGGCCACATGGTGTGCGCCCTGCGTTCGCGAGATGCCGAGTCTCGACAGGCTACAGGCGAAACGAGGCGGCGGCGACTTTCTGGTTGTGGCGGTGAACGAGGATCGCGGCGGCGCAAAGGTCGCGAAGCCTTTCTTGGAAAAGCTCGGCACGGCGAATCTGGCATTATACGTCGACCAGAAAATGGGTCTGATGCGGGCCTTGAAGGTCCGCGGCCTGCCGACGAGTTTTCTGATCGACCGCGAGGGCCGGGTCGTCGGCAAGCTGGAAGGGATCGCCGAATGGGACGCGCCGGAAGTCGAAGCGTTGATTGACTATTATACGAAATAATGGCGGACTGAATCTCTATTCTTCGAGCGGTCATTTGACGCAGCGCGCGCGACCGAAAAACCGTTAGAATAACGGATTGAATCCACGGTCGAAGACGGCTCAAACCTTACGGGAGATTAGATGTGTTTCGAACTCTCTCACTTGCCGCGGGACTTTGCGTGCTGTTGGCGGGTGCTGTTGGCGCCAGCGACGGGACGACGCACGGTGATCTCATGATTAAGGACGCGTGGTCGCGAGCCACGCCCGCGCGCAACGGCGTTGCCTATATGACGATTTTCAATCACGGACAGGATATGGACCGGTTGATCACCGCCGAATCGCCCATCGCCAAGAAGGTCGAGCTGCATACGCATACCATGACGGACGGCGTGATGCGCATGCGGCGCATCCAGGCTGTCGAAGTGCATCCGGGCGAGCCCGCGCTGCTCGCGCCGGGCGGCAACCACGTCATGTTGATGGGATTGCACGCGAAGCTGGCGGAAGGTCAGAGTTTTCCCGTGACCCTGGTTTTCGAAAAGGCCGGCAAGGTGACGGTGAACGTTCAAGTCGGCAAGGCGGGCGCCATGGGGCATGGCGGGTCCATGCAGGGTGGCCCTATGCGGGATCACGATATGAAGAAAATGAAAGACCACAAACACGGCAGTTGAGTGCGCGGTTTGTAATCTTGCCTAGCGGGTCGGCACGGGCTCGTCGCCAGAATAGTCGTAGAACCCGCGTCCGGATTTTCGGCCGAGCCAGCCCGCTTCGACGTATTTCACCAAGAGCGGACAGGGACGGTACTTGCTGTCGGCGAGGCCTTCATAGAGCACCTGCATGATCGAAAGGCAGGTATCGAGACCGATGAAATCGGCCAACTCGAGCGGCCCCATCGGATGATTGGCGCCCAGTTTCATCGCCCGGTCGATGGCCGCCACGTTACCGACACCCTCGTAAAGCGTGTAGACGGCCTCATTGATCATCGGCATCAGGATGCGGTTGACGATAAACGCCGGGAAGTCTTCGGCCATGGAGACGGTCTTGCCCATTTTCTGAGCGAGCGATCGGACCGCCTCGAAGGTTTCCTCGCTGGTGGCCAGCCCACGGATCAATTCGACCAGATCCATCATCGGCACCGGGTTCATAAAATGCATGCCGATGAAACGTTCGGGCCGGTCCGTCGTCGTCGCGAGCCGCGTGATCGAAATGGAGGAGGTGTTGCTTGCGATCAGAGCGGTCTCTTTCAAGTGCGGGATCAGCGTCTTGAAAATCTCGCGTTTGACCGATTCCTCTTCCGTTGCGGTCTCGATCACGATATCGCAGTCGCCGAACGCCGCGTAGTCGAGCGTTGTGACGATGCGCTCGAGTGCCGAAATCCTGTCGGCGTCCGACAGCAGTTTGCGCCGAACCTGACGCGCAAGGTTCTGTGTGATGGTCTCGACCGCGGCATCCAATTGAGCCTGATCGGTATCGAGCAACACAACGTCGTGGCCGGAAACCGCCGCCACGTGTGCGATTCCGTTGCCCATCTGGCCGGCGCCGATAACCCCGATTTTCTCGATCATTGCCGTCTCTCTTTCCGAGCTTCGGAAGCGGCTGGCGTCACGCTTTCAGGGCTTCTTCGAGCTCCGGCACGGCCTGGAAGAGATCGGCGACCAATCCGTAATCCGCGACCTGGAAGATCGGTGCTTCTTCATCCTTGTTGATGGCGACGATCACCTTGCTGTCCTTCATTCCGGCCAAATGCTGGATGGCGCCGGAGATGCCGACCGCGATATAGAGCTCCGGAGCCACGATCTTGCCGGTTTGGCCGACCTGATAGTCGTTCGGCACGAAGCCCGCGTCGACCGCCGCGCGGGACGCGCCGACGGCGGCACCCAGCAAATCAGCGACTTTTTCCAGCATGGGGAAATTATCGCCCGACTGCATGCCGCGTCCGCCGGAAATGATGACCCGGGCGGATGTCAGCTCCGGACGTTCGGACTTGCTGATCTCCGAGCCGACATAACTGGTCAGACCGCTGTCGCCTCCGGCGCCGATGCTCTCGACGCTGGCGGAGCCGCCTTCCGCCGCCACCGGATCGAAACCGGTGCTGCGCACGGTGATGACTTTCTTGGAATCGCTCGACTGAACCGTCGCGATGGCGTTGCCGGCGTAGGTCGGGCGCTCGAACGTGTCCGCCGAGACAACCGCGCTGATATCGGAAATCTGCTGCACGTCCAGCATCGCCGCGACGCGAGGCATCAGGTTCTTGCCTGCCGCGGTCGCGCTCGCGAGCAGATGCTCGTAGCCGTCCGCAAGGGAGACGATCAGGGGGGCGACATTCTCGGCGATGTCGTGCGCATACTCGGCGGAATCCGCAACCAGGACCTTGGCGACACCAGCGATCTTGGCGGCTTCTTCGCCGACCGCGCCGCAATTCTCGCCGGCGACCAGAACATGGATGTCTCCGCCGATCTCGGCGGCCGCTGCGATGGTGTTGAGGGTAGCTGCCTTGAGGGCCGAATTATCGTGTTCGGCGACGACCAGAATGCTCATCTTCAAATCACCTTCGCTTCGTTCTTCAGTTTATCGACCAATTGCGCGATGTCCTCGACGCGCACGCCGGCCTCGCGTTTCGGGGGTTCCACGACTTTCAGCGTGGTCAAGCGCGGCGCGATGTCGACACCAAGATCGGCCGGGGTCATTTGGTCGATCGGCTTCTTCTTCGCCTTCATGATGTTCGGGAGCGACGCGTAACGCGGCTCGTTGAGGCGCAAATCCGTGGTCACGATGCAGGGCATCTTCACTTTCAGCGTCTCGAGGCCGCCGTCGATCTCCCGCGTCACGTTGGCTTCGCCGCCGTTCAGCTCGATCTTTGAGGCGAAGGTCGCCTGGCTCCAGCCCAAAAGAGCGGCCAGCATCTGACCGGTCTGGTTGCTGTCGTCGTCGATGGCCTGTTTGCCGAGGATCACCAGCTCCGGCGCTTCCTTGTCGACGATCGCCTTTAGAAGCTTGGCGACCGCGAGGGGCTGCACTTCGTCGTCGGTCTGGACCAGGATGCCCCGGTCGGCACCCATGGCGAGCGCGGTGCGGATCGTTTCCTGGCACTGCTGCGGGCCGATCGAGACCGCGACCACTTCCGACGCGTTGCCGGCTTCATGGAGGCGGATAGCCTCTTCGACGGCAATTTCGTCGAACGGGTTCATCGACATTTTAACGTTAGCAGTCTCTACGCCGGTTTGATCGGATTTCACGCGAATCTTCACGTTGTAGTCGATCACGCGCTTGACGGGGACGAGCACCTTCATCGTCAGAGCTTCCTTTGGATTCGAATGGGACGCATTTCTTAGGGGTGTGGTTATGCACTGTCAAGCAAGGCTCAGCGCCCTCTTTGAGCCAGCGCGCGGGTACGGCGCATGTTCCTACACGGAGACGTCAATTCCCGATCCCCCGGGCCGCCGAGCCCCGTTGCGCCGCAGCGGCGAAATCGGCGAAGCCATGGACGGTCATTCGCACCGCCAAATCCGGGTGCGTTTCGCCGGCCGGCGCTACATCCCAGGTCCAGATGTCGGTTGCCGGCGGGAGGGTTACGCCTTGCAAAGAGTCCCATGCGGGCAGCTCCGTCCCGTCCCGCTCCACGTAGCGCCGCTCGACATCGGTTACGAGACATACCAACGCGTCCAACCTAAGTAGCCAATCGAGATGGCAACGAACCAGTCGCCGGGCAAACGCCTTGCGCGCGGGTTCGATCAGCGCCGTTCTTGCGCCGAGCCATTGCGCCGGAATGTCTGGTAATTGCGAGAGAAGATTGACCGAAACGACAAAGTCGGTGTCTTCCGACAGCATCGGCGGCGACCCGAGCTGCGGCGCTTGTGCCAAGTCCTTTGGCATGGCCGCCAAAGAGACGGACACGCCGGAAATGTCCTCGGTGCGAAGCGTGACGTTCGCGTGAGCTGCGGCGATATGGCGCGCCGCTTTGGGATGCACCAAATCGATCAAGTCGACCGCTTCGAATGTCCGCGCCAGGGAGGCGACGGGCACATCCAGCAATGGGCCGGAGCCGAGTACGACGGCGCGGCGGCGTTTCGCCGCAGCCGCCATCGATCGTTCGATGAGCGCTTTGGTTCGATCCAGATGAGGCTGCCATGCCTGCCGATGGCGGCGGTGGCGCGCCTTGATGGCGATTGCCTCGCGCAGATAGCCGAGTTTGCGGGCTTCCGCAGGGCAAGGGGTCGTCAGCCAATCGAAAATCTCGCCGAACATTGCTCGGGGTTGATCCGTCAGCGCCCGGCGCCGGGCACCCAGAGGACGTCGTCCGCCCCGCCGTTGTTGGCCGCTCGGGACATGACGAACAGCAAATCGGACAGCCGGTTGAGGTACTTGACCGCGTCCGGATTGACGGTCTGTTCCCGTGAGAGGGCGATGACCAGCCGTTCGGCGCGCCGCGTGACGGTTCGGGCCAGATGCAATTGCGCCGATACCGCAGAGCCACCCGGCAGGATAAAGCTGCTCAGCGGATCGAGAGCATCGTTGATACGGTCGATTTCGCGCTCCAGCCAATCCACCTGTGCGGCCACGATTCGCAACGCGCCCTCCGAACGCCGACCGTCCTGCGGTGTGCACAGGTCGGCGCCGAGATCGAAGAGATCGTTTTGGATGCGGCTCAATGCCGGGTCCAGCGTGGCGTCGACCCCTTCGGACCGAACGATTTCAGCCCGAGCAAGTCCAATGACGGCATTCGCCTCGTCCACCGTGCCATAGGCTTCGATGCGCGGATCGTGTTTGGCGACGCGGCTGCCGTCGCCGAGCGAGGTCTCCCCGCCATCGCCGCCGCGCGTATAAATCTTGGTCAACTGGACCATCAGCCGCGCCCCCCGACCACCATAATGATGGCGAACAGCAACAATGCTAAACCCTGCAGAACGATCCGCGCCCGCATCAGCTTATTACTGTTGCGCCGGTTGAACTCGCCGCCGCGCGCCATGGTGAATATGCCGAAGAACAATACGCCAAGGGTGGCGAGCATCGCGAGTATGAGCAGCGGTACAAGATATCCGGGCATGTTTGCGGTATAATCCTTCGAACTGATTTTGGACAGAAAAAACCATGGAAGCGCTTGCGCGGCCGCACGAACGACCTACTCTGCCGACGGACAGGATACGGGAGGGACGACCTTGTTGGATGATACGCGCGAGACGTTGAAACGGATTTCAACGGCGACGATAACCTTGCAATTGCTGAAGCGGGGAATACGCAATACTTTCATGCGGGGGGTGGCGCCCTTGGCGGCCATGGACGAGCGGTTGGTCGGCGAAGCGGTGACGCTGCGCTTTATTCCAATGCGTGAGGACATCTCGACACCGGCGATCCTGGCCGACAAGAACAATGCTCAACGGGTCGCCATCGACACCATACCCGAAGGGGCGGTCCTGGTGATCGACGCTCGGGGTGTTTCGGATTGCGCGGCGCTTGGCGATATCCTCGCGGAGCGGATCAAACAGCGGGGCGGCGCCGGCGTGGTGACGGATGGCGGCGTGCGGGACGCAGCGGCGGTGGCCGCCGTTGGCGTTCCGATTTTTGCTGCCGGCCCCGCGGCCCCGGCGTCGCTGACTGCGCATACCCCGGTCGACAGGGACCTGCCGATAGGCTGCGGCGGCGTTGCGGTGATACCCGGCGATATCATCGTCGGCGATGGCGACGGCGTGGTCGTCATACCCCAGGCTCTGGCTGACGAGGTCGCCCGTGACGGCCTTCAGCAAGAGGGGATAGAGGCTTACATCAAGCTGCAGGTGGAGAAGGGGCGCTCGACCATCGGACTCTACCCGCCGGACGATGCGATTCGCGCGGAATATGCTGAATGGCTTGCGGCCGGAAAGCCGACTTAAACGAAAACCGGTCAGGAAATCGTCTCTACTCCCGCCGCTTCGGCTTACCCTTTGCGCGGGGATTGCGGGTTGGTCGCCCGCGTTCCGCACGGCGCTGCGCCGAGGCGAAATCCAGGACATTGTCTTCCTGCGAAATCGGCGTCTCGGCCAGGCGCGAATGCGCCGCGACCGCCGCTTGCGCGGCGGCTTTCTGCGAGCCGACGATAGGCTGCTGCAGTAACGGATAGATCGCCGATTCGCCACCATGACGGTAGCGGACCACCGAACTCGGCCGGCGCCAGTAAATCCACAGGTTAGACATTAACTGATAGACCTCATGTTGGAGGCTCGCTTGAGCCGCTAATCTGAACTTCCGCCGGAATCCGGTCAAGCGGCGATTTCGACCGGCAGCATCCTATCGTAAATGGGAAAAGGTTAATAAAGGCTGAAACCGGTCCGATTGCGGCACGGGCGGCAGAATGGTAGGGTCGCTGCCATGCAAACGGCTCCTCGAAACGCAATTGGTCTGCGAATTAGCGACCCGGTCCTCTGAACAGGGCCGGGCCCGGTTTGATTCGTTTAATTTCAAGACCCTTGCGAGGAGATTTCCCCATGTCGTTTGCACCGGTTGCAAACCTATTCGATGATACTGTAGTTGCCCTCGAGCCCGAGGCTGGAGGCGCTCGTTTTAACGTATCCGCCTTGAACGATCCCGGCGCATTGCTGCGGATCCTGGAGCTGTTCGCCAAGCGCGGCCTCACGCCGGACCGTGTCCGATCCGATCGCTGTGACGGTGAATTGATGTTGATGATCGAGGTCGACGAGATGGAAGCCGAACTCGCCGCCTATATCGGGCGCTGCATTCAGGAAATCTTCGTCGTCCGATCGGTCGCAGTCGGCGGTCAAACGCCTTGATCAGCGGGACCCCGACCGTTACTTGTGCGCCATCGCCATGAGCTATCTTGATCGCATACGGGCCTGCAACAACTTCGATCCGTCCGGCTTTCGGCCGTTCGAAGTCGACGGGCTGCGGGTGGGTTGGATTCGCCACGATAATGCGGAGCGGCTCTCCGCCTTCGGTGATGTCTTTGCCATCGAGCCGGCTGTGGTGCGGCTGCAACCCGCGCTGGACAATTTTGAACGCCGGACGGCTGCGGTCGCTCCGGTCATGGCGGCTTTGTCCGCTGCCGGAGTGCTGCCGAAGCTGAGGGACGAGCCTTATCCGATTACCCCGCGCCGGGCCCAACCGGCGCTGTTGCGGATCGACCGGGCGGCGTGCCCGTTCTTAGGCGCGCGGGCCTATGGCGTTCACATGAACGGCTATGTCCGCAAGCCTGATGGCCTTTACTTGTGGGTTGCGCGCCGGGCTGCGGACAAGATGAATTATCCCGGCATGCTCGACAATATGGTGGCCGGCGGGCAGCCGTTCGGCCTTGGTTTGATGGAGAATTTGATCAAGGAATGCGGCGAGGAAGCCGGCATTCCGGCGGCGCTGGCGCGCCGGGCCGTACCGGTCGGCCTGATCGCCTACGACCACCAGTTCGAGGACGGTGCGAAACCCGACTGGCAGTATTGCTACGATTTGGAACTGCCGGCTTCTTTCGAGCCGGTAGCGGCGGACGGCGAGGTCGGCGAATTCATGCTGTGGCCGATCGAAAAGGTGGCCAAGACCGTGCGCGAGACGGCCGAGTTCAAATTCAACTGCAATCTGGTGATTATCGATTTCCTGATTCGGCAGGGCGTTCTGAATCCGGATACCGAGCCGGATTACGGCGAAATCTGCGCAGGCCTCCGGCAAGGCAGCGCTCTCTAGGAGCTGGCGTCTTAGCTCCGGGCGCGGCCACCCTTGCGCGCCTTCCACAGGCCGAACAAGCTGACCGCCAGCCAAATGGTCTCGATAAGCGCGGCGGACCAATTGAACTCGTAGGACAGGGAAATTAGGATTAGGAGCGCGCCGACCGCGTTTAGAATAGAAAAGAGCGGCTGTGCCGCTGCGATGCGGCCGAGCTGGAGCAGCGCATACATCGCGACGATGCAGGCCACCCCGAGCGTGCCGACGATATCGTGGAACTCCATGCGCTCCCCTCAGTCAAACCGAGAGTCTGTTACGCCTCTTCCATCTTGAGGGCGTCGATGAAGGCGGATTGCGGAATCTCGACCTTGCCGAATTGCCGCATCCGTTTCTTGCCCGCTTTTTGCTTGTCCAACAATTTGCGTTTGCGGGTGATGTCGCCGCCGTAGCACTTGGCCGTTACGTCCTTGCGCATCGCGCCGATGGTCTCGCGGGCGATAACCTTGCCGCCGATCGCGGCCTGGATCGGCACCTTGAACATCTGCCGCGGGATCAGGTCTTTCAGGCGCTGGCATATTTGGCGGCCGCGATGCTCCGACTGGCTGCGGTGCACGATCATCGAGAGGGCGTCGACGGACTCGCCGTTAACCAGGATCGACACCCGTACCAGATCGCCTTCTTCATGGCCGAGAATCTCATAGTCGAAACTGGCATAGCCGCGGGAGATGGATTTCAGCCGATCGTAGAAATCGAACACGACCTCGTTCAAAGGCAGGCGGTAGACCACCATAGCCCGATTGCCGACATAGGTCAGGTTAATCTGTTCTCCGCGCCGCTCCGTGCACAACGACAGAACAGCGCCGAGATACTCGTCCGGGACCAGGATCGTGGCTTTGATCCATGGCTCTTCGATGGAGGCGATTTCAACCGGATCGGGATAATCCGCCGGATTGTGCAGTTCGATCAACTCGCCGTTGGTCTTATGTATGCGGTAGACGACCGAGGGTGCCGTGGTGATGAGATCGAGGTCGAATTCGCGGCTGAGGCGTTCCTGCACGATTTCCAGATGCAACATGCCTAGGCAGCCGCAGCGGTACCCGAAGCCGAGCGCCGCCGAGCTTTCCGGTTCGTAATGCAGGCTCGCGTCGTTGAGCGCCAGTTTCGCAAGACTGTCGCGCAAATCCTCGTAATCGTTGGAATCGACCGGAAAGAGTCCGCAGAACACGACCGGCACGACAGGACGGAAGCCGGGCAGGGCGGTTTCCGTCGGCCGGCGCTCTTCGGTGAGCGTGTCGCCGACCTGGCAGTCGGCGATCGACTTGATGCTGGCGGTAATATAGCCAATCTCGCCGGGACCCAGCTGGCCGGTGTCGACGCGCTTGGGCGTGAAGACGCCGACGCGATCGACCTCGTGCGAGACTTCCGTCGCCATCATGCGGATTTTCATATCTTTCCGCAGCGTGCCCTCCAGCACCCGGACCAACGCCACGACGCCGAGATAGGGATCGTACCAGGAATCCACCAGAAGCGCCTTGAGCGGTGCCGAAGGGTCGCCGGATTGCGGCGCCGGGAGCCGCGTGACCAAGGCTTCCAGGACCTCCGGGATGCCCTTTCCGGTTTTTGCGGACACCTCGATCGCTTGATCCGCTTCGATGCCGATGACGTCCTCGATCTGTTGGCGGATGCGGTCCGGTTCGGCCGAGGGCAGATCGATCTTGTTGAGGACGGGGATGACCTCATGGTCCGCGTCGATGGCGAGATAGGCGTTGGCGAGGGTCTGCGCTTCCACGCCCTGGCTGGCATCGACGAGAAGAAGCGAGCCTTCGCAGGCGGCCAGACTACGGCTGACCTCGTAGGAGAAGTCGACGTGGCCGGGGGTGTCCATCAGATTGAGGGTATAAGTCTCGCCGTCGGCGGCCTTGTATTGAAGGCGGACGGTCTGCGCCTTGATCGTAATTCCGCGTTCGCGCTCCAACTCCATCGAGTCGAGCACCTGTTCCTTCATCTCACGCGTCTCGAGCCCGCCGCAGAACTCAATCAAGCGGTCGGCAAGCGTCGATTTCCCATGATCGATATGGGCGATGATGGAAAAATTTCGGATATGAGCGGCGTCGGTCATCGCGGTGGTTCGGAACCCTGTTGAATCGCGTGGAATGTAGGGTTGCGCGAGGCAATGCGCAATCGTTCCGTTTGCGGAGACGTCCGCTCAGTGAACCGCTTGTTCGCCGGCCGGCACATGGACGCTCGGATCGCTCAGGGAATAGGACAAATCCCACTCGGCCTTCAGTGTCAGCGAAGAGACCTGATGACAGAACGCATGCAGCAATTGCTCGTTCAAATTCAGGCCGACCTGCAGGTTTTCCGCAGTCTTCAGATTGAGGCGCATGCCGCCGGTCTTCAAGGGCACGCATTGTCCGCCGGTGGCCAACATGGGTTTTTCGGTCGAGGGCTTATTGACCTTCTCTTCGTCATGCGGTTTCGACAGTTCGGTTTTCTGCAGGGCTTCGTTATGCTGCATCGCCACGACCGCGCGCTTGACCTGCGGGGTCGTCGTCGGCGCTGCGGCGGTCTCGGGCGGGAGCGATTGCTTCTCGACGCCCTTCAGCAGGGCCGGCCAGAGGACCTTGATAAAGCGGCGGGTCAGCCAGATTTGATGCTCGTCATGGGCAGTGGTGCTTACGCGCAGCAACAGCCGGTCCTCGATCGCCGAGTAGCTCATCGTCATCTGGTGCAGGGCATTCGACACGTCGTCGGCCTCGTCCTGGGTGCGCTGTTGGGTTATTATAACCGCTCGATATGGGCGAGGCGAGCGCATGACAACAGAGATCAAGCCCCTTGATGCCGTCTTCGGCGCCGAGGTGAAGGGAATGGATTTGCGGGAGGCACCGCGCGCCGAGACGCGCGATGCCCTCCGGCGTGCCGTGATCGACCATCAGGTTATCTGCATCCGCGATCAGGACCTCACGCCTGAGGAACTGGCCGCGGCATCGCGGGTGTTCGGCGTGCCGAAGAAATTTCTCCTGCGCCAGGATCGCGTCGGCGATGCGCCGGAAGTCTCCATCGTCTCGAACCGGCCGGCCGGTGCGGGCGGCAAACCGGTTGTCCAGGCCAAGCATTGGCATACCGACGATTCCTATCTGGCGCTTCCAGCGACCTTGACCCTGCTTCATGCACGCATTCTGCCGAAGCAGGGCGGCGATACGGAGTTCATCGATTGCTACCGTGTGTTGACGGAAATGCCGCAGGAATTGCGCGCCCGCATTGAAGGTCTTCGGGCGGTCCACAAGTATCTCAGCCGACGCAACGCTTCCTGGGTTGCGAAACGTTCTGCCGAAGAGGAGGCGGAGACTCCGGATGTCGATCATCCGCTGATCCGGACCCACCCGCAGAGCGGCCGGCAATCGTTGTACATCAACCCCAATCGGATCGATCACATTCTGGGTTGGGACGAGGCCGAGAGCGACATATTGCTGGACGCGCTTTACGACTTCGCGTTCGAGCCGCGCTTTCAGTATCGGCACCGATGGCAAGCCGGGGATCTCGTCGTTTGGGACAACCGCTGTACGATGCACCGCGCCAACGCGGATTACGATGTTAGCCAGCCGCGTGTCATGCACCGGGTCATGCTCGAAGGCGAACGCCCTCTTTGACGCTTGTGGCCTTTCGCCTCTTAAC
>JAYPOZ010000030.1:41278-45229 GCA_038131165.1 Rickettsiales bacterium | reverse complement strand
CTGGTGCCGCCGAGTGGAATTGAACCACTGGCCTCGCCCTTACCAAGGGCGCGCTCTACCCCTGAGCTACGGCGGCGCACCAAACCGAGCGCCTTATGCCACAGGGCCGATAGGCGCGCAAGATAGCGAAACCATGGCGCGGCCGAAACAAAGCCGCTAGGTTGGGCGCGAATGCGGCGCGTTGCGTCATGTCGTGAATTTGACCTTTTGACTGTCATGCCAGATACCCCCCGGAAACCCGCGCCGCGCTTGAGCGAGCGGGGACAAAACGCCAAGGCGGAACGCGAAGGTCGGCAGGCTGCCCTGCTGCGCCAAAATCTGCTGAAACGAAAAGCCCAGCAGCGAAGACGGGACTCCGGTAGTGACGATGCTCCTGGGAAATGTTGAAGATAGATGGTCCGCGGGTGAGTTAGAGGAAGTGCGCGGCCAATGACCACGGCAGATGCCACCACGCCGGGTGCCGGCGCGAGCATGACGGCGTTTCGGCGCTGGATGATCATGGTCGCGGTCACCGGGTCGACGACGCTCTACGCGATGACGATCCTGATCGTCAGTGTCGTCCTGCCGCAGATGCAGGGCAGTTTGTCGGCGACGCCGGATCAGATTTCCTGGGTGATGACGTTCAACATACTGGCGACGGCGATCGTCACGCCGATGTCCGGCTGGCTGGCGGGACGGTTCGGTTGGCGCAACGTCATGCTGTTCTCGCAAGCGGGGTTCTGCATTTCGACGTTTTTCTGCGGGATCGCGGAATCGCTCGAAGCCTTGGTTTTCTATCGAATTCTGCAGGGCGGATTCGGAGCTCCAACCATCCCCCTCGCGCAGGCGATCATCTTGGATATCTTCCCGCGCCGTCAGCACAGCCTGGTCACCTCGATTTTCGGCATGGGGGTTGTCGTCGGGCCGATCTTCGGGCCGATCTTCGGCGGCTATCTGACCGAACTCTATAACTGGCGCTACGCATTCTACATGCTGGTGCCGTTGGCGCTGGTCGGCTTCGTTGGCTTGTGGGTTTTCCTCACGGATGGCGGGCGGCGGGCAAAACTCCGCTTCGACTGGACGGGGTTTCTGCTTCTTGCCGCCGCCCTGGCGTCGCTTCAATTGGTGCTCGACCGCGGGCAGCGGCTCGACTGGCTCGATTCGTCGGAAATCGTCATTGTGATCGTCGTCGGGTGCTGTGCGCTTTACGCCTTCCTCGTCCACAGCTTCATGGCGGAAAAACCGTTTCTCGACCTGCGCTTGCTGAAGAACGCCAATTACTCGCTCGGCCTGCTGATTGTCCTCGTCTACGGGATGCTGAATTTCACGCCGATGGTGGTGATGCCGCCGATGCTGAAGGAATTGGGCGGGTATCCGGAAGCGGTCATCGGCACGTTGCTGGGCGGGCGCGGCGCCGGTGCCGTGGTCGGGTTCTTCCTGGCGGGCCGCCTCGGACGCTTCGACCCCAAGGTCGGGATGACGATCGGCTTCGGTCTGCAGGCGCTTTCCGGCATCCATATGATGACCTTCGATATGAATGTCGGCATGTCCGAAGTGCTGACCGCCAGCTTTATGCAGGGCATGTCGGTCGGCCTTATCTGGGTGCCGTTGGTGGTGGCGACATTCGCGACGCTGGAGAAGCAGTATTTGGCGGAGACGACCGCGGTGTTTCATCTGCTCCGCAATATCGGCAGCAGTATCTTCATTTCCCTCAGCGTCACGACGGTGATCAGGACCGGCACCTCGAATTACGCGCGGATGACCGAATTCATCTCTCCCTTTAACGAGCTCCTCAGTTTTCCGCAGTATCTGCAATTCTGGGATACGGAGACGACGGCGGGATTGGCGCGGATTGCGGTCGAGGTGAAACACCAGGCCGATATGATCGGTTTTCTAAATGCCTTCGGGCTCTATACGCTCGCCTGCGTTGTCGTCCTCCCGCTGGTCTGGATGGTGCGCATGCCGAAGCGGGGGGCGGGCGACGACTATTAGCGGGGGAACAGCGACTCGACGAATGAAGCGGCGACCAATGCGGGTTGGCCGATTTGGGGATTGCTGCCATTATCGGCGGCAAAGCTGGAGGTTCGAACAACGCCTTGAGATCGCCCCAATGTTTGAGTAGGCAATAGGTCGTCGAAAGCTCTTTTCCAGCCCTGAAAGACACAGTTTATGTCCCCTAGAGACGATGGCGCAACCGAAAGGTCGAACCCCGCGATGAAGAACAATAGCGGCGGCGGAATGCCGCGAATCCGCATCATCGGCGGCCATCGGCTCTCGGGAAAGATATCGATCGGCGGCGCGAAGAACGCGGCCTTACCCTTGATGACAGCCGCGCTGCTGACGGACGAGACTCTGACGCTGAAGAACTTGCCGCGATTGGCCGATATCGCGACGCTGTCCAGCCTGCTTGAACATCACGGCGCGACCATTGACGTCAACGGGGATGCGGAGGGGCCTGGAGGCCGGATCGCACATTTGCGAGCGGCGGAGATTACGGATACCACCGCGCCCTACGATCTGGTCCGCAAGATGCGCGCGAGCGTATTGGTGCTCGGTCCGATTCTCGCCCGCTGTGGCGGGGCACGGGTGTCCCAGCCCGGCGGATGCTCGATCGGCACCCGCCCTGTCGACCTGCATCTCAAGGGCCTGCAACAGTTGGGCGCAGAGATCGAGCTTGACGGCGGATACATGGCGGCGCGCGCGCCGAACGGCTTGCGCGGCGCGCAAATCGTCTTTCCGTTCGTGTCGGTCGGCGCGACCGAAAACCTGATGATGGCGGCCTGTTTGGCGAAGGGCGAGACGAGGCTGGTCAACGCCGCCCGTGAGCCCGAAGTCCAGGATCTGGCTCATTGCCTGGTCGCGATGGGTGCAAAGATCGAGGGAATCGGCACCGACACGATTACCATACAAGGGGTGGACGGATTGCATGGCGCCGTGCATTCGGTATTGCCGGACCGGATCGAGACCGGCACCTACGCGGTGGCGGCGGCAATTACCGGCGGCGAAGTCGACCTCCTCGGCGCGGACCTGACGCATATCGGAAGTTTTGCGGAGACGATGCGGGCGGCCGGCGTCGAGATGGACGCGACGGCGACGGGCGTCCGGGTGGCGGCGCGCAATGGGCCGGTCGCTGGGGTGGATGCGATGACCGAGCCCTATCCCGGGTTTCCGACCGATCTTCAAGCGCAGTTTATGGCCTTGATGACGGTATCCGAAGGGGCGGCGATGGTCACGGAGACGATTTTCGAGAACCGGTTTATGCACGTGCCGGAACTCTCGCGGATGGGAGCGAATATCACGGTTCACGGCGGCTCCGCGATGGTCCGCGGGGTCAACCGGCTCACCGGAGCGCCCGTGATGGCGACCGATCTTCGCGCCTCTGTCTCGCTGGTCTTGGCGGGATTGGTCGCGGACGGGGAGACGATTGTTAATCGGATCTATCACCTCGATCGGGGTTACGAACGTGTCGAGGAAAAGCTCGCGGCCTGCGGCGCCGAGATCGAACGGCTTGCGGGTTGAGGTCGGATCGTAATTAGCATGTCAAATAGCGAGCATCCAAAACTCGGTTTGCTGGCCCGCGACATTCAGGATTTGTCGGTGCTCTCGGCGATGCTGCAGGACGCAATCGCACCGCTGTTCGACATGGCCTATTTGGAAAAGGACCGCGCCTTCGTCGCGGCGCTCAACCGATTCCGGTGGGAAGCTGCGGCGCAAGAGGCGGCGGGAGAGCGGGTTCACGCGGGGTTGCGTTTCGATAAGGTGAACCGAGTCCAGTTTCGGAACGTGGACCGGGCGGACCGCGATGCCTTCGTCTCGTTCCTCTCCGTGGTCTACGATGAAGGCGTCGTCGTCATTCATTTTTCCGGTGGCGGTGCGGTGCGTCTGGAAGTGGACGAGTTGAATTGCTCGCTTCGGGACCTCGATGAGCCCTGGCCGACCATCTGGCGGCCGAACCACCCCGCGGATTAGGCG
>JAYPOZ010000030.1:15327-41178 GCA_038131165.1 Rickettsiales bacterium | reverse complement strand
CGTTCTCCCGCACCGTTGAAGATGCAGTCGTGGCCGACCGGCGTGATGTCCCGACGCAATCCCATGCCGCCCCGGTGGGTGCCGGCGCCCCCCGAATCCTCTACCAAACCGTAGCTGAGTACCCGGAGCGGATACTCCATTTCGATGACTTCGACCGGCAGATTCGAGGTGTTCGTAATATGCACCTGAACGCCGTCCTTGCCGTCTCGGTCGTTGCGCCCGCCGAAGCCGCCGCCGAGCGTCTCGAGGTAGAGGTACTCCCGGCCCGTCGCCGGGTCGCGACCGGAGAAGACCGCCGTGGTATTGGCACCGTTGGCCGCGCCCACAACGGCATCCGGCAGGGCGTCGGCGAGCGCGCCGATGACCACGTCGATGATGCGCTGGCTGGTATTGGCCCGCGCCGCGACGGGGGCGGGCGGCGCGCAATTCAACAAGGTGCCGTGCGGACAGTCGATTTCGCAGACGGCGAGGACGCCTTGGTTATTGGGAATTTCCGGATCGAGCAGCGCTTTCAGGCAATAAGCGACCGAGGCTTGCGTCGCGTTCAGCGTGACATTGATGTTTCCCGCTACCTGCGGGGACGTGCCGGCGAAGTCGAAGCGGATGCGGTCGCCGGCCACTTCGATCCTGACCTTGATCGGAATGTCCACGGTGCCGAGGCCGTCATCGTCCATGACGTCTTCGAAACTGTAGGTGCCGTCCGGAATGCCGGCGACGCCTTGGCGCATACGCTTCTCGGTGCGCTCGACGATTTCGCCGAACGCGGCGTTCAACGTTGCGATGGAATAGGTCTCGGCGGCCTCGATCAGCCGGCGGTGCCCGAGGCGGCAGGCGGCAATCTGGGCGTAATAGTCGCCGCGCCGTTCTTCCGGAATTCGGACATTCAGCAGCAGGAGTTCGAACAGGTCTTCCTGAAGCTCGCCACGCCGGAACAGTTTGATGACGGGAATGCGGAGACCTTCCTGATAAATCTCCGACATGCCGCCCGCCATCGAGCCCGGCGCCATGCCGCCCACATCCGCATGGTGTGCGATATTGCAGACGAACGCCGAAAGCGCGCCGTCGACGAAGACGGGCATCGCCATGTTTATGTCGGGCAGATGGGTGCCGCCCGCGACGTGCGGATCGTTTGCGACAAAGAGATCGCCCTCTTCGATGTCCTCAAGCGCATATTTCGCGAGGAGCTTTTCCATCAACCCGGTCATCGATGCCAAATGAATGGGCAGGGAATTCTCCGCCTGGACGATCAAGCGGCCGGCGACGTCGCAAATCGCCGTCGAGTGGTCGCGGCGCTCTTTGATGTTCGTCGAATAGGCACTCTTGGTCAGTGCGATGAAGGTCTCGTCGGTAATCGAACGCAGGCCGTTGAAGATGATCTCAAGAGTGATTGGGTCGAGGGATGGATGTCGGGTCATTGCGCCAACTCGATGATGAGGTTCAAAGTGGTATCCACGCGGGCGCGATCTCCCGGATAGACGAGCGTCGTCGTGTCGAGTTGTTCCACGACCGCCGGCCCGGCGATTCGATGCCCAGGCCGCAAGTCTCCGCGATGATAGATTTGCGCCTCGTGGGGCGCATCGGCTTCGAAAAAGACCGGACGGGCTCCCATCGCGCTAGGTGGTTCGTCCGAGGTGGCGGAGCCTGCGGCCTCGGGCCTCTTGAGGCGTCCCCAAGCGGTCAGGCGTATGTTAACGACCTCGATCGCGTCATGCGGGTTGTGATATCCATAAGCTTGGTCGTGCGCTTGAAAAAACGCCTGCTCCAAATTCTCGGGCGCAATGCGGAAGCCGTCTTCGCGCATCGCGGCGCTGTCCCCGACCGGCACCGCGAGCTCGAAGTTCTGCCCGACGTAGCGCATGTCGAAGAACAGCTCGAGCCATTGATCGTCCGGATCAATTTCCTCGTCGGTGAACCAATTCCCGGCGTCGTTTAGTAGAGATTGGATATGCGCTCCCATCGAGGCGACCCCCTCGTTGCCGACGCGGATGCGATCGCTCACGACAAAGTTCTCCTTCAGATCGGAGACGACGAGCCCCTGCGCGCACAGGATTCCCGGGGCCGGGGGGATGATGACATTGGCCATGCCCAGGGTGCGGGCGACATCGACGGCATGCAACGGGCCTGCACCGCCCAGCGCCATGAGGGCGAAGTTCCGCGGATCGTGTCCGCGTTCGACCGAGACCGCGCGGATGGCTCGGACCATATTGGCGACGACGATGCCGAGCACTCCATGCGCCGTCTTCTGCGGCGTGAATCCGAGCCGCTCGGAAATCGGCTGAAATGCAGACAGAGATCGCTCCGGGTCGAGCGCCATCTTGCCGTCCAAGAGACCCTTTGCCGAAAGACGGCCAAGTATGAGATTCGCATCTGAGACGGTCGGCTCCGTGCCGCCGAGACCATAGCAGGCAGGGCCGGGCGTGGCGCCGGCGCTGGCCGGTCCGACCTTGAGCAGGCCGTCTCTGTCGAACCACGCGATGGAGCCGCCGCCGGCGCCGATCGTGTTGACGTCGACCATCGGCAAGCGGACCGGAAAGTCGGCGACCTTCTGGTCGTAGCCGATACCGGCTTTTCCTTCCCGGATGAGAGCGACATCCGCGCTGGTGCCGCCCATATCGAGCGTAATGACGTCCTCGTGGCCCGCCAGGCCGGCGATGTGGACAGCGCCCACGGCGCCCGCCGCCGGGCCCGACAAGGCAGTGCGGATCGGGAACGCGCCCGCACGCTCGACCGACATCAAGCCGCCCGACGATTGATTGATGCCGATCGCCGCTTTTGGCGCGCGGTCCGCCAAACCTTCTTTCAGGCTTGCCATGTAGCGCGTGACGAGCGGTTGAAGATAGGCGTTCAAGACCGTCGTCGATAAGCGTTCGAACTCGCGGAACTCGGGTTGCACCTCGCTTGAAAGCGATATGAACGTTTCGGGCAGTTCAGCCTTCAGCGCCTCGCCGATGCGGCGTTCGTGCTCCGGGTTTAGAAAGGCGAACAGCAAGCCGATTGCACAGGCTTCGGCGCCCGAAGCCCTGACCGCCGCGATGGCGTCCCGGATCGCATGATCTTCGAGCGGTGTGACGATATCTCCGTCGGCGCCGATTCTCTCCGCGATCTCGATTCTGTGATTTCGTCGCACCAACGGCGGCGGTTCGTCCGCTTTCAGATCGTACATCTTCGGGCGAATCTGACGGCCGATCTCAAGCAGGTCGCGAAATCCTTTCGTCGTAATGAGCGCTAGGGGTGCGCCTTTACGTTGAATGAGGGCGTTCGTCGCGACCGTCGTTCCGTGCGCGAACCGTTCGACTTCCGCTGGAGAGATGCCCTGATCACGCGCCAGATCGTCCAATCCGGATAGGATCGCAATCGCCGGATTCTCCGGGGTTGAAGGCCGTTTGTGGACGCAGACGGCACCGTTGCTCTCGTTAAAAGCATAAAAGTCCGTAAAGGTACCTCCGACGTCGACGCCGACAAACCAGACCATTTTTGGCATTCCCAAATTGAGTGGCTGCAGCAAATGCGGATTGCATGCCATTGTCAATGTTGACTCGGTGTCAGGCCGGTCCGGGGAAATGGATATTTGACTGCGGATGGCAATCCGCCTTTTAATGCCCTTCGGATGCGATTTGTGCATTCGCTCGTTAGGTACGGGGGGCACCGATTTAAGGGTTGTTTCGTTTGATCATTTCCGCGTTGCAAGTTGCCGGTGGCGGCGCAACGCAGGAGGCCCGTATCGGCCGGACACGTGCATGTTGCCATGTCCAATTGATTGCAATGCTACAGGGAGACAGTAATGCGTTTTAAATCCAAGCTAGTTCTGGGCGCGCTGATGGGAGCGGTTGCATTTGCGGCGCAACCGGCGGTCGCCGAGATGCAAAAAAAGGAGTTCAAGGTCGTTGGTACCTGGAGCTTCCTCGATCACTGGAAAGAGCGCGAAGGACCGTTCTGGAAAGAGCGCCTTCCCAAGCTTTCGGGCGGTAAGTTGACGGCCAACGCCAAATCGCAGACGGAACTCGGCCTTTCCGGGTTCGAGATCATGCGTCTGTTGAAGCTCGGTGTTTACGATGCCGTTCATGGTGTCACGACATACGTTGCGCAGGATAGCCCCGCGATCGAGGGCGCTGATCTGGCCGGTGTCATTCAGGATCTCGGCTTGTATCGGAAGGCTAACGAAGCCTACCGCGATATCCTCTCCCGCGAGTTCGAGGAGAAATACGGCGCCAAGCTTCTGATGATCTATGCGTGGCCGAGCCAGCAGCTCTGGTGCAACCTCGGTGACAAGAGCATCAAGAGCTACGGCCTGGATCAGCTTAAAGGCAAGAAGATTCGGACTTACAGCACCACGCTCGGCGATTTCATCGAAGGTGTCGGCGGCAGCGCCGTGACCATCGCGTTCGCCGAAGTTGTCCCGGCCCTGCAGAAGGGTGTCGCGGATTGCGGCCTGACGGGCACGCTTCCCGCTTATAACGCCAAGTGGTGGCAGGTCGTGACGCACAACATCCGCATCCGTCTCGGCTATGCGTCGTCGTTCCTGGCGATGAACAAGAAGACCTGGGACGGCCTCGACGCCGACACCAAGGCGCTGTTCAACGCCGAACTCCCCAAGCTCGAAGAAGAGATGTGGGTGGCCACCGCCAAGAACGATCAAAGAGGCATGGATTGCAATGCCAGTGGCCCGTGCGACGGACCCACCGGCGGCATGGTGCCGATCGAGCCGACCGACAAGGATAAGGAAATCCTGAAGGGCGTGGTCGAGAATTTCGTCCTCAAGCGGTGGGCAAAGCGCTGCGGCACGCAGAAGTGCGTCGACGAGTGGAATGCCACGATCGGCAAGATTTCCGGCATGAAGGCCTCCATGTAATCTCATGGAGTTGATTTGAGGTTACGGCGTCGCGCCTGGAATATGGCGCGACGCCATTTTTTCAATTAAGCCGGGGGGCAAGAATAATGTTTGCGATGATTCACCATCGCCTTGAGCAAATCTCGCAATGGGCGGTATGGGCGGGCGGCGCTTCGCTGTTGGTGGCAGCGCTGATGGTGACCGTCGACGTTTTTTTCCGCAAATTTTTGTCGATTACGATGAGCGGTTCCGACGAGTATACCGGCTACGTTTTCGCCGCATCCACGACTTGGGCATATTCGTATTGTCTCCTGCACCGCTCCAACGTGCGGATCGATGCGCTGTATAACCTTCTTCCGCGCAAAGTAACCGCGCTGCTCGATGTTCTCGGATTGATCTTGTTGTATTATTTCATGGCGGTCATGACGTACTACTCGTCGATCGCCTTTCTCGATTCCTGGGAACGAAACTCCGTCTCGATCACGACCCTGGCAACGCCGCAATGGATTCCCCAGCTGGCTTGGGTTGCGGGTCTTTGTCTGTTCATGGTGACGATCACGTTCGTGACGATTTACAGCCTGGTCGCTCTGTTGCAGCGGAACTGGGATTTAATCGCGAAAATTGCCGGTGTTCCCTCGATTTCCGAGACGATGGAGGAAGAGACGCATGGTATCGACGTTGTGATGGCATCCGGCGACTCCGTCCGTTCGCGGGAGGCTTGATCGATGGCCGCATGGATTTTAATCGGTCTTCTGATCCTCGTCATATCTGCGGTTCCTGTCGCGGCGGTGCTCGGCATTTTGAGCTTTGTCCTCGATCAGATTTCGATGGGGGGAAAGCTGCAGGCCGGGATCGGCGAGATCGTTTGGGACAAGAGCAAGGAGTTCATCCTCGTTGCTGTCCCGATGTTCATTCTGTTGGGTGAGATCATGCTGCGCTCCGGGATCGCCCGGCGCATGTACGGCGCGGTCATTCAGTGGTTGTCCTGGCTGCCGGGCGGTCTGATGCATGCGAATATCGGGTCGTGTACGATTTTTGCGGCCAGTTCCGGATCCAGTGTTGCGACGGCCGCGACCGTTGGAACCGTGGCCAATCCGGAGATCGAGGCCCGGAAGTATAACGAAAGCCTGTTCCTGGGTTCTCTGGCAGCGGGCGGGACGCTCGGCATTTTGGTGCCGCCGTCGATCAACCTGATCATTTATGGATTACTGACCGATACGTCGGTCCCGGAACTGTATCTCGCGGGTATTTTCCCGGGCCTGATCCTGTCCGGCTTGTTCATGGCAACGATTATCGGCGCTTGTCTGGTGCGCAAATCCTGGGGGGGCGAAAAGGTTCAGACGTCCTGGGGGGAGCGATTCCGCTCGCTGCCGCATCTGCTGCCGCCGATCGTGCTCTTCATCGCGGTTGTCGGATCGATCTACGGCGGCGTTGCGACGCCGACCGAAGCGGCGTCCATCGGTGTCGTGATGGCGTTGATTATCGCCGCCTGTTTCAAAACCTTAAGCTTCCAGATGCTGCGGGATGCCTTTGAAGGCACGATGCGGACGACCGCGATGATCATGCTCATTGTGTTCGCGGCGATTTTCCTGAATTTCGTGCTGGGATTCATGGGCATTACCCAAGCAATGCTGAATTTCATCGCGGCGCTCGGGCTGACGCCGGTCGAGACGATCCTGCTGCTGGTGCTGTTCTATCTGCTGATTGGCATGTTTATGGAAACGCTCTCCATGATGCTGACCACGGTTCCGGTCGTCTTCCCCATCGTCATGGCGCTGGGGGTGCCGGAGTTCTCGGACGTCTGGTTCGGCATTTTGATCACGATCCTCATGGAGGCCGCGTTGATCACGCCGCCGATCGGCGTGAACCTCTACGTCGTGCAAGGCATTCGGACGCGCGGCGGAGAGTTCAACGATGTCGCGAAAGGGGCGGTGCCCTTTGTCTTTGCGATGCTGGCGATGATCTTCCTGCTGATCTGGAACCCGGGGATCGCGACGTGGCTGCCGAATCTGGTCTATCATTAAGACGTTTAGGGTTTCGATTTGATTGGAAAACGGCTGCTTCGGCAGCCGTTTTTCATGGGGAGACGCAGCGACGACCCGATACCCGCTAGGGCAGATCGTGTCTCTCGACGAGGCTCCGACGGTTGACCGCTGGCGCGGAATCCGCCGATACTTTTACTTCGCGACATCGAAACTCTTTCTCCGAGGAGGGATTCATGAGCGTCTTCAACACATCCGTGCGCACCGCATTGGGGGCGCTATGCCTGACGGTTTTGGCCGCGGGGGCGCAGGCGGCGCCGCAGATCCTGGGACTGGTCGCCACGCTCGGCCCGACGCCGCTGATCTGCGAGAACGGCATTTGCAGGGCCGAGTTTTCCAGTTTCTGCCTGCACCAGGAACGGGATATTCCGCATACGAACTGGAAGTATGAATTCGGGCCGGGCGAGCAGCCGTCACTCGTCCTGCAGATGCCGGACGGAAGCGAGCGCCGGATCGCTGCCGGCCCGCACGCGAAAGTACGGGCGCCGCGCGGATTCGCCGCCGTCGAAATCGCTGTCCCGCAGGAAATCATTGCCTCCTTCGGCGCGGTCTCGGTCGCGCTCGATATCGGTGCTTCGGTCAATGTCGTGCCGGTCGCGCAGCCGGGCGACGACTCTCCAATTTCGGAACAGGAAAAGGCGCTGGCGGCCGGGCCGCTGCGGCAGGCAGGGACACGCATTGTGGATCGCGACCCCGAAGTGGTGCTGACGGCGCGGGTGTTGAACGGAATGATCAACGCCTTGCCAAAGACGATCCATGTCGGGGAGGGGGCCAAAGCCCGGCTCTGGAATCGCTCGCTCGCGTCGGGACTGGTTCCAGGCGAAGCGGAAGCCCGCACCGTCGCCAGGACCGAGTACGACTCGTGCTGGCAAAACCTTCCGGTGTCCTTCGGCATCGAAAGCGTCCGTCATTGCCTCCAGGTGCGCCATGACGCCATCATGGTGCGTAAGAATCGGGCCTACTGGAAGGCCGTCCGCACCGGCTCCTAAGGGCGCGCGGCCCGGTCGCCGTTCACTCGGCCGCGTCGAGGTGCTGATAGCCGATCGTCTTGAGGAAGCGCGAGGCTTCGGGGACGTAGAAGTCCATCTTGTTCGGACCGTTGAACCGGCTGTCCTCGTCCTCGAGCCAGAGCCGAAGCAAGTGGCGCTGGCGGTCCGGATAGTCGACGAACCCGGTGCGGGCGTGCAGCACCGTGAAATTGTTCATAAGCTGGATGTCGCCCTTCTCGAGGCGCGTGTGGAAGTGCAGTTCCGCTCGATTGAGCTGCGCCTCCATATGGTCGAGCGCCTCCAGTTCCAGATCGCTGAAGGCGACGTTTTCTTCCCGCGTCGAGAGGATGGATATTCCCGAATAGCAGCTGTGGAAGACGCCGTCGATGAAGCTGAACACGGGGGCGCGATAGGGGGTTATGATCGGATCTTCCGGTCCGCGCTGATTGCGCCGGTGGTGATGGAACCCGCGCAACAGGGGTGCCATCAGGTCGGGCCGTGATTTCAGGATTTCGTTATAGACGGCGGCGGCGCTGACGATCAGCGTCTCGCCGCCTTTCTGCGCGGTCTCCATGCAGAGCAGCGTGGCGATATTCGAGCCGTCGTTGTGGAAAGCCAGATCGACATTGCCGTGATAGCCGCGCATCTGAGCGCTGAGCCCCTTGTTCTTGTCGATCACGTCGAGAATGTATTCACCTTCGCGATTCTGGACGACCACATTGCCGAAGCGGCTGCAGATCACGCAGAGAGCGGCGCGGGAGAGTTCAAGGCCCCATTCGTCCACGGGCAGGCCGGACATCATCGTGAAGCCGTGGCCGCGCTCCAGATCTTCGTAGGCGTCCTTGAGGACCGCCTCGCACGCAGGCAATTCGAAAGCGTTCTTCCGGACTGACTTGGGATGAATGCCCTCGTTGAGGAAATGCCGCGAGGCGGCTTCGATTTCGTCGATCATCGCCGACGTAAAGGATTTCACCCAGGACCTATCGTTCGGAAAATCGGCGCCGGTCCAGCATAATGGGCCTTCGATCAATGTTGACTGGTCCATCTCGCGTCTGTCGCTCCAATGTGATATTACGTTCGGCAGGAAATATTGCCCGTCCGTATAATGTTAGCTGGAACGGGTTGAGGTCAAACGATGGGGCCAGCGGATTCGAAATACGGACCTGCGGAGGCCCGCAAGATAGTCGAGGAGGATTCGTTGTGAGACCGAGAAGAGCGTTGGGGCTCTCCGTACTCTACCTAGGCAGTATTGGCTGTTGCCCTGCAGACCAATTCCGCATCCGCGGACCGCGTGGGATTGTTCAAGAGCAAGGATGGCGTCTCCGTCCGCTACACCGTGGTCACGCCGTTTCCAATGGTAAAGGACAAAGACTATCCCGCCATTCTCGCCTTTCCGGGCGGCAATCAGGACTCGGTCGCGGTGGCGGCCGCAGTCAGCGAATATTGGGGGGCGGAAGCCCGCAAGCGCGGTTATCTGGTGTTTTTGCCGGAAGCGCCGAAAGGCTATCGGTTTTTCCAGCGCGGTGTATTTTTGGCACCGGACCTTATCGAGCATTTCTTTCAGAAATACAAGATCAAGGGCGGCAAGCGTCACTTGGCCGGCAATAGCAATGGCGGCTTGAGCGCGTTTCGCATTGTGTTGAAGAACCGCAAGCGCACTGCCTCGTTGACCGTGTTTCCGGGATTTCCAACATTAACGCGCGATTTCTATCGGATGACACGGCTCAAGGACATCAAGGTCAACCTGTTCGTCAACGAAGCGGACGAGCGTTGGCGTTCGATGACGGATTTCACGTATGAACGCCTGAAGGCCTTGGGCGTGGATGTCAAATACACGAAATTCAAGGATGACGGCCATAAAGTGACGGCGCTCTCCGGGCCCGAAAGCAAGCTGTTGTTCGACGCTATTGAGCGGTAGAGCCGCGGCGGAAATGCATCATGAGTGATCTGGTTTTCGACCAGGAAATCGAGGGTGCTGTCGCCTGGACGGGCGCCAAGCTGGCGCCTTCCGACGGACAGTTGACGCTTCCGCAGACCTGTCTCGACGAATTGGACGGATTGGTGAGCGAGTTGCGGGCCAATCCTCTGCCCTTGCCGGCCCTGCGGCCGGATGACTTCGACCTGCCGGAGAGCCGGAGAGTAATGGGACAGGCGCAGGAAATCCTGGAGAACGGGGTCGGGTTTGTCCTGCTCGACCGGTTTCCCCTGGACCGCTGGTCCCGCGAAGATGCGAAGGCGGTGTACTGGCTGTTGTGTTCCATGATCGCGCGGCCGGTCGCCCAGAAATGGGATGGCACGATGATCTACGACGTGCGCGATACCGGCAAGAAGCCGGGAAACGGCGTGCGTCCCGACATCACGAATGTCGAGCAGAACTTCCATACGGATAACAGCTACAATCTCTGCCCGCCTTGGTATGTGGCGCTGATGTGTCTGCAAACCGCGAAGGAAGGCGGAGTCAGCGGGCTTGTGAGCTTTTATGCGGCTCATAACGAAATGCGGCGCCGGCATCCGGATCTACTGGCGCGGCTTTACGAGAATTACATATTCGACCGCCAACGCGAACACGCGCCCGGCGACACAAAGGTCCTGCGCCATCCGATGTTCGAAGTCGAGCACGGGCAATTGATCGCCCGGCTGTCGCGTTTTCAGGTGGTGAACGGGCAGAAGCTGGCCGGCGAGGAGTTGGACGACCGCGGTCGCGAAGCGCTGGAAGCTTTCGAAGCGATATTGCGCGAGCCAGACATGGTGAAGGAGTTCTTCTTCGAGCCGGGACAGGTGCAGATCGTCGACAATCGCCGGTGCGGCCATCGAAGAACCGGGTTTTTCGATTGGCCGGAGCCGGAGAGACGTCGCCATCTGGTCAGACTGTGGCTGCGCGATAGCGGAAAGCCGTTCTACAACGGTTAAGGCGGGTAACGGATATTCTGGAATCTGGTCAAAGCTTGTGCCATAAGGGCGGCCCGAACCGGAATTGAACGGAATATCGCCGTGTTGTCGAACGAGGCTTTGGTCCTGGCCTTGCCCAAGGGCCGTATACTGCGTGAAGTGATGCCGATGGTCCGCGCGGCCGGAATCGAACCCGAGCCCGCATTCGACGATCCGGACTCTCGCTTGCTGAAATTTTCCACCAACCGGCCGGAACTCAGCATTATCCGGGTCCGAAGCTTCGATGTCGCGACCTTCGTCGCCTTTGGCGCGGCCCATTTCGGCGTTGCCGGAAACGATGTCCTGATGGAATTCGACTATTCGGAGATTTACGCGCCGGTCGACCTTGGGATCGGGAAGTGCCGGTTGTCGATTGCCGCGCTGAAGGCCGTCGCGGAGAGCGACGATCCCAGCCGATGGAGCCATATCCGCATCGCCACAAAATATCCGGGCATCACGAAACGGCATTTTGCGAGCCGCGGCGTGCAGGCCGAATGCATCAAGCTGAACGGAGCCATGGAATTGGCGCCGACACTGGGCCTTTGCCGGCGCATTGTCGATCTGGTGTCGACAGGGCAGACATTGAAAGAGAACGGGCTGGTGGAGATCGAGACCATTGCGGAAGTGACCAGCCGTTTTATCGTCAATCGCGCGGCTTTGAAGACGCGGCCCGTGGACGTCGGCCATTGGGTCGACCGCTTCAGAGAGGTCGCTGATGCCGCTTAGGCTGGATGCGGCCGAACCCGGTTTCGAGGATGCGTTCGCCCGCTTTGTCGGCGCGAACCGCGAGGTCGAGGACGATGTCGATGCTGTCGTCGCGGAAATCTTGGCCGCCGTCCGTCGGGATGGCGACGCGGCCGTCGCCCGTTATACGGAAAAATTCGACCGCCTGAAATTGGCGCCGGGCGGGTTCGCCGTTGGCGGGGAAGAAATCGAGACGGCCATGGCCGCTTGCCCGACCGAGACTCTGGCGGCGCTGGAGACGGCGGCGACCCGCATTCGCGAGTTTCATGAGAAGCAGCGGCCGGAGGCGATCCAATATGTCGACGATGCGGGGGTTCGGCTCGGCGCTCGCTGGACCCCGCTGGAGGCGGTTGGACTCTATGTTCCGGGCGGGACGGCTTCCTATCCGAGTTCCGTGCTCATGAACGCCATGCCGGCACAGGTCGCCGGGGTCGAGCGTATCGTGATGGTTGTGCCGACCCCGGACGGGGTTATTAATCCGCTGGTGCTGGCGGCGGCAAGATTGGGCGGCGTGAACGAGATTTACCGGATCGGCGGGGCGCAAGCCGTGGCGGCGCTGGCCTACGGCACCGATTCCATTCGTCCTGTCGATAAAATCGTCGGCCCGGGGAATGCCTATGTGGCGGCGGCAAAACGCCGGGTTTTCGGGGTGGTCGGGATCGATCTGATCGCGGGGCCTTCCGAGATTTTGGTCGTGGCCGATGCCGAGAACGACCCGGATTGGATCGCCATCGACCTTCTCTCGCAGGCGGAACACGATACGGCGGCGCAATCCGTGCTGATCACCGATTCCGCCGCATTCGCCGATGCCGTGGCGGCAGCCGTCGAAGCCCGTCTGGCAAGCCTTCCTCGAGCCGAGATCGCTGTGGAAAGCTGGCGCGATCAAGGTGCGATCATCGTGATCGAGAAGATCGATGATGCCGCGGCAATCGTCGACCGGATCGCGCCGGAGCATTTGGAACTGGCGGTCTCCGATCCTGACGCATTGGCGGGCAAGATTCGGCATGCCGGCGCAATTTTCATGGGCCGGTATACGCCGGAAGCCGTCGGCGATTATGTGGCGGGGCCAAATCATGTCTTGCCGACATCTCGAAGCGCGCGGTTCTCGTCCGGCCTCGGCGTATTGGATTTCATGAAACGCACGACAATGGTGGGCTGCGATGCCGATAGCCTGCGGCGTATCGGGCCGGCGGCGGTCTCTCTCGCGGAGGCGGAGGGATTGGACGCTCATGCGCTCTCCATAGCGATCCGGCTTAACTCCTAAGACGAGGCCCCTGGCCATGTCTGAGCGGCGTATTGTCCGCATAATCCTGGACGAAACATCGATCATTCGGCGGAGTCCGGAGGTCGAGCAGGAACGCGCGGTCGCGATATACGATATTCTGGAATCCAATCACTTCGCGCCGAAAGGCGATCTGGCGGGACCGTTTCACCTGCACCTTCGAATCGTGGACCACAGCCGGTTGGTGATGGAAATCCGGAACGTCGGCGAGGAGACGCTGCGCGAGGTCACTGTCCCGCTGCTGCCGCTGAGAAGGCTCATTCGCGACTATTTCCAGATTTGCGAGAGTTACTACGACGCGATCAAGAAACTGACCCCCTCGCAGATCGAGACGATCGATATGGCGCGCCGCGGGCTGCACGATGAAGGCACGCACTTGCTTTTGGAGCGCCTGTCGGAAGCGGTCGATGTCGATTTCGATACGGCGCGGCGTTTGTTCACATTGGTCTGTGTCCTGCACATTCGAGGATGATTGCGTGATGCAGAAAAGTGACCAGACGTGAGCGAGTTGCCCGGCGCCGTCTTATTTGCTTGCACGGAGAACGCGCTTCGCTCGCCGATGGCGGAGAGTATTCTGAAGCATTTTCATGGGCGCCGAATCTACGTCGATTCGGTGGGCGTGAGAGCGGGCGAAGTGGACGGCTTTGCCGTTGAAGTCCTGGACGAGATCGGCATCGACCTGTCCGGGCATCGCTCGAAGAGCTTCGACGACCTGGAAGACGAATATTATGACCTGATCATCACGTTGTCGCCGGAAGCGCAGCATCGCGCGGTGGAGCTCACGCGCACCATGGCGGTCGAGATCGAATTCTGGCATACCTTCGATCCGAGTTTGGTGGAAGGCAACCGAGAGGCGCGGCTGACGGCTTACCGTCAGGTCCGTGATCAATTGCTTGAACGTATTGGTGCGCGCTTTCCTTTATCGCCGCCGCTCGATACCTGAAGTGGGCGAGAGTGAATTTCTAGAACCATGGCAGAAGCGGAATACCCCCGTCTGATCCTAGCGTCCGCGTCGCCGCGGCGCCTCGATTTGTTGGCGCAGATCGGTGTCGTTCCGGATGCGGTGGAAGCGGCGGATATCGACGAGACGCCGGTGGCCGGAGAACTCCCGAGGCAGAACGCCGCGCGTCTCGCGCGAGCGAAGGCGCAAGCCATCGCAGATCGCAATCCGGGCGCATTGGTGATCGGGGCGGACACGGTCGTCGCATGCGGCCGCCGAATACTGCCGAAGGCCGAAGACGAGAAAACCGCCTTGCGGTGCCTGGAGTTGCTTTCCGGTCGCCGGCACCGCGTTTACGGGGGGATCGCTGTTATTCTGCCGGACGGAAGCGTTCGGAGCCGTCTCGTCAAGACGCGGGTGCGGTTCAAGCGGCTCACAAGCCAGGAAACGGCGGCCTACCTTCAATCCGGCGAATGGCGAGGCAAGGCTGGCGGATATGCCATCCAAGGGCGCGCCGCGGTGTTTGTCGCGAACATCAACGGCTCCTATTCGAACGTCGTCGGTTTGCCGCTATACGAGACCGCAGCGCTGCTATCGGGCTATTGTGCGCTATGACCGAACACCCTGAATCGTTGTTGATCGAAGTCTCTCCCGGCCAGACGCGGGTTGCCATGGTGGATGATCGCGGCCGTTTGCTGGAACTCTTGATCGATCGGGTATCGCGCCCCCAACGCCTCGAAGGAATTTATAACGGGCGGGTGGTGAAGGTCGAGAAGGGGATGGGTGCCGCGTTCGTCGATATCGGTATCGGCGAGCAGGCGTTTCTGGATCGGGCGAAGGACGTGCATGAAGGGCAAAGCGTTGTCGTCCAGGTGTCGCGCGAAGCCGCCGGCGGTAAGCTGGCCAGTGTCCGCCGGCGCATCGATCTCGTTGGCCGGTATATGGTCTATTCTCCGGAGGGCGAAGGCATTCATTGGCCGCGCTCGTTGAAGTCCGGGCGCAAGCGCAGCGAGCTGGAACCGCTGCTGGCCGAATGGGTACGTGCCGGAGAGGGGTGGGCCCTGCGTTCCATGGCGTCTTCCGTGGAGCCGGACACGCTTCATCGGGAAATCGAACAGTTGCGCCGACGTTGGACGGATATCTCCGAGGCGGCGAAGGCGCCCTGCTGCATGCTGCCGCCTCCGGGCATGGTCGAACGACTGCTTCGGGATCGTGCGCGGGGCGGCTCGATCGTCGTCGACGACCGTTCGAAGTTTCTCGACTTGAAAGGTTGGGCGAATCGCAACGTGCCCGATATCGCGGAGGATTTGATTTTTCACGATCTCGAAGAACCGATTTTCGAGGCTTATGGCATCCTAGATCACGTCGAGGCTCTTCATGACCGTCGACTCGAGTTGTCCAACGGGATTCGCATCACGTTCGACGCGACCGAAGCGCTGAACGTCATCGATGTGGATATGGGATCGGCCGGTGGTCGGCGTCGTTCGGACGACGCCATCCTGTCGACGAATATTGCCGCCGCGGCGGAGATCCCACGCCAGATTCGGCTGCGCAATTTGGCTGGGCTGATTGTCGTCGATTTCATCACGATGCGTCGTAAGGAAGACCGACGGAAACTTGTCGAGGCCCTGAAACGCGGCTTTCGGGGCTCGTCGGTGCCGGTCGATGTCTTGGGGGTTACGGCAGCGGGACTCGTCGAAATAACCCGGCGAAGGGACGGCCCGCCCATGCACGATATAATGGCCGAAGTCGCAGCGCCGACAATACGACTTTCAGGAGAATCGCTTGCGTGCCAGGCGTTGCGCGACGTCCTTCGTGCGAAAGGCGGGAGCCGGTACATATTGATCGCCGAGCCCGGTATATACGCCCTCTTTAGCGGCCCGCTGAAGGAGGCGTATGAGGAGACCGTACGCCGCATGGGGGGTGGGCTAACCCTAGTGTCCGATCCGGATGAAAGCGGTTATCGTGTGGATATCGAACGGCGAGGGAAGGAATGACGGCGAAATGTCCTAAGTGCGGAAAAGGGACCACAGAGAGATTTCGGCCCTTTTGCTCGAAGCGGTGCGCGGATCTGGATTTGGCCGGTTGGTTTGGCGGCCAATACCGCATAGAGACCGATGAAGAGCCCGAATTGGAGGATTTTTTGGCGGAAGAACGAGAAAATAAGGATCAATGAGGAATAAAATTAACAAAATTTCAACCCAACGTTTCAATAATTGCGTATAGACTAGAGGGCGAGCTCGAAGGGGCGCGACGGAAATACGCATTTTCTCGCGACGGTAGAGTGTGCTAAATGTTTCTTACTTGGACTCTTCCCGTGCCGATGAACCGGTGCAATGAGGAAATTATGGCAGTGACAACACCGAAGACGACAACCGAAAAGAAACCCAGGGCGAAGCCGAGACGGCGGCGTAGAACGGTATTGGAAGATGGACCGCGCGAAATCGACGTGCATGTCGGCCAACGTGTCCGGCAACGCCGCGTGCTTTGCGGCCTCAGTCAGACGGAGCTGGCCAACGCCATCGGTCTTACCTTCCAGCAGTTGCAAAAGTATGAGCGCGGAATGAACCGGATATCGGCCAGCAAGCTCTGGCAGATTTCACAGGTACTCGATGTGCCCGTGCAGTGGTTCTTCAAGGAGTTTTCCGAGCCCAAGGACGCGTTGGAGAAACGCAAGGAATCCTTCCATATGAAGCGGGAGACTCTCGAACTCGTGCGGAATTACGTCGCGGCGCCCGCGGACGTTCAACGGAAGTTCCTCAGCCTTGTGAAGAGCATCGCCAATTCTGTGGAGAAGTAGGTTTTCGCGATCCTCGCGCGAGGACGGTCATTTGGCGGAAAACTTCGTCGCCTTTCCGGTGGACAACCGGGCTGAAGTTTCTTATTAGTGCGCCGCTCGCATCGTCGCGCATGTGCCCAGGTAGCTCAGTTGGTAGAGCACAGCACTGAAAATGCTGGTGTCGGCTGTTCAAATCAGCCCCTGGGCACCACTTCTTCCTCCAGGCCGATTTAGCGTTTGGCCGAACCGCCGTTCGGCATTTGGAGGGAGTCCTCAATGCGACTTGCGATTATCAACGATTATCAGAAACTGGCGCGCGAGACGGCGGACTGGAGCCGTCTTCCGGCGGATATCGAGATTGATGTCTTTCACGATCAGCTGACCGACGGCGGCGCGGCGGCAAAACTTCTCGCGCCCTACGATATCGTGGTGACGGCACGCGAGGAGACGCTGTTCGACCGGTCGCTGGTGGAACAGCTCCCCAATCTCAAGCTCCTCGTCTTTCATGGTGCGCGGAATGCGGCGCTCGATATGGCCGCCTTGGCGGAGCGGGGCGTCACCGTCTGCGGAACCGGGTACGGTTTCACCAACGGGACGGTGGAACTGGCATGGGCGCTGATCCTGGGCCTTGTGAAACGGCTTCCGGCGGAAGACCGTACGATCCGCGAGGGCGGCTGGGGCGCCGGACTTCCGTTCGGCCTGACCGGTAAGACCCTGGGCGTACTCGGCCTCGGCACGCTGGGTTCGGGGGTCGCCCGGGTCGGGCGGGCGCTCGACATGGAGGTGATCGCCTGGAGCCAAAACCTGACCGCGGAACGCTGCGCGGAATTCGACGTGACGCTTGTGGAGAAGGAAGAGCTTTTCCGACGCTCCGACGTGCTCTCCATCCATGTCATTCTCGGCGAGCGCACGCGCGGATTGGTGACGGCGGCCGATCTGGCGCGGATGAAGCCAACCGCCTATCTGATCAATACGTCGCGCGGTCCCATCGTCGACGAGCCGGCGCTGATCGCGGCGTTGGAGGGCGGAAAAATCGCCGGTGCGGGCCTCGACGTCTTCGATATGGAACCGCTACCGGCGGCGCATCCGTTCCGCCGACTGCCGAACGTCGTCGTCACCTCGCATATCGGCGGGCGCACCTACGAGAACTTCTCGGCGCGCTACAAGGATTGTGTCGAGGACGTGCTCGCCTGGCTGGCGCAAAAACCGGTGAGAGTGGTCACGGCGGATTAGCTTGGCTATTGCGAGCAGGTCGCCAGCGCCTGTGTCACCGCCACGGCCGCCGAGACGCCGGTTTGCGTCGCCAAGTTCGACATCGAGAAGCTCGAGCCCGTCGCCTGTCCGCTGATATAGCTTGTCAGGGCCGCTGCCGGAACCGTCGTCGCGACGCTTTTCAGCGTGCAGGAGCAGACGCTGTCGGTCGCCTTCTTCTCGCCGGTGCACCAGTCGAGGAATTGCTGCTGCTCCGCCTGGGTGAGCTTCGCGTCGAGGGCGCCGGCATCGAATGCCAGGGCGACGGCGGCTGCCAGAGCCATGGTGGCAAGCAGGCTTCGGGCGGCTGAATTCTGCCATCTCATCGTCATGTCTTTTAAGCCTCTTCTCGTTTGGGACGTCCGTCCTGTGACTTGGCGCGTATGCGGAAAGTACCCTGCGCGGTCGCCAGGACCGTTTCGCTGGCGATATCGATGACCTGCGAATTCGCGAAATATACCGAATTGCCGGCCTTCGTCACTTCCCCGATCGCTGCGACCTTCTCGGAATGGACGGCGGCGAGGAAATTCGTGGAAAGCGCCAGGGTCAGGGTCTCGACCTGCCCGCGCTTGCCGTAGAGATGCGAAAGAATGCCCGCGATATCCAGCAATCCCATTAGAATTCCGCCGTGCGTGTAGGTGCCGCGCTGGCGGTGGCGGGGCTGGACGTCCATTTCGAGGCGGACGTACCCGTCGCGCCACTCGGTCATCTTGTAGCCGAGCATCTCGTGGTAATGGCTGTCGGACCCATTGGTGTAGTCCAGGAAATTGGGGTTCATGCTATCGCTCTTGGTCTGTGAATCGCGAGGAAGGTAAGGCACGGGAAGCGCCTTGCAAGGGAATTTCGAAGCCGTATCATGCAGCTGATCCAATTAATGAAAAGCATCGAATTTTCATTCCGCACAGATGCCTAATCCTCGCGGTGCACGGACATTCGATAGCGGGAGGACGAACTGTGAAATCACGACTTTTTGTGGCGGCGGCGCTCGCCGCGCTCATCTCCGTTCCGGCCGCCAGCGCCGATACGGTCAAGATCGGATTTGTCACGACGCTGACGACTCCGGCCGGGGTGATCGGCCGCGATATGAAGGACGCGGTGGAACTGGCGCTCGAGCACATCGGCGGCAAGATGGGGCCGCATGATGTACAGGTCCTGTTCGAGGACGACGGCTTCAAGCCCGAGATCGGCAAGCAGAAGACCGACAAGCTCGTCAAACAGGACGATGTCGATTTCGTCGCCGGGTACATCTGGTCGCATGTCCTCTTGGCGTCGCGCAACTCGGTCCTGAAGGCTGGCAAATTCCTGATCAGCTCGAATGCCGGGCCGTCGCAACTGGCCGGCAAGGATTGCCACGAGAATTTCTTCGCGACCTCCTGGCAGAACGATCAAACGCCGATGGCGCTGGGCGAAGTGCTCAATCAGAAGGGCGTGAAGTCGATCTATGTGATGGCGCCGAACTATGCCGCGGGCAAGAACATGGTCGCCGGCGTCGAGCGCACCTTCAAAGGCAAGATTCTCGGCAAGGACCTGACCAAATGGGGCAAGGACGCGCAGCTCGATTTCTCCGCCGAATTGGCGAAGGCGAAAGCGTCGGGCGCGGAAGGGTTGTTCATCTTCTACCCGGGGAAGGCGGGCGGCGCCTTTATCAAGCAATACATGCAGGCGGGCCTCGCCGATAAGATCAAGCTCTATTCGGTCTTCACGGTGGATTCGATCAGTCTGCCGAAATTCCAGCAGGCCAAGATGGACGGCGTTCTGGGGTCGCTGATGACGCAGTTCTGGGTCCCCGACCTGGACAACGCGCAGAACAAGAAATTCGTCTCCGACTTCAAGGGGAAGCATGGGCGGTATCCGTCCTTCTACGCCGCGCAAAGCTATGACACGATCTTTTTCCTAAAGAGCGCCGTCGAAGCCGTCGGGGGGAACCTAAAGGATATGGACGGCATGCGGGCGGCGATGAAGAAAGCCGATTTTCCGTCCGTTCGCGGCAAGTTCAGCTTCGGCAACAATCATTTCCCGATTCAGAACTTCTATCTCCGGGAAGCGGCTGCGGATGCGGAGGGGAATTGGACCACGAAGACCGTCCAAACCGTCTATACGGGCCATCAGGATCCCTACGCCAAGGACTGCAAGTTGAAGTGATTCGGCAACGCGTTGAGTTAGCCTTCTCGGCGGGGGCGGATGGTCGTCCCCGCCGTTCGTTTTTTGCGAATCGGCGTCTCGGACCGACCCATGGGGAGACGGCCGAGTGATGGACTGGACGCTTTTCGCGGTGCAGTTCCTGAACGGATTGCAGCTTGGAATCCTGCTGTTTCTGCTGGCGGCCGGGTTGACCTTGATCTTCGGGATCATGGATTTCATCAATCTGGCGCACGGGACCTTCTACATGATCGGCGCTTATGTCTGCGCCACCGTCGCGGATGCGAGCGGGTCGTTCCTGCTCGGCGCGCTCGCGGCGCTTCCCGCGGTCTTTGTCGTCGGTTTCGCCGTCGAGCTCGCGGTCGCGCGTCAGCTCTATCAGCGGGATCATCTGGACCAGGTGCTCGCCACCTTCGGCATCATCCTGATCTTCGACGAGTTGGTGCATATCGTCTGGGGGCCGGAAGGATACGCCATCGCCATGCCGGCGGCGCTGGGCGGTCTGGTGGCGATCCTGCCGGGCGTGGAACTGCCGGCGTTCCGGGTCGTGATCATCGCCGTCGGCCTCGCGGTCGCGGCGGCGCTCTACATCGTCGTCACGCGCACGAAGGTCGGCATGCTGATCCGCGCCGGCGCGTCGAACCGGGATATGGTGTCGGCACTCGGCGTCAACATCGATCTTCTCTTCGCGCTGGTGTTCGCCGGCGGCGCGGTGTTGGCGGGCTTGGCCGGACTGATGATCGCGCCCATTACCGAGGCCAATATCGGCATGGGGAACGATATCCTGATCGTCGCCTTCGTGGTGATCATCATCGGCGGGATCGGCTCGATCCGGGGCGCCTTTATCGCGGCGCTCCTGGTCGGCCTCATCGATACCATGAGCCGCTCGTTTCTCGACGGGGCGATGAAGCTCGTGCTCTCGGACCAGAACGCGGAAACCGCGGCACCGGCGCTTTCGGCAATGCTCATCTACGTCCTGATGGCGGGAATCCTTTATTTCCGGCCCCAGGGTCTTTTCCCGCCAAGGGGGCGCTGACGCGATGGTGGCGATGAATTTGCGCACGGGCGTCACCTGTGCCGGGTTTCTGCTCCTGGCGGCGGCACCAGCGGCGGCGGAGTGGTTCGACCAGCCCTTTGCCCTCGATTTGGCGATGCGCCTGATGTGTCTCGCCATCGCGGCGATCAGCCTCAATCTGATCCTCGGCTATGGCGGGATGATCAGTTTCGGCCACGCAGCCTATCTCGGCATCGGCGCCTATGCGGTCGGCATTCCGGCCTACTACGGCTTCACGAGCGGCTTCGTGCAGTTTCCGCTCGCGGTCGGCGCGGCCGCGTTGTTCGCCTTGTTAACGGGCATTATCTGCCTGCGGACCAAAGGCGTGTATTTCATCATGATCACGCTGGCCTTCGCCCAGATGCTGTTCTTCGTCATCGTCAGCATCGAGGAGTACGGCGGCGACGACGGTCTGGTCATCGATACCAAAAGCACGTTCGCGGGCGTGGTCGACCTGGAGGATACGCATGCGCTCTACTACCTGATCTTCTTCTCGCTGCTGGGGTCGTTCTATTTGGTGAAGCGGGTCGTCGCCGCGCGGTTCGGCCGGGTGATCGCGGGTGCGCGTCAGAACGAGGCGCGCATGCAGGCGATCGGCTACGATACGTTTCGCTACCGGCTGATCTGCTATGTGCTCGCGGGCGCGCTCTGCGGTTATGCGGGCGCGCTGCTGGGCAATTTCACCGGGTTCATCAGTCCCGAGATGATGGATTGGACCCGTTCCGGGGAGCTGATGTTCATGGTTATCCTCGGCGGCACCGGAAGCCTGTTCGGGCCCGTCATGGGGGCCGCTGCCTTTATCCTGTTGGAGGAGCTCTTCTCGGCCTGGACCATCCATTGGAAGCTGATCTTCGGTGTGCTGCTGGTGTGCACCGTTCTCTATGCGCGGCGCGGGATCGACGGTTTCCTGGGCAGGGAGAAGCGCGATGACTGAGGCAATTCTCAAGGTTGCGGAATTGCGGAAATCCTTCAGCGGCGTCGCCGCCGTCGATGGCATGTCGCTGGAGATTTCGGCCAATGAGATACACGCGGTCATCGGCCCGAACGGGGCCGGCAAGACGACCCTGGTCTCCTTGCTGGACGGCGCAATTGCGCCCGATGGCGGCAGGGTCGAATTTCGCGGCCGCCGGATCGAGCATCTGCCGGCGCACCGCCGGGCGCGGCTCGGGCTGACCCGGTCTTTTCAGATCACCAGTATTTTCCCGGAAATGACGGTTTTGGAGAATGTGGCGCTCGCCGTCCAGGCCCGCTCCGGCCCGAGTTATTGGCGGCTCTGGCGGCCTGCCATGGCGGACCGCGCCCTCGTGGAGCCGGCCCTGCGTTACCTGGAACAGGTCGGGCTGGCGGGCCAGTCGGATCGCCGCGCCGGCGCCATGTCGCACGGCGAGCACCGCCAGCTCGAAATCGCCATGGCGCTCGCGACGGAACCGGCGCTGCTCCTGCTCGACGAGCCGATGGCGGGCATGGGCTCGGACGAATCCGCCCGTATGTTGGAGCTGATTGCACGGCTTCGCCGCGACCATTCGGTCCTGCTGATCGAGCACGATATGGACGCGGTCTTCGCGCTGGCGGACCGGATTACAGTGATGGTTTACGGCCGCGCGATCCGTACCGGCACGCCGGATCAGATCCGCAACGACCCGGAGGTCCGCAGAGCCTATATCGGCGACGAGGAATGCGTCGATGCTTGAGGTCCGGGCACTCGAGACATTCTACGGCGCCAGTCAGGCGTTGTTCGCCGTCGACCTCGACGTGAAGGAAGGCGAGATCGTGACCCTGATGGGCCGCAACGGGATGGGGAAGACCACGACGCTGAACTCGATCATGGGGCTGGTGAAACCGCGGCGGGGCGAAGTCCTGATCGACGGAGAGGACGTCACCGGGGAAGCTCCCTACCGGATCGCCCGTCGGGGCATCGGCCTTGTGCCGGAAGGGCGCCAGGTCTTCGGGAACCTGTCGGTGCGCGAAAACCTCGTCGCGACGGCGCGCGGGGACGCTTCGGCCCGCTGGACCGTCGAGCGCGTCCTTTCGTTGTTTCCCTCTCTGGCGGCCCGGGTGTCGCACTCGGCCAGCGTTCTGTCGGGCGGAGAGCAGCAGATGCTGGCGATCGGCCGGGCGCTGATGACGAATCCCCGCCTGATGATCCTCGACGAGGCGACGGAAGGGTTGGCGCCGCTGATCCGCGAGGAAATCTGGCGCGTGGTGGGCGAGATGCGTGCCGACGGGATTGCCACCATCCTGGTCGACAAGAACATCGGAAAGCTGATGGCGCTCGCGGACCGTCACCTGATCGTCGAGAAAGGCCGAGTCGTCTTTTCGGGAGACAGCCGGACGCTGCAGGAGAACCCGGACATTCTCGGCAGGTATTTGGGCATTTGAGCGATTTTCGCCGGAATATCGGCTCATTATGCGCTATGATCAGGAAATTCGATGACGAGGCCGTTGCCGGTTCCCTGCTGTTTTGGGTAAATTGATTTTCATGAAAATGCGCTCGATTGTTTCGATTGTCATGGTGGCCCTGTTTTTCGGCGCGCCGGCGGCCTCCATGAATTTTACGCCGGTCGCAAAACAGGCGCTGAATTTCACCGTCTATCGGGACGATGCGCCCATCGGCCATCACAATTTCGATTTCCGCCCTAACGGCGATAAACTGGAAGTCGATATCGACGTCGATTTGGAAGTGAAGCTGATGTTCGTCACGGCCTTCAAGTTCCGGCACGTGGCGTCGGAGCTTTACGAGAACGGCCGCCTGTTGCGCATGGAGAGCGAGACCGACGACGACGGCGATCCCTATAAGGTCAAGGTTCAACGTCTGGGCGACGGATTGCTGGTCGAGGTGAACGGGCACCGTAAATTGGCGTCGGGGAATCTTCTGCCCTCCAATCTCTGGAACCGGGCCATTTTGGACTCCGACAAGATTTTGCATCCCATTCTGGGCCGGATATTGCCGCTGAAAGTCTCGGAGCTGGGCACGAAGGAAATTCCGGTCGCCTTCGGCATGAAGGTGACCGCGGATGGATTCGTCATCGAAGGCGGGGAGGAGTTTCGCCGCGAGTTGTGGTACGGGCGCGACGGGCGGCTGATGGAAGTCGGCTTCAATGCCCCGAAGGACGGATCGCGCATCACTTATCGATTAACGGAACCCGCCGAAAAGTAGAGTCGCTCCGCTGGTGCAGGGCAATTTGATTTTCATCCGCGCGGTCCCGCTTCATACTTCGCTCTCCCGCAGGCGACATTGAGGACGATTTGGAACCCGGACTGCAACGGCTCGAAGAACAGGTCCGCCGCGATCTGAAGGCGATCGATCATCCCAAACTGAAATGGTTGCCGCAGCGCCGTCATGCCGATGGGACGGCCGTACATGACGTTCTCGTGGTCGGTGCCGGACAAAGCGGCATCGCGACCGCCTACGCCTTGAAGCGCGAACAGGTCGACAATGTCGTCGTGATCGACCGGGCGCCCTATGGCCGGGAAGGACCCTGGGTGACGTTCGCGCGCATGCGCACGCTCCGCTCGCCGAAGGACTATCCGGGGCCCGATTTGGGGGTCCCGTCGCTTACCTATCAGTCCTGGCACGAGGCGCGGTTTGGCGAGCGGGCTTGGCGGGAACTCCCTCTGATCCCGACCGGAATGTGGAACGATTACCTGCTTTGGGTCCGCCGGGTCCTTGGCATTTCCGTGCGGAACGAGATGGCCCTGACCGGCATTTATCCGGATCGCGGGTGTCTGAGAGCGGAGGTAGAGAGGGCGGACGGCGAGCGTTCCCACATCTATGCCCGCAAGATCGTCCTGGCGACGGGGCAGGACGGCACCGGCCGATGGTGGATGCCCGATTGCGTGGAAGCGCTCCCGGCGCCCCTGCGCGCGCATGCGGCGGACGATATCGATTTTGAGGCGCTGCGGGGAAAGGTGGTGGCGGTCCTCGGCGACGGCGCTTCCGCGTTCGACAATGCCGCCGAAGCGCTCGATGCGGGCGCTGACCCGGTGCACCTCTTTTGCCGGCGGACCGAATTGCAGACGATCCAGCCGCTCCGCTACGTCACCTTTCACGGGTTTCTGAGGCATCTGGGCGATATGGAGGACGAATGGCGCTGGCGGTTCATGCAGCATGTCCTGGCCCTGCGCGAGGGCTTTCCCCAGGATGCCTATGACCGCTGCACGTCCTACCCGCATTTTAGGATTCGCACGGGAGAGCCGTGGTTGGACGCGCGCGTGCGAGACGGGCGCGCCGTGGTGCGGACGCCGGGAGGCGAGTTCAGCGCCGATTTTCTGATCTGCGGTACCGGAGTCGATATGGACTGTGCGCTGAGGCCCGAACTCGCGCCCTTTGCGGAACACATCGCGACCTGGGCGGACCGCTATACGCCGCCCGAGGCGGAGCGCGAGGATCGTCTGGGACGCTATCCCTATCTCGGGCCCGACTACGCCTTCCTGGAGAAGACCCCCGGTGCCGCCCCCTTCCTGAAGGATATTCATTGCTTCGGTATCGGCGCTTGGATGAGTTTCGGCATGAGCGGCGCGTCGATCAATGCGATGTATGTCGCGGTGCCGAAGCTGGTGGCGGGCGTCACGCGCGGCCTTTTCGCCGCCGAGCTCGAGCATCACTGGGAGGGGCTTCGGGCCTATGACGCCAGCCAGGTGCGGCTGCGCGAAGACACGGAATAGGCGTCCGGGATTCCTTGCCGAGAAGGCCGGGCGAGGTAGGTTGAATGAGGCGGATTGATGCCGCCATACCATGCCCAAACGAAGGATTTCCGCCGATGCCGGTTACACGCCTCGAGATACTGGAACGCACACCCTACGAGGGCGGGGGGGCCCAGGGCGCCGGGGGGGGCCACCCGCGGGGCGACCCCCCTGGGCCGATAGCGGGGGCCC
>JAYPOZ010000030.1:0-15317 GCA_038131165.1 Rickettsiales bacterium | reverse complement strand
AGTTAGTTCAAAGCCACCACGCGCTCCGCGCGTGCGAAGGGGGTTCGCGCAAAGGTAACTAATTCACCGCAAATTGATACTTCTTGTTCTGAGAGGACGGACGTGCGCCGCGCCTTCGGCGCGGCGGGTGCCTACGAGCGGATCGACGCCATCGCGCATTACGCGGTCGACCCGGCGAATCCGGCGAACGCGAGTGTCGTCGATCTGGCGTTGGCCGAGCGGGGCGAAGACGGCTTGGTCCATTTCAGCGGCGATGTCACGATCGTAAAGCCGGTCGACCTGGCGCTTGGCAACCGGGCGCTGTTGTCGCAGGTGCCGAACCGGGGCAATCGTTCCGTTGCGCGTCTTAACCTGACACCCGTGGCGGCGGTGACCACGGCGGAGGTCCTGCCGGGCGACGGATTTCTGTTCGAGCAGGGCTGGACGGTGGCTTGGGCCGGATGGCAATGGGATGTGCCGCGCACGCCGGAACGCGTTCGCATCGGCCTGACCTCGCCCCGGGTGCCGGAAGCCGCGCGCCTACCGGCCTCGCAAATGCAGCTTCGCATTCAGCCGAACGCGCGCCAGGATTGTTTCGCCCTCACCGACCATCATGTGGGCGATCTCGGCCACCACATTCCCGTGCGCGCCCGCAGCGTGGACGACCTTGAAGCGCGTTTGCTGGTCCGCGAGAAACCTTACGAAGCGCCCCGGACGATCCCGCGCGAGAAGTGGCGCTTTGCCAGATCGGAAGGCGGGACTCCGGTCGCGGACGACGCGCATGTCTGGCTCGACGGCGGGTTCGAAGCGGGGTTGATCTACGACATCCTCTATACGCCGCTGGAGTGCCCGGTGGTCGGCGCGGGGCTTCTCGCCACCCGCGATCTCGCCTCCTATCTGCGCCATGCCGCGGAATCGCCGCTTGCCGGCGCCATCGACCATGTGATCGGCGAAGGGCAGTCGCAATGCGGACGTTTCCTGCGCACCTATCTGTATTTCGGGCTGAACACGGACGAGGAAGGCAGGCCGGCGATGGACGGCGTCCTGGCGCATATCTCTGGCGGACGGCGGGGTGAATTCAATCACCGCTACGCCCAACCTTCGGTTCAGCCGACGCCGTCATTCGGCCACCTCTTCCCGTTCGCCGATCTGCCGCAGACCGATCCTCTGACCGGACGGAGCGGCGGGTTGCTGGATGCGCACCGGGCAAAGGGCAATCTGCCGAAAATCTTTTATACCGATACCTCGGCCGAATACTGGCGCGGCGACGCGGGATTGCCGCACACGGATCTGGCGGGCGGAGGCGATTCGGATATGCCCGCCAACGTGCGGCGCTACCTCTTCGCATCGACGCAGCATGGGCCCGGGGCGGCGGTACTCACGAACCAAACGCAGTTCGGCAGCATTGGAGAGAACGGCCTCAACATCGTCGACTACCGCCCGCTCTACCGGGCGGCGCTGGAGAATCTCCGCGCCTGGGTCGCAGAGGATGCGACGCCGCCGGAGAGCGATTATCCAATGGCGTCGAAGGCGACCCGGGTCAGCCGTAGAGAGCTCATCCCGGCCCTGCGGGAGATTCCGGGCCTGACCCCGCCCGACCCGGCCGTGATGACGACGATGTATCCGCTGGACCTCGGCCCGAATGCGGAACAGGGGATCGGAGACATGCCGGCGAAGAGCGCGGCCGAGGCCTATCCCGATTATGTCTCCACCGTCGATGAAGACGGCAACGAGACCGCGGGCGTGCGGATGCCGGACGTGTCCGTCCCAGTCGCCACGCATACCGGCTTCAACCCGCGCGATCCCTCCACGGGCGGGGCCGGTCAGCTGCTGGAATATGTGGGCTCCAGCGTGCCGTTGGCCAAGGATGCCGCAGCCCGAAAGGCCGCCGGCGATCCCCGTCCGTCCATCGCCGAGCGTTATGCGGATCGCAACGATTACCTTGCCAAGGTGCGCCGCGCGGCGGAAGCGTTGGTTGAGCAACGATGGCTTTTGGCGCGGGATGTCGATCTCTGCATCGAGATTGCAGCCGAACGCTACGATATTTGTATGGGATGAGAATGCGATGAAACTTGGTGTGTTTCTACAGGCTCAATGGGACCTGGGCGATCCGGAGACGGATATCGAGGAAGGAATCGCAGGGCTGGTGCGGCAGGCGGAATTGGCCGATGCGCTCGGCTATAACTCGGTCTGGCTTCCGCAACATTACGTCTCCGCACCCTATGCGTCCATTCAGCCGGGCCCGTTGATGGGATTGCTGGCCGCGCACACGAAGAAGGTGCGTCTCGGCACCGGGGTCTTTCTTTTGCCCTTCACCCGGCCGGTCGTCCTCGCGGAGGAAATGGCGAGCCTTGACTGGATTACCGGCGGGCGGTTGATCTTCGGCGCGGGCATGGGCTACCGCAGCGACGAGTTCGCGGCCATGGGGGTAGCGATGTCGGAACGCGTCGGCCGCTTCGTCGATGGGCTGGCGTTGATCCGAAAGCTTTGGGCGGAGGACAACGTGACCCATACGGGCAAGTATTTCTCGGTCGAGAATGTCTCGATCAGCCTCAAGCCGAAGCAGCGGCCGGGCCCGCCGGTGTGGATCGGCGGCAGCGTGGCGCCCGCGATCCGCCGCGCCGCGAAGATCGGCGATGTCTGGGTCTCCAGCATGAATCCGTCCTTCGAGGAGCTTGGGGCCCTGCTTGGCGAGTTCGACGCCGCCCGCGCCGGCCTGCCGCCGGCCCCGGAACGGCCGACCATGCGGGAATGCTATATCGGCGCCACGGCGGAGAGCGCGCTCGAAGACGTGCGCGACATACTGCACGCGAAATACAGCGCCTATCAGTCCTGGGGCGTGGCTTCCAGCAGCACCAAGGTGGCGGGCCAGGACGAGTTCGATGGCTTCATGCAGGCGAAGTTCCTGGTCGGCGACTCCAACAGCGTGGCCGAACGGATGCGCTGGCTGCGCGACGAACTCGGCATCGATCACCTGATCGCCCGCGTGCGCTGGCCGGGACTTCCGGAAGCCAAGGCCCTGGAGACCATGCGGCGGCTGGCCGAAGTCCAGGCGGCGTTATAGCGGGATGCGCGCCTGAAGTTCAGGCGGGGCTTTCGCGAGGATACCGTTTGTCAGGCGATGAAACTCCCGCGCCAGGCGATGGACGGCGGAGAGCAGTTCCGGCGGCTCCTTTACATCGTTTTCCTGCTGATAGAGCTCGATGAACCCTTCCAGGTCCGTGATCATCGAGCCGGCGAGGCTTCTGTAAACCGCGAGTTTCTGGGCGAAGTACGCTGGCGTGCCGGCGTCCTCTTCGGCAAGCCAGCCGGTGCGCGCGGCGACGTCGCTCGCCCAGAAAAGAGTGTTGGCGATGCTTTTCGCCCCCGCATACCATTCATGGTGGTCGTAGGGCGAAAGCCCGCGGAAACCGGCCAGCACGTCATTGAAGTCGGCTTTGGAGGCTTTCGCTGAATCGCGGAGCTGCTGCGTCCCGAAGGCGAACCAGTCTTCGCGGGTCATCTCGGTTTCAGGTTGCTGTAGCGCCAATGCGGGCCATTCCTCATGAATGCCGATCGAAGTCGTTCGGCGGCGCCAGCATACCATCCGGCGCCGGTGATTGATATGGTTGTGATATACGACTGTAAATTGCGTGCCGGGCGCTAGGCGAGATGGTATTCCCGGGGCGCGACATGCTTCTGGAAGCCCGGACGTTCGGCGAGGCGGGCCTGCCAGGCTTTCAGGTGCGGCAGGGGCGGGCCGTCGAGGTCGAACAGGGTCCAGCGATAGGCGGCGGCACCCGGCGGGATGTCGCCGAGGGTGAAGGTATCGCCCGCGACGTAAGGCTGCCCGGCGAGGTGACGGTCCAGGATTTCGAGCCGCGGCAGGGTTTCGCGACGGACGCGCTCCACATTGGCGGGGTCGCGCTTCTCGGGGGCAAGCCGGACCAGTTCCATCACCAGCACATGCAGGGCGGGCTCCAGCCGGGTGCCGGTCCATTCCATCCACTGGTTGGCATGGCCGAGGCGCTCCAGGCTGCCGCCGAAAAGTGCCTCCGGCGCGTATTTCTGGGCCAGATAGCGGGATATGACGTTCGATTCCCAGAGCACATAGCCGTCGTCGTCGATCGTCGGCACCGTGCCGTTCGGGTTCATCGCCCGATAGCTCGGCGTATCGACGATGCCGTAGGGTTTGCCGCCGCCCGAAATGTGGCCGTCCGGCCCCATGGTGGCGCTGGCGAGGATGAGCTCGTAGGGCACCTCCGCCTCGGCGCAGGTCCATAGCACCCGCTGCGTGTGAATCGAATTCGGTCGTCCCCAGATTTTCAGCATACGGTTCACTCTGATGGACGCGCTGGCGTCATTGCCATCGTATCCTGCACGGATCGCCCCATCTTACGATCCCCTTGGGCAAAGTCACAGGCGGCAATTCCGCATGACATACTCTAAGGGAAGTCCAGTCGCGAATTAAAAAAATTTAATTGAAATAAAGTAGAATAAATATAGTTTTAGGTGTGGTATGGTGGCGTTTGGGACACGGGCTGAAATCTCATCGAGCGCGGTGGCGATGTCAGGAGATGAAAATTTGAATGGCCTCGGAGGATGGCTCATTCTTGTCGGAGTTGGTGTTGTATTCGCACCCGTCCTGCTTCTCTTTGAATCGGTACCGAGTTATTTCTCCTTATTTATCGACGGAAGTTGGAGCGCCCTGACCGAGGTCGGTGGACGTCACTACCATTCGGGTTGGAAACCCATTCTGTTAGGCGGGATGATTCTGGATGCTCTTTTGTTCTGCGCGTTATGCTACCTTGCCTTTCTTTTCTTTTGCAGCAAGCGAACCTTCCCCAAGTGGTTCATCCTTTTGCTGGTGGCGAAAATTGCGCTGCCTTTCGCGGATGCGATCTTCGTTAAGGCGGCATTCGCCGACGATCCGTATATTTTGGCAAAAATCCCCGGACCGGTAGACGGCGATCTCGTTCTTGCCATCGTAGCTGCCGCGATTTGGATTCCCTATACGCTCGTCTCGAAGCGGGTTGAAGCGACTTTCGTTCTTTAGCGGACCGGTAGACGTGTGTCGCTCTCTTGTCGGTCGTTGCGTCGGAGTGGCGGTTTCAGCCTTGTTATGTCGGTCCTTCGGTTGCTCGCTCAGCTACGCGAACCGATCCCGAAAATTATGGCAATGGCCGGCGAGGCGGCATTTCCGAGGCTCGCGCGTCACGTCGCCCCCCCGTCTCCGCCGATCGCCTTGCGGATTTCTTCTTCCGGCATGTCGTCGAAACTGGCGTAGTTCATGCGATAGAGGCGGGCGTAGAGGCCGTCGGTCTGCATCAGGCGGTCGTGGTCGCCTTCCTCGATGATCCGGCCGTCCTGCAGCACGATGATGCGGTCGGCGCCTCGGATCGTGGCGAGGCGGTGGGCGATGACGAGCGCGGTGCGGCCTTTCAGGAGCCGGGCCAGGGCACGCTGGATTTCCAGCTCCGTATAGCTGTCGACGCTCGCGGTCGCCTCGTCGAGCACCAGGATCTTGGCGTCGGCGACCAGCGCCCGGGCGAAGCTGATGAGCTGGCGCTGGCCGAAGGAGAGATTGACCCCGCGCTGGTCGAGCATCGTCTCGTAACCCTTCTCGAGGCGCATGATGAAGTCGTGCGCGCCCACCGCCCGGGCGGCGGCCACCACGTCCTCGTGGGTCGCGCCTTCCTTGGCGTAGCGGATGTTCTCCTCGATGCTGGCGGAGAACAGGAACGGGTCCTGGAGCACCATGGCGATGTGCCGGCCGAGCGAGTTCTGCGTCACGTCGCGGACGTCGTGGCCGCCGACCAGCACCTCGCCCTCCCAGGCGTCGTAGAAGCGGTGGACGAGGGACGTCGTGCTGGTCTTGCCGGAGCCCGTCGGGCCGACCAGCGCCACCGTCTCGCCCGGCGCCACCTTGAAGCTGACGTCGTGCAGGACGGGGTGGCCCGGCTCGTAGCCAAAGGTTACGTGCCGGAACTCGACGGCGCCGTCGATCTTCGCCGGGTCCACGGCATCGGGCTTGTCGCGCACGTCGACGTCGACGTCCGTCACCTCGAAAATGCGTTGGCCCGACGCCATCGCCCTTTGCATGGTGCTGTACTGCAGCGTGAGGGAGCGTATCGGGTCGAAGAAGCGTTGCACGTAGAACAGGAAGGCGACCATCACGCCGATGTCGAGTTCCCGGTCGAGTACCATGGCGCCGCCGACCACGATGACGATGGCCATGGCGCCGCCGGTCAAGGTGTCGACCATCGGAATGATCACGTTGGTGAACTTCGAGGCGCGCAGATGGGCCAGGAGATTGGTCCGGGCTTTCTTCTCGAACAGTTCGTAGTTCACGTCCTCCCGTACCAGCTCCTGGATCGCGCGGATGCCGTGGACGTTCTCGGCGAGCGCGCCGTTGGTGGCGCTGCTGGCTTCGCGCGCCGCCATGAAGGCCTTGCGCGCCATCGGCAGCCAGACGATCCGCACCAGGAACAGGATCGGCACGACCGAGAGGGTCAAGGCGCCGAGCGCCGGATCGAGCCAGAGCAGGACCGCGACGATGCCGAAAAGCAGGACGATGTCGCCGATCGCGAAGATCGAGGATTCGAGAAATTCCTGCAACGCGTAGACGTCGCCTTGCAGGCGCGACATCAGGCGCCCGACCTCGGTCTTGTCCATGAAGGCGAGGGAGACGTGCTGCAGATGGGCGTACATGGCGCGGCGCAGGCTGAACAGCAGGTCCTGCGCGGTGCGCCCGACGATCGTCTCCATGAAATGATTGGCGAGGTAGTTGACCGTCACCACGCCGAAGAACAGCGCCACGAAGGCATGCAGGGCGTCGCGGTCGAGGACGTCGTCCGCCAGCGAATGATCGATGGTGGCGCGCACGATCAAGGGGACCGACAGCTGGGTTAACGTATAGACCAGCACCGCGCCTATCCCGAGCGCGATGCGCAGCTTAAAGGGTGCCAGATGGACGAGAAACCGCCGGATCACCCATTTGTCGAACAGTCGGCCGAAGATGATCTCGTCCTGGCTGGTCTGCGAGCCGACCACGGCGAGCGGCGCCTCGCGCGGCGCCTGCCGGCCCCCCATGCCGGAGGATTGCACGCTCACGCCGCATCCTCCCCGGTGGCGCGCGACTGCAGCTCGTAGAGCTGGCGGTAGCGGGTCTCGCCGGCCATCAAGTCGTCGTGGCTGCCGCGTTCGACGATCCGGCCGTCCTCGACAAAGAGGATTTCGTCCGCATGCATCAGCGAGGTCAGCCGGTGGGCGATGACGATCACCGCCCGTTCGGCGACGAAATCGCGGAGCGCTTCGCGGATCCGCCGTTCGGTGGCGGCGTCGACGGCGGCGGTCGAATCGTCGAACACCAGAATCTTCGCATCCGGCAGGATCGCGCGGGCGATGGAAAGACGCTGGCGCTGGCCGCCGGAGAGCGAGACCCCACGCTCGCCGACCAAGGTGTCGTAGGCGTCGGGCAGGGCGCGGATGTAGTTGTGTAGCTGCGCCGTCTGCGCCGAATGCTCGATGTCGGGCCGCTCGGCCCAGGGCGAACCGTAGGCGACGTTGTGGTTCAGGCTGGCGGTGAACAGGAACGGCTCCTGCTGCACGATGCTGACCGCGCCCCGGAGCGAGGCGAGGGTGATGTCGCGGATGTCCTGCCCGTCGATGGTGATGCGGCCGCCGGTGACGTCGTAATAGCGGCCGAGCAGCTGGGCGATGGTGGTTTTGCCGGCGCCGGGCGGGCCGACGATGCCGACCATCTTGCCGGGCCGCGCCTCGAAACTGACGCCGCTCAGGGTCCGTTCGTCCTTGGCCCAGGTCGGGTAGCGGAAGTCGACATTCTCGAACCGGACCACGCCCTCCGCGAGGGCGAGCGGTCTGGCGTCCGGTTTGTTGGCGATGGACGGCGTCAGGTCGAGGACGTTGAACAGCCGCCCGCCGCAGGTGGAGGCCCGGGCGATGGAATTGATCATCCAGCCGATCTGTCGCACCGGCATGCGCAGGATCATCATGAAGGTCAGGGTCTCGGTGAGCTGGCCGAGCGTGACCTCGCCGGCGAGAACCTTCTCGCCGCCGACCCAGAGCGTTGCCGCCAGGGCGAGGAAGAAGACGAAGGTCATCTGCGTCGTCGAATGGACGAACAGGCGCACCCGTTTCGCCGCGATCTCCAGCGCCTTGTTGGAACTGGCGTCGAAGCGCGCCATCTCGTAGGCCTGCGCCGCGAAGGCGCGGACCACGCGGATGCCGCCGAGGTTTTCTTCCATCACCTTGCTGAGCAGCGACATCTGATCCTGCAGCGCGAGCCAGGTGTCGCGGAGTTTCAGCCGCGCCGTCGAGGCCCGGATGGCGACGATGGGCACGAAGCTCAGGGCCATCAGGCCCAACTCGGTATTGTTGCCGATCAGGACGAAGGCGCCGCCGCCGATCAGGATCGTCAGCAGGATCATGCGCAGGAAACCTGTGTCGACCCAGTGGCGCAGCCCCTCGATATCCAGGATGCCGCGCGTCATCAGGTCGCCGGAATGAATGCGGTCGTGCCAGGAGAAACTGAGCTGCTGCAGCTTGCGGTAATAGTCGAGCCGCAGGCGGTAGCCGATCAACTGCCCGACCGCCTCGCCCTGGTAGTTCTGCATCATGGTGAACAGCCCGCGCCCGACGGCGGCCCCCAGGAGCAGGAGGGCGGTCGTCAGCAAGGCTTCCTCGGCCACCGCCCGGTCCGTGCTGCCGGCGGCGGCACCGGCCAGGATTCCGCGGGCCTGATCGACCGCCTGGCCGAGATACTGGGGGATGTACAATTGAAACACCGCGGCGATCACGGTTGCCGTCATCGCAATGGCCATCCGCGCCTTGTGGCGGAACGCCATTGCGGTGATCCGGAACAGGACGCCGGTATCCACCTTCGAGACCTCGATGCGGTAATCCGCTTCGACTTCGCTGTCGACGGGGCTGGTTGACGGCGCGCTGCTCAAAGGGCGGTCCCAATCTGTGGTCGTGGGCGGTTGAATTGCATGATTATGGCACGATGGTGCGGCGGACGGGAGGTCTGGGCAAGGATAACTAGCATGAAAACGTACCCTGTCATCGCCCGGGGCCGCACTATGTCACTTGAGGCCTGACAGAGCATGCGCAAAAGGAGAAAACAATGAGCGCCGCCTTCGATTTTGAAGCCCGTTTCGCCAAGGGACTACCCGCCCCCGCACCGAAATGGAGCGGTTTCCCGAAATACAATTTCATTGGCGGCCATAACGATCCCGAAAGCATCCCGGTGGAAGGGCTGATCGAGGCGGCGGCGAGCGTGCTGCGCCGGCGCGGCCAGACCATCGCCACCTACGGCCAGGATTCCGGCCCGCTCGGCGACAGGGAAATGCGGCAGTTCCTGTCCGACAAAATGAACAAGTACCGCGGCATGTCGACCACGATCGACGACATTCTCGTGACCTCGGGCTCGGGGCAGGGATTGGACCTTATCAACGAAATTCTCTGCGAAGCCGGAGATACGGTCATCATGGAGGAGTTCACCTATCAGGGAGCGATGAACCGGTTGCGCGCGCGCGGCGTCACGGTACTCGGCGCGAAGCTCGACGACGGCGGTTTGGATATCGATGCGCTGGAGGCGCAGCTCGACGAGCTGGCGGGCAGGGGCGTGGTGCCGAAGTTCGTCTATACCATTCCGACCGTGCAGAACCCGACCTCGTCGGTGCTGAGCCTCGAGCGCCGCCATCGGCTGCTGGCGGTGACGCGCGCGCGCGGGATACCCGTGATCGAGGACGAATGCTATGCGGATTTGCTTTGGGACGAGACCTGGCCGGCTTCCATGCTGGGCCTCGACGGCTCGGAGCATGTCATCCATGTGGGTTCGTTCTCCAAATATCTGGCGCCGGCCTTGCGGCTCGGATACGTGGTCGCCCCATGGTCGGTGCTGAGCCGGATGATCGCCTGCAAGGGTGGCGGGACCGGGGCGCTCGAACAGATGGTCGTCGCGGAGTACATGCGGGCGCATTACGACGCGCATGTCGCCGCCCTGAATGTCCGTCTCAAGGCAAAACGCGACGCCCTGATCGAGGCGCTGGAGGAGAGTTTCGGCACCTATGCGGAGTTCGGCGTGCCGCCGGGCGGCATCTATCTCTGGATCAAGCTGCCGGCGGAGGTCGATACGCTGAAGCTGGCCGATGCCGCGCTTAAGGCGGGGATCGCCTTCAACCCCGGCCCGCAATGGTCGGTCGATCCGGAGGCGGCGCGGAATCATCTGCGCATCTGTTTTGCCAATCCCTCGATCGCGGAAATCCGCGAAGGCGTCGCCAAGCTGGCCGAGGTCTGTTTCGAGGAGACCGGCATTCCGCCGCAGAGCGCCAACGTGTCGCGGCGCGGCTGATCGGCTTTGGATTGATCTGGCGGACCCCGCTTGCTAGGGAGGTCCGCGATGATCGCATTTATCGACGAACGGTTTCCCATGGCGCGCCGTGGCCTCCGGACGGCGGCCGCAACGCTCGCGCTCTGCGCCCTGTTCTGGTCGCCGGCCGCGCTTGCCCAGACGGCCTCGGCGTCCCCCTCGATCTTTCAGCCGGTGCGCGCCGCGCACGGCATGGTGTCCACGCAGGAGGCGCTCGCCACGCGCATCGGCGTCGATATCCTCAAGCGCGGCGGCAATGCCGTCGATGCGGCGGTGGCGGTGGGCTTTGCCCTGGCCGTGACCTTGCCGCGCGCGGGCAATCTCGGCGGCGGCGGTTTCATGCTCGTGCACCAGGCCGAAACCGGAGAGACCCACGCCATCGACTACCGCGAAACCGCGCCGGCGGCGGCGACGCGCGACATGTTCCTCGATGCGGCGGGCAATTACGACCGGCGCAAGGCGACCGGCAGCCACCTCTCCGCCGGCGTGCCCGGCACGGTCGCCGGATTGGCCCTGGCCTTGGAGCGGTTCGGCACCCTGGAACTGGCGGAGGTCGTCCGCCCGGCATTGGCGCTCGCGCGCGACGGAATCGCGGTCACTCAGGGCCTTGCGGGCAGCCTGACGCCGCGCCGGGTCGAGAAATTGCAGCGCTGGCCCACGAGCCGCGCGGTTTTCTTCAAATCCGACGGGACGGCCTACCGGGTCGGCGAAAACTGGCGGCAACCGGACCTCGCCTGGTCGCTCTCACGGATTGCGGAGCATGGCGCCGGCGCTTTCTACGAGGGCGCGATCGCCGAACGGCTGGTCCGCGAGATGGCGGCCCACGGCGGCTTGATCACGCGCGCGGACCTCGCCGCCTATCGCCCGGTCGTCCGCACGCCCGTGCGGGGCACCTATCGCGGGCACGAGATCGTCTCGATGCCGCCGCCAAGCTCCGGCGGGGTGCACCTGATCCAGATCCTGAACGTCCTCGAAGGTTTCGATATCGCCGAGATGGGCCACAACAGCGCCGAGACGATCCATCTGATGGCGGAGGCAATGAAATTCGCCTATGCGGACCGCAGCTGGTATCTCGGCGACCCGGCGTTCTGGAAGGTTCCGGTCGGCGGCCTGACCTCCAAGGCCTATGCGATGGAAATCCGCGCCCGGATCGACCCGGAGAGGGCCCGCACCGCCGATCAGATCGGCCCCGGCGACCCGAAATTGCACGAAGGCCGGAACACCACGCATTTCTCGGTCGTCGACCGGGACGGCAACGTCGTCTCCAACACCTATACGATCAACCTCGCCTACGGCAGCGGCATCGTCGCGGCGGGAACGGGCATCCTGCTGAACAATGAGATGGACGATTTCTCCGCCAAACCCGGGGTCGCCAACAGCTTCGGGCTGATCGGCGGCGAGGCCAACGCCATCGAGCCCGGCAAGCGGCCGCTCAGTTCGATGACGCCGACCATCGTCTTCAAGGACGGGAAACCGCTGCTCGCGACCGGCAGTCCCGGCGGCAGCCGGATCATCACGACCGTGCTCCAGGTGGTCTCGAACGTGATCGACCACAAGATGAACGTGGCCGGGGCGACCGCGGCGCCCCGGTTTCATCATCAATGGCGCCCCGATGTCCTGCGCCTCGAGCCGGGATTCAGCCTGGATACGACGAGACTCCTGCGCAAACGCGGCCATGTCATGAAGCCGTCGGGGCCGATGGGCAGCACCCAATCCATCCTGCTCTCGCCCGCCGGTCTGCAGGGGGCTTCCGATCCCCGGCGCTCTGGCGCGCTCACGCTCGGGCACTAGCGCCACTCTTGCGCGCATTAGCATTGGATCGAACGGCGGTCTTTCGGGTAGAGTGCCACGGGTGATCTGCGGAGGGGCATGAACCGCGGATGGCGAGGGGAGGCCCGACCGATATGGCACGGCAAAGCCGGAAGAAAACCAGGAAAGAGGACCAAAAAGTGAGCGAAACGAAGGATGCGGAGACCGAGAGGGCCGGCGGAGAGACGGCAGCGGCAGCTGGCGAGGGTCCTCGGTGGCCGCTGTTCTACAAACAGCCGGTACCGCTTTCGATCGAACGGCACGGCGGCAAATCCGTCAACCTGCAGCGCCGCTTCGCTTTCGCGGCGGAGACCAATATGGTGCCGGTCAACATGCAGGAATTCTCGCGTGTGGCGACGGCCTATCCCATCGTCTTCACCGAGACGGCGCCGGCGAGTTCGATTGCCATCCTCGGATTGCGGCAAAGCCAGAACCTGTTCGTGAACGACGAGGGCACCTGGGAGGGCGGCGTCTACGTGCCGGCCTATTTGCGCCGCTACCCCTTTATCTTCAGCACCGGCCAGGAAGAGGAGCAGCTCGTGCTGTGCATCGACGAGGCCGACGAGCTGATCGTCGACGGCACCGGCGCCGAGGGCACGCAGGCGATTTACGAGGGCGAGGAAGCCTCCGAAGTGGTCAAGAAGATGCTGGAGTTCTGCGCCGCGTTCCACCGGCAAAGCCTGGCGACGCGGGAATTCGTCGACGAGTTGGAGCAGCGCGACCTGTTCCGCCCCGGCACCGTGACCATCAGCAACGAGACGGGCGAGCAGTTCAATCTGCGCGGCTTCCGCATCGTCGACGAGACCAAGTTCAACGCGCTGCCCGACGACGCTTTCCTGGAGTACCGGCGCAAGGGCTGGCTCGCGGCGATCACCGCGCATCTGATCTCGGTGCAGAACCTGGCGGCGCTGGGCTTCCGCTCGAAGTCGCAAGCGGCCGAATAGAAGCGCTTAGGCCGCCCTCTGCGCGCACAGCCGGACTGGGTTTGTAGGCTCGTCGCGGCTGCGTGGGGGGCTCGCCCGCGCACGGGACCGGCCCGCTTGCCCGGCCCTTTTGCGGATATATCCTTTGGTACAGCACGGATTCGACGACAGGAGGAAGACGACATGGCGGCAAGTTGCGAATGGGTCGATGTGGGCGGCGGATTGCGCGCCTATTACGGCAAGCCGGAGGGCGCGGGACCGCACCCCTGCATCGTGGTCTACATCGAGGCGTTCGGCGTCAACGATCATTTCCAGAAATTGACCCAACGTCTGGCGGAGGACGGGTTCGCGACCCTCACGCCGGACATCTACGACGGCGAGATTTACGCCTATGACGATCTCGACGGCGCCATCGGCAAGCTGAAGGCGCTGGACGACGATGCGGTCATGGCTCAGACCGAGCAATGCCTCGACTGGTTGGCGGGCCGCACCGAGGCCGATACCAGCCGCGCCGGCGTGACCGGATTCTGCATGGGCGGGCGCTATACGTTTCTCGCCAACGCGCAGCTCGCCTCGCGCTTCAAGGGCGCCGCGTCGTTCTATGGCGGCGGGATCGGCCCGGAGGAGGATTTCGTCGGCCGCAAGGTGCTGCTCGACCGCATCCCCGAAATGCAATCGCCGATCCTGTTTTGGTACGGCTCCGAGGATCAATCCATCCAGCCCGACGAACTCGGCCGGATCGCCAAGGCGATGGCGGAAGGCAAGCGTCAATACACCATGACTTGTTTCCCCAATGTGGGGCACGGTTTCTTTTGCGAGGATCGCGGCAGCTACGACAAATACGCGGCGGAGACGTCCTATAAACAGACCGTGGACTTCTTCCGCACCCAACTGGTCTAGCCGCGATGGCGATTGTCTTGCGGCCCATGAGCGACGTGGGTGGCGCCGAAGTGGCGGGCGTCAATGTGCTGTCGCCGATGAATGCCGCGGATTTGGCGGCGGTCGAACAGGCTTTTCTCGATTACGGCGTGCTGTTGTTCCGCGAGCAGCCGATGACGCCCCAACAGCTTGTCGCCTTCGGGTCACAGTTCGGCGAGCTGCAGCCGCACGTGCAGCGGGCCTACCAGCATCCGGATGCGCCCGAGGTGGTCAACATGACCAACCGAAAGCCGGACGGCAGTTTCGACGAGGCGGGAGCGCGGCGCGGCGCCATCGAGAATGTGCGCGACGGCTGGCATTCGGATCTCTCCTACGACCCGGAGCCCGCCAAGGCGACCTTGCTGCACTCCCTCGAAGTGACCTCGAGCGGCGGCAATACCTGTTTCTCCAACGTTGCCGAGGCCTTCGCGGCGATGCCGGAGACATTGAAGCAGCGGGTGATCGGCAAGCGGGTGACCTTTCCCTATGGCGGCGCGTCGCGCAACAAGAGTGCGGCCAAGGCCGCGAGCCAATTGGACAGCGAGGCACAGGAGCTGGCCTCCGCCACCCATCCGGTGATCAACGTCCATCCGGTGACCCGCCGGCCCGCGATCTACGCGAACCCGCTGCTGGCGTCGCGCATCCTTGATGTGCCGGAGGCGGAGAGCGAGGAACTGCTCGAGGCGCTCTTCGACTGGATCGACCGCCCGGAGTTCCGCTGGGAGCACACATGGACCGTCGGCGACACGCTGATGTGGGACAATCGCGGCGGCATCATGCACAGCGGGCGCCTCGACTACCCAAGAGACGAAGCCCGCCGCTTCATCCGCACCACCGTGCGCGGCGGCCCGACGGAGGCCTACGCGGGATAAGGCGCGTCTCCTCTTTCCCAGCCTGTCGCCCTTCGACAGGCCCGGGAGCCGCCGGGGCGGGGCTTCTTAACAAACTCCCTTAAGAACCCTCACCCCGGCCCTCTCCCGCAGGCGGGAGAGGGCCGGGGTGAGGGAAGCGGCCCGCGCGTGCGGGGTTCGCCCTTCGGCACCTGGGTTGACCCGGGAAGAAACGTCGGAGACATTTGGGGATTAATCGCCTCGTCCCTGCATATCGGGACACAGGGGAGTAAGACATGCGCCTATGGTATTTCATTGCCTTTATCGGCCTGACACTGGCGGCACAGTCCGGCGCCGTGGCGGCGTCGGAGACACGCGGCCTGTCTGTGCAACTGCGCGCCTCGGAAGCGCGGGACGCGCCGGTTGCCGAGACGGTGGAGCTGTATTCCAAGTCCTACGCGTTGGTCATCGGCAACGACGGATACG
>JAYPOZ010000029.1:32807-45621 GCA_038131165.1 Rickettsiales bacterium | reverse complement strand
CGGCCTCGATCGAGGGTATCGAGATGAAGGATTTCGAGCTGGCGCTCGATCTCAACCTGCGCACGGTGCTGGTGACCACCGAAGCGGCGATCCCGGAAATGCGGGTGCGCGGCGGCGGCGCCCTTTTGTTCACCGCGTCGACGTCGGGTCTGCAAGGGTCGATGTTCAGTCCGGTCTATTCGATGGCGAAATTCGGTGTCGTCGGCTTTACGCGGGCGCTTGCGGGGCGCCTCGCCGCGGAGAACATCCGCGTCAACGCCGTCTGCCCGGGGCCGGTCGATACGCCGATGCTGCGGGAATTCGTGGCGCGGCCCGACCAGCAGTCGACGATGGGCATGGATAAGGAAGAATTGGTGAAGAAACGCGGTGGCATGACCCGTCTGGGGCGGCCCGGCCGTCCGGAAGAGATCGCCAACGCGGCTCTGTTCCTGCTCTCCGACGAAGCTTCCTTCATCACCGGCGCGGCGCTGCCGGTCGATGGCGGCGTGACGGCCTAGGCGGGTTCCATGACATACGAGACGATCCTCTGCAATGTCGAGGACAACATCCTCACGATCACGCTCAATCGGCCGGACCGGCTGAACGCCTTCAACCGGCAGATGCTGTTCGAGCTGATCGACGCCATCGACAAGGCCGACGCGGACGACGACGTGCGCGCGATTATCCTGACAGGCGCCGGACGGGGCTATTGCGCAGGGGCCGATCTGTCCGCCGGCGCCGACAGTTTCGACGTCTCCAGCCGCTATCCGGGCGAAGACGCGGAGAATTGGCGCGACGGCGGCGGTCGTTTCACGCTTCGCCTCTACGAATGTCTGAAGCCGGTGATCGGCGCCATCAACGGCCCTGCCGTCGGCATCGGCGCCACCATGACCCTGCCGATGGACGTGCGCCTCGCCTCGACGGAGGCGCGCATGGGCTTCGTCTTCACCAAGCGGGGCGTGGTGCTGGAGGCGTGCAGCAGTTGGTTTCTGCCGAAGGTCGTGGGCATGAGTCAGGCCCTGGAATGGGTTATCTCGGGCCGGGTCTTCGATGCCGAAGAGGCGTTGGCCGGCGGATTGGTGAAGGCGGTCCTGCCGCCCGAGGAATTGCTGCCTGCCGCCCGTGCCCTGGCGAAGGAGTTCGCCGAGAACACCTCGTCGGTCTCGGTGGCGCTCTGCCGGCAGATGCTGTGGCGGATGGCGGGGGCCGACCACCCGATGGAGGCGCATAAGATCGATTCGAGAGGCATCCGCACGCTCGGCAAGCTGCCGGATTGCCAGGAGGGCGTCGTTTCGTTTCTGGAGAAACGCCCGCCGAAGTTTCCGATGAAGGTCAGCAGGGATATGCCCGAGTATTTTCCCTGGTGGCCGGAACGTGAGTTTGAGTAGCGCGAGTTCGACCAAGGAGCAATGAGATGAGCGAGACGACTTTGGAGGTGGAAGACGGCGTCGCCGTCTTTACCCTGAACCGGCCGGAAAAAATGAACGCCATCAGCCAGGGCATGTTCGAGAAGGACCTGCCGGAGATGGTGGCGCGCGCGACCGAGGACGACGACATCCGAGTCCTGATTCTGGCCGGCGCGGGCGGAAATTTCTGTTCCGGTGCCGATGTCTCGCGCATGGGGGGCGACGACAAGCCGACCCCCGAGGACCGCGACAGGAAGCTGCGCGGCATTCTCGACTACCTCTACAAGCTGATCAATCTGCCGAAACCGGTGATCTCGGCGGTCGACGGCATCGCCTTCGGCGGCGGATTCAGCCTGGCTGTCACCGCGGATATCGTCCTCGCGACGCCGAGGGTGAAGTTCAGCCTGGTCTTCGGGCGCATCGGGCTGATCCCGGACATGACGGCGGCCTATGTCCTGCCGCGCCTGATTGGGCCGCGCCGGACCAAGGAGCTGACCTTCACCGCGCGGGCGTTCGGCGTCGAGGAAGCGATGGCGATGGGCATCGTGCAGGAGACCCACGCGCCCGAGGCGTTGCTTCCGGCGGCGAAGCGGATGGCGGCGCAGCTCTCGCAAGGCTCGGCGACCGCGATGGCGGAGGCGAAGCGCCTGATCGACATGTCGCTGCAGAGCAGTCAGGCGGAAATGATCGCCGCCGAATGCGCGGCACAGCTTGCCTGCCGGGGGACGGAATTCCATGGCGAGGCGGTGCGCCGGTTCCTCACCAAGGAGCCCCGGCTCTACGACTGGGATGCGATGCAACGCAAACAGGCCGCCGAATAGGCCGAACGAGGAGAACGCCCCATGGACATGCGGCCGACAGCGAGACAACAAAAACTGATCGACACGGCGCGCGAACTGGCGATGGATTGTTTTGCGCCGCGCGCCGCCGAATACGACCGCGACGCGCGTTTTCCCTTCGAGGATTACGACGATCTGCGCGATGCGGGATTTCTCGGCCTCTGCGTGCCGGAGGAATACGGCGGGCTCGGCGCCGATCTCGAGACCTATTGCCTCGTCTCCGAGCAAATCGCGCAGGGCAACGCCTCGACCGCGCTCACCTACAACATGCACTGCCTGACCATGCTGATGATGGGCGAGATGGCGGACGCGCACGAGATGAGCGACGAGAAACGCGCCCGCCACGCGGTCTTGCGCGCCAAGAACTTCCGCGAGGTGGTGGAGGAGGGCGCCTATTACGGCCAACCGCACAGCGAGCCGGTGGAGGAGGGCGAGACCGATCAGGTCTTTACCGTCGGCGGGCGGCGCTTCGGCACCACGGCGGACAAGGTCGACGGCGGCTACCGCCTCAACGGGCGAAAATTCTTCGTCTCGCTGTCGGATTCCGCGCCGTATTTCGCCACCCCCGCGATCCTCAATGTCGACGGCGCGTTCATCGAGCGGACCCTCTACCTGAAGGTGCCGCGCGAGGCCGAAGGCGTGACCTTCTCCGGCGACTGGGACCCGATCGGCATGCGCGCCACGGTCAGCCGCAGCATGGTGCTGAAGGACGTGTTCGTGCCCGACGACGGCGAGGTCCTGCCGCCGGGCGTCTTCGGCGGACTCTATCTGACCTCGGCGCATGGGCCCTTGCTGTTTTCGGCGACCTTCCTCGGAATCATGCAGGCGGCCTATGCCTATACGCTCGACTACCTGACCGGCGGGGCCGACGGCGCGCCGAAGAAGGACATGGTCGGGCCGGTGATGGGCAACAGCATCGCCGACATGATGTTCAAGGTGGAGGCGACGCGCGCGCTGTATCTGCGCTCGGTCTCCGAGGCCAAGCTGGAGCCGACCCACGAAATCCGCCAGCGCGCCCGCGCCGCCCATGTCATGGTGCAGCGGATGGTCGTCGATGTGACGCAGGAAGCCATCCGCGTCTGCGGCGGCCGCGCGCTGCTCAGGGAATTCCCGCTGGAGCGCTATCTGCGCGACGCTCAGGCGTCCTCGGTGATGCGGCCCTGGACGCGGGAGATTGCGACGGAAGCGGCCTGGGACAGCGCCCTGCGCTGGGCGCGGCAGAAGAACGGCACGGAAGAATAACCGACTGGATATCCCGGGGAGGGACCAATGAAGATATGCTATTTCGACGATTTCAGGCTTGGGGTGCTGCGCGGCGACGAGGTCGTCGACGTCTCCGCCGAGGTGCAGGACATTCCCCATACGGGGCCGCATGACTTGATCAGTGGCCTGATCGCGCGCTTCGACGCCTATCGCCCGCGGCTGGAGAAGGCGGCGGCGGACGGGGCCGGCATCCCGGTCTCCGGCGTCCGTTTCCGCCCGCCCCTGCCGAAGCCCGGCAAGATCGACTGCATGGCCGTCAACTACATGGAGGACGGTACCCGCGATGCGCCGGCTCCGATCAACGCCTTCCACAAGGCGCCGGAAGCGGTGATCGGCGACGGCGACACGATGGTGCTGCCGGACGTCCCGGCGAGCGTGTTCGAGGGGGAAGCCGAACTCGGCCTGGTCATCGGCAAGACCGCGACCAACGTGCCGGCGGCCGATGCCATGGACCATATCTTCGGCTACGTGAATTTCATCGACGGCTCGGCCCGCAACCTGCCGCCGCCCGGCAATACTTTTTTCCAGGTGAAGTCGCGCGACACCTTCGCGCCGATCGGTCCCTTTATCGTGACCAAGGACGAGATCGCCGACCCGCAGAAGCTGCAGGTCCGACTCTGGGTGAACGGCACGCTGATGCAGGATTTCAACACCGACGACATGGCGCATAAGATTCCGCGTTGCATCGAATGGCTGAGCTCGATCCACACCCTTTCGCCGGGCGATCTCGTGGCCAGCGGCACCAATCACCGCGGCCTCAACGCGTTTCAGGACGGCGACAAGGTGGAACTGGAGGTCGAAGGCCTCGGCCGCCTGCATTTCAATATCCGCGACGACCTGAAACGCACCTGGTCGCGCGACACCCGCTTGCAGCACGCGGAGAAGGGGCTCGAGGGCGCGCATACGCCGCAGCTCACCGGTAAATACGCTTAAGCCGTTTGAGGAACATCATCGAGGGAGATTCGAAATGTCCATGAGCATTCGCCAAGTCGGCCCGTGTTTCGCGGGCGAAGTGTCGGGGATCGACCTGACCCGGCCGTTAAGCGCGGAGGAGATCGCCGCTATTCATAGGGGGATGGACGAATACGCGGTGCTGGTCTTCCACGACCAGGATTTCACCGACGAGCAGCAGCTTGCCTTCAGCCGCAGCCTCGGCGAGCTGGAGGAGGCCATCGGCACCAGCCTGCGGGCGGCCAACGAATACCGCCTGCCGACCACCTTCGCCGACGTCTCGAACCTGGATCAGAACAACAAGCCCTTCGCCTATGACGACCGGCGCCGGCTGTTCGCCATCGGCAACCGGCTCTGGCATTCCGACAGCTCGTTCAAGGTGGTCCCGGCGATGTATTCGATCCTGCACGCGCGCAGCATTCCCTCCAAGGGCGGCAATACCGAATTCGCCGATATGCGCGCCGCTTACGATTCCTTCGACGACGAGACGAAGGAGACGATCGAGGATCTGGTCTGCGAACACTCGCAGATGTATTCGCGTCGCCTGCTGGGGTTCACCGATTTTAGCGCGGAGGAACAGGCCCGTTTCCAGCCGGTGCGCCAGCGCCTCGTGCGCACCCACCCGTCGACGGGAAGGAAATCGGTCTATCTTTCGTCCCATGCGGGCGACATTCTCGGTTGGCCGCGCCCGGAAGCGCTCTCGCTGCTGCGCGACCTCACGGAAATGGCGACCCAGCGCGAGTTCGTCTACAGCCACGAATGGCGCACCCACGACCTGGTCATCTGGGACAACCGGCGGACCATGCACCGCGCCCGTCCGTTCCCGGCGGAAGAACCGCGCGACATGCGCCGCACCACCCTGCAGGGCGACGGCCCGACGGCGGAGCAGATGGCGGCTTAGGAGAAAGCGGGCTGTTCGGCGGTCAGACTCACGCCGGCATGGCGGCGGTCACGGTGATCTCGAAATAGGCGCCTTGCTGCAGCGGGGCGCCGACGCAGGTCCGGACGGGGAGGCAGCCCGGCGTCAACCACTCGGCCCAGGCGCCATTGAAGGCCGCGACGTCGCGCTCGACGTCGGCCATGTGAATGAGCGCGGTGAGCAGCCGCGACTTGTCGGTGCCGGCGGCCGCCAGATGCCCGTCGATTACCGCCAGCGCCTGGCGCGTCTGCTCGGCGACGGACAGGCTGTTGTCCGGCGGCACGATCCCCGCCACATAGGCGACGCCGTTCCACACGGCGACGTCGGAACGGTGCCCGAGGCCCTTCGGATTGATGTATTTGGGGTCCATCTGTCGTAATCCTTCTCAGCAGGTGCAGGCGGTGCGGCCCGGCGCTTGGCAGGTGCCCTTGCCCGTCTCGCGCCGGGCCGCGTTCGCGCCCTAAGCCAGTTTGACGACCTTGCCGTCCCGGTGCGAGCGTTCCATGGCGTCGATCAGCGCGTGGCGCACGATGGCATGGTTGAAATCGGGCGCGTCCGATGCGCCGGATTGCAGGGCGCCGGCGAAGCGGGCATAGGCCTGCCCGACGTTCCGCCCCGGGCCGGCGGCCATGTCGGCCGGGATGAGCCGGTAGCTGTCGGGCGGGGTGATCTCCGCCATGCTCTCGTTTCCAAGCGCCATGTGGAGCTGGCTCGGGCCGATGTTGACCGATTTCGAGGTCAGCACCAGGGTTCCCTTGCGGCCGTAGATCTCCATCCGGGTGCCGCTGGCGTTGTAGGGGACGCTCGCCACCTGATAGGCGACTTCGGCGCCGCTCTTGAGCACGCCCGCGGCGGTGACCGTGTCGGGCGCGTCGACGGGATAGTCTTCCCCCGTGACCGCGTGTTTCCACATGTCGATGCGCGTCGTCACCCGGGCGCCGATCTCCGCGAACTCACCGACGATGTAGCAGAGCGCGTCGATGGAGTGGCCGCCCGGAATGGTCATCGGGTTGGCGCCGTTGACCCGGCGTCCCTGCCAGATGCGGCCGTCCCCGCGTTCGGTAATGGCGTTGACCATCACGCTCAGATTGACGGTGACGATGTCGCCGATATCGCCGTTGGCGACGAGGTCGCGGGCATACATCACGGCCGGATCGCTCTGCGCCTGGAGGCCGACCAGTGTCGCCACCCCGGCGGATTTGGCGGCGTCGGCCATTGCCGTTGCGTCCGCCAGATCGGCGCCCAAGGGCCATTCGCAGCACACCGGCTTCTTCGCGTCGAGGGCGGCCATGACCAGCTGCTTGTGCAAGGGCACGCGCACCACCACCGCGATCAGATCGACGTCCGGGTGCGCCACCATCTCGCCCATGTCGTGAAAGGCGAGATCGGCGCCGAATTTCTCCGCCGAGGCTTTCGCGGTCTCCTCGTGGGCGGTGCAGACGGCTTTCAACTCGTAGCCGGGCAATGTCTGCAATGCCGGTACATGGGCATTGGCGCCCCAGCCGCTGCCCCCCGGTGTTACGGTTGCGCCGACGATTCCAACCCTGATCTTATCTGCCACGATGCGTTCCTTTGCTTGTGATGGCGGCGAAGCGCCGCCTTGTTCTGGACCCTTGATCCGCGTGCCGCCCGTGCCGAACGCGGCGGGGCCGGGCCCGGGAACCCGCGCGGACGATATCTATGCCGCAGCCGGTGTGGGGCGGCCGCGCTTGTCGAAGGCGCCGATGCGATAGGTGCCTTCCGGATTGCCGTTTCGGTTATAGGAATAGTACTCGACATCGGTGGTGGGCAGGCCATAGCTGCGTGTGACGGAGCGGCCGTCCTCGTCCTCTTCGTGCCGCCACATGTGCAGCCATTTGAGAACGTCCGCGCCGCTGGCCAATCGCCCGGCCGAGGCGAGTTCGTCCAGTCCCTCGACCGACAGCCAGCGCGCCCGGCCGTCAGCGGCGTCTGGCGCCGCGCTGTCCAGGCGATGGCCGTAGACCCGGCACCGCCATTCTCCCGCCTCTTCCTCGCCCTCCGCCGGATCGGAGAGGTCGAGCAGCCAGCTCAGCCAGGGCAGTTGCAATCCCAATCGATCGCGTGCCTGCGCCACGACCGAGCCCATGACATTGCAGACGTCGAGAATGCCTGCCGTGGCGTCCTCCGCGGCGGCGAATTCAGGGAGCCGCCAGCCGTCGGCGTCATTGCCGACGACTAGCACTTTGCCGTCGCGGTCCTCGATCAGGAGGCGCGCCGCGTCGACGCCGCCCACCGGTCCGTCCTCGCGTATTGCGGCGTAGCGGCCGTCGCCCCGGTGGTAGGGCACGAGGTGTTTGGCCCCGTCCGGCAGGACCTCGTGCACGGCGGAGGGATAGATCGTCGGGCCGCAGGCGGGCGGCGAGGATTTCGCGTGGAACTTCATATAAAGCCCGCAGCGATCGGAATTGCCGTAGTTGGGGCGCGGCTCGTGCCACAGGAAGCCGTCCATCAAGACGACATCGCCCTTTTTCAGGGACGGGTCGACCAGATGGATGTTCTCCGCTGTGGGGACCTGGGCGGCGTCTACCTGATGCACCCGCCCGTCCGAGGGGAGCAGGGTCGTCTTGAGGTGCGAGCCCGGCGCGACGGTGAGCGGCCCGGCGGTCTCGGTGTAATCGATGAAGGGGATGACCGCGAACATCCATTTGACGTACGAGCCGACGCACCGCCAGGGCTTGTAGTCGTAGTGGGCGCCGCTGCCGTTGACGAACGGCTTGTCGCCGATGCCGGCACCCGGCGGCCGCATGATCGACCAATATTGCGCCAATGTCGCGGGCTCGCCGAAGAGCTCCTCGATCGCCGCCACGATGGAAGGATGCGCGAGGCTCACTTCGGCGATTTCCGGGTGATCTTCCAAGACCCTTGGGCCCATGGAATGGATGCCCGGTGCCGGATAGGCGGGCCCCTTCAGAAAGGTGTCGTAATCGCCTTTGCCGAAGGCGGCGCGGATCGGCCCCGCGAGACGGTCCACTTCCGCCTCCGTCAGGACGCCTCTGAGCACGACATAGCCATTTTTCTCGAATTCGTTTTTCATCGCCTGACCTTTCCTGTCCGGACCTGATCCGGGGACGAGCGGCACCGACACCTCTCTCAAAATATGCGCGGTGGATTGAATCTCAAGGCACGGCCGGGACTCAAAACTTGGCTGGTCTGCGCGCCCTAATCCGCCGGGACAAATTTCGACAGCCAAGCTGTCCGTGTGGCGACTCTAACTGCCCGCAAGCGCCGGTTCGTCGGCGGTTTTTTGAAAATGCAGGATTCCCCATGCGAGGTGGCCATTGTCCACGCCTTCCACCCAGTGGCCTAAACCACGCAGCATGTTATCGACATAGTCGGCGCCCGAGAGCGCGCAAATTTCGCCGTAGTTTTCGCTTAACTCTTCCTTGACCCTCGCGTAGTGGGTTCGCATGTCGTCAGGTCGCTCGAGCGTTTCCAGTTCGGCGAAACCCCGTTTTTCAAGATTGGTTTTGTAAAACTGAACCGAACCCAGGTCTTCCAAGTGAATGCGGTCCAGGATCGGTTGCAGAACGTCGGGAGGGCAGTCCTCGCTTTGCATCGGATCGGTGAAGATAAACTCGCCCTCCGGTTTCAGGAGTCTCTGGACTTCGTCCAGGACCGTCTCGCGATTGGCGCTGTGCAATATGGCGTCCTGTGACCAGGCGACATCGTAGAATGCGTCCGGTTGCGGTACTTCCTCGAAACTGCCGTGGATCACGTCGATCTTGTCCGAGAGTCCGAGTTCGTCATTCATTTCGCGATTCAGGGCGTTTTGTGTCTCGCTCACATTCAAGCAGGTCACGTGGCAGCCGAAGTTCGACGCGAGATAGCGGGCCGTTCCACCGAAACCGGCACCCAAATCGATCACCTTCGAGTCGGGTCCCAGGGGCGATAGGCGCTGCGCCATATTCACGACGGTGCGGCGGCTGGCGGCACCGATGTCCTCGTCCTCCGAGTGATACAGGCCGATGTGGATGTCCTCTCCTCCCCAGACATTTTTGTAAAACGCGACCGCTGGCGAACTGTCGTAGTATTCCTCGGCCTTCACAACGGCATCCGGTTTTTCGCTCATTTTCGGTTCCTCCTCCCTGTTGGATGGCACGGTACCCGCCGATGGATCGGCATGGCACGGCCATCGAGCGCTACAGCGGATGGTACCAGACCTGCAGAGCCCTATTTGCGCGGTACGGATTCGCTAATTGGGCGACCTTTACCGCGGACAATGGTATTTGATTTCGACGGAACAAACGGAGCCGATGCCGATCCAAACAATGGACGAATTAGGCCCTCACGGCGCGTTCTCGTTTTCTTGAGGACTCACCCTAATCGGGTGACGGAGTTCCCTCCGACGCGCCTCCGTCTGGACGATCACTGTAATCGAACGGCCGCTGTTGCGACCTATCGCCCAATTCTTGAACTGGATCAGCATAACAAGAGGGAGAAGCAGACTCAACCGGACCAATTGAGTGGAATGGTAATGGCCGCTGTTTTGAGGCCCATTTCTGCGAATGTATCCATCCTTGGCGCTAGGGCTGGAGCAGGCGCCAAACGGCGATTCCGGCCAGGGCCAGAAAGAGCGCCCCCGTGATGCGGTGCATCCAAATCACGGGCAACCGCCGCAGCACCGTCTTGCCGGCGATGACTCCCGCGGCGGAAGTTAGAATCAAGGCAATTGTGGCACCTGTCCAAACGGCGGTGGCGGGGTAGACGCCCGCCATGCCGGCAACGGCGATCTGCGTTTTATCCCCCATTTCGGCGACCAGGATCATCAGGAAGGTCGCCAATAACAGGCTATAACCTTTGCGTGTCTCCAGGTCCCCTTCCCCGTCGTCTTCGTCTTCGCTGTACAGGAGCGCGCGCAGGCCGAATACGGCGAAGAGTATCGCCATTGCCCCCAGCACCCAGGGTTTCGGAAGCCAAAGCGCCAGCGCCGCACCAAAGAGAACGGCCGCGGTGTTGAGAAGGCCGAAAGCCGCCGTTGCGCCGATTAGCACCGGACGCGCGCGCCCGTATTGGGCAGCCAGCATCATGCACGCCAATTGGCTCTTATCGCCGATCTCCGCAAATGCGATCAGGGCAAAGGTTGCGCCCCCAGACTGCCACCACCCGGCATCCATAACCCAAGTCCAAATTCGTGGTCGGGACAGCTCTAGAGCAAGATCCGGTCTTTGTGAAATCGGAAAGGCGGCGTTGGAGCGGAATTCGCCGCGTTGAGGAGGGTGCGATCGGCGGTCTAGGAAATATGCTTGCGCACGTGTCCCAGGACCACATCGACTTTGACGGGCTTCGTCAGATAGGCATCGAAACCCGCTTCCATGCCGCGCCGGATGTTGTTCTCCATGGCGGCGGCACTTACCGCGATGACGGGAATGTTCTTGGTCGCCGGGTTTTCGCGCAGGACCGTCAGCGCGGCGAATCCGTCCATACCAGGCAGGTTGATGTCCATGAAGATCAGCGCCGGCTGGAGCGATTCCGCCATCGCGACTCCGATTTCCGCCGTCGGTGCGCTGACCATTTGAATGCCGTCGATCCGCGCCAGGACCGCGCCCATCAGCTCCAGGTTCGACGGGTTGTCCTCGACATAGAGTATGTGCCGGACGTCCCGATCCTGCTCTGGCGTCTCGGGCAAGGCCTGTTTCGGCGGGGCGGGCTCGATCGGCGCCGGGTTCCGGCCGGCCGGAAGGTCGAACCAGAAGGTCGACCCTTCTCCCTCGGCCGATTCGAATTCTAGGTCGCTGTCCATCAGCTGAAGCAGTTTTTTTGTCACCGTGAGACCGATGCCGACGCCTTCGATTTCACTGTTCTCGGCGCCGAGACGATTGAAGGCTTGGAACAATTCGGCGTGACGACCCTTTGAAATGCCTCTACCGGAATCCTTGAAATCGAATCGAATCCGCCCACCGGTTTTCGCTTGAATGGTGATTTCCACGCTGCCGTTCTCGCGGTTGTACTTGATCGCGTTCGACAGGAGGTTGAGGCAAATCTGGCGCAGCCTCAGGGGGTCGGCCTTGACGTAACAGGAACGCAGTTCGGCTTCCGGTGGCGCGATCTTGATCCCTTGTTCCGCCGCCATGCTTTCTACGATCTCCAGACAATCCGCGATGATGGGCGCGACGGCTGTGTCTTCAATGGAGATCGGCAGGTTCCCGGACTCTATGCTGGACAGGTCCAGGACTTCGTCGATCAGGCTGAGCAGGTGTTCGCCCGACTTGATGATGTGTTTGGTGGCGCGTTCTTGAAACGACGAGGGCGAGGTCGTCTCGTCGCTCTCCAACAGCTGCGCGAAGCCGAGAATGCTGTTCATCGGCGTTCGCAGTTCATGGCTCATGCGGGACAGGAATTCGGATTTGGCGGCGTTGGCGGTTTCGGCATCCTCGCGGGCCCGTTCGGCCGCTTTCAAAATGCGCGTGTGGAAGATGCCAATTAACAGCGTTATCGAGAAGGCGACGGCGAGCAGTATGACGACGAGGTTTCGGCTCTCGGCCTTGATCGCCGCTGCTTGGGCGGAGATGTCCGTATAGACCTCTATCGCGCCGATAAACCTGCCGCCGCTTTCGATCGCCATGTATGTCTCGCCGATCGTCCGCGTTTCCCCGGAGTTCGGGTCGGGCGTGCGGACCAACTTCGTGAAATTCTTGCCGGTACGCACGACGTCCAGAAAATAGGGCTGGTGGTTCTTCTTGCCGATGTCCTGCGCCTGCGAGGCCAGCTTGATGACGCCGCCCGCATCGAACATCTTGTACCGAAAGATGTCGTTGCGCCGAATCGCATTGGCCAGAATCTCGCTGTCCGCCTGGCTGGGGGTTCCGCGCGCGATAATCGCTTCCACGTCCTCCAGTCTGTCGCGCAGGTAGGTCGCCCACTGAACGGAGGTATCTGTCGCCAGGCCCCGGATGATCCGTTCCGAACCGATCTGCGCCATGTACAGGGTCGCGAGCGAGATCGCCGCGAGGGATAATGCTAAAAGGCTGTAGAATTTATGCATGCTGCCGAAACGCGGGTTCGCCTGCTCGTCTGGTCGGGGAGAATTCAAGGTCGCGGTTTGCGGTATTATAGTACGAAATTTTGCTGCCCTCTCCAGCGGTAAAGGCGATTTGACAGCACGAAGATAGAGGGCGGACCTTTCTTTTCGGTTAACGGCAATTCGGCCGCGCGGTGGATTTTGCAAAAAATAAAGACATTTCGTCTATTTTATGTTATGGTCCGTGCCCGTTCTTTGACACGTGAATATGAATTCAACCGGACGGCGCACTTTCCCATCCCGGCAGGACGCCGCCGCCGGGGCCAGGGCGGTAGGATAATACCGCATTCGGCGGGCGCATGGGCTCGACCCGCGCATTTTGCTAATAGGCGGACAGGCGCTCTCTGTCGGCGGTTCCGGGCGCTATTCGATCGGCCTCTATTCGATCGGGATGAAGAGCGAATGGCGCATCTTGCCG
>JAYPOZ010000029.1:0-32707 GCA_038131165.1 Rickettsiales bacterium | reverse complement strand
CTATTCGATCGGCCTCTATTCGATCGGGATGAAGAGCGAATGGCGCATCTTGCCGCCGACCGATTTCGACAGGTGGCCCTTGCCGGAGATATCCTCGACCAGGATGATTTCCCCGGCCTTGATCTCGCGCACCTCGCCGTCGCCGGCGGTGATCTGGGCGCCGGCGTCGAGATTGACGATGTATTGCCGCCGCGGGGCCGGGTGCCAATCGAGGTCGTAATCGCCCGAGGTCTCGCGGAAGATGATCCCGGTGGCGGGCATGCGGGCGGAATATTTGCTGAAGTTCCGCTCCTCCGCCCATTCGATCTCGATATCGCGGAAATGGGATACGCCGTCTTCGTCTTCGTAGAGATTGTGAATGCGCATGCTGTCGCCTCCTTCGCTGAAATGCAGGGTCCTTTGAGAGGAACCTAACGCGGCCCGGCGCTCCGCCCATCCGGGTCGGGGCCTATTCTTGCAACCAGTCGCGGAGTGCCACCTCCAGGTCCCCGGCCGTCTCCGCCAGGCGGGTGTCCAGGGCGGCGGGCCGGGCGCGCAGCACCGCGGCGCCGTATTGGCGCGCGATATCCTCGACCGCGTCGTTGGCGGTGCCGTCGTGGACGATGATGGTCAGCCCCTCGCGGAGCGCCGCCAGCGCGTGGCCGCCGAAATGCGCGCAATCGAGCGCGGCCTCGGCGTCGGCCTCCGGATGCGCCTCGCGCGCTTGCGCGACGACCGCCAGGAACCAGGCGGGGCCGGCCGACGCGGCGGCGCCCGGCGCACTCAGCAGCAGCACCGGCACCTGCAGCGCCGCCGCCACGCGCAAAGCGGTGCGGGCATGGCGCAACCCGTAAATCGTGACGGCTTTGCGGTTTGGTTCGATCGCCATGCCGGCGGCCGCCCCGCTCAGGGGGTGAAGACGACCCGGCCCACGACCTTGCCGGCCTTGAGGTCCTCGAGCGCCGCGTTTGCCGCCGAGAGTGGGCGGGTCTCGACCGGTATCGCCGGAACCTTGCCCTGCTGTACCAGGGCGATGACGTCCTTCAGGTCCTGCAGGGTGCCGACGTAGGAGCCGGTCAGCGTCGCCATCTTGAGCGGCAGCATGGCGACCGACAGCGGCATCGAATCGCCGAAGAGGCCGACGACGATCACGCTGCCGCCCTTGCGGATGGCGTTGAAGCCGAAGGCGGCGGTCTCGGGCCGGCCGACGAAATCGATGGCGGCGGCGACGCCGCCCCCGGTTAGGCCGCGGATCTCTTTCAGGGATTCCTTGCTTGCATTGTCGACGGTCTCGAAGGCACCCGCCGCTTTCGCCGCCGCGCGCTTCTCGGGATCGACATCGGCGACGATGACCCGGCCTTGGGTGAGGGCGGAGGCCAGATGCACGGCGCTGAGGCCGACCCCGCCGGCGCCGATAATCAGGATGTCCTCGGTGGTGCTGACCGCCGCCGCTTTCTTGAGGGCGCTGTAGGCGGTGATGCCGGAGCACGCATAGGTGCCCGCCAGCTCGGTCGAAATGCCGGTATAATCGACCAGATAGCGGGCATGTGGCACCATGACATGGTCGCTGTAGCCGCCGTCGACATTGACGCCGAGCGCACGGGCCCGTCCGCAGAGCAGCTCCTGGTCGGCCAAACAGACGGCGCATTCGCCGCAGCCGATCCAGGGATAGACGATGCGCTTGTCGCCGACCGCCACGTCGCGCGCCTCGGGCCCGACGGCAACGACCTCGCCGACGATCTCGTGGCCCAGGGTGAACGGCAGTTCGATGCCCCGCTCCATGGAAATCCGGTTGCCGCCGCCGAGGTCGAAATAGCCCTCCCAGATGTGCAGGTCGCTGTGACAGACGCCGCAGGCGTCGACCTTGACCAGCACTTCGCCGCCCTGGGGAGCCGGGGTCGCTTCGGTGCGCGGCTCCAGGGGCTTCGCCCAATCGACGATCTGATAGCTTTCCATCGGGCGGCCCCTGTTGCGACGATGTTAGCCGAGTTTCGCCATCGCGATGGCCGTATCGGACATCCGGTTGGAGAAGCCCCACTCGTTGTCGTACCACGACATGACGCGCACGAAGGTGCCTTCGAGAACCTGGGTCTGGGTCAGGTCGAAGATCGAGCTCGCCGGGTTGTGGTTGAAGTCGATGGACACCAGCGGCTCGTCATTGGTGTCGAGGACGCCCTTGAGCGAACCCGCGGCGGCCTGCTGGATCGCGCCATTGACTTCGGCGACGTCGGTCTCGCGGGAGGCGTCGAACTTGAAATCGATCAGCGAGACGTTCGGCGTTGGCACCCGGATTGATGTGCCGTCGAGCTTGCCGTTCAGCTCCGGCAGGACGAGGCCGACGGCTTTTGCGGCGCCGGTCGAGGTCGGGATCAGCGATTGCGAGGCGGCGCGGGCCCGGCGCATGTCGCTGTGCAGCGTGTCCGTCGTGCGCTGGTCGCCGGTGAAGGCGTGGATGGTCGTCATGTAACCGCGCTCGATGCCGATGGCCTGATTGAGCACATAAGCGACCGGGGCCAGGCAGTTGGTCGTGCAGGACGCGTTCGAGACGACCTTGTGGCCCGGCTCCAGCTGGTCGTGGTTGATGCCGTAGACCAGGGTCAGGTCCGCGCCCGACGCCGGGGCCGAGACCAGCACCCGCTTGGCGCCGGCTTCGAGGTGCTTCGAGGCCGATTCCTTGTCGGTGAAGATGCCGGTGCATTCCATCGCGATGTCGACGTCGAGCTCCTTCCAGGGGAGTTTCGCCGGATCGCGCTCGGCGGTGACCTTGATCTTGCCCCGGCCCACGTCCATCCAATCGTCCCCGGTCGTGATCTCGTTGGCGAGCCTGCCGTGGACGGTGTCGTATTTCAGGAGATGGGCGTTGCTCTTCACGTCGCCCAGGTCGTTGATGCCGACGAATTCGATGTCGTCGCGGCCCGCCTCGATCGCGGCCCGCATGACCAAGCGGCCGATTCTGCCAAATCCGTTGATGCCTACACGCACTGCCATGTTTTCGTTCCTTATATCCGTTCGCGCACGGCGGCCTCGACCGCCGATGCCGTTATGCCAAAGTGTTCGTAAAGCGCGCCTGCCGGTGCCGACGCGCCGAAACCGTCCATGCCCACGAAGCCGCCTTTGAGTCCTATATAGCGATCCCAGCCGAGGCGCACAGCCGCTTCGACGGCGACGCGGGTGTTTTCCGGGCCCAGGACGGCTTCGCGATAGGCGGCGTCCTGCGCGTCGAAGAGTTCCTGGCAGGGCATGGAGACCACCGCCGTGCCGATGCCGTCCGCCTGCAGGGCGGCCCGTGCCGCCAGCGCGATCTCCACCTCGGAGCCGGTGGCGAGGATTGTCGCCCGGCGCTCGCCCTCCGCGTCGGCGGCGAGATAGGCGCCTTTCGCAGACAGATTTTCCGCGGAATGGGAGGTCCGGGTGGGCGTCAGGCCCTGCCGCGTGAGCGCCAGGATCGAGGGCGTCTCGCGGGAGCGCAGCGCGATCTCCCAGCACTCCGCCGTCTCGATGGCGTCGCAGGGGCGGAACACGTTGAGATTGGGTATCGCCCGCAGGCTCGCCAGCTGCTCGACGGGCTGATGGGTGGGGCCGTCCTCGCCCAAGCCGATGGAATCGTGGGTCATGACATAGACGACCCGCTGCTTCATCAGGGCCGAAAGCCGTATCGACGGGCGGCAATAATCGGTGAAGATCAGAAAGGTGCCGCCGTAGGGAATGAAGCCGCCATGCAGCGCCATGCCGTTCATCGCCGCCGCCATGCCGTGCTCGCGAACGCCGTAATAGACGTGCGTGCCGCCGTAATTCTCGGCGCTGACCGCTGCCATGCCGTCGGCGAGGGTGAGGTTGGAGCCGGTCAGGTCGGCCGAGCCGCCGATCAGCTCCGGCACGGCCCGGGCCAGCACGTTCAGGGTCTTCTGCGAGGCCTGCCGCGTGGCCAGTTTCGGCGGATCCGCGGCGAGTTCTTTCTTGTAGGCCTCGATGGCGGCGTCGAATGCCGCCGGCAGGTCGCCGGCGATCATGCGCTCGAACGTCGCCCGTTTTTCCGCCTCGAGCGCGGACAGGCGTCCGTTCCAGGCTTGCCGTTCGGCGTCGGCGCGCCGGCCGGCGGCGCGCCAAGCCTCGAGAATGTCGGACGGCACTTCGAAGGGCGCGTGCGGCCAATCGAGCTTTTCCCGGGCCGCGGCAATCTCATCGTCGCCGAGTGGCGCGCCATGGGTCGCAGCGGTTCCTTCCTTGTTCGGCGCCCCATAGCCGATGATCGTTTTGCAGGCGATCAACGACGGTCTGTCGGACAGCCGCGCCGCCTCGATCGCGCCGGCGATGGCGGTGTGATCGTGGCCGTCGACCCGCACCGTCTCCCAGCCGCTCGCCTCGAAACGCTTCAACTGATCGTCGCCGACCGTCATATCGGTCGGCCCGTCGATGGAGATATCGTTGTCGTCGAACAGCACGATCAGCTTGCCGAGCCTGAGATGCCCCGCGAGCGAGATGGCCTCGTGGCTGATGCCTTCCATCAAGCAGCCGTCGCCGGCAAACACGTAAGTGTAATGGTCGACGACCTCGGAGCCGAACCGGGCCGCCATCATGCGTTCGGCAAGCGCCATGCCCACTGCATTGGCGATGCCCTGGCCGAGCGGACCCGTCGTGGTCTCGATGCCGCGCGCATGACCATATTCCGGATGCCCGGCGGTGTGGCTTCCGAGTTGCCTGAAATTCCGGATCTGATCGATGTCGACGTCCTCGTAGCCGGTCAGATAGAGCAACGAATACAGCAACATCGACCCATGGCCGTTGGAGAGAACGAACCGGTCGCGATCGGGCCAATCGGGGGCCTTCGGATCGAATTTCAAGAACTGCGTGAACAGCACGGTCGCGATATCGGCCATGCCCATCGGCGCTCCGGGGTGGCCCGAATTTGCTTTTTGGACGGCATCCATCGAGAGTACCCGGATGGCGTTGGCCATCTGGTTTCGATCGACAGCGGTGTCGGCATTTCCGGCGGTCATGGAGGGCAATTCGGTTTCCTCGAAATGTGATTGTGTCTGCCGCGTGACGGCGCGGCGACGTCCGAAACACGCGGCACCATGCCGCCCGATTGCAACCCCGTCAATGCCATGGCGGCGCATCTAAATTATCGTCGTAAAAAGGCTGTTCTACTGCTTTGATTCCACTATTGTTGACGCAACTTGAGGCCATGCGTATTTTGCCGGATCGGTATAGGCCACAGCGCGCCAAATTGGCGGAAACCGCCCAAGAAAGTACAAATGACCCGACTCGAAGATGCCGAAAAGCGGTTACACGACGCCATTTCCAGCCTCGAGCGGGCTTTGGCGACTCGGGCGGAAGCCGACGCCCAGGCTGCCGACCGCGCTGCGGCCACCGAAGCGGCGTTGAAGGGCCGAATTGCCGATGCGGAAGCGGAACGCGACGCGATGGAGAAACGCATGAGCACGGCGGCTGTGCGAATGGATGCGACCATCGAGCGTCTGCGCGGCGTCTTGAAGGATTGATGGGCGCGATATGAGCGAAGTCAGCATCAGAATCAACGGCAAAGGGTATCAAATCGCCTGCGAGGACGGCCAAGAGGAGCATCTCCTGCGACTCGCGGAATTCCTCGATCAGCGCGTCCAAGACGTGATCTCGACCGTCGGTCAAGTCGGTCCGGAGCGTCTTTTGGTCATGGCGAGCTTGCTGATCGCGGACGAGCTCTCCGATTCGTTCGCCGACATAGAGGAAGCCCGCGCCAATCCCGATCCCGATACCGTTAAGCAATTGCAGGCGGAAGCCACCGAGAAGGCGGAAGCAAAGGCGGCGCATATTTTCGAGATGCTGGCGGATCGCATCGAGACTATTGCGGAGCGTATCGAACAGGCCTAGGTAAAGGGCGGGCGGTTCGCTGCGCGGTGCGACGGCTTCGTTATCCCGGGGGCTATACAATCCTCTCGGGAGCTGTCCCTGTCGGGATCTTGGTCTCGTCACACGGCACCCACCTGGTAACCCAGGCCCATGAGGATTAACAAGACCGACGGCCGATGTGGCTCCGCCCACCTTATTTCCTGAACGCAAGCGCGCATGAACGATATTTTAGAGTCCAAACGGCGGCTGCGCGCGCGGGCCATTTCGAATCGCGCGGAAGCGGCGGCGGCGTCGCCCGACGCCGGCCGGCGATTGGCGGAAATATTCTTTGGCGCCGTCCGGCCAGCCTCGGCGGCGGTTGCGTCCGGGTTCTTTTCGATCGGATCCGAAATTGATTCCATGCCATTGCTCGCCCGGCTGCGGGCGGCAGGGTACGATATCGCCTTGCCCGTGGTCGTGCGCAAGGCGGCGCCGCTGGCCTTTCGGCGGTGGCTGCCCGGAGATGCGATGGCGACCGGGCCCTTCGGCATTCAGGAGCCGACCGAGGCGGCACCCGTGCTTCGACCCGATCTCTTGCTGGTGCCGTTGCTGGCGTTTGACAGAAGCGGGCATCGCCTGGGATATGGGGGCGGCTTCTATGACCGCACCTTGCGGGCATTGCGCGCGGATGGCGCGGTGCTGGCTGTCGGTATCGCCTATGCCGGTCAGGAAGTCGACGCGGTTCCGGTAGCGGAGTACGATCAACTGCTCAATTGGATCGTCACGGAACGCGAAGCCATCGAGATTGGAGTTTAGTTTATGCGGATACTCTTTTGTGGCGACGTGGTGGGACGCAGCGGCCGCGACGCCATTGCTGATCATCTCCCGCGGTTGCGCGAGGAACTGAAGCTGGAGTTCGTCGTGGTCAACGGCGAAAACGCGGCGCACGGCTTCGGTATTACCGAAAAGATTTGCGAGACGTTGTTTCAGGCGGGCGCCGATTGCATCACTGGGGGCAATCACAGTTGGGACAAGCCCGAGATCGCGCCCTTCATGGACAGCGAGAAACGAATGTTGCGGCCGATCAATTATCCGGAAGGCACGCCGGGACGCGGTGCCGCCGATTACGTCACCGGGACGGGCAAGAAGGTCATGGTCATCAACGTCATGTGCCGTCTGTTCATGGAATTGCTCGACGACCCCTTCAAGGCGGTGGAGCGCGCGCTGCCGCCGACGGCGCCGAAACCCGGCGGCTATGCCGCAGTGATTGTCGATGTCCATGGCGAAGCGACGAGCGAGAAGATGGCCATGGGACACCATTCCGATGGCAAGGCGAGCTTGGTCGTGGGAACCCACACCCACGTTCCCACCGGGGACGCGCACATTCTGGAGCACGGCACGGGGTACCAGACGGATGCCGGCATGTGCGGCGACTACAATTCCGTCATCGGCATGGATAAGGATAGCAGTCTGCAGCGTTTTCGCCGCCGGTTCCCCAGCCCCCGGCTGACGCCGGCGGATGGGGAAGGCACGCTGTGCGGCACCTATCTCGAGACGGACGAGACCACCGGACTCGCGCGTTTCATTTCCCCTGTCCGCGTCGGCGGTCGGTTGCAGGAACATCTGCCTCGGTTGGAGAACTGACAAATGGTCGGATATCCGCCGTACGCGCCCAAAATTCGCCATATTGGCGCTTTATAAGGGCGGAATGGCTAGGCTATTCATTACACTATCTGGTATAACGCCGGTTCATTAGACACATTCAATTGAGAATAAAGACAATAACGGGTCGTCATGGCAGGTCATTCACAATTTAAGAACATCATGCACCGCAAAGGCGCGCAGGATAAGAAGCGCGCCAAGTTATTCGCCAAACTAGGTCGCGAATTGATGGTTGCGGCGAAAGAGGGCGGTGGCGATCCTTCTGGTAATCCGCGGTTGCGGTCTGCCATTGCCGCGGCACGCAGCAACAATATGCCGAAGGACAATATCGACCGCGCCATCGCGCGCGGCGCCGGCGATACCGATGGCGCCAATTTCGAGGAAATTCGCTATGAGGGCTATGGTCCGGGCGGGGTCGCGTTGATCGTCGAAGCGCTCACGGATAACCGGAACCGGACGGCGTCCGAAGTGCGCTCGGCGTTTTCCAAATTCAACGGGGCATTGGCCGAGACAGGGGCCGTGAGTTTCCTATTCGACCGGATCGGCGAAATTCGCTACGCGGTCGATGTCGGCGATTCCGATGTGGTCTTCGAAGCGGCGCTCGAAGCCGGCGCGGACGATGTGGAGTCGCATGACGAGTCGCACGATATCCGATGTTCGGCCGAGGAACTTCACACGGTCGCGGGCGCCTTGGAAGCGGAATTGGGCGAGCCGCAATCGGCGCAACTCGTCTGGCGGGCGCAAACCTCCGTATCGCTCGACGAGGGTGACGCATCGACCTTATTGAAGCTTCTGGACGCGCTGGACGACAATGACGACGTGCAAACGGTCTCAGCGAATTTCGAGATCGACGACGACGTCATGGAACGGCTGACCGCGGCTTGAACGCCAACCGCTCCATACGCGTGATCGGCCTCGATCCGGGGCTCCAAAATACTGGTTGGGGCATCATAGATGTTGCGGGCAATAGGTTGTCCCATGTGGCCGACGGCACTGTCCGCTCGGTGCGGAGCGATCCATTGGCTTGGCGTCTACGGGCGTTGCACGAAGGTCTGGCCGAAGTTTTGACTCTCTATGAGCCGGACGAGGCGGCGGTCGAGGAAACCTTCGTCAATAAGAATCCGACGACAACGTTGAAGCTGGGCGAGGCGCGCGGGGTCGTTCTGTTGGCGCCGGCCCTTGCCGGTTTGTCGGTCGCGGAATATTCCGCCAATCGGATTAAGAAATCGGTGGTCGGCGTCGGTCATGCCGGGAAACCGCAGGTGCAAATGATGGTGCGCCGGCTGCTGCCTGCCTGCGAGTTCGATAGCCCCGATTCCGCCGACGCATTGGCGGTCGCGATCTGCCACAGTCATTTTGCCGGTACCGGTCGGAAATGGTCGGCGGCCTTGGCGGCGGCGCAGCCATGATCGCGTCGCTGAAAGGCGTACTCGAGTCCGTTGCCGAGGAATCCGCCGTCGTCGATGTTGGAGGCGTTGGTTACCTCGTATTTTGTTCGGGGCGCACGCTTTCGAATTTGCCGCGGCCGGGAGAGGCCGTTCGATTTGTCGTCGAGACCCACGTCCGCGAGGATCATATTCACTTGTACGGCTTCGCGGAGACCGGCGAGCGCGATTGGTTTCGCCTGCTGACGACGGTCCAAGGTGTCGGTGCCAAGGTCGCGCTGGCAATCCTCTCGGCCCTCGGGCCGGAAGAACTTGTCCAGGCGGTCGTGGCGCAAGACAAGGCTGCGGTCTCGCGCGCCAATGGGGTCGGGCCGAAACTTGCCGGGCGGATTGTGCTCGAACTGAAGGACAAGGTCGGCGGGATTGTGCCCGCGGCGTTCGAGGGCCCAGGCGGCGCGTCGCCGTCGGGTGGCAACGCGGAAGATGCAATCTCGGCTTTGGTCAACCTCGGGTTTCAGCGGACGGATGCATTTGGCGCGGTCGCGCGCGCCGGACAGAAACTAGGCGAAGGTGCCGGAGTCGACGCCCTGATACGGGCCGGCCTTCAGGAGCTTAGCCAATGAGCGAGCGTGTGGACCGCGTCGTGGACCCGGCGTTCGACGCTGGCGACCATAGCGACTTTACCCTGAGACCGCAGACTCTCGACGATTTCATTGGGCAGAAGACCGTGCGCGAGAATTTGTCCGTTTTCATCAAGGCGGCGAGCGAGCGCGGTGAGGCGCTGGACCATACCCTGCTGCACGGGCCTCCCGGTCTCGGAAAGACGACGCTGGCGCAAATCGTGGCGCGTGAGCTCGGGGTCAGCTTTCGGGCGACCTCGGGGCCGGTAATTGCCAAGGCTGGCGACCTCGCCGCGATTCTGACCAACCTGCAGCCCCGCGATGTTCTGTTCATCGACGAAATTCACCGACTGAACCCGGCGGTGGAAGAAATTCTGTACCCGGCGATGGAGGATTTCGAACTCGATCTCATCATCGGCGAAGGGCCCGCGGCCCGGTCGGTCCGAATTCCGTTGCCGCAGTTTACGCTGGTCGGCGCGACGACCCGCTCCGGGCTGATCACAACGCCGTTGCGCGAGCGGTTCGGCATTCATCTGCGGATGAATTTTTACGAGTTGGACGAGTTGCGTGAGATCGTCTCCCGTGGTGCCGGCCTGCTGGAGACGCCCCTGGCTCCGGATGGTGCTACGGAGATCGCGCGCCGCAGTCGGGGGACACCGCGTGTGGCCGGCCGGTTGCTGCGTCGGGTGCGTGATTTCGCGATGGTCGATGGCGTCGAGCACATAGATGCCGGAGCGGCGGACGCGGCTTTGCTGCGGCTTGGTGTCGACGCGCTGGGCCTCGACGCAATGGACCGGCGTTATCTCACCTGCGTTGCGGAAAACTACGGCGGCGGGCCTGTAGGCGTGGAGACGTTGTCCGCCGCGCTCTCGGAAGAACGGGACGTAATCGAGGACGTGATCGAGCCCTATCTCATGCAGGAGGGGTTAATCCAACGTACGCCGCGTGGGCGCATGCTGGCCCCTCAGGGTTGGTCGTATCTTGGCATCGAAGCGCCCCGGACGGCAGTGACGCAACTCGACCTCTTGGGGCCGGCGGACGCAGCGGCCGAGAGCGGCTCCGATGGTTGAGCCGCAACCGAAGAAGCATGTGTTTCGGATGCGGGTCTATTACGAGGATACGGACTCGGGCGGAATTGTATATTACGCTAATTATCTCCGTTTCGCCGAGCGGGCGAGAACCGAGTATCTGCGGTCCGTCGGCGCCGATCACCGCACCTTGATGGCGGAGGAAGGGATCGCGTTCACCGTGCGGCGGTGCAACGTGGATTACCTGCGCCCCGCCTATCTGGACGATCCGCTGGAAGTACACACGCGGTTTCTCGAAATCGGCGGTGCCAGCCTAAACGCGGAACAGGTCGTATGCCGGGACGAGGACGAGTTGGCACGTCTTATGGTTCGCCTCGCCTGTGTCGGGGCGGATGGTCGGCCGCGGCGCCTACCATCAGGTTTACGCGACGCCATCGCCGCGGAAGTCGGCCTAAATCTCAATTAATTAAGAACAGCGGAATGGACGTATAACTTAATGGAACAGGCAGTTGTTGATGGCGGGCTAGGCCAGTCCCAGCTCACTCTTTGGAGCCTCTTTCTCGCTGCGGACTGGGTCGTGAAATCGGTAATGCTAGTGCTCTTGATCGCTTCGATCTGGTGCTGGGCGATCATTTTCGAGAAGATTTTCCGGTTTCGGCGACTGCAGAGAGCAGCCAACAGGTTCGAAGATGCTTTTTGGTCCGGCGGCTCGCTTGAAGAGCTCTACGATCGTGTCGGCCAGCAGCCATCGGACCCAATGACGGCGGTCTTCTCGGCGGCCATGCGCGAATGGCGCCGGTCTTCGGCAAAGGGACTCGTCTATAGCGAATCCGGACAGTCGGGGCTTAAGGACCGCTTGGATCGCGTCATGCAGGTGACGATGGTGCGCGAGATCGAGCGTCTCGAGCGCTACATGATGTTCCTGGCTTCCGTCGGGTCGACGGCGCCGTTCGTCGGCCTGTTCGGAACCGTTTGGGGGATCATGAACAGTTTTCAGTCGATTGCCGTGACCAAGCAGACGAATCTGGCGGTTGTCGCTCCGGGGATTGCCGAGGCGCTGTTCGCCACCGCCTTGGGGCTGGTTGCCGCCATTCCGGCGGTGATCGCCTATAACAAACTTTCCAACGACCTCGGCCGTTATGCTGGCCGAATGGAGACCTTTGCCGGCGAGTTTATCGCCATTCTCTCGCGCCAAATCGAGGAGACGAGCTAAGGTCATGGGAATGCAGAGCAACGGACACGGATATCAGCGGGGCGGCGCGCGTCGCGCGCGGTACCGGCCCATGTCTGAAATCAACGTAACGCCGTTCGTCGACGTCATGCTGGTGCTGCTGATCGTCTTCATGATCACGGCACCGCTCCTGACGGTCGGCGTTCCGGTCGACCTGCCCAAGACGCGGGCCGCGACGCTATCCGATACGGACGAGCCTTTGGTGGTGACGGTCAACGCAAGCGGGGCAATCTTTCTTCAAGAACATGAGACGCCGTTGGGTAATCTCGTGCCGCGCCTGATCGCGGTGACGGGCGCCAATCCGGACGTGAAGATTTTCGTGCGCGGCGATAAGGCCATCGAATACGGGCGGGTGATGGAAGTGATGGGCGCGGTCAGCGCCGCCGGATTTAAGAAAGTCTCGTTGATGGCGGAACTTCCCAAACCGGGATCTCCGGATAAGCGACGGTGAAGGTAAAGTCGGATGCGGTTCCCTCTGCTCTTTTCCTTCGGCTTCCATCTCGCGATATTCTTTTTCGCGATCTATGGGTTGCCGTCGACGACGAGGGAAATCGTCATGGAGCAGCGCGTCATCGACGTCGAAATCATCGCCGAAGAGCCGGAACGCAAGGCCGCACCAAAGCCAAAACCGGCACCTCCGGCCCGGACGCCGCCGCCGCCGCCGCCCAAACCCGAGCCGACGCCGCCGGAACAGGTCGCGGCTTTGCCACCCGAGCCGGAACCGGCGCTGCCGCCCGAACCGAAGCCGAAACCGATAAAAGCGGAGCCGGAGCCGCCGAAACCCGTGCCGCCGAAACCGGCGCCGAAGGCCGCGGAAAAGCCGAAACCCGCGCCGCCGAAGGTGGCGCCGCGTCCGAAAGTCCGGCCGAAACCGGATTTCGCGTCGATGATGCTGAAAACCGTGGAAAAACTGGAAGCGGCCCCGCCGGAAAAACCGGAGGAGCCGAAGAAGAAAGAAAAAACATTCGAAGAGAAAATGGCGGCCCTGATCAACAAAAAGCTCGCACCGAAGGAAAAGTCGACACCGATGCCGCTCGGGCAACGCCTGACGGGAAGCGAAATGGACGCGATCCGGCGTCGGATCGAAAGTTGTTGGAACATGTCGACCGCAATCGGGGCGAAAGAGGTCGAGAAGATGACGGTACAAATTCAAATGAAACTCAATCAGGACGGATCGGTTAGGGAATCGCGGATCGTCGATCAATTCCGCGCAAATACCGATCGTGTGTATAGAGTGGTTGCGGAGTCGGCCCTGCGCGCGGTACGCAATCCGCGGTGCAATCAGTTCCGATTCCTGACGTTGGACAAGTATGATCTTTGGAAGAACATGACCTTGACTTTCCGTCCCAGCGAAATGGTGGGCCGATGATGCGCATGATGGCATTCGGGCTGATCGGATTGATATCCGCCCTTGCGGTGGCAACAGAAGCTTTCGCCGAAGTGCGGATCGACATCACGCGCGGGCATGTGGAGCCGCTGCCCATCGCGATTACGGAGTTCTACGGGACGAGTCGGCGCGATGCGGAAGTCGGCGCCGATATCGCGGCGGTCATCTCGGGCAATTTGGAGCGCTCCGGCTTGTTCCGGCCGGTGGATAAGGGGGCGTTTCTGCAGAAACCCGAATCGCTACAGCTTCAGCCGCGCTATTCGGATTGGCGGGTGATCAATGCGCAGGCTTTGGTCAATGGGAGCGTGAATTATCTGCCTGATGGCCGTCTGCGCGTTGAATTCCGATTATGGGACGTCTTCGCCGAAGCGCAGATGACGGGGCTCGCCTATTTCACCGCGCCGAACAACTGGCGGCGCGTGGCTCATATTATCTCGGACGCGATCTATAAGAGGATTACCGGCGAGAGCGGCTATTTTGACTCCCGCATCGTCTACGTCGCCGAGAGCGGTCCCTTGCGGCGTCGGGTCAAGCGGTTGGCGATCATGGATCAGGACGGCGCGAACATCCGTTACCTGACGAACGGCGACGCATTGGTCCTGACACCGCGGTTTTCGCCTGCGGCGCAGGAGATCACCTATCTTTCCTATTTTAACAACACGCCGCGGGTCTATCTGTTCAACATCGAGTCCGGCCGTCAGGAGATTCTCGGTAATTTTAAAGGGATGACCTTCGCGCCGCGGTTTACGCCAGATGGCCAGTCTGTCCTCATGTCCTTCGCCGAAGGGGGGAATTCGGATGTTTGGATCATGGATCTGCGCACCCGGAAAGCCACGCGGCTTACCGATCATCCGGCCATCGATACTTCGCCCAGCGGCTCCCCAGACGCCAAGTTCGTCGTTTTCAACTCCGACCGGGGCGGATCGCCGCAGCTTTACGTCATGAACAAAGACGGTAGCAACGTGCGCAGAATCAGTTTCGGGAATGGCCGCTATGCCACGCCCGTTTGGTCCCCGCGCGGCGATTTGATTGCCTTCACGAAGCAGTCGGGCGGAAAGTTCTATATTGGCGTCATGCGGCCGGATGGCAGCGGCGAGCGTTTATTGACGGAAAGTTTTTTGGATGAAGCGCCGACCTGGTCGCCGAATGGCCGTGTATTGATGTTTTTCCGCCAACAACCCAGCGATCAGCAGGGCAGAGGCGGGCGGACGCGGCTCTACTCCGTCGACCTGACAGGGTACAATTTGCGCGAGGTCGTGACGCCCGGGGACGCATCCGATCCGGCCTGGTCCTCGCTTCTACAATAAACATCACAAAATCTTGTGTGATATTAAATTGCGGCACCGTGAAATTTTTTGATGGGTGGTTGTATTTGGTTAATTCACATGCATATTATCTGCACGTCGCATGGAGATTCGTCTTGAATTTCTAGGTTTTCGACGCATAAGGGTGAAATGATGCGCATAAAAATCTTGAGCATTGCGGCCGCTTTGTTGCTCGTAGCGGCATGCGCGACCGACCCGGAAGAACAGGCATCTTCTTCGGGCCAGGGCGCTTCCCAGAGTAGTGGTTCGTCATCGAGTTCTACCGGTTCGGTAGGCAGCGGATCGACCGTCTCCGCCCCCCAAGCGGGATCGGCGGAAGAGTTTATCACCATCGGAGATCGGGTTTACTTCGATTTCGATAAGGCGGAAATTCGGTCCGATGGGTCGGCCACGCTGAACGATCAGGCAGCCTGGTTGAAGAAATATCCGAATGTCACGATCGTCGTCGAAGGCCATTGCGACGAGCGCGGTACCCGCGAGTACAACCTCGCATTGGGCGAGCGCCGGGCCAACGCCGTCAAAGAATATCTCGTGAGCCGCGGTGTTTCCGCGAACCGGATCGAGACGATCAGTTACGGTAAGGAGCGTCCGGCTGTACTGGGTTCGAACGAGTCCGCGTGGCAGCAAAACCGTCGTGGTGTGAGCGTTGTCCGGGGCGGCGCAAGCTAGGCTTCGTTCTTCGTTTACGTTTGAGTTCAGCAACGCGCGCCGTTAATCGACGGCGCGCGTTGTTGCGTCATAATCTGGCCGCATTTTCAGTCGAGCATCCGCTCATGATGATCCGCAGTACCTTTTGTCTCTTCGCGATCCTGTTGATTTCGGCGACGGCGAGTTTGCCGGCGTCCGCTCAGGACTCGTCTATCGTCGGCGAATTGGAACGTCTGCGCCGCGACATGAATACGCTGCAAAGCTATGTCTTCCGGGGTGAAAAGAAGGGCGCGCCGTTGAACGGAAGTGCGGCGTTCTCTGAATTTGCCAGCCAGGACGCGGTCTCGCAGCTGCAATTGCAGGTTCAGGAAATGCGCCGTCAATTGCGCGAAATGAACGGCCGATTCGAGGAGATTCAATTCGAGGTTAAGCGCGCATCGGAGCGTTTGGACCGGTTGGTGTCGGACGTGGACTTGCGCCTGAGAGCGTTGGAAGAGGGGGGCGGCGTGACGCCGGGTGTGGAGCGGCGCGCCGAGATGCCGCCTGCTGCGCCAGGGGCCATTGCCTCGCCGACCCCGACGGGCACTACCGTCATTTCATCGTCAGGCGCAACAGTGGCTGCGCCCGACAATTTAGCGCCTGGACAGCAGCCGTTCGGCGTTATCAGCAAGCAAGATCTGACGCAGTTCCGGGAAAGCGGAACTATCGTGCCCTCGACCAAGGCGCCACAGGCATTGGCAAGGCCGGCTTCGGCGCCGGGTAAGCCCACCGCATCGAAGGTCGTCAAACCTGTCGCGGCGCCGAGTCCGCCACCTGTGACGGCTGCGTCCCGCGCGGCGCCCGCGTCGGGTACGGCGTCCGGAATTCTGCCGCAAGGGACTCCGAAGCAGCAGTACGACTACGCATACGGCCTGCTGATGAAGCGCGATCTTCCGAATGCGGAAGTCGCCCTAAAGGAGTTTCTTGATCGCCATCCGAAGGACGAGCTGGCCGACAATGCGATCTTTTGGCTGGGCGAGACCTATTACGCCCGTAAGAGCTACCAAGAAGCGATCCGGGTTTATTACGATGCCTATAAGACCTACCCGAAGGGCAACAAGGCTCCTGCCGTTCTGCTGAAGCTCGGCATGTCGCTGGCCGCGATCGGCGAGAAGGAATCCGCCTGTTCCGCCTATGCCGAGCTGAGGAATTCCCACCCGGATGCAAACCCCCGAATCCTCGGGAATGCCGCGCGGGCGAGCAAGTCGCTCGATTGCAAGTGACGCAGGCTCCCGACCGGGGGGAGTTGGTCGCGGCTGTCTCGAACCAGGAATTCACGTCGGCATTGAATCGCCTTGGGCCGTTTGAGGCGGCGCCACGCTTGGCGGTTGCCTGCTCGGGCGGCCCGGACAGCATGGTATTGCTGGCTCTCACGCAGGACTGGGCCCTTCGCGCCGGCGGCAGCGTCACCGCCCTGATCGTCGATCACCGATTGCGAGAAGAATCGGCGGCGGAAGCCGAATGGGCCGCCGATCAGGCGGTCCGGTTGGGCGTTTCCTCAGCCATCCTGTCCCTCGCCGGTGCGCGCCATGTTTCTAACCTGCAAGCCAGAGCCCGAGCCGGTCGGTACGGCCTATTGTTCGAATGGTGCCGCGCCCACGGCCATCTCCACCTTTTGGTGGGCCATCACCGCGACGATCAGTCGGAAACCGTGCGGATGCGGGCGGAGCGTGGCAGCGGCGAGGACGGATTGGCAGCAATGGCTCCGGTCCACGAACGCGCGCATGCTCGGGTCTTGCGGCCGTTGTTGGATTTTCCGAAGGCGCGATTACAAGCGACGCTACAGGCGCGCGGCCTTTCTTCCGTCAGCGATCCGTCCAATCAGGACATCCGTTTCGACAGGGTCCGTATTCGCCAATCGCCTCTGACGCAGGCTCGCACGGCACAGTTGGAGGCCGCCACACGGGAAAAATCGTTAGCGCGCAGAGAGCGCGAGCGCGAGAGCGCGGCTCTCCTCGCGCGGGCATGCGAATGGTATCCGGAAGGCTACGCCCGCCTCGACCCGAGAGTCTTTGCCTCGGCCGCGCCGGGCATTGCCCGGCGTTGCCTATCCGCGATGTTGTCGGCGATCGGGGGCCGGATGCAGCCGCCCCGGCGGCGGAAGGTAGAAGGGTTGCACGAGATGATCGTGAACGGCGCGCTCGACGGTGGTCGTACCCTCGCCGGATGCCGAATCGTTCCGCACTGCGACGAAATACTGGTTGTCCGCGAGGCCGCATTGGTCGGTCGGGCGATCCCGGCGACGAACAACGGGCAGTGGGACGGCCGTTTCGAGTTTACGTTCGCCGCCGAAGTGCCGGATGCAGAGATCCGCAAACTCGGCCGCTCGGGCCTGCATGAAATCACGAGAGATGGTTGCGGGATCGCGGTCGGGCATCTGCCGAAGATTGTCCGCACCACACTTCCGGCCGTGTCGGACCTTGAAGGTGTTTGCGAGGTTCCCCACCTATCCTATTCGAGGCGTTTGAGCGGCGCTGGGGGACAGGTCGTCGGGTCGGTACATTTCGCACCGCAGCGGCCGATTTCCGCAACGCGCTTTACAATATAGGGGCGAGCGGTCAACACTAAGCCTTCGCCGCTCGGCACGGAGTGGTCGGGCCGATCTATCGGAGCAAAAAGGAACGTGAACCTGTTTAGTCGCAATCTCGCATTATGGATTATCATCGTCATTTTGATGGTGGGACTTTTTAACCTGTTCCAAGGCTCCTCGGGGCGCAGCGTGCAGGCAGAAGTGCCCTATTCGCAATTCATATCGGAAGTCGACCGTGGCGAAATCTCGTCCGTCGTCATCGAAGGCAACAAGATCACCGGTTTCTACAAGAACGGAAGCTCCGCGTTTAATGTGGTCGCGCCGGACGATCCGAAGCTGGTCGAGCGTCTCATGGCGCAAGGCGTCGAGGTGAAGGCACGGCAGGCGGATGACGAGATGCCGGCGCTCTTTGCGGTTCTGATCAATTGGTTCCCGATGCTGCTCCTGATCGGCGTCTGGATATTCTTCATGCGCCAGATGCAGTCCGGCGGCGGTCGGGCCATGGGTTTTGGCAAGTCGCGCGCCAAGCTGCTGACCGAAAAAACGGGACGTGTCACCTTCGAGGATGTCGCCGGTATCGATGAGGCGAAGCAGGAACTTGAAGAAATCGTCGAGTTTCTGCGCGACCCGCAGAAATTTCAAAGGCTCGGCGGCAGAATCCCGAAGGGCGTCCTGCTCGTGGGGCCTCCCGGAACCGGCAAGACGCTGCTGGCGCGCGCCATAGCGGGCGAAGCGAATGTACCGTTCTTTACCATTTCGGGCTCTGAATTCGTCGAGATGTTCGTTGGTGTCGGCGCCAGCCGCGTGCGCGACATGTTCGAGCAAGCCAAGAAGAATGCACCCTGTTTGCTGTTCATCGACGAAATGGATGCCGTCGGTCGGCATCGTGGCGCCGGTCTTGGCGGCGGCAACGACGAGCGCGAACAGACCCTGAATCAGCTGCTCGTCGAAATGGACGGGTTCGAAGCGAACGAAGGTGTCATTCTGATCGCCGCGACGAACCGGCCCGATGTGCTCGATCCGGCGCTGCTGCGGCCCGGTCGTTTCGACCGCCAGGTCGTGGTGCCGAACCCGGATATTCTCGGCCGCGAACTCATCCTGAAAGTCCATTTGCGCAAGGTGCCGTTAGCGCCGGATGTCGAGGCGAAAATCATTGCCCGCGGCACGCCGGGATTCTCCGGCGCGGACTTGGCCAATCTCGTGAACGAAGCGGCCTTGCTGGCGGCGCGCATGAACCATCGGGTGGTTTCCATGCGCGAACTGGAAGCGGCCAAGGATAAAGTCATGATGGGTGCCGAGCGGCGTTCCATGGTGATGAGCGAAGACGAGAAGAAGCTGACGGCCTATCACGAGGCCGGGCATGCGCTTGCAACCGTGCACAGCCCCGCGTCCGATCCGATCCACAAGGCGACCATTATTCCGCGCGGCCGCGCCCTTGGCATGGTCATGCGTCTGCCGGAAAAGGATTATCTGGCCTTCGCCCGCGATCAGATAGAGGCAAATCTCGTGGTCGCCATGGGTGGTCGTGTGGCCGAAGAGACCATTTTTGGACGGGAGAAAGTCACGACTGGCGCGTCGAACGACATCATGCAGGCGACCGACCTTGCCCGCAAAATGGTGACTGAGTGGGGGATGAGCGACAAACTCGGACCGCTGCGCTACAACGACAACCAGGAGGAAGTGTTCCTGGGCCATGCGGTGACGCAGACCAAGAATGTCTCCGAGGCGACCGCGAAAGTCATCGACGAAGAAATTCGCCGGATCGTCGATGAGGCGGACGCGAAATGTCGGAAGATCATCGAAGAGAACGTCGATCAATTGCACGCAATCGCCAATGCGCTGCTAGAATATGAGACATTGAACGGCGACGAGGTTCGGGCGTTGATGCGTGGGGAGACCATCGTTCGACCAACCAGTGACGACGACGACGGATCGGCCAGCGGGGTGCGCTCGTCGGTGCCCAGCAGCGGTGCGATCAAGCCAGGTACCGAGCCTGAACCGCAGCCTGGCAGTTGACCCAACTCGATATTGCGCGACGGCCCGCCTAGAGCGGGCCGTTTCGTATTGCGCCATCTGCATGCCTAAAGTAAACACGTCGGATGCCTTTCTTGACCGCGCGAGGCGGCCCCAGGCCGGACGCTGACGCATGACACGAAAATATTTCGGCACTGACGGCATACGCGGCACCGCGAATACGGAACCGGTGACGCCGGGGACTGTACTGCGGCTGGCCATGGCGGCGGGGGAGTTGTTCCGGCGGGGAGAACATCGGCATCGCGTCGTCATCGGCAAGGATACGCGATTGTCGGGTTACATGCTGGAACCCGCGCTGGCGTCCGGTTTTATCTCCATGGGCATGGATGTCATGCTGGTCGGACCGATGCCGACACCGGCGGTCGCCATGTTGACGCGGTCTCTGCGGGCCGATGTCGGTGTCATGATTTCAGCCTCGCATAATCTGTATCAAGACAATGGGATCAAATTGTTCGGACCCGATGGGTACAAGTTATCGGACGGCCAGGAAGAGGAGATCGAGACTCTCATGGACGCGGGCGGTTTCGAACTGGCGGTCGGCAAGGCGCTCGGGCGGGCGACCCGATTGGAAGACGCTCCAGGTCGTTACATGGAGTTCGTGAAGCAAACCTTTCCCAAGCATCTGCGATTGGATGGCCTGAAGATCGTGGTGGATTGCGCGCATGGCGCGGCCTACCGCGTCGCCCCGATGGTCTTTCATGAGCTGGGCGCGGAGGTCGTGCCGGTCGCGACCCAGCCGGACGGCACGAACATCAACCGAGATTGCGGGGCCACCAGTCCCGAGACGATGAGCCAGCAAGTTGTCACGCATGGCGCGGATTTGGGGATTGCTCTTGACGGCGATGCGGACCGCCTGATCATCGCCGACGAACATGGCGAGATATTGGACGGGGATCAGGTCATGGCGTTGATCGCGTCCTCCTGGCAGGCGGCCGGCCGGCTGCGGGGCGACGGCGTGGTCGCGACGGTGATGTCGAACCTCGGCTTCGAGCGGTATCTGCAAGGCCTTGACCTGGCGCTTGTCCGCACCGGGGTCGGCGATCGCAATGTCGTCGACTACATGCGGAATCATGACCACAATATCGGCGGCGAGCAATCAGGCCACATCATCCTGAACGATTTCGGGACCACCGGTGACGGATTGATCGCCGCCCTGCAGGTTCTGGCCGTGGTGATCGAACGGGACTTACCGGTCAGCGAAGTTTGCCGTCTTTTCGAGCCGTTGCCCCAAGTATTGCGGAACGTACACTTTAATGGCGGTCTCCCGCTGGAGATGCCGTCCGTGAGAGCAGCCATAGACGAAGGTGAAGCGCGGCTGGCGGGAAACGGCCGCGTGCTGATCCGGCCATCCGGGACGGAGCCGGTAATCCGGGTCATGGCCGAAGGCGACGATCATGCGGTCGTCGATTCCGTGGTTGGCGATATCGTCGAGGCGATCGAACACGTGGCGCAAGGGAGATGAGCGGAAGAACCGTTCCAGGCCGTGTGTTGATTGTTGCGGGGTCCGATTCCGGTGGTGGCGCCGGCATTCAGGCGGATATCAAGACGGTGACGGCGCTAGGCGGTTTTGCCGCGACCGCGATTACCGCCCTGACCGCGCAGAATACGACAGGTGTCTACGGGGTCGTGCCGGTCGAGCCAGATTTTATCGCCCAGCAGATGCGTTTGGTTCTGGAGGATATCGGTGCCGATTGTCTCAAGACCGGGATGCTGCACAGCTCCGCGGTGATTGAGACGGTCGTTTCGGTTCTGGAAGATATCGCACCCGACCTTCCCGTCGTTGCGGACCCGGTGATGTTCGCGAAGGGCGGACATTCCCTTTTGGAGGCGGAAGCGATGGGTGCCATGCGCGGGCTGCTGGTGCCGCGCGCCGCAGTCGTGACGCCGAATATCCCGGAGGCGGAGGCGCTGGCCGAGATGACGATTGATGGAGTCGAGGATATGAAGCGGGCGGGTGCCGCGATCATAGCCCTCGGCGCCAAGGCAGTGCTGATCAAGGGCGGCCATATGGAAGGCGCCACCCTGACGGATGTGCTTGTCACGTCTGAGGGCGTCCAGTTGTTCCATGACCAGCGGATCGATACCGCGCATACCCACGGTACCGGCTGCACCCTGGCGTCGGCCTTGGCGGCGGGTCTTGCCGACGGCTTGTCCATGGCGGAGGCGGTTGCCCGTGCCCGCGCCTACGTACGGGCGGCAATCCTGGGTGCTCCCGGGTTCGGCGCGGGGCACGGACCTATGGACCACGGCCATCCGCTGCGTCGGTAAACCGATTTCTTGAGGTGATGCATGACTTTTCAGCTTGATCCCGTGACCACGTCGGTCATTCAGCATCGCCTGACCGGTATCGTCGAGGAAATGGGCGAGGCAATGCTGCGCACCTCCTACTCCCAGATTTTGAACTCCAGCCGCGATTTTTCCATGGCGCTGTGCGATGGCGCCGGCGATCTGGTGTCGCAGGCGGAACATATCCCCGTGCATGTAGGCGCCATGTCCTGGGCGGCCAAGGAGGTGATCGATTATTTCGGGGACGATGTGGCCCTAGGCGATATTTTTCTCCTCAATGATCCCTATTTTGGGGGCAGTCATCTCCCCGACGTCACCGTGATCGTGCCGGTGTTTGTCGACGGTGAGTGCCGCTTCTGGACCCTCAATCGGGCGCATCACTCCGATATCGGCGGCGCGACCCACGGCGCTTATAACGCGGCGGCCACCGAAATTTGGCAGGAAGGTCTTCGAATACCGCCGATCAAACTCTATGTCGCCGGAAAGCGCCGCGAGGATATTCACCGCATGCTCGCGGTCAACGTTCGCCATCCTCGCGATTTCGAAGGCGATCTTGCGGCGCAGATCGGCTCCGTCAAATTAGGCGAAAAACGCCTCGGCGAACTCATTGCCGAATTCGGAGCCGACACGGTGACGGCGGCGAAGGAGCGGATTCTCGATGCCGCGGAGAGCCAAGCGCGGGCGGTGATCGACACCTGGCAAGACGGGGTCTATCGTGGCGAAGCATTGCTGGACGACGACGGCCGGGGGAATCTGGACATCACCGTCCGGGCGACGGTCACGATCGACGGCAGCGAGATCGAAGTCGACTTGTCGGAATCGGATCCGCAGGTGGAGAGTTTCATCAACTCCTCCTTCGCGAACTCGCAGTCCGCGGTGGTCATGACATTGGCGTATCTGCTGGATCCGGGTATCGCGCAGAACGCGGGTACCATCCGGCCGCTCTCCGTAAAGATGCGGGAAGGGACGGTGGTCTGGGCGCGGCCCGGCGCACCGGTAACGCTTTGCACCTCCCATTGCAGCCAGGAAATCATCGAGGCCATTGTCGATGCCATTGCGCCGGCCTGTCCGGAGCGCGCGATGGCGGGATGGGGCAAGCGGTTTCGGATTGCGATCAAGGGCGAAGATCCGAACACCGAGCGGCCGTTTATCTGGCATATGTTCCACGCGCGTCCGGGGGCGGGCGCTTCGTCCGGGGGCGATGGCTGGCACGGCAGCGGCGAATGGCATTCTGCGGGCGGTCTCAAGTTTGGATCCGTCGAGGTGGCGGAGACGCGGTTCCCGCTGTTCTTCGAGCGCCATGAGTACCGCCCGGGGTCGGGCGGCGACGGTTCCTATGTCGGCGGTGCCGGATGCGAGCTGCTGCTGCGGTTGGAGAGCCGGGACGATTGCGTCGTGAACACGGCCGGGGAAGGCACCCGCCATGCGGCGGCTGGCCGCGGCGGAGGGTCGGCGGCGGAGACGCATGTATACAAGATCGTGAATCCCGATGGCTCGTTCCGCACCCTTCTGACCAAGGAGGAAGGTGTGCCGGTAACGGCTGGGGCGGTCTTCGATATCCGCTCGGGCGGCGGCGGAGGTTGGGGCCCGCCCGCCGAGCGCACGGCGGCGGCCCGCGATGCCGATCGACGCGATGGATTGGAGCCGCGCGGCTCCGCCGCACCGGCGGCGGAGGGATAGGGCGGTGTATCGCATCGGCATCGATATCGGCGGGACGTTTACCGACTTGGTCCTGGTCGACGAGGCAGGGGCGGTCAGTTTCGGTAAGACCCCGTCCAACCCGCAGGACCAATCCATCGGCGTCATGGTCGGCTTGGAAATGATGGCGGCGCGGGTCGGGCTCGGGCTGGATACGCTCTTGGCGCAGACCGAACGCGTCGTCCATGGCACCACAGTGGCGACCAATGCCTTGCTTGAACGCAAAGGCGCCCGGGTCGGCTTGCTCACCACCGAGGGGCACCGCGACGTCCTGGAGATGAGGGAAGGATTGAAGCCGGAGCGCTACAATCTGCGCCTGCCGCGCCAGCCGGCCCTCATCCCGCGCAATCTTCGCATCGGCGTGCGGGAACGCATGCGCCACACCGGCACGGTCGAAACACCGCTCGACATCGCCTCCCTGGAGGCCGCGATCTCCGTCCTGCAGGCGGCCGATGTGGAAGCCGTCGCTGTCTGCTATCTGCACGCCTATGCGAACGCAGCCCACGAGGAGGAAACGCGCGCCCGCTTGGCACAGGCCCTCCCCGATGTTTACGTGTCGCTTTCCTCCGAGGTGCTGCCCCATATCAAGGAGTACGAGCGGGTCTCGACGACAGCGGTCAACGCCTATGTGGGACCGGTTCTGAAACGCTATCTGAGCCAGCTTGAGACCCGCCTTCGCGACGCCGGATATAGCGGCCCGGCGCTCATCACGCTGTCTCACGGCGGAGTCGCCCCCATCGTCGAGGCAATCCGTATGGCGGCGGGCACGGTTCTGTCCGGTCCGGCGGGCGGTCTCGCGGGGGCGAAACATGCCAGCGGCCTGCTGGGCGTCGACCAGATGATCACCTTCGACATGGGTGGCACGTCGTCGGATATTTCGCTCATCGTCGAAGGCGAAGCCACATTGTCGGCGGACCGTAGCGTCGCAGGCGAAAAGATAGCCCTCTCGAGCCTGGATATCGTGACGCTCGGTGCCGGCGGCGGGTCCATCGCTTGGGCGAATTCGGGCGGGTTGCTCGAAGTCGGCCCGCACAGCGCCGGCGCGCTCCCCGGTCCTGCCTGCTATGGTCGCGGCGGAACGGAGGCGACGGTGACCGACGCCAATGTGGCGCTCGGCTATCTCGATCCCAGCAGTTTTCTCGGCGGCAACGATCAGCTCGATCTGGCGGCCGCCCACGCGGCGCTCGACCGTCTGGGAGAACGGCTCGGCATCGACCGGAGCGCCGCGGCGGAGGGTATTTTCCGGGTCGTCAATACGCAAATGGCGGAAGGGATTAGGCTGGCGACGGTGCGCCGAGGCGTCGATCCGCGCCGCTTTGCCCTTCTGGGGTTCGGCGGAGCAGCTGGGCTTCACGTGACAGCGCTAGCCCGAATGCTTGATCTCAAGCGGGTCGTCGTGCCGCGCGTTGCTTCTGTCCTGTCGGCCTGGGGCATGCTGACGACCGATCTCAGATACGAAGTCACACGGACCCGCGTCGGCGAGGTCGGCGATTTGCGTCCGGAAGAGGTGAGGTCGCTCTACGACGAACTGCAGGCGGATGCCGAAGCGGCGGTTGGCGGCTGGTTCGACGGCGCGGTGCGCGCCGAGCGGACGGCGGATATGCGCTACGGCGAGCAGATTTTCGAGATCGATGTCGACTTGCGGCATCTCGATTTCGATACCGACACTTTGCCGGCGGAAATGAAGCGCGCTTTCGAGCGGCGGCACGAACAGCTCTATACCTATGCCCTGCCGGACCGGGAGCCAGTCCTCGTGAATGCGCGGGTGGCCGCCATCGGGGAACTTGCGGCCCCGCCGACGGAGCCGCCGATCCCGGGTGGCGCCGACGGAGAAGCGCGGGCGAGCCGACCGGTCTATCTCGGCGAGTGGCAGGAAGCGGCGATTTATGCCTTCAGTGATTTGAAAGCCGGGCAAACCGTCTCCGGGCCGGTGATCGTCGAGGCGGAGACCACGACGGTCCTGCTGCTGCCGGGCGATACGGCGCGGGTAACGGACATGGGATGGCTCGATATCGCGGTTGGCGACTGATCGGTCAAACCATCGACACTTCCCGCATGGCGGAGCCCTGCAGGATGGCGCGGAGTGTCTCGAGAGCCTGTTGCAACTGATTGCGATGCCGTGGCATGCCGATACAGATACGGACCGCATGCGGTGCATTGGTGCGGCCGGCGGCGAAGATTTCCGCCGGCGCGACGATCACGCCGCGGCGTTTGGCCTCGGCGGTGAATTCGGCGCCGCGCCAAGGGTCCGGCAGCGTCAACCAGATGTGGTGGCATCCCGGTGTCGCGGAGATTTCCTCTCCTGCGAGCATGGATTTGGCCAGATCGAGCCGTGTTACCGCCTCGCGCCGGCGGGAGTCCAGTATGCGCTCCGCAGTGCCGCCCTCGATCCAGTTCGTGGCCAATTCCGCCGCCAATGGCGGCGCCATCCAGGCGGAGGCACCGACGATTGCCGCCTGACGTTCGTGCAGTTCTTCGGGGGAAAACAGAAAACCGATGCGCAGGCCCGGCGCCACGGTCTTCGACAGGCTCGTCAGATAGACCGTATTGTCCGGTATCAGCGTGGCGATGGGCGCCGGCGGGTTCTCCATGCAGCGGGCGGCGATGTCGTCCTCAATGATCGTCAGGTTGTGGCGCAGGGCGATTTCGGCGATGGCCTCGCGGCGGGCTTGCGGCATGACCACGGCGGTCGGGTTATGGATCGTCGGAATGAGATACAGAAACCGGCTCTTCTGTGTCCGGCAGGCGGTCTCAAGCGCTTCCGGAATCAATCCTTCGGCATCGACCGGAACCCCCTCCATGCGCAGGCCAAGCATCGTAGCCACCGGTTTGACGCCGGGAAATGTGAGCGTTTCTGTCAGGATGTGATCTCCGGGCTGGGCGAGTGCGGCAAAAGCGACGAGAATGCCGTTCTGCGCGCCGGAGGTGACGACAATGCGTTCCGGCGCGGCCGCGATGCCGGTGGTCGACAGCCAGGCCGCGCCCGCCGCCCGGTGGCGCAGGTTCCCGGCTGGCGTCTGATAGTCCAAGAGGTCCGCCGAAGCAGGATCCGCGGCCATGCGCGAGAGGGCGTCGCCGATATAATCCGCTTCGTCGCCCGGTGCCGGGAAGCTGAGGCTCAGGTCGATGTCGTTTCCGGTCCGGATTTCCCGCAAGGGGAGGCCTTCTCGCAAACCCGGACGAAGAACGAAGGTGCCCCGTCCGACCTCGCCCCGCACGAGGCCCAACCGTTCCGCTTCCGCATAGGCGCGGCTGATGGTCCCGACGGTGACATTCAGGCGCCAGGCCAGGTCCCGGTGTGGTGGCAGCTTCGTTCCGGGCGTCAGACGTCCTTCGGCGATGTCCGAAGCAATGACCTCTGCAATCGCGCGATATTTCGGACCGCGCACGGATTGGATGTCGGGTATCCATATTGACATGGTGACAATATAAAAATTGACACCTTAATTTGCAATCAATAGATCGTCCCGAGGAAGTTTAGTAGCCGATCAATCGGTTTTGGAGAGAAAAATGGGGATCATTCATAAAATTGAACCCGGAAATGCATCGGTCATACGGTCGGAATTTGGCGGACTGTCCGGAAATATGGTGAAGCTGCTGGTGTCGGCAGTCGCCACGATGATGGTTTGGTATGAACGTTCTCGCCAGCGCCGCCATTTGGCGCAATTGGACGAACGCATGTTGCGGGACATCGGGTTGAACCGCGGCGACGTCGAGCGTGAAATACAGAAGCGCCCCTGGCAAATATAACGCGGCCCTGTCGAGAGGAGACAGACATGAGAGTACCGATCTATCAAGTAGATGCCTTTGCCGACCGGCTTTTTACCGGAAACCCGGCGGCAGTCTGTCCGCTCGAGGAGTGGCTTCCGGCGGAAACGATGCAGGCGATCGCCGAGGAGAACAATCTGGCGGAGACGGCCTTCTTCGTGGCCAGCGGGAAGGATTTCGATATTCGATGGTTCACCCCGAAGGCGGAAGTGGATTTGGCGGGGCACCCGACCTTGGCGACGGCACATACGTTGTTTACCGAAATCGAGCCGGGGCGCACCTGTGTGCGGTTTCACACGAAGCTCGGCGACACGCTTACGGTGGTCGCGGAGAACGGGGTTCTGACAATGGATTTTCCGTCTCGACCGCCATCGCCCAGCGACGACATCGACGCGGTGGCGGAAGCGCTTGGGGCGCGTCCGTCCAAGTTCATGGCGGCACGTGACGGCTTTGCCGTCTTCGAAAGCGAATCGGACGTGCGGGCGTTGAAGCCCGATATGACGAAATTGATGGCCTTGAAATACATGGGCGTGATCGCCACGGCGCCCGGCGTAGAGGTGGATTTCGTCTCCCGTTTCTTCGCCCCCGCGCACGGCATTCCCGAGGATCCGGTCACCGGGTCGGCTCATTGTGAGTCGATTCCGTATTGGTCGGAAATACTGGGCAAGACGAAACTGGTCGCCCGGCAGATATCCCCGCGCGGCGGTACGGTCTACTGCGAGTATCTCGGCGACCGGGTGAAGATCGGCGGCCGGGCGGTTACATTCATGCGCGGCGAAATCGAAATCTAGGACGCCGAGCGTAAGGGAAAGACATGACCGATTGGGCCCGTACTCCTCCTCTGCCGAAGGTTGCCGTATTTGCGGCGAAGATTGCTGCGACGGCGATATGGAGGGGCTTGCGGTCGCGATGGCCGCGCTGGTGGCGGTCGAAGTAGATGCATTGACGGCTGGGCTCGTTCATAGCGTGATAGCGGTCGTCTGCGGTGTCGGAATGGCACAACGGGCCTGAACCAGATTGACGGGAGAAGACCAATGCTCGCCGACAAGGAAGCGATTTCCGCCGCCGCCAATCTCGTGGCGAAACACATGCCGGCGACGCCGCAGATCTGCTGGCCTCTCCTCTCCCAGCGCTGCGGCGCGGAAGTCTGGGTGAAGCACGAGAACCATACGCCCACGGGCGCCTTCAAGGTCCGCGGCGGGGTGATCTATATGGAGGCCCTCCGACGTAGATCGCCGGCGATACCCGGCGTAATCTCGGCGACTCGCGGCAATCATGGTCAATCCGTCGCCTTTGCGGCCCGAAGTGCGGGGGTGCGTGCCGTCATCGTTGTCCCGCACGGAAACAGCCGCGAGAAGAATGCCGCTATGAAGGCCTTCGGGGCCGAATTGATCGAGCATGGGCAGGATTTCAACGAAGCGCTCGACTTCGCCCGCGCGCAGGCCGAACAACAGCAGCTCGAGTTCTTCCCGTCCTTCGATCCCGATCTCGTCGCCGGCGTGGCGACCTATACGGCCGAATTGCTGACCGCCGTCCCGGACCTGGAGGTGATCTATGTCCCGATTGGTTTGGGCTCGGGTATCTGTGGCGCGATCTCGGCCCGTGACGCACTCGGCGCCAAAGCGGATGTTGTCGGCGTGGTCGCCGAGCAGGCAGCGAGTTACGCGCTTTCCTGCGGCGCGCGAAAGCCCGTTCCGACCAATACGGCGGATACTTTCGCCGACGGATTGGCCGTCCGCATTCCGGATCCCCGTGCTCTGGAAATCATCCTCGCCGGTGCCGCCCGAATCGTTACCGTCTCGGAAGAGGAAATGAAGGCGGCGGTCCGGCACTATTACACCGACACGCACAATCTGGCCGAAGGAGCGGGTGCCGCGGCCCTGGCCGCATTGTTGCAGGAGCGGGAGATGATGGCCGGGCGCAAAGCTGGCGTCGTATTGTCCGGCGGAAACATCGATAGGGAACTGTACCTCGAAATTCTGAGCGCTTCGCCGAAGGGGCCATGACCGATATCCGGCTGATCGGAGTGGAGGCAGCAAAAGATATCGCTGCGGTGCGCGGTCTTTTCCTCGAATACGCGGAGTCGCTGCCCTTCGATCTGGGTTACCAGAACTTTGCCGACGAAATAGCGGAATTCCCGGGTCAATATGCACCGCCAAAGGGTGGGCTGATCCTGGCGCGCGTGGATGGCGCGACAGCGGGCGCTGTCGGGCTGCGGCCACTCGACGCGGCGGTGGGCGAGATAAAGCGCCTCTACGTCCGGCCCGACTATCGCGGCCTCGGTCTCGGCGCGAAGTTGGTGGATGCGATCGTCGGGCGCGGTCGCAGGACCGGCTGCGCGGCCTTGCGCTTGGACACCATCCGGGGCCTGATGGAAGGGGCCGAGATACTTTACCGCCGCAGAGGATTCATCGAGATAGCCGCGTACTACGAGAACCCGATGGCGGATGTGGTATATTACGAGCTTCGTTTGAATTGAAACGCCGCAAGAACCGGGTCGCGGGCCCGGCAATAGCATTCTAGTCTCGCTCCAACATTGATTGGCGTTGTACGTTGGAGGCAAAGATGAGCGAAGCGATGGAACAGGACTTGGCCGAGGGCCCGGACGGCAAGCGCATCGCGCGGGCGATTGCCTATCTCACAGACAATTTCGAGATGCAGCCGTCGCTCGACGATGCCGCCCGTGAAGTCGGCCTCAGCAGCTTTCATTTTCAACGGGTGTTCACGCGGATGGTCGGTGTGAGTCCGAAGAAATTCGTGCAGCATCTGACCTTGCAGCGCGCGAAGGAGAGCTTGGCCGATTCAGCCAGCGTTCTGGACGCTGCCCTTGACGCGGGATTGTCCGGCCCCGGCCGTCTGCACGATCTCTTTGTAACCCACGAATCGTTGACGCCAGGCGAATGGAAGGCCAAAGCCGCCGGGATGGAGCTGACCTATGGTTGGCATCCGAGTCCGTTTGGCGATTGCCTGATCGTCGCCAGCGAGCGCGGAGTCTGCGGGCTCGCCTTCGAATTGGAAGCAGGGCGCGATGCGACGGTGGATAATCTGTTCACCTCTCTTGGGGAAGCGCGGCGTTATGAGAACCCTGAGGTGACGCGCGTCTACGCGGAAACGGCGTTCGACGGCGGAGAGCTGCGGGTCGTCCTGCGGGGCACACCGTTTCAACTGAAAGTCTGGGAGGGATTGCTCTGCATACCCTCCGGCACGGTTACCAGCTATGAGGGGCTGGCCAAGGCCTTAGGGCGTCCATCCGCCGCCCGGGCAGTTGCGGGCGCGGTCGCCCGCAATCCTGTCTCCTGGCTGGTGCCTTGTCATCGTGTGTTGCGCGGCAACGGCGCCATTACCGGCTACCGTTGGGGCCCGATGAAAAAACGCGCGATGCTAGCGGTCGAGGCGGCTTTGCAGGAAGAGGCCGCCGCGTAGCGCCGCTTATCTGATCCGGCAGATAAAATGCGCTTCGACATGACGCGGCCGATTATCGCCGCTGTGAGTATGGTCGCCGGCGGCGGAGGTGTCGTGTCGATGCTCTCCCTCCGGCGGCAGGCCATGGCTGTGATTGCCAGCGAGGTCGGCCGTGAGGGTGTGCTGATGGGCGCTGCCCTGCTGGGTAAAGGCGCCGGGGCCGCCTGGCAGTCCGCTGTTCGACGAAAGTCCGCCGCCCGCGGACCCGGTCTGCCCGCTGTGGCGATGCAGGCCTGCGACGCCGCTGGTCCGGGGCGTGTCGCCAGCGCCGCCCGCGGCCTTCTGATCATGGTCGTGAATGCCGCCGGCGGTAAGCGACAGGGCGTCTGATCCCCCCGGTTTCCCGACTGCCGTCTCGCTGTCCGCGCCTCTCACGAAGACGTGCCGCAGATCCGGGAGGCGTTGTCCGTGCAGTGGAGAGCTCGAATCGCGGACCGTCTCGCCATGGCACGGCATCCATCCCGCCGGCAGGGTCGAAAGCGGCCGAAAATACGGGACAGCGGAGCCGATGGGAACCAGTCCAATGTCGTGCGATTGGGCGGACGCAAGGGGCAAGTGGAAGAGGATGGCAAAGGCCGCACAAAATACTCGAACCGTCATGCTTGTATCCTCAGTCCTATCCCGTTGACGGCCCTTCCAGATCCCCCCATGCAATAAAGTTCGGATTCTCGTAGCCGTCCTTGGCATAACGGAAGGGCGCTCCGTCGAGTCGTGTCACGCGTCCGCCGGCGGCTTCCAAGACGGCCTGCCCGGCGGCAGTGTCCCACTCCATCGTGCGCCCGAAGCGCGGATAGAGGTCCGCATCGCCGGCCGCAACCAGGCAGAACTTGAGCGAGCTGCCAGCGTTACGTGTCTCTTGTACGGAGCGGCCTTCAAGAAGTTCTGCGATCTTCTTGGGATCGCCATGACGGCGGCTCGCGACCACGGTGACGCCTTCCTCGGGAACGGGGCGGACGCTGATCTTCTGCGAAGCGGCGCCGTCGCGGCGAATATGCGCGCCGTTGCCGACAATGCCTGAATAGGTGGTCCCAAGGGCGGGCGCGTGCACGACGCCGCAGACCGGCTTGCCGTCCTCGATCAGCGCGATGTTGACGGTGAATTCATCGTTCCGGTCGACAAACTCCCGCGTCCCGTCGAGCGGGTCGACCAGCCAAAACCGCCCGCCGGAAATATCCGGTGAGTGCCCCGCGGAGAAGGCTTCTTCGGCCACAATAGGGATGTCCGGCGCGATCTCTTGCAGTCCCGCGATAATAATGTCTTCAGCAGCGGTATCCGCCTCGGTGACCGGGCTGTAGTCATCCTTGTACTCGGGCTCGAAATCCTGGGCATAGATGCGCATGATGGCGACGCCCGCCTCGATCGCCAGAGCCTCGAGCCGAGGCAGCATTTCTTCCGATGTCTTCATTTTGTTTCCTGTATGGTCCGCCAAATGCGCTCCGGTGTCGCCGGCATATCGATATGGGTTATGCCAAGCGGTGCCAGAGCGTCGAGAAGCGCGTTGACGACCGTGGGAGGGGCGCCGACCGCCCCCGCTTCGCCAGCACCCTTAATACCCATCGGATTGGTCGTACAGGGATAATCCTCGACCAATTCCACGCTCATGTCGGGCAGATCGTCCGCTCTGGGGAGGCAATAGTCCATGAAGGAGCCCGATATGAGCTGGCCCGAGCCGTCGTAGACGCAATGTTCGAACAGGGCCTGGCCGATCCCTTGGGCCAATCCTCCCTGGACCTGGCCCTCCAGCAGCAGCGGATTGATCAGCCGGCCAAAATCGTCGACCGCCCAATATCCGATGAGGC
>JAYPOZ010000028.1:27500-46832 GCA_038131165.1 Rickettsiales bacterium | reverse complement strand
TCCGCGTTGGGAGGCGCAAATGGGCAGAACCTTGAGAACTTTTCGGTGGATCTTTTTGCTTATGTGCCTGGGCGCGTTAACGTCCGGCTGCGTGAAAACATTCCACGTCGCAGAAGGCTTCAATCCGGCGAAAAACCAACGACGGGTACTGATCATGCCCTCCGATGTCGAACTTTCCGCCCTTACCGCCGCCGGATTGACGGAGCCGCGGGCGGACTGGACCGCAGCGGGAAAATCGAATGTCGATACAGCTCTAGGCAACTATTTGAATAAGAAGGGCCTGGTGCTGAAGCAATACGCCGGTCCCACCGGCAATACACAGCTCAGTAGACAAGATACACAATTGTTCAAACTACACAGCGCGGTCGGGAAATCGATCTTGCTGCATAAATACATCGAGCCATTGCAGCTTCCCTCGAAGAAAGGGGCATTCGATTGGACTCTCGGAGACGCGGCGACACGCTTGAGGGAGCAGCATGACGCAGACTATGCGTTGTTCATCTACATGCGAGACAGCTTCGCCACCGGCGGTCGCGCGGCCGTAATTCTTGTCGGCGCGATCCTCGGCGTCGGCGTTCAAGGCGGCCAGCAAGCTGGCTTCGCATCTCTGGTGGACCTACGGACCGGAAGCATCGCCTGGTTCAACGTCATGCAGTCCGGTACCGGCGACCTACGAGAAGCGGATTCCGCGGATTCCGCCATTAAGGATTTGTTGAAGGCGCTGCCCATTTGAGAACGATACGAACCATTCTGGGAGCCGCCTTCACCGCTGTTCTTGTCGGTGGCTGCGTAACCAATGCCAGTATGCCCGACATTCAGCCTGGCCAACGGCCCGCGTTGTCGAGCGACGAAGGCGGCCTCTGGCTGATGATGGATAAGGCGGAGACAAGCCTCAAGACATCGGGGCGATTGGTCGAAGACGAAGCGCTCGCGCGTTACGTCAACGATATCGTCTGCCGTCTGTCTATGGAGCACTGTCGGGACATCCGCGTATATATCGTCCGGACACCGAACTTTAATGCGACCATGGCGCCGAACGGATCGATGAATGTCTGGACCGGTCTGCTCCTTCGAACGCAGAACGAAGCTCAACTCGCGTTCGTGCTCGGTCATGAAATTGCGCATTACCTCCGGCGCCATTCGCTTCAGCGCTGGCAAACCATCCGGGATACTGCTGATTTTCTTGTGTTCTTCAAAATTGCTGCAGCGTTTGCCGGGGTCGGCATCGCCGGAGATGTCGCACACCTGATTGCCGCCGGGAGCCTGGCTGGATACTCCCGCGACCAGGAACGCGAGGCCGACGCTTACGGCCTCAAACTCATGGCGCAGGCTGGATACGATCCGCGCGAAGCTGCGAGAATCTGGACGGCCTTACAGGCCGAAAAAGATGCAGAGGGACAGGACAGCGCTTCCGTATTCTTTGCGAGTCACCCCTCTTCCAACGAAAGAGCCGAGACCATACGGAAATTGGCGCAAACTCTAGAAAGCGAAATAAAGGGGAACGGGCGCCAACAAGCCGAATTACAAAAGCACATAGAAGGCCATCGGTCGTTGTGGCTGCGCGACGAATTGAGAAGGAAACGTTATGAAAGCTTTCGCGTTCTGCTCGACCAACAGATGGTGGAACCGGTGTCTTCCGCATTGATTGATTTCTATAGAGGCGAACTCTTCCGGTTGCGCGCCGAGGACGGCGACGCCGAAAGGGCGATTGCCGCCTTCGAGAAGGCGAAAGCACAACCAAGCGTCCCGGCCACGGTATACCGCTCATTGGGTTTGGTTCAGTGGAATCGAAATGAACTCCTAGCCGCCCGGAATGCGTTCGAACAGTACCTCGAAGCCGACCCAAACGCGACAGACCGTGCGATGATTGCAAACTACGTCATCAAACTGACTGAGAAGATCAAATGAAGAAAAACATACCATTTCTTGCCGTCCTGCTACTGCTTGCCGGCTGCACGCAGTATTCACTGCTGGAACCGAAACGCACGACGATCGGAGAAGCATTCAGCGTCGAGCCTCAGATCGAATGGAGCCGACAAAGCCTCGGTCATAACGAAATTTGGACGACGGACGGTCCTTTATTGCAGCAAGTCCGGTTCGTACACGGCCTGACCGCTGGAAAAACCCTTTATGCTTCCGCGGCTGCGACGGTTCCCGAGACATGGCCGAAACTCCGAAACCAGACGCATCCTTCGGAAATTATGGAGTTCGTGGTCGACAGCCTGACTGCGCTAAAGGCGAATAACCCGAGGACGGAGAATCTACGCCCCTTTAACTTCGGTTCCCATGAAGGGTTTCGTTTCGACTACAACTATAACGCGGATGGTCTCGACCACAATGGCATCGCGGTCGGCGCCGAAATCAACGGCGAATTCAGCCTTATCCTCTATTCAGGAACGCGTCTACACTATTTCGAGAAACATCTCGATACGTTCGAGCGCATATTGGGGTCGATACAGCCCTTATAGGCCATTCGGCCCTTAGACGTTGAACCGGAACAGGATGATGTCCGCGTCCTGGACGATATAGTCGCGACCTTCGAGGCGCATCTTGCCGGCATCCTTGGCGCCCTGCTCGCCGTTACAGGCGATGAAATCCGCGTAGGAGATGGTCTCCGCCGCGATAAAACCGCGCTCGAAATCGGTGTGAATCTTGCCCGCCGCCGCCGGGGCGGTGGTCCCGGCCGGCACGGTCCAGGCGCGGCTTTCCTTCGGCCCCGAGGTGAAATAGGTCACGAGATTCAGTAACCGATATCCGGCCCGGATGACCCGGTCGAGACCCGCTTCGGACAGTCCCAGACTTTCGAGATACTCCGCCTTCTCGGCCGCGTCGCCGAGCTGCGCCACTTCGGATTCGATGGCTGCCGAGACGACAACAGCCTCCGCCCCTTCCGCCGCCGCCATCGCGGCAACCGCCTGCGAATGAGCATTTCCGTCGGCAGCGTTCTCTTCCTCGACATTGCAGGCATAGAGCACCGGTTTTGCCGTCAGCAGGTTGAGCTGGCGAAAGGTCGCCATGTCACCGGCAGCCACCGACACCGTGCGCGCGGGCTGCCCCTCGCGCAGGGCCGCCAGCACCGGCTGCATCACCGCGAATTGCTGTTTGGCGTCCTTTTCGCCCTGACGGGCGCGCTTTTCAATCGGCTCAATCCGGCGTTCGATGCTCTCGAGATCGGAAAGCAGAAGTTCGGTCATCACCGTTTCCGCGTCCCGGACGGGATCGATCGAGCCCTCGACATGGGTGATGTTGTCGTCGTCGAAACAACGCAGCACCATAACGATGGCGTCCACCTCGCGGATATTGGCGAGAAACTTGTTGCCCAGCCCCTCGCCCTTGGAGGCGCCACGTACCAGGCCCGCGATATCGACGAACTCCAGGAAAGTCGGCACCGTCTTGGCGGATTTCGAGATTCCGCTGATCCGCTCCAGGCGCTCGTCCGGCACGGGTACCCGGCCCACATTCGGCTCGATCGTGCAGAACGGATAATTCGCGGCTTCCGCCGCTACGGTCTCCGTGAGCGCGTTGAAAAGTGTGGATTTTCCGACATTGGGAAGGCCGACGATACCACAGTTAAACCCCATCGCCGCTCTCTCCCGTATCCGTTGTCGCCGCCGGCGCCGGCTTCGGCGGAGGTGGCTTGATCGCCAAGGCGACCTTTGTCATGAACGCATTGTGTTGCGCCGCGTCCGCCAGCATGGGCGCCGCGGCAGCTATGGCCTCGACCAGAACAGCCAGATCCGCTTCCTCGGCCTTGGCAAAATCCGAAAGGACATGACCGTGCACCCGTGCCTTATCGCCGGGATGGCCGATGCCGATCCGCACCCGGGTATACTCCTTACCGATATGGGCATCGAGGCTGCGCAACCCATTGTGCCCCGCATGGCCCCCGCCCTGCTTCAGGCGCACCTTGCCGAAAGCCAAATCCAGTTCGTCATGCAATACGACGACGTCCTCCGGCCCGAGCTTGGAGAACCGCGCTGCCTCCCCGACGGCGCGTCCCGATTCGTTCATGAACGTCGTCGGTTTCATCGCCAGGACCTTTTCGGCGCCAAGCCGTCCCTCCGACGTCACCGCCTGAAAGCGCGCACGCCAAGCTCCAAAGGAATGACGGCGGATGATCTCGTCCACCGCCATGAAACCTACATTGTGGCGATTTCTCTCGTATTTGGGGCCTGGATTGCCCAAGCCCACGAGAAGCAGCATGACACCGAACCCGCCTAGTCCTCGGTTTCCTCTTCGGTATCTTCGTCTGTCTCTGCCCCGGCTTCGCCTTCCTCGCCTTCCTCGCCCTCGGTCGGCTCTTCCTCGACAGCGACGGTCGGCGCGGCGATGGTCGCAATCGTGAAGTCACGGTCGGTGATGGTCGGCTCGACCCCGTCCGGCAGCTTCACCATGCTGATGTGGACACCGTCTCCGATCTCCAAACCGGTCAGATCGATATCGATGTGTTGCGGGATATCATCGACCCGGCACACAAATTCGATGGCGTGACGCACAACGTTGAGGACGCCGCCGAGACGCAATCCCGGGCACTCCTCCTCGTTAATGAAGTTGCAGGGCACTTCAACGGCCAGCTTGGTGCTCGCGGTCACCCTTAGGAAATCGACGTGCTCGGGGCGATCGGTCACCGGATGGACTTGCACGTCACGCGGCAGAACGCGCTCGCTCTTGCCGTTCACGTCGAAGGTATAGACGGTCGAAAAAAGATGTCCGGCAAACAATTCGCGCTGCAGGTCGCGAGGATCGACCGAAATGAGTACCGGATCCACCTTACCGCCGTAAATCACGGCAGGAATGCGTCCCGCACGCCGTTCCGCCCGAGCTGCCCCCTTACCGGCCCGATCACGCGCCGTAACCGCCAATGTTCTGGCTTCGGCCATGGTATTTCTCCTTAATCAGATAAGTTCGGTGCGGCCTCCAGGGGTGCCGACACCGTGATACTAAATTCGCCCGGGTGAATAGTGCCTCGGAAAGAATTAGTCAAATAGACTCGACACCGATTGCGAGTTGCTGATTCGCAGCATCGCCTCGGCCAGCAGCGGCGCGATGGTGATCTGGCGGATATTCTGCGCGACGCGCACGGCTTCCGTGGCCACGATACTGTCGGTGGTCACCATCATCTCAAGCGGCGAGGAAGAAACCCGCGCGACCGCGCCGCCCGACAAGACGCCGTGCGTCACGTAGGCCCCGACCGACTTGGCGCCCGCTTCCATCAGCGCTGTCGCGGCATTGCAGAGAGTCCCGGCCGAATCGACGATATCGTCGACAAGAACGCACCGGCGCCCACGGACGTCGCCGATAATGTTCATGACTTCCGAAACGCCGGCGCGCTCGCGGCGCTTATCTATGATGGCAAGGTCAGCATCTATGCGCCGCGCGATGGCACGCGCACGGACCACGCCACCGACATCCGGCGAGACGATGATCGTCTCATCGTCGCCATTGCCGACGGTTTCGGAAATATCGCGGCTGAAGACCGGCGCCGAATAGAGATTATCCGTCGGAATGTCGAAGAAACCTTGAATCTGTCCCGCATGGAGATCCATGGTCAGGACCCGATCGGCCCCCGCGGTCGTGATCAGATTGGCAACGAGTTTTGCCGAAATCGGCGTCCGCGGACCTGTCTTGCGGTCTTGCCGCGCATATCCGAAGTAGGGAATCACCGCCGTGATCCGCCGCGCCGACGAGCGCTTCAACGCATCGATCGCAACCAGCAGTTCCATCAGGTTGTCGTTCGCCGGATAACTCGTCGACTGGACGACGAAAACATCCTCGCCGCGAATATTCTCGAGAATCTCGACGAACACTTCCATGTCGGAGAACCGGCGGACCGCAGCCTGTGTCAGCGGCACGTTCAAATAGGCGGAAATCGCTTCCGCCAGCGGGCGGTTGCTGTTGCAGGGCAGAATCTTCATGTGGAGCCTCTCCCAACGGCCGTTGCGCGGCGCCGGTCTCTATATCAAGGGCATTACTGCCTGTAAACGCCCACCGGCCGCCTGCGTCGTTTTGGCCGCGTTCCGGTCACCGCAATCCCGGCGGCACGGCCAGTCCGCCCGGCGCGGGACCGCCCAAACGCCGCATGGTTTCGACGATTTCAGCGCGCATCGCAAGCGCCACATCAAAGGCCATCGACCCCCAGCGTCCCTGGAGCCGTCCTTTGGGGATAAGGTTCTCCTGCCGGAGTATCGCGAGCTCATTCCGTCCGGAATCGCGAATCGTCCAGACGAGTCGCACCCGTTCTTGCGTCTCGGAATGGGAGGTTACTTCGATAACGGCGTCGAGAAATGCCGCCGCCTCGTCGGCATTCTCCGTAACCGGCACATCGACGCGCCGCAAAACGGATCGCAGGGCCCACCTCAATGCCTGATCGCCGTCCCCCGGTGCGCCCGCGATCTCGCCCACAACCAAGGGTGATTTATCCGTGCGCGTCACCGACTGCCGCTCGCCAATCACGGCCGCGGCCAGCCTCGGCACGATATCCGCCGCAATTTTCTTTAATAGAGGCTCAACCTCCCGCGAAGGCGCGGCGGCCGCCATGCGAAGACGGCTGGAGCCTTGCCAGAATTCCGCTCCCGTTCGATCCGACAGCCGCCAATCCAATACGATATCGGCAGCGCCTTCGGCGGGTTTTTCCAGCCGATACCAACTCTCGAGAAGATTGCCGGACTGCAGCACGCCGGACGCCGTCGCCGGAATATCCTGCCGGCGCAGTGCATCGGCCACGGTTTCCGCTAAAGGGGCCGCAATCTCCGCGGGTGCATCGTAGACCGGCGCAACGACGACGCCGGTGCTGTCCTTCAATTGCAGTAGGGGATTGGCAAGATCTTTCCCACCCGGCTCGAACGCGCGGGGCAACGGGCCGCAGCCCGCGACCGCAGCGACAAGCAGCAGAACACAAAGTCTAATCCAAGACCAAGACACAGCAGACCAGGCTTCCGATCAATGTCAGGGCGATCAGTTGGACGATATAAGGCACGGGTCAGTCACCGAGTGTTATGGCGGAAAGGCCGCGGCCATAATCGGGCTCGCCCCGATGCGTGGCGCGGCGATAACTGAAAAATCGCTCGGGATCGGCGCAGGTGTCCAGATCGAGATGCGCGACCGAGGCCAAACCAAGGCCGGCCAGCTGATCCATGACGCAGCCGGTCAGGTCGAGCATATGGTGTCCCTCGCGCGGCGACGGTACGAAGAACCGCCGATACTCCGCGTCGCGTTCGAGAAATGGCACGGGAAACTCCGGGCCGACTTCGTAGGATTCCTGTGCGATGGCGGGTCCCACGGCCGCATGAATGCCGCTGCGGTCGGCGCCGAGCTTCTCCATGGCCTCGACCGTCGCCGCCAACACGCCGACAATGGTCCCCCGCCATCCTGAATGCGCGGCGCCCACGACCCCCGCCGACGCATCGGCAAACAGTACGGGGACGCAGTCAGCGGCCATCACGCCGAGAACTTTTCCCGGCCGATCGGTCACCATCGCGTCGGCGCGCGGCGCGTCCATGGGGTTCCAATAGGTCTGGGAGACCCGCACGACTTGCGCACCGTGCTCCTGATGCACCGTGTGCAGCGCTTCGGGCGGCCGATCCAGTGCCGCCATCGCGCGGCGTCTGTTCTCGCGGACGTTCTCGGCGCTGTCATCCGAGCCGAAGCCCACGTTCAGGGAATCGTATATGCCGGTGCTGACCCCGCCGGTCCGAGTAAAAAACCCGTGGCGGACGGACTCCAGTTCACGAAGATTCGGCGCCTCCAGAATCGCAACCTTCTTTTCGCTCATCGGTCTCGGAAACTCGGCTGTAGGGGACCCCAAACACACTGCCGTTTCCATCCACGGCGATCAAGTACCACGGAAGGCGGCATCGGCTCTATTCCACCTCGAATCCCGCCGGTGCGGGGGCGTCGCGTCTCGTCACGGCGACAGCTTTGAACAGCTTGCCCATCTCGTCGGGCGCCGTGAGCCGAGCGTACGCCGCATCGATTTGCTCCCTTGCGGTCGGGTCCGCACCGGCGCACAAGGTCTCGCGGCGGACGTCGATGCCGAGCCGACGCAAGAAGACGCCCTGCCCAATCGGCCCATGGAGCTTGGCGCTCGGCGATACGGCCCGACCAATCGCCGCGAAATCCACGTGCGCCGTAATATCTGCGTTCCCGGGCTCGACCAGGACATCGACGGATCGATGCCGGCGGACCGCCTGGAGAGTTTCGCCCGGTGCGGTGGCGGAATGGCCATAGTCGATGATCAGGGCGGCACCTCCGTCTCGCCCTACCCGATCCGCGATCGCCTTCGCGATGCCGATAGCGGCAGGGGCAAGCTCGATCGGACTGAACCGGGGAGCGTCCCGCCGAAGCGGTTCAGGCAGCAAATGCGCGAGCGGAGACGGCGCTTGGTCGAGGACGAACGCAAACTTTTCGTCCTCCCATGAAATCAACCGTTCGTGCCAAGCGGCTTCGCCCCGCACGATCTGGCGAATCGGCAAGGCATCGAAAAACTCATTCGCGACGAGGATCAACGGACCGTCCGGCACGCCATCCAAACCCTCATGCCACGCTACCCGCTGGCCGGACAGTTTGGAGCGTTGAATATCCCGCAGCACCGGGCTTGCGTCGACCAGGTGGACCGAAGCCGCCGCGATGAATTCGGGAACCATTCGTGCCGCCCGCAGCGCGTCCGACATCAGCGTGCCCCGCCCCGGGCCGAGTTCGACCAGATTGACGGCCTCCGGCGAGCCCATCTGCTGCCAGGCCGCCACACACCACAACCCGATCAACTCGCCGAACATCTGGCTGACTTCCGGCGCCGTGACGAAATCGCCGTCCGCGCCGAACGGGTCCTGACGGATGTAATAGCCGTGTTCGGGATGCAACAGCGCCGCGGTCATGAAATCAGCGACGGTCAACGGCCCTTCCGCCGCGATCCGTCGGCGGAGGATATCCGCCAGCGGCGTCACGCGGCCTCGACAGGCGGCCGGTTTAGGGCGCGGCGCACCAGATAAAGCCCGAGAATTACCATCGGCAGCGACAACCACTGGCCCCAGGTGGTGCCGCCGATCAGAAGACCGATGTGAGCATCCGGTTCGCGCACCGTCTCCACGATGATGCGCGACAGCCCATAACCGGTCAGAAAGACGCCGAAGATCATGCCCGGCCGCGCAAGCGCGCGGGCCTTGAAGATCAGCACCGACGCGACGGCCACCAGCAGCAGCCCTTCCAATCCCGCTTCGTAGAGCTGGCTCGGATGGCGCGGCACCGGCCCGCCGCGCGGAAAGATGATGCCCCACGGCAGGTCCGTCGCCCGTCCCCACAGCTCGCCGTTGATGAAATTGGCGATACGGCCGAAGAACAGACCAATCGGTCCCACCGCGGAGATCAGATCGAAGAGGTTCAGGATCGCGATCTTGTGGCGACGTCCAAAGAAATAAGCCCCGGCGATCAAACCGAGCAGGCCGCCATGGAAGGACATTCCGCCCTTCCACATTTGCAGAATTTCCAGCGGATGCTCCAGGAAATACACCGGCTGATAAAAGACGACGTAGCCGAGGCGGCCTCCCAGAATGATGCCGAGCGTTGCCCAAACAAGGAAATCATCGAGCTGCGCGGCCGTGACCGCCCGTGGCGGAAAGCGGGTGAGATAGACGCAATAGCGCCATCCCAACAGCAACCCGGTGATATAGGCCAGCGCGTACCAGCGAATGGCGATCGGTCCGATCTGCAGGGCGACGGGATCGATGTTGGGAAATTCCATGCGCGCCTACCTGTATGGATCGTTGGTCTGCAGATATCCCTGGACGTAGCGGGCGACCCCGTCTTCGAGAGACGTGAAGGGCCTATCGTAGCCGGCGGCCCGCAGACGTTCCATCCGCGCTTGCGTGAAATATTGGTAATGCGCTCTCAGGCTCTCCGGCGTATCGACAAAGTCGATCGCCCGCGCGCAATTCATGGCCGCGAAACACGCATCTGCCAGATCGGCAAAGCTCCGGGCCCTGCCCGTGCCGCAATTAAAAAGGCCCGAGACCTTCGGCGTATCGTAGAGCCACAACATGACGTCCACGCAATCGCCCACCCAGATAAAATCCCGCAGCTGCCCGCCGTCCTCGTAGTCGGGATGATGAGAGCGGAACAGGCGGGCCCGGCCGCCATCGGATATCTGCTCGAACAACTGGACGGCGACCGAGCGTTGGCCGCCCTTGTGATATTCGTTCGGACCGTAAACGTTGAAGAACTTCAGTCCCGCCCATTGTCGCGGCCGGCAACCCATCCGCGCCATCAGTGCGGCGTCGAGGTCGAACAATTGCTTCGATTGCCCGTACGCGTTCAGCGGCTCCAGCGCCGCCAGCGCCGATGGCGACGGATCGTCGTCGAAGCCCCCGTCGCCGCCGCCGTATGTGGCCGCGGAAGAGGCATAGATCAGCCGCCCGTCCTGCGCCGCGCACCAGCGCCACAATACGGTCGACAGACTGACGTTGTTGTCCAGCAGGACCGCAGGGTCGCGCTCGGTCGTCGACGAAATCGCGCCCATATGGAAGATCGTTTCCGTGGCGGCCCCGGGACCGTCGAGCCAGGCGAACAGCTCGTCGGGCGCGATCACGCCGGCGATGGAATGTTTTTCGAGATTGAGGCGCTTTTCCTCGCTGTCGAGCTGATCGCACACATATACCGGCTGCGACTCGCGCTCCGCGAGCGCCGCAACGAGGTTCGACCCGATAAAGCCCGCGCCGCCGGTGACGAGAATCATGCCGCTTGGTTTCCAGTGCCCATCATGCGCCCGTTATAGGCCGGGCGGCACGACGGCGACAAGCGCTGGCAACGCCGTGGGCTTACGCCGCCTTTTTCTGCGGTTTCACCGCGCCGGCCTTGGCGACAACGTAGCTGCTTTCCTCGACATTGTAATAATGCCGGTTGATCGCGTAGTCGCCGCCGACGATCGTCAGGATGTAGGTCTCGTCGTCCAAGGCGGTAAAACTGTGGATTTCAGCGGGCGGGATGACCATCGCCAATTCCATCGGCTTGAACTCCTTGTCCTCGATGCACTTGAGTTCCGCATGCCCGTCGACGCTGCCATCGTCCGTTCGATCATAGACGGCGTGATGCAACCGCCCCTTGAGGATGATCAATGCCTCCCAAATGCCATGGTCATGAGGGGGCACCACCATGTCTTTGGGCAACTGATCGAGCGTGATCGACAATTCGCCGTCGTAGTAGATGTATTTCGAATTGTCGATGTGATTGGCGGGTCGTTTCGTCCCCAGTTCGAACAAGTCCGGTCGCGAGATAAACGGCCGCGCTGCTTCCAGCAGATCAGCGCGCAATCCTTCCAGATCGGACTGATTATTCGCGATCGCCTGTCTCACCGCATCCGCGCACTCGCGGATCGAATAATGCTCTTTACCAGCGGGCATATCGCCTCTCCCTTCAACGTCAGCGTTTCGATTGTAATACGGATATAACCCCTTTCGGCGTTCGAAAAAGGCTCGGACTTGGTACGGCTTCGGCGCGGTCCAATATCTTTTACAAATGGAAGCACACCAGCAGGAGTGAAGATCATCGAACTCGAACTCAAAGGGAAATCAGTCCTCGTCACCGGCGGCAACCGCGGCATCGGTTTGGCGATCGCCCTCGCCTTTGCCCGCGAAGGCGCCAATGTCGCGATTTGCGGCCGCGATCAGGCCGCCTTGGACGGCGCCAAGGCGGCAATCTCCGCCGAAGGCGTGACCGCGCACGCGATTACGGCCGACCTGTTCACTGCGGATGGATGCGAGCGGGCCATTCAGGAGACGGTCGACGCGCTGGGCGGGCTCAACGTGTTGGTGAGCAATGCCTCGACGAATGTCGGCGGCACCCTGGAGACGCTATCGGACGAAAAGGCATTGGAGCGCGTCATGGGCAAGACGCTGGCCGCGATGCGCCTGTCGCGCGCCGCCCTGCCACATTTCCGCAAGGCGGGTGGCGGCCGCATCGTCTGTATCGGCGGCACGGCCGCGAGGGCGGCGGGCAAGACGTCCCTGCCGAGCGGCCTCGGCAATGCCTCGACCGTCAACTTCGTCAAGCATTTCAGCAACGACGTCGGCCCGGAAGGCATTACCATCAACGTCGTGCATCCGCCGTTCACGAAGACGGACCGGTATCCGGCGCGCCTGCAGGCACGGGCGGAACAGCTCGGCGTGGGTCTCGAGGAAGCGGAAGCCAGTTTTGCCGCCGACTTTCCGATCGGCCGGATCGTCGAGCCCGACGATATCGCCCCCATGGTCCTGTTCCTGGCGTCGCCGCACGCATCGGCCATCACCGGACAGACGATTGCGGTCGACGGCGGCTCCACCCAAGCCATCGTCTATTAGGGCGGCCGGTTGCGGGCGTTAATCCGAACCTCTATATCAGGAGCGGAGGCAGGCGGAGCGCAATCACGGGAGATATCGGCCATGCAATCGCAAAATCGACTGTTCGACGACTTGGCGCGCGTGGCCTCGGGCGCCGCCGGCGCCCTTACCGGCGTGCGTGCCGAGCTCGAAGAGATCTTTCGCCAAAAACTCGAGCGTTTCCTTGCAGAGGCAGACATGGTGCCGCGTGACGAGTTCGAGGCCATCAAGGCCGTCGCCGTCAAGGCGCGGGAAGCACAGGAAGCGCTGGAGGCGCGCGTTCAGGCGTTGGAGTCAGAGCTCGCTGCCATGAAGAGACCGGCGCCGCGGCGCAGCGCTGCCAGGAAGAAGGCTTCCAAATCCGGCGAGTAACCGGCTTTTCCGGCGAAGCATCGCCTGCGCAGCAGATATTTTCCGCCGCCCGGGAATTTATCCTCTTGCTTACAAGAACACTCTTCTGGCAATCTAAATCTAGTGGGTGAATAGGGTTATTCTCCACTAGATAAAGGGTTTGGTGGTGTTTTGGGGCGAAACGCCGCCGGGCTTGGATTCGGACCGATATCGGGTTTGTTTCCGATTGTGCGAAAGCGGCAAAGCAAGGGGAGTTTCGCATCCATGACGATTGCATCGGTCGACATCGAAAGTGCTGCCAATAACCCCTTGGATATTCTCGAAGAATTGGTCGCCGCGAACGAGTGGCCGTTCGACCGGTCGGGCCCGGACGAGATGGTCGTGGAGGCGACCGGACGCTGGTGCGACTACCGGATGTTCTTCGTCTGGCGCCAGGACGTGCATGCCCTCTACTTCACCTGTGCGTTCGACATGCGCATTCCGCAAAACCGGCGCAGCGAGATTACCGACCTCCTGGCGCTGGTAAACGAAAAACTCTGGCTCGGCCATTTCGATTTATGCTCGGACGACAATCTGCCGATGTTCCGCCACACCCTGCTGACGCGCGGCTGGCAACAATTGAGCGTGGAGCAGCTTGAAGATCTGGTCGATATCGCGCTTTGCGAGTGCGAGCGGTTCTACCCCGCATTTCAATTCGTCATCTGGGCGGGACATTCGCCCCATGACGCCATGTCGATGGCGATCATGGATACGGTCGGCGAGGCCTGATCGCGATGACGGAGAAGATGACACGGCCCTTGCTGTTGGTCGGCTGCGGCAAAATGGGCAGCGCCATGCTGTCCGGTTGGCTGGACAGCGGCATCGCGGCCGCTGGCGTGATCGTGGTCGAGCCCATGGGCGCGCCCGCCGAATTCGCGGGCATCGCTGGCGTCACCGTCGTCGCAAGCACCGACGAACTGGCCGCGGACCTGTCTCCGGAAGTGGTCGTCTTTGCCGTCAAGCCGCAGCAAATGGATTCCGTTGCGCCCGCTTACAAGCGCTTCGCCGGCGGCGGAACCGCCTTTCTGTCGATCGCGGCCGGCAAGAATATCGCCTATTTTGCCGAACAACTCGGCGCCGGCGCCGCCATCGTTCGGGCCATGCCGAACACTCCCGCTGCCATCGGCCAGGGCATCACGGTCTGCTGCAGCAACGACGCCGCGAGCGCGGCCCAGAGTGAACTCTGCCGCGCTCTGCTCTCGGCGACCGGCGAGGCGGTGGTGGTCGACGACGAGAACCTCATCGACGCGGTCACCGCGGTCTCGGGCGGCGGTCCCGCCTATGTCTTTCTGCTGATCGAATGTCTGGCGGCCGCAGGCGTGGCAGCCGGACTGCCGCAAGATCTCTCGGACCGTCTCGCCCTCGTCACCGTGGCGGGCTCGGGACAACTCGCGCTCGCCAGCGACGAGCCGCCGGCCACCCTGCGGGAGAATGTCACCAGCCCCGGCGGCACCACGCTCGAAGCGTTGAAAATATTGATGGCGGAGGACGGGCTTCAGCCCCTGATGACCCGCGCCATCGCCGCGGCCACCGAACGCAGCCGGGAACTTGCGGGCTGACGGTCGGCCGATCCCTTTCCATTGCACACGCGATACGAAGACGGATAATGGCGCGATGACGACGGATTCGCCGAAAGAGACGCGTGCGAAAATCATCGCGGCGGCCATGGACATCGCTGCGGCCAAAGATTGGCGGCGGGCGAGCCTGGCGGATATTGCCGCGGCGGCGGACCTTCCGCTCGGCGAATTGCGCGCGCATTTCCCGTCGAAACCGGCGATCCTCGCCGGATTTATCGCCGATGTCGACGGCGGCGTCCTGGCGGTCGACCCGGGATTCGAGCCGGAGGATACGCCGCGGGACCGTTTGTTCGAAATTCTGATGAGGCGGCTCGACGCGCTCGCCGGGCACCGGGCGGCCGTCGCCGAGCTGTGTCGGGATTTGCCGGCCGATCCTCTGTCGGCGCTTTGTCTGGCGCCCTCGGTTATCACGTCCATGTCGTGGATGCTCGAAGCCGCCGGCATTGCTTCGACGGGACCGCTCGGCCTGCTGCGCGCGAAAGGTCTTCTGGCGGTCTGGCTGGCGGTCCTCCGCGTCTGGTTGCGCGACGAAAGCCCCGATCTAGCGCCGACGATGGCCGCCCTGGACCGGCACCTGAGACGCGCCGAACAGTTCGCCGTTCGCCTGGACGGTTTTGCCCGGCCCGGGGCGAGACCGGACCGCCCGAGCCGTTGAGCGGCGAGACGCCGGATCGAATAACTTGCCGAAGGAGGTCAATCTTGAGCACATCGGAAAACGGTGCATCCGAAGCCATCGAGTTCGGGGACTTCGCACGAGTCGATATCCGCGTCGGCACCATTATACGCGCCGAACCTTACCCGGAGGCGCGCAAGCCTGCGATCAAGGTTTGGGTCGATTTCGGCGATGAGATCGGCGAACGCAAAACATCGGCGCAATTGACGCGTCACTATACGCCCGAAACCCTGGCCGGCCGGCAAGTCGCCGCGGTGGTGAATTTCCCGCCCAAACAGATCGGCAAGTTCATGTCCGAAATACTGATCCTTGGTTTTCCGGATGCCGACGGGGAGGTCGTTCTGATCGCGCCGGACCAATCCATACCGAACGGCGGAAGACTGTTTTAGCGCCTCACAAAGGAAGGCGGATGCGCGCTCGGAGCCCATCGTGTGGCGATGTGTCGAGCTCTATCTCGCCACCATGCGCGCGGGCGATGTCGCGCGCGATCGCAAGTCCCAGACCATTGCCGCCCGTCTCTGGATTACGCGAAGCGTCGATGCGGTAAAAGGGACGAAAAACATTCTGCCGCTCGCTCTCCGGCACGCCGGGGCCATCGTCGTCTATCGTAATTTCGATTGAACTGCGGCGTTTGCCGACACTGACCCAAACATGAGTGCCGTAGCGACTGGCGTTGGCGATCAAATTATCCAGGCAGCGGCCAAAGGCCGTTCGCTTCAGGTCGAGATGAATTTCTTCTTCGATGTGCAGGTCGATGGACACGCCGTTGCGTTTCCAGGCGGCAACGACCTCCGCAACCAGTTCCGACAGATCGGTTTCGACCGATTTCTCGTCTCCCTCGCCGCGCGCAAAGGTGAGATATCCTTCGATCATGCGTTCCATATCGGTAAGGTCGGATTTCAGCTCCTCGATCTCGGGCGAGTTCGGCACCATCGCCAGCTGCAATTTCATGCGTGTGAGCGGCGTGCGCAGATCGTGGCTGACGCCGGACAGCATATCGGTGCGCTGCCGAATCTGCCGGTTAATGCGTTCGCGCATCCGATTGAAAGCCGTCGCCGCGAGCCTTACTTCGGTCGCGCCTTGAATGCGAAAATCCTGGCTCATCTCGCCCCCCTTGCCGAACGCGTCGGCGGCCGCCGCCAGCCTGCGAATCGGGCGAACCTGGTTGCGCATAAACACGGAGGCGACGGCAAACAGGACAAGCGATGTCCCTACCATCCAGATTATGAAAATGTAGGTTGTGGAGCTGAACAGCCTCTTGCCCGGCACGACAACGGTAAGAATACCATCCGCGAGCTGTATCTCGATGATCACCTGAGTCTTGAAGGAGGACGTATCGAGCACGAAAGGTTTTTGCACCCGCTCGCGCAGCGCGTGCGCCATCGTCGAGGCGATGATGCCGCTGTAGCGGGCGGCTTGATTGGGGAGAATCTGTTCGGGCCTCAGAATAATCTGCAGCCCTTTGTGCTGGCGCGCCCGCGCGAACAGCTCGGTGCGCGCCCGATCGCCCATGTCCGGCCGCAGCTCTTCCAGAATCCACGCGATATCGCCGGCGATCGAGCTCGCGAGGCGACGGGTAATCGTATCCCAATGCCGGTCGAAGAATACCCAACTGGAGACGACCTGCAGGAGAATCAAGGGCGTGATGATGATCATCAACGACCGCCCGAATAAGGATTTCGGCAGTATCCGTTTGATCATTTGCCCGGGCCGCAGCATTGCCGATCAATCCGGCCGCAGAACGTAACCGCGACCGCGCACGGTCTGCAGGTATTGCGGAAGACGCGGGTCGGGTTCGATCTTGCGGCGTAGCCGCGTGACTTGGACATCGATGGCCCGCTCGCCTCCTTCAATAGCGCAGCGTTGCGTCAGTTCGTCCCGGCTCAACACTTGGCCCGGCACCTCCGACAGCACGGAGAGAAGGCTGGCCTCCGCGCTCGTCAAGCGCAGCGGCTCACCGTCGACCGTCAGAAATTCGCGTGTCGGATCGTATTCGGCACGGCCGAGGCGAATCCGTGTCGACGGGGCGCCGGTATCCTCGGTGCGCCGCAAGATCGTGCGAATGCGTAGCAATAGCTCACGCGGCTCAAACGGTTTCGCGAGATAGTCGTCGACGCCAGCTTCCAGCCCATCGATGCGGGCGTCGACCTCTCCCATGGCCGTCAGCATCAAGATCGGTACAGGGTTCGCGGGACGCAACGACTTGACGAATTCGAGGCCGCTCTCGCCCGGCATCATCCGATCGAGGACCACGAGGTCGAAAGCAAGACCCTTCATCCGCTGACGGGCTTCGGAGGCTTCGACCGCGGTCGTCACCCGAAAACCGTTGTCGCTCAAATATTTACGGAGCAGATCGCGCAGGCGCGTATCGTCGTCCACGACAAGGATATGCGGCGTCTCATCCCCTAGCATCCGTCAGGTTGCCTCCCATCGTTTCGATTGCCGTGGGCCGAACCGAAGCGCCCGCGATCTTCTTCGCTGGACATGATGCCGAGCAGTATCTTGCGAAAACCGGCAACCGAGCCGCTGCCGGCACTCGCATACGCGGCAGCGATCCTTTGGCGTTGATTGGCGGTCAAACGCTCTTCGAGCATTTTCCCCTTTTCCGTCAGACTCAACAACCTCTGACGCCGGTCCCGACGGCCGGGGTTCTGAGCGACGAAATCTTCGCGAACAAGCTGGCCGAGAACCCTGTTGAGGCTTTGCTTCGTTATTCTCAAAATCCCGAGAAGGTCGGACACCGTCAGGTCGGGATTGCGGCCGACAAAATAAATCACGCGGTGGTGGGCGCGGCCAAACCCATATTCGGTTAGAATCTCGTCGGGGCCCGACGTGAAATCTCGATAGGCAAAGAAGAGCATCTCGATGGCCTCGCGCAAGGCCTCGTCGTCGAACGCTTCATCTTGCGCCGGGGGAGGCGAATTTTCGTCTAATTTTATGTCAGTCATGTTGACATATATGCCTGTAACTGCTAAATCGCGCAACCTAGTTCGACATTTACTGTCGAATTAGAGGCGTGACGACTAATTTCACGCATAATATAGACAATGCTGCGACAGATAATGACCGCAGCGTATTTCGGGAGCGAATGCGATGGATATGGAACCCTTCGACGACCGGCCTGGCGTGATCTGGTATGACGGCGAGATGCTGCCGTGGAAAGACGCCAAATTACACGTGCTCAATCACGCATTGCACTATGCCTCGGCGGTATTCGAAGGCGAGCGCTGCTATGGCGGCGAGATTTTTCATCTGCGCCAACATACGGAACGCCTGCTTGCAGGCGCCCGGACGATGGATTTCGAGATTCCCTACAGTGCCGATGAAATCGACGCGGCCTGTAAAGCGGTCATTGCCGAAAACGGCATTGTCGACGGCTATGTCCGGCCGATCGCATGGCGCGGGGCCGGCATGATGGGTGTCTCGGCGCAAAGATCAGGCGTTCACATGGCCATTGCCGCTTGGGAATGGCCGGCATATTTCTCCCCCGAAGCCCGCATGCAGGGCATCCGCATGAAATGGGCGAAATGGCGCCGGCCCGATCCGGCGACCATTCCCTGCAAGACCAAGGCAGCGGGGCTCTATATGATCTGCACGCTGTCCAAACACGATGCGGAAGCGGCAGGCTATGCCGATGCCCTGATGTTGGATTACCGCGGTTATATCGCGGAGGCAACCGGCGCCAATATCTTCCTGTTGATCGCCGGTAAGCTGCATACGCCGACACCGGATTGTTTTCTCGACGGAATCACCAAGCGAACCGTCATGGGGCTGGCCAAGGAGCGCGGCATCGAGGTGATCGAGCGTCACATCAACCCAGAGGAGTTGGCCAACGCAACCGAAGTCTTCCTCACCGGTACCGCAGTGGAAGTGACCCCTGTGTCGCAAATCGGCGAATACAATTTCACGCCCGGCGAGACGACCCGGATGCTGATGGAGGATTACGACGCCCTGGTGATGCGCCGGGACAAGAAGACCGCCTTGGTCAGCACGAGCGCTGCCTGAGATACCGCGCGGCAGGCGCGGTCGCGGAGATCACCCGATCCCAGGAGGGGAAGCACAGCATGTGTGAAGCGCGCTTGCGCATTCTGCACCTGACCGATTTACACATGCGCTCGGCTTTGCCGGGAACCGCCGCCCAGCCAGAACGGAAGTCCAGGGATATCGCCAGGCACCTGGAAACACTCGCCAGGCGACTCCAGCACTGGCGTCCGGATGTGGTCGTCATCACGGGCGACCTTCTGGACGTGCCCGACAACGTCGTCGACGAAAGTCTCGCCGATAAAGATCCGGAGGGCTTTCGGTCCTCCGTCGAGCTGGCTACCTTGGACTATCAATGGATGCGGGG
>JAYPOZ010000028.1:0-27490 GCA_038131165.1 Rickettsiales bacterium | reverse complement strand
ATGCGAGGCTGGCTGGGGAGTACCGGCGTGCCCTGGGTCGTCATTCCCGGCAATCACGACCATCGCGGCGCGTTCACCGGAGTCCTCGGGACGGTGTCGCCGGATGTCATCCATTGCGGCTGGCGCTTCATCGGATTCGACGACATTCTCGATGCCCGGCGCGCGCCCGTGCGCCCGCAGGCGGCATGCGCGCGGTTCGCGGCAGCTCTCGCGTCGACGGCGTCCGCCGAGCCGCAGGTTCATCTACAACACTATCTGCTCCGCCCCCGTATCCATCGTCGCACGCCCTACAGCTACGCGCCGGAAGCGGGGCTCGCGGCGCGCGTGTCCAGGAGTGCCACCGTGAAGGCCGCGCTTTCGGGGCATTTCCATCCGGGCGCCTTCACCCAGGACCTCTCGGGCACCGTGTTCTCGACGGCGCCGGCCTTCTGCGAGGCGCCCTTCCCGTTTCGGCTTCTCGAATTGACAACGGATGGCGGCGCGAACATTTCAGACCAATCGCTCCAATAAACCGACTGGTCAACTTACCACGCCGGTACAACATTCATCAAAACCTGCCCGACCCAATGAGGAGAGCGACGGAATGGTCCGCATGACGGAACTTGCCGAAGAAGAACGCCAGCACTTAATGCAGCTTCCCTGTCCAACCTTCGAGACCACGCCATGGGTCACGGGACCACCGCTTTCCGAACGGCGTGTCGCGGTAATCTCGACCGCCGGGCTGCAGCGCCGCGAAGATCGCCCTTTTTCGCGCGGCGACGCCGATTACCGGGTCTTCCCCCGCTCCACCCCGGCGGACGACATCGTAATGAGCCATATATCCGTCAATTTCGACCGCACGGGCTATCAGCAAGATCTCAATGTCGTGTTTCCGACGGAGCGCCTTGCGGAATTGGAGTCAGAAGGGGTCATCGGATCGCTCGCCACTTTCAGTTATTCCTTCATGGGAGCGACCGACCCGGCAGCAATGGCGCCATTGGTTCAGCAGATCGCGGGCTATCTAAAAGAGGATCAGGTCAACGCCGTCTTACTGGCCCCGGTCTGACCGAACTGCACCCGCGCCGTGAGCGCTCTAGGGCATTATCTGGAAGAACAAGGCTTGGCGACCACACAGATCAGCTTGGTGCGCCCGCACACGGAGAAAATCCGGCCACCGCGCGCGCTTTGGGTTCCTTTCGAGCTGGGCCGGCCCTTTGGCGCGCCGGGCGACGCGGCGTTCCAGCGCCGGGTCATCCTGGCGGCGCTGGATTTGTTGACTCGCGATAGCGGACCGGTCCTGGAGGATTTTCCCGACGACGCGCCCGCCGCATCCTCCGTCGGCGACGGTAGCGGATGGGTCTGCCCGGTGGCGTTGGGTGCGCCGGCGGCGGCCGACGCAGCGCCCGGCAGCTTGGCCCACGCGCTCGCGGAGGAAATGCATCGGCTGCGCCCCTGGTACGATATTGGCCGCGATGCGCGCGGCGGGCGGACGACCGTCGGCGTCTCGAATATTCCTGTCGATGGACTCGCTGCCTTCGTCACGAGTTTTCTCGGCGACACGTGGCCCGCCAATCCGCGCGGCGATCTCCCTCTGGGAAATACCCTGAAATACGCGACCGAAGACCTGAAAAGCTTTTATTTGGAAGCTGCCGCGGCGCAGCCGGGCGCCGTGGCCGGCAGTGCCGAGCTCGACACCTGGTTTTGGGACGAGACGACGGCAGCGCGGGTCTTGTTCGCGCTCCGGTCGGTCCTGATGGAAAGTTCGGACGAGCTCCTGCGCCAGATCGGCGACCGGGCCCTCGTTCCGGTCATGCAACTTGAACGCAAGGCGAAGGCGGCGGCGACGTAATACCGCGCCGCCCCGCCGCCGGACGATTAATCGACCGCCGCGCGGACGATGATTTCGACCTTGAAGTCCGGATGCGCGAGCGGCACTTGACCGCAGGCCCGCGTCGGCGGGTTCGCGGGATCGATCCACGCATCCCAAACAGCATTCATGGCGCCAAACATCGCCATATCGCTGATCCAGATCTCGGCGCACAGCAATTTCGACTTATTGCTGCCGACCTCGGCCAACAGACTGTCGATCTTGGCCAGAACTTGCTGCGTTTGTACCGTGATATCCGCATCGCGGTCATCGCCTACGATACCCGCGAGATAGACCGTGTTGTTGTGGACCACGACCTGGCTCATGCGCGGGCCGGAATGGCGGCGTTCGATCGTCATTTCGAATTTTCCCTATCAGTGATTAAGTGAGTTTCCGTTCCGTGCGGAACGCAGGTCGTTTCTTTTAAGCCTTCGCGTTAACCAAATCTACACGAATTCCTTGGTCTACTTTTGGCAGGGAGTGGAGGGTGCGCGCCGACACGAGGTCGGGAGGGGACAGAGCATCGCTCCATAAAAGTTAACGGGCGAGCAAAAAATCGATGTCTACACAACCCTGTATCAGTTTCGGGGAGGAGTCTGCGGACTACTTTGCCCTGAACCCTCTTCCGGTACTCATCGCGGATTCGGACGCTTTCATTCAGTATATGAATCCGGCCGCAATGGCATGGATTGACGGGAAGTCCGCCTCCGACCGGGAGGGCGACCTCGCGAAGATTCGGCAAATGGCGCAACGGGTGTCGCAGTTGGGCGACGCCTGCGAACTACAGATCGGCGGCCACGGAAACAGCATCCGCTTCGCCGTCGTTCCGGAGAAGGAAAAACAAAGCGTCTGTTTCCTGGCACTGTCGAAAAGCGATGGGACCGCTTCCTTTCTGAAAGAGCCGACGGAAGCCGAGCGTCATATTCCCACACTGCGGGATGTCGAAGGCGGCTTTCGAAACCTCGTCGAGGAAGCGTTGCAAGGCATTCTGATCCACCGCGACTGGCGGCCGTTGTTCGCGAATCAGGCGCTCGCGCGAATTTTCGGCTTCGCCAATGCGGACGATATCCTCGCAATCCCGAACGTCCGGCAGCTTTATGCCGAGCACGAACGCGACCGCCTGAAACTGTTCAACGAAGCCCGCCTCGCAGGGGGGCAGGCGCCGGAGATTTACGAGTTCGAAGCCATCCGGGTCGATGGTGAACGCATTTGGATTCAGACGACCGTGCGGGTCGTGACCTGGAACGGTGAGCGCGCAACTCAACACTGGTTCGTCGATGTGACCAAGCGAAAGCAAGCTGAACAACGGCTGGCACGGCTCGCCAGTTACGACGTGCTGACCGGATTGGCGAACCGCTCAATGTTTCAGAGCGAGTTGCGCCAGGCCATCGCTCAAGTCGGCCGCTCGAAACGTCTTGGTGCGCTTCTCCTGCTGGACCTGGATAATTTCAAGGATGTGAACGATTCGCTGGGTCATCCTGCCGGCGACGCCCTGTTGAAACGGGTGGCGCAGCGTCTCGTCTCGCGCGTGCGGGAGACTGACCTCGTCGCCCGCCTCGGCGGAGACGAATTCGCCATCGTTGCCAACAACCTCGCGGATGCGAACGGCGCAACCGTTCTCGCCCAGACAGTGGAGGCGGCCCTATCCCAGCCCATCGATTTGGACGGGAGCGAAATCTTCACCACGGCCAGCATCGGCATCACACTTTTCCCGGAGGACTCGTCCCATCCCGATACGTTGCTGAAGAATGCCGATATGGCGCTCTATCAGGCGAAGAGGGCGGGGCGAGGTAAGTTTTCCTTTTATAATGAAGAGCTCAACGCACAAGCCTTGCGGCGAAAGGAGCTGGAAACGGCGCTGCGCACCGCGATCACGGATAACGGGCTTCGCCTCAACTATCAGCCGAAGGTGGAGATCGCCGAGGGTAGAGTCGTCGGCGTCGAAGCGCTGCTGCGATGGAACCACGAGGAACACGGCGAAATTTCGCCCGTGGAATTTATTCCGATCGCCGAGACATCCGGACTCATCGTACCGATCGGCGACTGGGTCCTGCGGCGCGCCTGCGAGCAGCTGCGGGAATGGCAGTCATTCGGTCTGCCCCCTATTCCCATCGCCGTAAACCTGTCCGCGGTCCAGTTCAAGCGCACCGACCTCGTCGAGGCCGTCGGTGGATTGATTAAAGAGTTTGGCATCGATCCCTCCTGGTTGGAACTCGAGATCACCGAGAGCATGATCATGGAGAATGTGGATTCCACGGTGGCGGCCCTGCACAGCCTGCACGACATCGGGGTCAGCCTGGCGATCGACGATTTCGGCACCGGGCATTCGTCGCTCGCCTATTTGAAGCGCTTTCCAATGGACAAGTTGAAGATCGACCGCTCCTTCGTCCGGGACGTCGTCGAGGATCCGGACGATGCCGCCATCGCGCAGATCATCATAAATCTTGCGAAACAGCTAAACCTTGCGGTTATCGCCGAGGGTGTCGAGACCGTCCCGCAACTCGATTTCCTCCGGCAACACGGCTGCGACGTCGCGCAAGGCTACCATTTCAGCCCGCCGATCGACGCCGTCCGCTTCGTCGATTGGTTCCGCAATCACCCAGAGGGCGCAACGGCGCCGACTGCAGCGGACTGACGGTCCCCAAGAAATGATCCGACCGGTCGCAACTTCCGGAAAATAGGGATTTATTGACGCTTAACCTAAGCGTAAGGGTCGTATAGGATGGTCGCCAAGTTGGAATGAACTTGGGGGCAACAATGAAAACGATCCTGGTGCCTTTGGAGGAAAGCGATGTGCTGCCCTCAATTTTGGAATGCGCTCTCATTGTGGCAAAGCGCTTCAACAGCTACATCGAAGGCCTCTACGAGCAGCCGGGCTTGACCGAAGTGGTGGTCGCCGGAGAAGGTCTGGGTGTTACGCCTCCCGACCTTGTGGAGACCTTCCAACAGCAGGAAAAGGAACGCGCCGTGCGCGCCCACGAGCTGTTCGAAACCTTCATGAAGGAAAAGGGCATCCCGTTGAATGGCGGAGGGGCACCGCAATCTCATCCGACCGCCGGCTGGGTCGAGGAGGAAATACCCGGTCGCGACCTGGTCGGCAACCGTGGCCGACTGTTCGACCTGATCGTCGTCGGCCGCCCCGTCCGCAGTTCGGCGACCCCAACCATGAGTCTTCTGGAAGCCGCCCTGTTCGAGACCGGCCGGCCGATCCTGATCGCACCGCCGAAACCACCGTCGGGGCTCGGAAAGCACATCGTGATTTCCTGGAACGGCAGCTACGAGACGCCGCGGTGTATCAGTTTCGCAATGCCGCTGTTGCTCAGCGCGGAGAAAGTCACCGTGCTGCAGATCGAAGAAGGTATGGTGCCGGGACCTTCCGCCGCGGATGCAACCATCCACCTTCGGCGCAACGGGATCGATGCCAACGCCGTCAACATCGAAGCCGGCCGGCGGACCGCCGGTGAAGCCGTGTTGGAAGAGGCGGAGAAGCTTAACGCCGACCTTCTGCTCAAGGGTGCCTATACGCGCAGCCGGTTGCGGCAGATGATCTTCGGCGGCATCACCAGCCATATTCTCGACGCGGCGGAAATCCCGGTGCTCATGTGCCACTAGGCGGCAGCGACGGTCGGCGCTCTCCGGCGCACCAGCGGCGCCATATTTCTCGATAGATCGCCTCCGCCGACCGGACATATCGGGCGGCGTCCCCAAACGGCGACGCTTGCATTCGCCCACGCAGCGAGCCGCGCAGCTCGATCAGGGTCTCGGGTGCATCGACCAGTCCCAGGACGGTCTCGATATAGTCCTCCTCCGATGTCGCGATCAACCGGTCGAGGCCCAATGCATGGAGAGCCGAAGCTCCGATGCGGCCCGCTGTGGTCTTGCCCGACAGACTGACCACAGGCACCCCCATCCAAAGCGCGTCGGCCGCACTGATCCCGCCGGCATGGGGAAACGGGTCCAGCATCAGGTCAACCAGCGAATGCTTTGCCAAATGCACAGCTTGCGGGTCGCCGCCGAGCAGGGTGAGCCGGTTCCGATCCACCCCCAACCCCAGCAACTGGGCCTCGAATGCCGATCTCGACGCCGGGCGATCCAATGCCTGACTCTTCACGACCAGCCGTACGGACGGATTGCGCCTCAGTATCTCGGCCCAGGCGGTCAGCGCGCCAGCGCCCATTTTCTCGAGACGATTAAAACTGCCGAGCGTCACGAATCCGTTCCGCCGAACCGGCGCCTCCGAAACTTCCGGAGTATGCGCCGGCGGGAGATAGGACATGAGGCAAGGCAGGTAGAGCACTTCCTCCGTATAGAGCGCCCGCTCCGGTTCCGGGACGATAACCGAATCCGCAAGGAAATAGTCGATGGCTTCCAGGCCTGTACTCGTCGCGAAACCCCAGGCGGTCGCCTGCACCGGCGCGGGCTTGCGCGCGAAGACCAGCAATCGATTGCCGGCCGAATGCCCCGACAGGTCGACCAGGATATCGATGCGGTCGTCGCGGATGGTCTGTGCCAGTTGCGCGTCGCCGAGCCGCGCGCAATCGCGCCAATCCGTAGCAGCACCCCTGAACTGCGCCGTCACTTCGTCCTGCAAAGCATTCGATGCATAGCAGATTACGTCGAATGCGGATCGGTCGTAGGACATGATCATGGGGCCGAAGCCGTTGGCCGCGGAATGGCGGCGAAAATCGGCGGATACATAGCCGATTCGCAAGCGGCGCTCTGGATCCGGGCTATTCGCATGCGGCCGGATTTCCTGCGCCAACGGCGCCGCGTGTTGAGCCTGCCATTTCCGCCGTTCGGCCTGATGATCCCGGACAGCGTAGTCGGGATTAAAATCGAGAATGTAAATCAGGTTGCTGTGCGCTCGCGAGAAGCGGGGATCGACGGCGATCGCCTGGCGGTACGCCGCCTCCGCCCCCGCGACGTCGCCCGACGCGCGCAGGGCCGCGCCCAGGTTGTTGTGCGCTTCGGGCATTCCGGGAGCCAACCCAATCGCGCGGCGGGCCGCAGCGGACCCTTCCTCGGGGCGCTCCAGAAGGTTGAGGCCCGCCGCCAGATTGGCAAACGCCTGCGCATGATCCGGCTGTAGGCGGGTCGCCCGACCGAGCGCCTCGACGCCTTCCTCGACCTTGTTCAGCTCGATCAGCACATTGCCGAGATTATGGTATGCATTGGCATAATCGGGCCGCATTTCCACCGCCCGTCTCAATTCCGCCTCGGCGCCTTCCAGGTCTCCCTCTTGCTTCAACACATTGCCCAGGTTGTTACGCGCCTCCGGCGACGAGGGGTCGAGCGCAACCGAGCGCCGCAACGCGGCCGCGGACTCCGCCAATTCGCCCACTTCCTGCAGCAGGACCCCCAACGTCCCTTGCAGACCCGCATCCTGCGGCGCGATTGCCGCGGCCGCGCGATACGGCACCAGCGCCTCCGCCAGCCGACCGGCCTGCAAAAACAGCTTTCCCAGGTTTTGGTGATAGTCGAGAACACTGCCATCAAGCTCGATGGCGCGCCGGATGAGAGCGGCCCCGTCGTCGAAATGCCCGCTTTGCGCCCGCGCGATCCCCTTCAGGTGCAAGGCGTCAGGCAAATCCGGCCGCTCGGCGAGTATCCGGTCGTATCGCAGGATCGCTTCTTCCAGCTGGCCCGCGCCATGCAGCTGAGTCGCCTCTTCCAGGAGCGCATTCACGGAACCGCCGGGCCCGCGTCCGCGCAAAGCTTCCCGCTGCTTCTTTTTTGCCTGCCGCTCCGCGTTGCGCCGTTGCTGGCGGCTCATGACCGGGCGCACCAGTTGTGCCAAACGCGGCGGTAATGGCCTTCGATCTCTTGCGCATAGAGCTTCCCGTTGCCGAGTGGCCGGGCATTCAGGTCGCCCCGCAACCCCGCGCGTATTTCTTTCAGGACCGTGGCCTCTTTGCCCAACCGTTCCGCGATTTCGATATAGTCCGCGACGCTCCCGCCAACCCATTCCGCATGGCCGCTTGCGCTCACGATCGAGGCGGCCAAGCGGCTGGTAATGGTGGCACCGTCCAACGCGACGACCGGCACACCCATCCAAAGCGTCTCCAGGGTCGTCACGCCGCCATTGTTCGGAAAGGGATCGAGAGCCACATCGACATCGCCGTATGCAGCGAGGTGGTCGAACCATGGCGTCCGTCCGCGCAACTCGACCCGCGACAGGTCGATGCCATGGGCGCCGAGTTTCTTCTCAACCCGTTTCGCGATTTCACGATTGTCCAATTCGGCGCTCTTCAGGAGAAGCCGAGCATCGGGACATCTCTCGAGAATTCGAGACCAGGCGCCCAGGGTTTCCTCGCCGAGCCTTTCGGTCCTGTTGAAGCAACCGAACGTCGCGTAACCGTTCCGCAAGACAGGCGGACCGACGACATCCGGCGCCACCCCCGGCGGCGTGATGCCCAGGACGCAAGACAGCGGTATCACTTCTTCCGCACAGTGCCGCGCATCTTCCGGCGGCACGATAACCGGGTCGGCGAAGAAATAGTCCATCGCCTTCATGCCGGTGCCGGTACAATGGCCCCAGGCGGTGATTTGCACCGGCGCGGGCTTGCGCGCAAAAACCGCCAGCCGGTTTCCCGCCGAATGCCCCGACAGGTCGACCAGGATATCGATCTCGTCCGCCCGAATTTGCGCGGCCAGTTCGGCATCCGGCAGTCCCCAACAGGGCCGCCACCCGTCGGCGGCAGCCTCGAACCGTGCCGTCGCCTCGTCGCGCCGGGCCGAGGTCATATAGCAATAGGCTTCGAAATTCTCCCGGTCGCGCTCCAAAACGACGGCGGTAAATGCGCTGGCCGCGGAATGATTCCGGAAATCGCCGGAAACATATCCGATACGCAGCTTGCGGTCGGGGTCGGGCGAGTTCGCGTGCGGTTGCGCGCCCGCAAGAAGGGGGTCCATGAAACGCTCGGCCCATCTTCGGCGCGCGTCCTGCAGTTCCTTGAAACTCAGCGCCGGATCGAAGTCCTGCAGAAAAATAAGATTGCCGTGCGCTTCCTCATAATCGGGGTTGATTTCCAAGGCTCGCCGGAAAGCGGCTTCCGCGTCCAGACGTTGGCCCTGCTGGCGCAATATCGACCCCAGGCAATTATAGGCCTCCGCATTCTCCGGCTGCAGCCTGAGCGCGCGCCGCGCCATTTCTTCTGCCTCCGGAAGGCGCCCTCGCCCCATCAGCAGAACGCTGAAATTGATGTACGCCTTCACGTATTTCTTATCGAGACGAAGCGCCTTGCGGAACTCCGCCTCCGCGCCGTCCATATCGCCCAGATGCAGCAGGACATTCGCGAGGTTACCGTGAAAGGTTGGAACGCCCCGCCGCAAGGCGATGGCTTCGCGCAGAAGGGCGACCGCCTCGCCAGCGCGGCCGTACTGATAGAACAATAGGCCCTTATAATGGAGCGCATCGGGATTCTTGGGGTTTTCGACGAGCAGTCGATTGTAGGTCGCCTCCGCTTCCGCGTGCCGGCCGGCTTCGTGAGCTTGTTTGGCCGCCGCCATCAGCGGGTCGGCAGCCTCCGGTCCCGATTTGCTGGAGCGGGCGGCCTGTCGACGCTGTTGCCGGTTCATCGGCTCCCTACCACGCCATCTCCAGTATTTCGATGACCTGCGCCGGTTCCGTAATCTTGCGCGGGTTCGTCGGGATCCATCGGTCGTGCATCGATGCTTCGGCAATGGCCTGAAACTGATCGCGCTCGACCCCGACGTCCCTGAGGCGCGTCGGCAGGCCGAGGCCGGCGATCAATTCGCCCACAACCTGAGAGGCCGGCTCCCCGGACCGGCCGAGGGTCTCGCTCACAACCGCCTGCTGATCGCCGTTCACCCCTTCGTTCCACGCGAGAACGCTCGGCAGCATTACGCAGGACGTATAGCCATGGGGTACGTTGGCGGTTCCGCCGAGCATGTGGCCGATCCCGTGGCTGGCCCCTTTGGTCACGCCGGCCGCACCACCGATCATCGACATCCAGGCACCGGTCTGACAATCGAGCCGCGCGTCGAGATCGCCCGGGTCCTGCTTGCAACGGGTCAGCCCGCGGGACAGCAACCGCAGGGCGTGCCGGGCCGTGCCTTCCACATAGGGCTGCAGGTTGATCGAGCATAAATCCTCGACCACGTGGTCGACCGCACGAATGCCCGTCGACAGCCAAAGCCACTCCGGCGTATGCAGCGTCACCTCCGGGTCCAACACCACCACTTGCGGCGCCAGGAGGGGATGGCGGAAAGTCTGTTTCATCTGCGCCCGGGAGTCCGTGCATCCGGCGCCGGGCGCGAATTCGCCCGCCGACAAGGTGGTCGGCACGAAGATCGAGCGCACCGTCGGTGTCTTCATCTCGGGCGCCGTGAGTGTCCCGTCGATACTGCTGATCCACCGGAGCCGTTCGAAATCCTCGTAGGCCTCGACATCGTTGGCGAGGCAGAGGGAGACCATTTTGGCTGCATCCGTCGGCGTCCCTCCGCCCACGGTCAACAGTAGATCTGCGCCGGCGGCGCGGGCCTCCAATGTCGCTTCAAGGACATCCTCGCGCTGTACGTGCGGACGCAGGCGGTCGTAGACGCCGGCAATCCGCCCGCCCATTTCGGACTTCAGGACGGTCAGGCATTCGGTCTCCCGCGCGAGAGTCCCGCTGGCCAGAACGTAGAGGCGTTCCGTGCCGAGGCGGTCCGCCTCCGTGCGCACGGCCTCTGCGAAGGGTGTGCCGAAGACGATGCGTTCGATACTTGGATAGTTGAAGACTCCGCTTTGCGGCATGCTTTCCCCCAATGCTGCTTAGGATTCGTCGTCGCCGTCGATCCGCTTCGAATCGAGGATCGCGTCCCGCTGCTCCCGCTCCCGCCTGTCGCGTTCGGCTTCCGCCTTGGTGCGTCCGTGCTTGCGCCGATTGACCGCCGCTTTCTCGGATTTTTCCTGCTTTGCGCGCTGCTTGCGGAAGTCGCGCAGATTGACGATATCACCCATTTTATTCCGCCGCCTTCTCTTGCGATGCCCGCCAGCGGGCGGCGGCAAGATCGTCCGACGACTTCGCCTCCACCCAGCGGGCGCCTGTCGCTTCCGATTCTTCGAGTTTCCAGAACGGCGCTTTCGTCTTCAGCCAATCGATCAAGAACGCGCAGGCATCGAAAGCGGCCTGTCGATGGGCGCTCGTCGCCGCGACCAGGACAATGCGGTCGCCCGGCTCCAGGCGGCCATAGCGATGAACGATCAGGCTGCCTTCGAGCGGCCAACGGGCTTGCGCCTCGGCTTCAATCTCGGCCAGCATCTTCTCCGTCATGCCCGGATAGTGCTCCAGGGTCATCGCTTTCAGTGCATCCTCGCCGCCAAGATCGCGCACCAAGCCGACGAAACTGACCATCCCGCCGACGTTATGGTTATCCCGTGTCAGCCGCTCCAGTTCCGCGCCGACATCGAAATCCTCCGACTGAACTTTAACGGTCATCGTCTATCCCCCTGTCATTGGCGGGAAAATGGCAACCTCGTCTCCTGCGGCAACCGGCGAATCCAATTCCGCGAACTCCTGATTGACGGCAACCCGCACGGATTCGAAGTCGGATAGGGCTTCCGCGAAATTCGCGTTCCTGTGCTTCAGCCAGTCGAGCAATCCGGCGACATCGCCGACCTCCGCCGGCACGTCGACGTCTTCGGAATCGATTCCCGTCTTTTGTCGCAGCCAGGCGAAATACAGAATCTTCATGCCAGAACCTCGTTGAAGGGCAGGAAGTCGACCATGCCACCGAATTCGAGATAGGTCATGTCTTCCGGCAATTCCACCAATCCATCGGCGCCCACAAGCGACGAAAGTATTCCGGCACCGCTCGCGCCGTGTTTATGGGCTTGCGGCACGCCATCCTCGCCCGTCGATAAATGGGCGCGCACATATTCGCGGCGGTCCATTTTCTTCTTATGATCGAATGCCGCGCGCACCCGGTAGGTGGTCGGCGCGATCTCCCGCGCGCCGCCCAGACGCAGCGCCACCGGGCGCCCAATCAACAGGAATGTGACCATCGCCGCCACGGGATTGCCCGGCAGTCCTATGAAAGCCGCTGTCCGGTTGCCGGACCGCACCTGCCCGAGCGAGACCGGCCGCCCCGGCTTGATCGCCAAACGCCAGAAGTGGAGATTGCCGTTCTGTGTCACAGCCGCGCCGACGTGGTCTTCCTCGCCGACCGACATGCCGCCGCTCGTGACCAGCAGGTCGTGGCCGGCGGCAGCCTCCCGTATGGCGGCCGCAATCATTTCCGGCCGGTCGGGCAGGATGCCCAGATCGGCAACATCGCATCCCAACGCTTCCAGAGCCGCAATCGTCATATAGCGGTTCGAATCGTATATCTGCCCGCTCTCCAGGGCGGCACCCGGTTGGCCCACCTCGTCGCCGGTCGAGAAGACGGCAGCTCTTACGGGCGCGAAGACGGACAACTCGGTTCTCCCGACCGCGGCCGCCAGACCGATATCCTGGGGACGCAACCGAATGCCCTCGCGGAGCACAGTCCGGCCGGCGGTCACGTCCTCCCCCGCCGCCCGGCGATTGGCGCCTTGCTTGATTCCCGGCATGATCGTCACGATGCCCCCGGCCTCGGTACAGTCCTCCTGCATCATCACGGTATCCGGCCCTTCGGGCATGGGTGCGCCGGTAAAGATGCGGACGGCTTCCCCGCGTTCGGCGCGCCGCCCGAGCGGATGTCCGGCCGCGGCACGCCCCCCCACCCGCAGCTCCGTCGGTCGGTCCCGGTCGAGGTCGGCAAAATAAACGGCATAGCCGTCCACCGCCGAATTCGCGTGGGGCGGCACATCGATGGGGGAGATGACGTCTTCCGCCAGGATGCGTCGGCTGGCGGCCCGCAGCGGGACACGGCTCGTCGCCGCGACAGGGGAAACGCTGGCGGCGAGGATATCCAGAGCTTCCGACGTCGTGATCAATCTATCCGCGCCGGCAAAGCAATCGTCACTCAGCTGAGCCATTCTCTCCTGATCCGGCTAGGCCGCAATGCGACATGACAAAGTCCGCAATGCCCGGAAAATCGCTCAATCCGAGCACCGGCAGACTAATATCGGTCAGCTCGGCATCGCTTGCAATCGCAACGATATTGGCATCCTCGGGCGCCAGCAGCGGTTTCCCCACGGACGGACGATGGACTTCAAGCTTTTTGTGCGGGTAGGTCTTGAAGCCCTCGATCAGAACGAGGTCGACCGGTGTCATGCGCGCGACCAGGGTCTCGACGTCGGGCTCGCCCGCGCCGCGGTTCTCATGCATCAAGGCCCAGCGGTCGACCGAACTGACCATGACTTCGGTCGCGCCCGCCCGCCGATGTTCGTAGGAATCCTTGCCGGGCGTATCGATGTCGAAGCGATGATGCGCGTGTTTGATGGTGGAGACCGCAACGCCGCGGCGCGTGAGCTCGGGAATGAGTCCGGCCAGAAGCGTTGTCTTCCCGCTCCCGCTCCACCCGGCGAGTCCAAAAATCTTCATCGAAAAACCAAACTACTCCGCGCCATGCGCCGTCTCGGCGGGGTGCCGCGGCTCCGTTTTCCGCCCCGTTTCCGACTTCGGCTCCTCTTTCATGTGTTTCAATCCGATGAGGAGGTAATCGTATCCGGTAATCAAGGTGAGGGCGGCGGCGGCCCAAAGCCCGATCTCGCCGATCAGGACGGAGGGAATCCAATCGGGCGCGGCATCGCCGACGATGAGGAACCCGAGCGAGAACATCTGTATCGTGGTTTTCCATTTCGCCAGCCGACTCACTGGCAAGCCTTGCCGAAGTTCCGCCAGAAATTCGCGCAAGCCGGAAACCAGCATCTCCCGGCAAAGGATGACCACGGCGGCCAGGATCGCGAGCCCGCTGATCCGGTCGAATGCGCAGAGCATCAACAAGACCGCCGCGATCAGCAGCTTGTCCGCGACCGGATCAAGAAAACGGCCGAATCTGGACATTTCGCCCCGCGCCCGCGCCAGATACCCATCGAAGAAATCCGTAATGCAGGCGACGGCGTAAAGTCCCAGTGCCGTCCATCGCGCCCAATCGCCCTCGACCCAGAACAGCCCGACAATCAGCGGGATCACGAGTATCCGCGACAACGTCAAGATATTCGGCAGGGTATTCATGCCACTCTACTACCGGGTTCGGGCCAGGCCACAACGGGCGCGCCGTCATGCCGGCGCGGGCTCATGGAACGATACTACTGATCCTCGTGAAAGTGGCCATAGATTTTCCGGGCGACGGCGCTGTTGATTCCGTCCACCGCCTCGAGATCGGCGAGGCCCGCCCGCGCCACGCTTTGCGCAGAGCCGAAATGCAGCAGGAGCGCCTTCTTCCGCTTGGCGCCGATGCCGGCGATCTCGTCGAGAGGCGAGGCCGAGATCGCTTTCGAGCGTCTCGCGCGATGAGTGCCGATGGCAAAACGATGCGCCTCGTCCCGGAGCCGTTGCAGGAAGTATAGCACCGGATCGCGCGGCTCGAGCATGATGGGGGGCCGGCCGCTGCGGTAAAGGTGTTCGCGCCCGGCGTTTCGATCCGGCCCCTTGGCAATGCCGAGCAGGCTGACGTCGTCAATGCCGAGATCGGCGAATATTTCCTCGGCGATCGACAGCTGGCCGCGGCCGCCGTCGATGATCACCAAATCGGGCCAGGTACCGCGCTCCCGGTCGGGATCCTCTTTCAGCGCCCGGGTAAAGCGGCGCGTCAGCACTTCGCGCATCATCGCGTAATCGTCGCCGGCGGCCTCCGCCGAGCGGATATTGAACTTTCGGTAGGCATTCTTCTCGAACCCGTTCATGCCGGAGACGACCATCGCGCCGACCGGGCTCGAGCCCTGGATATGCGAATTGTCGTAGATCTCGATCCGCTCGGGCGTCGACTCCAGGTCCAGGCGCGCGGCGAGGTCGTCCATCAGCCGGCGATTGGTGGCACTCTCCGCCATCCGGCGCGACAGGGCATCCCGCGCATTGGCGGCGGCATGATCGACGGCGCGCCGCTTGCTGCCGCGCTGGGGGACCACGAGGCGGACTTTCCGTTCCGCCCGCAGGCTCAAGGCTTCGACCGTCAAGGCCCGCTCCGCCGGCGCATGGCTCATCAGGACCAGTTTGGGGGGCGGGTGTTTTTCGTAGAACTGCGCCAGGAACGCCGCCAGCAATTCGGGTGCGTCAAGCCCCTGGCCGTGGGCGGGGAAATAAGCCCGGTTGCCGAAATTGCGCCCGCCCCGGAAGAAGAAGACCTGAATGCAGGATTGCCCACCCTCCTGATGCAGCGCCACCACGTCGGCGTCGTCCAGATCGGCGAAATTGATGTCCTGGTGGGCCTGCACCTGCGTCAAGGCACGGATACGGTCGCGAATGGCCGCGGCCTGCTCGAACGCCAGTTCCGCGCTCGCCGCCTGCATCTGCTCCGCCAGTTCCTCTTGCACCTTGGAACTGCGGCCCGCCAGAAAGTCGCGCGCCTGCGATACCAAGTCCGCATAATCCTCGGGCGAGATCCGGTCGACGCAGGGCGCGCTGCAGCGTTTGATCTGGTACTGCAGACACGGCCGGCTGCGTGTCTGGAAGATCGTGTCGGCACAATTCCGCAGCAGAAAAGCGCGTTGCAGGGCGGTGATCGTGCGGTTGACCGCGCCGACCGTGGCAAACGGGCCGAAATAATGCCCCTTCCGCTTGCGGGCGCCGCGGTGTTTGACGATTTGCGGAAAAGCGTGCTCGCCCGTGATCAAGATATACGGGAAGGACTTATCGTCGCGCAGAAGAACATTATAGCGCGGCCGCAGCTGATTGATCAGATTCGCTTCTAGCAGTAACGCTTCGACTTCGGTGTGGGTCGTAACGAACTCCATGGTGACCGTCTCGGCGATCATCCGCTGGAGCCGATAGGGGAGCTTGGCCGGATGGGTGTAGTTGACCACGCGCTTTTTCAGGTTGCGGGCCTTGCCCACATACAGCGCATCGCCCCTCCGGTTGAGCATGCGGTAGACGCCGGGCCCGTTCGGCAGGGTCGCAAGATACTGGCGTATGATCGCGGCGCCTGCCGCCAGACCGGTGCGCGCTTCCGTCACCGGATCGGCCGGGCGCCGTTCACGTCGTTCGTCGGACATGCGCCATTATACCTATAATTTCCTTTTTGCGACGTCTCCGTGCGGCCCGTCCGGCATAAATCCGCCCTCTGCGGAGCCACTGCCGGATCTATCCACTATTCCTGTGGATAACCTTGTTGATAGGATTGCGATTCCCGCCGTTCACCCCGGATACCCTTGGCCTCACACCGTATGCCCAATAAATAGGCAATATTATTATCCTTTTGTTTTAAAACAATTTTATTGTTCTGGCCTGTCACCTGACGATCACATTCGAGAGGCTTGGCGGGCACCTCGGCGACTCGGCGGGCGACTCGGCCATTGTGCACAACTTAGGTGATTCGGATCGTCAAGAATTCTTATTTTTTAAACAGTTGGCACAATATGCACGCGCGATTCAGGGTCATGTCGAGCGAGAAGTCAGCCGGTTCGGGCAATCTGCGTCAAGAGGGTTTATCGGCTATTTTGCCGCTTCCCGCGCGACCGCATACCTCAATACCATGTCGCGCAAGGTCACGATGCCAAGCAGGTTCCGATCTCCGTCCATGACCACCGCCCGCGAAATCTTGAACCGCGTAACGATGTTGATCGCATAGCGGATATCCATCTCGGGATGGAGGCTCATGATCGGCTTGCGCATGATCTCGTAGACATTCACCCGGTCGAAGGAGAGGTTCTTGGCGACGACATGATCGGCGATATCGGTGATCGCGATTACGCCGTACTCGTCGGCCACGTCGCGCCGGTCGACGATCAGGGAGCTGAAGCCGTATTCCTTCATCTCGTTCATCGCGTCGCGGACGGGGGCCATGCGGTCGATCGTGCGGACGTTCCGCGTCATCACTTCCTGGACTTTGATATGCGGTTCGTTCTTCATAACTGTTCCTCGATTTCTTCCGTCAGGACCTTCAATTGCGATTGCAGCCCGACCGCATCCTCGATGTCGATCTGAAAGGCGATGCCGCAACCCGGCTTCTCGTCGAACTCGCCCGCCGCCGATATCGTCTCCAATATCTCGCGGCTCAGCTGTTCGACAACCAAAAACATCAGCAGATCGCGCTGCCCGGCGATCTCAAGGCCGAGAAACGTCTTCTCCGGCTTCAATCCCTCGCCGCGCGCACTCGTCACCACGGTAGCGCCTGTCGCTCCGGCTTCCCGAGCCGCCGCTAAAATATCGTCGGTGTAATGGTCGTCAACCAACGCCATGATCAGTTTGAATCTCATCTTTCGCTCCTTCCGCTATCCGCTGGGCGCGTTGCCGCCGCCAAGTTGAGAATTGCGCGTAGGCCAGCACCGACATGATCGGGAATAGGCTGGCAAACGCGATCAGACCGAACCCGTCGATCACCGTATTGCGGCCCGGTATGGTGGACGCCAGTCCGAGCCCGAGCGCGGTGACCAGGGGAACCGTAACCGTCGAGGTGGTGACGCCGCCCGAATCGTAAGCCAGCGGCACGAGGGACCGGTTCGCGTAAAAGGTTTGCAGGACCACGATGACGTAGCCGGCCGCGATATAGTAATGCAGCGGGGTGCCGGTCACGATCCGGAACGAGCCGAGGGCGACGCCGAGCGCCACGCCTACTGCAACGGTGAGCCGTAGCCCCCAGACCGAAATCGTACCGCCGGAGACCGAGCTCGCCTTCAGCGCCACGGCGATCAGCGACGGCTCCGCGATGGTGGTTGCAAAACCGATACAGGCGGCGAAGGCGTAGACCCAGAGATAATCCGACCAGACGGGCGGGGCCAAGAACCGCTTTCCGCCGGTCACGAAGGCCGGATCGGTCAATTGCTGGGCCATGATCTCGCCGAGCGGAAACAGCGCCTCTTCGAGCCCGACCAAAAACAGCGCGAGGCCGATCAGCACATAGGCGAACCCCACCAACAGGCGGCCGAGATGGGGCGGCCGCTCGCGGATCACGGCGAATTGGAAAAACAGTAGGATCAACGCGATCGGCAGGACGTCGGCAATGGTGGCGAGGGTCGTGCCGGCGATGTGATGGAGCAGATCCATCTCAGACCACCATGCCGTAGAGCAACACGAAAATCATCGGCGTCAGGCTGGCGAAGGCGATTAGCCCGAAACCGTCGGTCAGCGGATTGCGCCCGCGGATCGTGCTGGCGAGCCCCACGCCGAGCGCCGTGACCAGCGGCACCGTCACGGTCGAGGTCGTGACGCCGCCCGAATCGTAGGCACCGCCGACGATCTCGGGCGGCGCCACAAAGGTCAGCAGAACCACCGATGATCAGGTAGTGAATCGGCCACCCCTTGAGGATGCGGAAGACACCGAGCAGGATCGCGATGCCCACGGAGAAGGCGACCGTCATCCGCAAGCCCAGGGCGTAATCCTCCTGCGCTTCCGCCGCCGCCTTCGCGGCTTCGGCCGCGACCGCGATCAGCGCCGGCTCCGCCACGGTCGTCCCGAATCCGAGCAGAAAGGCGAAAGCCAGCAGCCAGAAGAGGCTGCCCTTGCGGGTCAGCGCCCCCGCCATTGCCTCTCCGATGGGAAACAGGCCCATCTGCAAGCCCTGAATGAAGAAGGTGAGGCCGAGCAGAACCAGCACCAATCCGACGAATATGCGGTCGAGGTTCGGAATCGGCTGTTGCAGCACGACCAGTTGGAAGAACGCGATGACCACGATGATGGGCGCCAGATCGCGCAGCGATTCCAGGATCAAAAACAGAAATGCCTTCAGGCCCTTCGTCATCTCGGCTTCACCCACGAGAAATGCGCCACCTGTCTAGCGCGCGGGTGGGACCGGGGCAATGGGCGAGCGCAGCCCAAGTGACGGCGTTCTTACTTCAAGCCGGGCGCGCGGTCGATGCGCCGGCCGTCAGAGGATCAGGCGGGCTCGATGCGGGTGCGCTCGAGCTTTGTAGTGTCCTGGCCTTCGATGCGGATCAGCCGGGTCGGGCCGTCGCGCATCGGTGCGTGGATGGCGCCTTCGGGGTAAAGGTGTGCGTCGCCCGGCTTCAGGTGGTAGCTCTTTTCCAGCTCGACCTTGGTCGCCGTCCGAGGGCTGTCGCCCTTCTCGACGACCTTCCAATCGGTCATCTCGGTCTCGCCGACGGCCTGGCCGTAGATCGCCCAGGTCGGCCCGTGGTCGTGCGGATAGCCCTTCTTGGCGCCCGGATTGTTGTGGGCGCAGATCACGAAGCCGAGTTCCTTGTCCTCGTAAATAACATTGCGGTCCACCGGCAAGGTTTCCGGCACGTTGGTGGCGACGAACTCTTCGTCGCGCAGCGCCTTGCGCACGTAGTCCAGAACCTTCTCGCGCCCACCCTGGCCCGGGTCGGCCTTCAGCGCGTCGTGAACGTCGGCAGCGAATTTATCGAGCGTATAGGACATCGGACATTCTCCTTCACATATTCGGACAGACAGCAATGGGCGGCATTCCGCCGCCTCTGTTGAGGAGCAATATACAACGCCGGCCACCGCCAACAAAGTGACATACGTCAAAAATGACACCGACGACCCGATTCGAGACGCAGCGGAGACTGGCGAGCGACGGCCAAGGCAGGCATACTCCCATACCCCAGCCTTGAGAGATATAACGCGATTGGATCGGCGATAGGAATGACCCAGGAGAAGGTTTCACAAGAATCCGGCGACGACGCGCCCGCGACCATCATCGTCGCCGCCGACGACGACAGTTTGCGATCGCTGATCACCACAGTGCTGACCCGGGCCGGCTACAGCGTCCGCGCCGTTCCGACCGGTGCCTGGGCGCTCGCGCAGTTTGCGGCCAATCCGTCGGATCTGATCATCACCGATGTACTGATGCCCAATATGGACGGCATTCAACTGATCCGAAAACTCTACGACTCCGGTCTGCCGGTGCGTATACTCGCGGTCACCGGGTTTGCGGGCGATGTCGACTATCTCGAAATTGCCGAATCGCTGGGGGCGCTGCGGACATTGCGAAAGCCCTTCAGAAACCAGGAATTGCTCGCCGCCGTGGAGGCAAGCCTGTCGATGCCGGCGCGGTCGCTGAAGGAGGTTCTGCCGGAGAGTTTGTAGAGGCCGGCAGACACACCCGCCCTGCGCCCCGCTCGCAAGCCTATGCGAGAGGACAGATGCTCTCTGCCGAGCCCCAAAACCCTTTGTAACTACACCATGCGGCCCGGGCCGCGGCGGCTGCGCTTGCCTTTTTTCTTGCCGCGCTCCTGAGCTCCATAAGCGCGCTTAGCTTTTGGCGCGAGAGCGTCGGGCATGCCCTTGATGGAGGCGGCGATCTCCGTATTGATCGGCAGCGAATCGGCGGGCATGTCGAGGTCGTAGGCTTCCAGGCGGCTGATTTCGTCGCGGAGCATCGCCGCGGTCTCGAACTCCAGGTCGGCGGCGGCGTGGCGCATCTGAGTCTCCAGCTCGCCGATATAGTGCTTCAGGCTCATGCCGACGAGATGCTCCGCCCCCGGCCCGGCCTCCACCATCATGCGGTCGCGCTCGTAGACGCTCTGCATGATGTCGCCGATCTGCTTCTTGACCGATTCGGGCGTGATGCCATGGGCCCGGTTGAATTCCTCCTGCCGCGCCCGCCGGCGGCTGGTCTCGCTGATCGCATATTCCAGCGATTCGGTCATGCGGTCGGCGTAGAGCAGCACCCTGCCCTCGATGTTGCGCGCCGCCCGGCCGATGGTCTGCACCAGCGAGGTCTTCGAGCGCAGATAGCCCTCCTTGTCCGCATCGAGGATCGCGACCAGCGCGCATTCCGGGATATCCAGCCCCTCGCGCAGCAGATTGATGCCGATCAGGATATCGAAGACGCCGAGCCGCAGGTCGCGGATGATCTCGATCCGCTCAAGGGTATCCACGTCCGAATGGATGTAGCGCACCTTCAGCCCGGCCTCGGTCATGTATTCGGTCAAATCCTCGGCCATGCGTTTGGTCAGCGTGGTGATCAGCACGCGCTGGTTCGCCGCCACCGCGCGCTTGCATTCCGCCATCACGTCGTCGACCTGGGTTTCGGTCGGACGCACGAAACACTCGGGATCGATCAGGCCCGTCGGGCGCACCACCTGTTCGGTGAAGACGCCGCCGGTTTGCGTCAGTTCCCACGGCCCGGGCGTCGCCGAGACGAAGATCGTCTGCGGGCGCATCGCCTCCCATTCCTCGAACTTGAGCGGCCGGTTGTCGATGCAGGACGGTAGCCGGAAGCCGAATTCCGCGAGGGTCGATTTGCGCGCGTAATCGCCTTTGTACATGCCGCCGATCTGCGGGACGGTAACATGGCTCTCGTCGATGATCATCAGCGCATGGTCGGGCACGTATTCGATCAGGGTCGGCGGCGGCTCGCCCGGATTGCGCCCGGTGAGATAGCGGGAATAATTCTCGATCCCGGCGCAGGAACCGGTGGTCTCGATCATTTCCAGATCGAACGTGGTGCGCTGCTGCAGCCGCTGCGCCTCCAGAATGCGGTTGGCCGCTTCCAGCTCCGGCACCCGGTGCTGGAGCTCCTTGCCGATGCCGATCACCGCCTGCTGCAGGGTCGGCTTCGGCGTGACGTAGTGGCTGTTGGCGTAGACTCGGACCGCTTCAAGCTCGCCCGCCTTCTCCCCGGTCAACGGGTCGAACTCGTGGATCGCCTCGACCTCGTCGCCGAACAGCGTGATCCGCCAGGCCCGGTCCTCGTAGTGCGCCGGGAAAACCTCGATCGTATCGCCGCGCACCCGGAAGGTACCGCGCGTGAAATTGCCGTCGTTGCGTCGGTATTGCAGCTCCACCAGTTTGCGCAGCAGATCGGAAGGGTCGAGCCGCTCTCCGGATTTCACGGTCACCACCATCTTCGAGTAGGTCTCGACCGCGCCGATACCGTATATGCAGGAGACGCTGGCGACGATCACCACGTCGTCGCGCTCCAGCAGGGAGCGCGTCGCCGAGTGGCGCATCCGGTCAATCTGTTCGTTGACCGAGGCCTCTTTCTCGACATAGGTGTCGGTGCGCGGCACATAGGCTTCGGGCTGGTAATAATCGTAATAGGAGACGAAATACTCGACCGCGTTGTTCGGGAAGAACTCCTTCATCTCGCCGTAGAGCTGCGCCGCCAGGGTCTTGTTCGGCGCGAGGACGATGGTCGGCCGCTGCACCTTCTGGATGACGTGGGCGATGGTGAAGGTCTTGCCGGACCCGGTGACGCCGAGCAGCACCTGATCCCGCGCGCCGCCTTCCAACCCTTCGATCAGCTCCGCGATGGCCTGCGGCTGATCGCCCGCCGGCTGGTAGTCGGAGACCAGTTCGAACTTCTGGCCGCCTTCGGTGAGCGGCCGGTCATGGCGCTTCGACGGCACCCAGTTCTGCAGAAAGCCGAGGGTCGCCTCGTCGAGACCGGGCGGGGCGGTCTGCGGCGCTTTGGTCGGGGCTTGGGACATACCTTTATATAAGGCCGAAGCCAATCCAATTGCCAGAACGACTCGACACAACCGGTCCGAAAATCTAGCCGCCGCCTACCAGCGGCACGAAAGCGACGGGCAAACCGGCCTCTTCGGTAACGGTGCCGTCAGGGTTCTTCACGAACCGGGTCAGGAACTGGCTACGGTCCTGACGCCCGATCGGCACCAGCAAGCGGCCGCCGAGCGCCAGCTGCGGCGGCAGGGCCGGCGGCAGTTCCGGCGGCGCGGCGGTGACGATTATGGCGTCGAAAGGGGCTTCCTCGGGCCAACCGGCCCAGCCGTCGCCGCAGCGGAAACGGATATTGGCGTATCCGAGTTCCGCCAGCCGCGCTTCGGCGGCCTGCTGCAATGCGGGGATCACCTCGACCGTGTAGACCGCCGCCGCCAGTTCCGCCAGGACAGCGGTCTGGTAGCCGCACCCGGTGCCGATCTCCAGTACCCGGTCTTCCGCCCGCAGATCCAGCAGATCGCTCATCAACGCCACGATATACGGCTGAGAGATGGTCTGCCCGTGGCCGATCGGCAGGGGGCGGTTGAGATAGGCGTCGCGGCGCTGCCCGTCGGACACAAAGGCTTCCCGCGGCACGCGGCCCATCGCGGCCATGACGCGCTCGCCGAAAGCGGCACGACCGGTATAGGCCTCGGTGCGCCGCGCGTCCGCCGCGATCTCCTTCAAGAGACGTTGACGATTCCATTCAAAATCGATTTCCACCGGACCTCCGAATCAAGACGGGGACTTGCGGGCGACGAAAATCCTCCTCATATACCGCGCTTAGGATACTCATAAGTCTTAGGGATTTCACCATGGCCAAAGCAAAAGCAAAAACAGCGGCAGATAAATCCGCGGGCGGAGGCGAGCGGCATCAGTTCCAGGCCGAAGTCAGCCGCCTCCTCAACATCGTCGCCAATTCGCTGTACAGCGAAAAGGAAATTTTCCTGCGCGAGCTGATCTCCAACGCCTCCGACGCGTGCGACAAGCTGCGGTACGCCGCCGTCACGAATACCGAGCTGACCGCCGGCGACAGCGACTACCGGATCGATATACGGGCGGACCGCGACGCGCGCACCCTGACCATCGCCGATAACGGCATCGGCCTCAGCCATCAGGACCTGATCGACAATCTCGGTACCATCGCCCGCTCCGGCACCGCCGCCTTTATCGATGCGGCAGGCGCGAAGAAGGACAAGGGGGACGCGGCCGGCGACGTCAACTTGATCGGACAATTCGGTGTCGGCTTCTACTCCGCCTTCATGGTCGCGGACGAGGTCACGGTCCGGACCCGCAAAGCCGGAGAGGACGAGGGTTGGGCCTGGCGCTCCGACGGTCTCGGCGAGTTCACCATCGAGTCCGCGGCCGATGTCACGCGCGGCGCCGAGGTCACCCTGCATCTCAAGAAGGACGCGGACGAGTATTTGGAGCCGGCGCGCCTGCGCCTGATCGTCAAGACCTACTCGGACCATATTTCCTTTCCGATTTCGCTGACCGTTACCGGCGGCGAAGGCGATACGATCGAGGGCGAGCGGCTGAATCAGGCCTCCGCCATCTGGGCACGTCCGAAATCCGAAGTCGACGAGGCGGCGCATAAGGAGTTCTACCATCACGTCAGCCACGCGATGGACGACCCCTGGCTGACCCTGCATTTCCGCGCCGAGGGCGTGATCGAGTATACCGGGCTCCTGTATATTCCGACGTCCCGGCCGTTCGACCTGTTCCATCCCGAGCGCAAATGCAGCGTAAAGCTCTATGTGAAACGGGTATTCATCACCCAGGACTGCGAGCACCTGCTGCCGTCCTGGCTCCGCTTTGCGCGCGGCGTCATCGATTCCGAGGACCTGCCGCTCAACGTCAGCCGCGAATTGCTGCAGAACAGCCCGGTCCTGGCGCGCATCCGCGCCGGCGTGACCAGCCGCATTCTCAACGCTCTCAGCGAAAAGGCCGAGAAGGAACCGGATTCCTACAACGGGTTTTGGGACGCTTTCGGCCCGGTGCTGAAGGAAGGCCTCTACGAGGATTTCGAGCATCGCGACAAACTGACGAAACTCGTCCGCTTCCGGTCCACCGCGAGCGACGATCTGGTCAGTCTCGAGGAGTATGTCGGCCGCATGAAGGAAGGTCAGGAAGCGATTTATTACATCGCCGGCGACGACCTGGAGCCGATCCAGCGCAGCCCGCAGCTCGAAGGCTTCCGCGCCAAGGGGATCGAAGTCCTGCTGATGACCGATCCGATCGACGAGTTCTGGGTCCCGACGGTGGGGGTTTTCGAGACCAAGCCCTTCAAGTCGGTCACGCGGGGCAGCGCCGATCTGGACAAGATCGCGGCCGACGACGATGCCGGTAAGGACAAGACGGAGGAGAAGCCGGCGGAAGGCATGGATGCGTTGATCGCGGCAATCAAGCTTGAACTCGGCGACGCGGTCCAGGACGTCCGCAGTTCGAGCCGTCTCACCGACAGCGCGGTCTGTCTGGTCGCCGGCGAGGACGATCTCGACATGAACCTGCAGCGCCTGCTGAAACAGCAGGGACAGCTCTCCGCCATCACCCCTCGCGTCCTTGAGCTCAACCCAAAGCATGCATTGATTGCCGGACTCGCGGCGAAAGCCCAGAAAAGCGCCACGGACGAAGCGCTGAAGTCCGCCGCGCACCTGTTGCTCGATCAGGCGCGTATTATCGAGGGCGAGCCATTGCCCGATCCGGTCGCCTATGCCAAGCGGATGTCGGAGATCATGTCGAACGCCTTCGCCGCGAACGGCTAGGCCGGACCTCGCCGACAACGGACATCGGTACGCAATCCTCCAGAAGCCCTGGAGCGGGAATCCGGTCGAGGGCTCGTTCGGTCACGGCGGGCGAGGTTTTTCATGGTGGGCGCCCGCCTGAAGAACGTATAACGGTCGAGTGGCCGTAACGCTGAAACGATCGGGGGGAGGGATTCAACATGCCGTACATTCAGTCCGATGGCGCGCGTCTCTACTATGAAGCGGCAGGTACAGGGACGCCGATGGTGTTTCTCCATGAGTTCTCGGGCGATCTGTGGAGTTGGGAAAAGCAGATTCAACATTTCAGCCGCCGCTATCGCTGCGTCGCTTTCAATGCCCGAGGCTATCCGCCTTCGGACGTGCCGGATTCCCCGAAGCACTATTCCCACAAGCGCGCGGTGGATGACGTGGCGGTGGTCATGCGCCATCTCAAGATCGGCAAGGCACACATCGTCGGCTGTTCGATGGGCTCGCGCACGGCGCTGGATTTTGGATTGCGGTATCCCCGCATGGCGTCATCGCTCACCATGATCGGCATTGGCAGCGGCGGCGATCCGCGCGATTTGGCGACCTTCAAACGCAACGCCGAAGCCCGCGTGCGCCGCTACGAGGAGGGTGGCCTCGCCGAAGTGCTGAAAGGGTTGCGCAAGGCCGATAACCGCATTCAGCTCAAACGCAAGAACCCGCGGGCGTTCGAGGATTTCTGCCGCCGCTTCATGCAGCATTCGCCGGAAGGCCTTGTCCATGTCACGCGCCAGGTGATGGCCCGCCGACCGTCGCTCTTCGGCATGACGAAAGCGCTCGGCGCGATGAAGGTGCCGGCATTGGTCGTCGTCGGCGACGAGGATGGCGGTGCCGTCGAATCGGGCCTGTTCCTGAAACAGGCCGGTCCGGCAATCCGCCTGTCGGTCGTACCGGCGACCGGCCATCTGGTGAATCTGGAAGAGCCCGACCTCCTGCACCGGCTGGTCGAAGATTTCTTGGGGGAAGTCGACTCGAAGAAATGGCGACCGCGGAGCAAATAGGAGCCTTCGGTTCAGAGGTCGGCATCGAGTCTCGATCGCATCAAGTCAGGACGCAAAATAGGCGTGCCGAGATTTCGATATGCCCGCGGGACGGGGGCGGGCTGCATTGCCGTGCCGGGAAAGAGGCGACCGGTTCGCCGCGCTCGAAAAACTAGCTGCCGAAGGGCAGGCTGACGGCCGCAACGATCTCGCCGTATCCGCGCTTCTGCACGAGGATGGCGCACCCACCGTCGCCGGGACGGCCGGCTATGGGAATGCGGAGATCGACCGGTGTGCCGCTCCAGCTGCCCAGCATCTCGTAATCGCGCACCACCTGGGCGTTCACCAACGTGCGGCCGCGATTTTCGCCGCGCTTGACTTCGGTCGAATGCGGTTTGTCGAAAGTCACGAATACGATGTCGTAGACACCGGACGCCGCAGCCGCGCCGACCTTCGCGACGATCACACCGTCCTCCTTGTGAACCTCGATCTCCGGTCCCTCGACCGATGCGCTCTTACGCCGCGCGATTTCCGCCTCAATCGCCGCGCGGTTCGACCCCACCGCATGGCTTACGCCACCGACCACCATCTGCGGGGTGTATTTGTAGCGGCCCTTAAGGCTGCCGACATAGCCTTCCTGGCGCTCGGTAAATTCCCGCTTCGCGAAACGGTCCTTCCAACCGATGTAATCCCAATAATCGACGTGAAACTCCAGTGCGATCAGGTCGCCGCGTTTCGCCAAATCCCGCATAAAGGCCTCGGCGGGAGGGCAGGACGAACAACCCTGGCTCGTAAAGAGTTCGACCACCACCGGCCGCTCGCCCGCGACGGCGCCGACCGCAGTCAGCAGGGCTGTCATCAATGCGGATGCTAGTATGCGGATGCCGAATTTCATCATCTCACCTTATGCCCGAACGCCCCTCTCAACCAATCACGTTGCGGTGATAAAAAACGCCCGCCCGGTATTCCGGACGGGCGCTCGGCAACCTTAGGTCCACAACGCGGTCCGGCGATCACGCCGCCGTTCTGGACCCCATGAGATCGCGCAGCACGTATTGCAGAATGCCGCCGTGCCGGTAGTACTCGACTTCGTCCAACGTATCGATCCGGCAGGTCAATGTAATATCCTGGGTCGTGCCGTCGGCGCGGGTAATCCGACAGCCGATGTCCATGCCCGGGTTGATGCCGTTCTCGATTCCGGTGATGTCGAAGGTCTCGCTGCCGTCTAGCTTCAGGGTTTCCCGGTTGGCGCCGTCCTGGAACTCCAACGGCAAGACGCCCATGCCGACCAGGTTGGAGCGGTGGATCCGCTCGAAACTCTCGACGATGACCGCCTTGATACCGAGCAACACGGTGCCCTTCGCCGCCCAGTCGCGGGACGATCCGGTGCCGTATTCCTTGCCGCCGACCACGATCAACGGCACGCCCTCGTCTTGGTC
>JAYPOZ010000027.1:0-49409 GCA_038131165.1 Rickettsiales bacterium | reverse complement strand
GGATACCGATGATTCGGGGCAGGAACCAGGCGCCGCCGTTTCCGGGCACAAGACCCACACGGACATAGGTTTCCGCGAATTTCGCGCTTTCCGCGGCGATCCGAAGGTCGGCGTGGAGGGCCATATCCATGCCGGCGCCGACGGCGACCCCATTGACCGCAGCGATGACCGGCTTGTCGATCTCGGCGAGCTTCAGTGAGATATGCTGGATCAGGTCCCATAGGCCGGACTTGATCTCGGCTGGTGTCGGCGGTGCGTCCGCCCCCATGCGCCGCGTGTCGCCGCCCGAACAGAAACCGCGCCCGGCGCCGGTGATGATGATCGCCCAGACGTCTTCGCGCGTCCGGCATTCCTCCAGCCGCGCCACATAGGCTTCCAGCATTTCGCGGGTAAAAGCGTTGAGCTTCTCCGGATTGTTAAAGGTGATGGTCGCGATCCTGTCGGTCACGTCGAATTGCAGCTTGTCCGTCATGGGGTTCTCCCTCGATTGCGTTGAGAGGTCAATTGGCGCGCCCGCCCCCCAAGTCCAGAAGGGCCGACGGGGAAGAGGAACGTTTGACTTGACGCCGCACTGGGATAGCTTCGGTTCGACAATCGTTGGGATGAGAAAGCGACGCAGAAAGGCGGAGATCAGATGGCCCTTCCACTCGATAACGAGACGAAATTCGGGGTCCAAACCCGGTTGCCGACACCGGACCTTACGGAGCAGACGGTGGAGCTGCTTGACCGTCTGGATTTCGATTCCGTTTGGGTCGGCGACCATCTGGCGTTTACGCTGCCGATCCTCGATCCTTTCGTGCAACTGGCGCATGCGTGCGCCTATAGCCGCAAGCTGACGGTTGCGACCGGCGTCTATTTACTGCCGATGCGCCATCCGGCAGCGGCCGCGAAGCAAGCGGCGAGCCTGGATCATCTGTCCGAAGGCCGATTCATCTTCGGTGTTGGTGTCGGCGGCGAATTCCCGCGCGAGTGGGAATTGGTCGACGTGCCGACGAAGGAGCGGGGCGCGCGTCTCACCGAGGGGATCGAGGTGATGCGGAAATTGTGGACGGGGACGCCTGCGTCGCATGACGGTAATTTCTACTCGTTCCCGGAAGTCCACATGCAGCCGGCATCGTTCCAGCCGGGCGGCCCGCCAATCTGGTGCGGCGGCAGGTCCGAGGCGGCGCTCAAGCGGACCGGACGGCTCGCGGACGGCTATCTCTCCTATGTCATCACGCCCGACATGTTTCGCGATGCGCTCTCCAAGATCGAAGAGGCGGCAGAGGAAGCCGGCCGCAAGATCGAGCGTTTCGGCTCCGGCCATTTGTTGTTCTGCTGCATAGACGAAACCTACGAGAAGGCCTGGGACCGGGCGACGGAACTGCTTTCCGAGCGCTATGCGATGGACTTCCGCAGGGCGGCGGAGCGTTATTGCGCCATGGGCACGCCCGAAATGGTTGCGGCAAAGATCAAGGAATTCCACGATGCGGGCGTACGTCATTTCGTCTTCGACTTCCTCGGCACGCAGCCGGAACGCATCGCGGCGCTGGAGCGGTTCGCGGCCGAGGTGAGACCTCACCTTGCCGATATCCGATAGGAGGATTTCGATGCCGGCTTCCCTAAGCGCGGCGCAGGTCGCGCATTACGAAGCAACCGGGCAGGTGGGGCCGGTGCCGATTCTGAGTACCGAGGAAGTGCGCTATTACCGTGGAAAGCTGGAAGAGGCCGAGGCGGCGTATGGCGAGCGGCTTTCGAAGATTCCGGGTCAGTTCCGCGCCAAGACCCATTTGCTCTACACCTGGATGGACCAACTGGTCCGGCATCCCGGAATTCTCGACGCGGTGGAGAGCTTGATCGGCCCGGATATCCTGCTCTATCACCTGACCTGCTGGATCAAGGAGCCGGGCGACGGTTCCTTCGTCACGTGGCACCAGGACGGCACCTATTTCAACCTCACTCCGGCAGAGCACGTCACGGCCTGGGTCGCATTGAGCGACGCCACACCGGAAAGCGGCTGTATGCGGATGTTGCCCGGCAGTCACCTCCAGGGCCAGCAGACGCATGAGCAGGGAGAGACGCAGAACAACTTGCTCTCGAACGGGCAGCAGATCGCGCTGGAGATCGACGAGCGCAAGGCCATCGATATCGTCGTGCCGGCAGGCCAGGTGAGTTTTCATCACACTCATATCGTCCACAGTTCGGGGCCGAATACGTCGAACGATCGGCGCGTCGGCATCGGGATCAGCTATATTCCGACCCGGGTGCGGTTCCTGGGCGAGGGACGGGTGCCGGCGGCACTGGTTCGCGGCGAAGACGCCTTTGGACATTTCGACCCGGAGCGCCGGCCGGAGGCCGATCTCGACGATGCCGCGCGGGCCTTCCACCGGGAGGCCTGTGACCGGTTCTTCCGAAGTCACGGCTCCAAACGGACGGCCGCCGCCGAGTAAGGTGGTCAGGCGGAGAGTGCCACCCGGGCGGGGGATACCGGCACTCCCGGCACGTCCGCACGGATCCGGAAAATGGATCCGCAGGCCTCGCTTGGGCCGCCGTGCGAGCCGGTGACGATGTACAGGTCCTGCAGGTCGCTGCCGCCGAAGCACAGGCTCGTGACCATCGGCAACGGCACGGGAATATCCATGCGCAGGCGTCCGTCCGGCTCATAGACCGAGACCCGCCCGCCATGGGCCAGCGCCACCCAGACCGAGCCGTCGGCCGCGACCACCATGCCATCCGGCGTCTGGCCCTCCGCGATTTCCGCAAAGACGCTCCAGCCGGCGACTTCCGCGCCCTCGCGCACATCGTAGGCGCGCAGGATATTCGCCCGGGCGTCGCAGTGATACAGCGTCCGTCCGTCCGGTGCGAAGCCCATGCCGTTGGTCAGGATGATCCCGTCCGACACGGTGCGCACGGACCCGTCGAGATCGATGACATGAAGGTGACCGGGGCGCATTTCCTCGCCGGCAAACACCCGAAAGCCGAGAGAGCCCACCCAAACCCGGCCCTCCGCGTCCGTCGTCAGGTCGTTGAAGCCGATGGCGACGTCGGTCACGTCCGGCGTCAGCAAGGTGGCGGATTTGGATTTGCCGAAACTTTCGAAGATGATCTCGCGTCCACCAATGACGAGGCCATCGTCGACGTGCGGTGCCATGCCGCCCACGCCGCGGCGTTTCGGCACGATCTCGGAGATCGCGCCGGTGGCGGGATCGAGCGCCCGGATGCCCCCGCCGATCACATCGCTGAAGATCAATCCGCGGGCGTTATCCCAAACAGGCCCTTCGATCAATCCGTAACCGGTTGCGAGTTCGTCCATGTCGATGCTCCCGTGCTGAAGTTTCCATGGATGAATTAAGGCGACCGGACGGAATGTGAATCGGCATCGATTCGATATATTGGCGGATGGGGTGGGATTCGAACCCACGAGACGCTCTCACGCCTGCCGGTTTTCAAGACCGGTCCCTTCAACCACTCGGGCACCCATCCGCAGCGCGGTCGTTCTAGCGCCGTCACCCGCCTCTGTCCACCGGCACGAATCCCTCTAGGCGCGGCAACCTGATTTCGGTATCCTCGGGGTTCTCCGTATTTTGGAGAGGGGCAGGGCGGGCGGCGACCATCAAGACGGAGTACCACATGCCGACACCGCCGTTGAAGACATATCTGATCACCTTGGCGCTCGCGGGCTCGCTGGCCGGCGGAGCGCCGCTCTTTGCCGCGGAGCCGACGGCGCTGATCGAGGAGATCAGCGGCGGTGACGGGCAACTCTCCGTGATGGACTACGTGACACCGGGCCAATCGATCGATCTTGGCGCCGGCGGGAAATTGGTGATCTCCTATATCGACAGCTGCAAGACCGAGACGATTTCCGGCGGCGTTGTCACCGTTGGGCTCGCGGCCAGCGAGGTCGAAGGGGGGACGGTCGAGACCGTGGAGGCGGCCTGCGCGGGCAGCGGAGTCCTGCTGGCGGCCAACACTCAGGACACCGCCGGCACGGTGTATCGCGTCTCCGCGTTTCAGGGTGCCGATTGGGACGAGCGCACCATCAAGGGCGAACGGCCGATCTTCCGTTGGTCAAGCGCGGCGGAGGAGGGATTAGCCGCCCTCGTGATCCTCGATATGGACCAGGCCCCCCCCCGCCGTTGTCTGGCGAGGAACAACGGATGCCACGACGCTGGCCTATCCCGCCGACGCACCGCCGCTCGAGATCGGCATCCCCTATCAGGCTCAACTGACCCTGCCGGGCGGTAAGGCCATACAGGTTACCTTCTCGATCGATCCCGGCCTGGAAGGCCCCGATACGGCAGTAAGCCGGTTGGTGCCGATTCGCCCGAAACCGGAATCGGCGCAGTAGGAAGGGCGGCAAATGACAATGCATAACTTCAATCCGAAAGGTCGCCAATTTGCGGCCGCGCGCCGGCATCTGTTAGTCCTGCTTGCCGGGGGCGCCACGATGGTGACCGCAAAAGCCGCGATGGCCCAGTTCGGGTTTAATTTCGGCTCCTCATCGGACAGCGGTTCGGGATCGAGTTTGCCCGGGATCAATCTCAACAACCTCTTCTCCGGCGTGAAATCCCTGTTCGACGGTCTGACCATGGGGGAGGCGGATGAAATCCGGATCGGCGAGACGCTCTACCCCCGTTTTATCGATCGCATGGGCGGGGCCTACCGAAACCGGCGACTGCAAACGTCATTGCGGAATTTTGCCGAGGGCATGTTCAAGACGACCGCACGGCCGCAGCTGCCCTGGGAAGTGACTCTTTTAAACGACAATACGGTGAATGCCTGGGTCCTGCCTGGCGGTAAGGTCGCGGTGAACAAGGGGCTGCTGCGCTACGTCAATCACGAGGCCGAATTGGCGGCGGTGATCGGGCATGAGATCGGCCATGCTGAGCTCAGTCATGGCTTGTCGCAGATGCGCTCGGAGAGCTTCACCAAGGGGCTCTCGTCGCTCAGCCGCGAAGCATTGGCGAGTCAGGTCGGCTCGGACAGATTGCTGACCGATCAATTTATCGACTTGCTGGAAGCGCCGCTGCTGGAAATGGTGACGACGGGCTATTCGGAAGACCGGGAGTTCGAAGCCGATCTGCATTTGTTGAAGGTCTTCGAGAAGACCGGGCACGACCCGTCGCAAGCGGCAAATTTCTTCCGGACCTTGCTCGAAATCATGCCGCGAGACACGGAGGACACGACGTCGTTGTTCTCGACGCATCCGGGCACGCAAGAGCGAATCGACAGGATCGAACAGGCCGCGGACGGGTTGGATGTCTCGCGGCGCCAGACCGCAGGTGCCGATTTCGAGCAATTGAAACGGACGTTCCCGACGCGGAAGAAATTCCGTCGCCGTGGTTGAGTGGCGCTACTTGCTGTCCAATGCGTGGATGCCATCCCAGTCAGGGGGCGGCGGCATTTCGATTAACGAACGGGCCCGGTCCGCGTAGGTTTTGGCAGCCGGATCGACCGTCGTCAAAGCCTCGAATTCAGTCAGGGCCGCCTGGAAATTTCCCGAGCGATACAGTTCGAGCGCTTTGGCAAACGCGTTCAGGCGTTGGCGCTGCCCGTCGTCCAAGTCAGGTGCCTTGCCAATCGGCTCGAAGATGGCGACAGGGGTATCCCGGCCCACAACGCGGATAATATCGACTTCGCGGAACACCAGATCGCTTCGGCAAAGTTTGACGGTCTCGCCATTTACCAAGATCTGCGTGCCGTAGACCTTGTTGGCTCCCTCCAGGCGCGACGAGAGATTGATATCGTCGCCGACGATGGCGTAGCTCAACCGCCGTTTCGAGCCAATATTACCGACGAGCAGGTTACCGCTGCTGATGCCGACACGAATTCGCCACTTTAAGTCCAAGGGCAGTTTGACGGTGTCGTTGAGCGCATTGACCCGCCGTACGCAGGTCATCGCGGCAAGCACTCCACTGTCTGCGTGTTCTGGGTCTTCCAGAGGCGCGCCGAAGGCGCCGACGACCGCATCGCCAACGAATTGGGCGACGAACCCCCGATACTCCTCGATCATGTCGCTCATTTCCGTATAGACGGTGTTCAGCAGTGCGACGAGTTTCGCGGGTTCGAAGTTCTCCGCGATTGTCGAATAATTCTCAAGGTCGGATATCCAGACCGTCATTTGCCGCATTTCGCCGCCTTGCGCGGGCATACGGTCCTCTTCGACCAATTGATCGACGACAGCCGGTGCCAGATAGTGGCCGAAAGCGTGACGTATGCGCCGTCCCATGCGGTCGGCGACGGCAAACCGATAGCCTAAAAGAGCGGCGAATGTGGCTCCAGCCGCGACCGGAGGCGGAAACAACGGCAGGATCAGGTCCGTCGAGAATGCAAATACGGCCGTCGCCGTCCAGAGGGCGATACCGGCAACGAGTACCGAGACCGCGAAGATTGGACCGGCCGCAAGAGTCAGGACGGCTGCGAGGATAGCGCCCGCCAGCGTGATGAGGAACTGCGGTAGGCGCTCTATCTCCCGCAGGATTTGGCCGCGGATGAAATTCTGGATGGCCGATGCCTGCATATAGATGCCGGGAATGGTTTCGCGTTCGAATTCCGTATGCACTGTTTGGCTTACCGGCAGACGGCAGCGAGGGGTGTGGATATCCTCGCGGCTCCGGGCCGAAAACCGGACCGAGGTCAACTTGCGGTCTTCCACGTCCAAAACAGTCCCGAACATGACGGCCTTGCCCGAAAAATGCTTCTGTAGGAACGCGGTATCGCCCGCGGCAGCGCAGGCAAGCAGGTCCGCTATAGAGAACGTCGGGATGCCCGACAGTTTCCTCTCATACAGAACCGGAATGTTATTGCGCAAAGGTACCGTGGTGCCGGGCACCCGAATTTCCGGGTCCGGGCGGCCAGGGACAGGCACGCCATTGAGATAGACCCGTCCGTCCTTCTCCACGACAGGGCGTTTCCCGAGATGACGGCTCGCCATCTCCAGCGACATGGACGGTAGCAAGCCTTCATGCGGAGCAGAGCGCTGAAAGAACAGCGGTACGCGACGGTTTATGCCATCGGGATCGGTGATGACGTTAAGAGCGGTAAGGTTCTTGCCGAGCCCAACCGCACGTCGATAGCCGTCATGAGGCAGAATCGGCTTTTCGCGATGCTGTATCATACCGAGTACGATTTTTTTCTGTTTTGCGCCCTTCCACAGAGTCTGACGCATATCTCTGTCGAAACCCCGTAATTGGGATTCGACCGAAGTGGGGAAGACGATGTCGAAGCCGATGACCGTTACGCCCGCATCGAGAAGCGCTTGCAGAACAGTCGCGATGTCTTTGGTCCACAGGACCTTTGGCGTGCCGCGAAAAGGTGGGGTTTGGTAGGATTCTTCGTCGATTGCGACGATCGCGACATTGGATTCGGCCGGCCCGTACCGCGCCGGTAGGACCGCATCGCGCAGCCGGTATAGCGTATCGATGCCAAGGCCCTGGAGCCGGTCGGCGATTGGCGTTGTCAGCACAAGGGCGCAGACAATTGCGATCAAAGCGCCGACCACCAGATCGCGGCGTCTCATCGAATTAGAGCTCGATAAAGCGGCTGATGAGGTTCCGGCTGTGCGCCCGCGCCGTATTCGCGACTTTAAAGACGACGGATTTGCCGCCGGCTGCCGCACGGTAGACGCCGCCCGGCGCAAGTTTGACGTTTGCCTTTGCGGAATCGACGCGGCGGCTTTTCGCTGCGAGGGTAAAATTCTCCGGTTTGTCGATTCTTGTGATCGTAACCGTGTCAGCGGGAAGGGAAAGCTTGATCACCGGATGCAAAGAATAGATGGTCACGCGGGGTTGGTTGTCGTCTTCCGCGTCGCGGCCGCCGCGCACGACGATACCCGCCGCTGCATCCGATTGTCGGCGGGTTAACGAGATATCCGTGCCTCCGCATTCGACAAACTTACGTTTGACGCGGCCTTTTCCCGTGACCGAGCTTTTGTCACGCCCAATGGTAACGGACGCTTCCTCTCCGGAGATAACCTCGATGGCGCAGCTCACGAGATAGGAGACGGTAATACTGTCGCCGCCTTTCAAAACAAGGGTATCGCCTTCGAAGAGGTAGTCCATCGGCTGCAGTTTGTCGTTGCTACCGACGAAATCTTCGATGATGGCGCTTGGCTCCGCCGCCCATCCGCGCGTACCGATTGCGACAAGTCCGACGACTGCCAGAATAACGGCGCGCCTCGATCTCCGGCGGAGACTCTCTGTACCCATGGCCTCAAACCTTCGTTTCAATGTGTACCGATATATTAAGTTATGAGTGGTTTAGCACGCTTTCCAAGCGGATGGCCCATTAAACGGCGCCGACGACTCCGCACTACATCCCACCTTTAGCGCGCCGACATTCCGCCGAATATGCATTATAAACGATTTGATGGTGGGCTGAGACATGGCTCCTTGGCTAAACAACTGCGGTACAATTAACATTTCTTATCGGCTTAACCGTTTTGCGCTCTTGATGAACTCGGTGCTACTGCTGTACGCTTATTACACAGATACGTGATGCTCCGATTTATCCAATCGATCGGGCCATGTATTTGCCCGCTGGTTGCGGGCGGACCAGAAGGGTTCGGATCGTAACCGGAGGAGTCCAAATTTGATGGAGGCCTTTCTCGGATGTTTCGATTTGCTGCTTTTGCCGTATCGGCGCTTATTTTTGCGGCTGCACAGGTTGCGCTGCCAGCCATTGCGGGTCCTTCCAACGTAGGGCCGGAAAAATGCGAGAAGTGCCATCGCGATGAGACGAAGGTCTGGGATGGAACGGCGCACGCGAAATCCTTCAAGACCATTCACAAGCACAAGACGGGCAAGAAGATTCTGAAGGCTGTCGGCGAAAAGCGGATGAAGCGTTCGGAAATCTGCGCAACGTGCCACTACACGACCGTTGAGGACGGGGGTAAATCGAAACCGGTTGCCGGGCCGTCCTGCGAAAGCTGTCACGGGAAAGCTTCCGAGTGGATTGCAATCCATAACGATTATGGCGGTGCCGGTGTTAAGCGGGAGCAAGAATCCGCCGAGCATAAGGCTGCGCGTATTCAAAAGGCCAAGGCAGCGGGAATGATACGCCCGGAAATGCTTTACGATGTCGCTGCGAATTGCATGTCGTGCCATGGCCTCGCGAACGAGAATCTTTCCGGCGAACATGCCTCGGCAATGCTGGATAACGGGCATCCGCTGAACACAAATTATGAGATTGTCGAATACAGTCAGGGAACTGTTCGACATCGCTTCTACCCGCCGGATGTGACCGTGAACAAGGAGATGACAAAGACCGAAATGGCACGTTTTTATGTCATTGGACAAGCTGCGGCGCTTGTGAGTGCGACGGAAGCGATCAAGAAAACGCAGCATGCGAAATATGTGGAAGGGCAGAATAAGCGAATTGCAAAAGCGAAGTCCATCCTCTCGAAAGTTCCGGAAGCTTCGGCCTTGCTTGCCGCTCCGTCCGCGGAAGCGGGACGTGCGCTGGCGGATGCAATCGCCGACAAGGATTTGACGGCTATCGTGGGTGGAGAACTGCCGACAAAGTTCAAGTAAGTTGGCGGTCAAAAAGTTGGTCGAAAATATAACCGATGAATTTCGGAACAGGGGAGGTCGGGCAACCGGCCGAATATCGCAATGGCGCAAGCTGAACGATTAGACCGTCCAACACGGTGGGATGCTGCCTTCGACCCGGATATGACGGACGCCGATTTCGAGATGCTAATGGCGCGTCCCGAAATCAAGTCAATCGAATCGGAGGCATTTCCGAAGACGGTGTCGCTTGATGGCGTCGTCCGTTACGATATGCGGGTCAACCACTACAATGCGGGAGATATCGTCGTCCGTGAGGGAGATTACGGGAACTCTGCATTTTTGATCTTACAGGGCGAACTCGTTATTGCCCGAGATCCTGGCATTCCGGCCGATCAGCTTGGACGGGTCAAAGCGGATCGGCAGGGCATCGGCCAGCGAATCGCCAATATTTGGCGGAATTCCTGGGTTCCGGAAGTTCGGGATACGGACCGCTACGGTCAGCGGACGGGGGCTAGCGGCCCTCAATCGGGCAAGCGCGGCGCTTTTTTGCAAGATGTGCCGGCGATCATGCGCGAGCAGGATACGATCATCCTGAAGGAAGGGACGCTCTTCGGCGAATTAGCGGCGCTCGGACGTGTCCCTCGCTCGACCACGATCTTTGCCGAACACCCAGCGGTCGTGATGGAGATTCGCTGGCAAGGGCTGCGCGATATCATGAAGTACGACCGCGAATGGCGGCGTAAAATCAATGAATTGTATCGCGAAACTGCGTTGGAGAGTTACCTGCGGCAAATCGAGATTCTCGATGACGTCGATAGCGAAGATTTTTCCGAAATCGCCAAGCACTGCCTGTTTGAGACCTACGGCACATTCGATTGGAATGTAACCTTCCGGCGCGGCAAGCCGGACGAACCGGTTATTGCGCGAGAAGGGGATTACCCCGACGGCTTGCTGGTTATCCGCGCCGGCTTCGCGCGGGTCTCCAATGAGTACGGAAATGGCCGTCGTACGCTGACCTATCTCGGCGCGGGAGACATGTACGGTTTGGAAGAGCTGTATCATGCGTGGAAGAATCCCGAATCCGGCGATCTGAGCCTGAATTGTACGATTTCGGCTCTCGGCTACGTCGACGTTATCCGCATTCCGGTGACCGTGTTGGAAGAGCATGTCTTCCCGAATATGCGCCAGCCCTCCGGCAGCAATCTAACGCTCCTGGACCGGACTGTTGCGGACGATGCTCTGTTGGAATGGGCCATCGACAAGCGTTACATGAACGGCACGCAATCCATGGTTATCGACATGGATAAATGCGTTCGGTGCGACGATTGCGTGCGAGCGTGCTCTGCAACGCATGGCGGCAATCCGCGATTCCGCAGGGATGGTCAGATATTCGACCACTGGATGGTCGCGAATTCCTGCATGCATTGCAAAGACCCGGTCTGCATGATCGGTTGTCCGACGGGAGCGATTCATCGGTCGATTGAGACAGGTACCGTCCTGATCAACGACGATACCTGCATCGGCTGCGCTACCTGCGCGAATTCATGCCCCTACAGCAATATTGTGATGGTCCCGATTCGCAATAAACAAGGCGTGCCGCTCATCGATACGGCGGAAAGCGGTCAACCCATCGTAAAGGCGACCAAATGCGACTTATGCGCGGGTCGGCCGGGAGGGCCCGCCTGTGTTCGGGCGTGCCCGCACGACGCACTGTCGCGAGTTGACTTTCGGGACTTCCACTTGGAGGCGATGGACTGATCATGCTTAATCTTGCGCATCGCCTCGTCTGGCCCGGCGTACTTGGAATCGTTTTGTTTGCGGGGCTTTGGTATGCAGCGGACCGGACGTATATGCAGCTGGGCAACCCGAAAATCCTAACCGGTTGGTCGCTCTTCGGCCTTATGATTTTTCTGGCTCTGTTCAACACGCGCAAGAAGCTCGCGGCCTTCAATCTCGGCCGTGCCAAGACGTGGCTGGCGCTTCATGTCGCGGGAGGTGTGTTGGCGGTTGCGGTCTTTCTGTTTCATACCGGAACCCTATGGCCTCTCGGTGCCTACGAGCAATTTTTAACTGCGTTGTTTTGGCTGGTAAGCCTGACCGGGATACTGGGTCTTGCGATTATCACCGTATATCCACGCCGGCTTACAGATAGCGGACTCGAAATAATTTATGAAAGAGTCCCCGCCGAGATATCCGAGATTCGCGAGCTTGCGGAAGCGGAAGTCATTGCCTGTGCAGAGGAAGCGGGCCAACCAACCTTATCGGACCACTATGAAGAGACCATGGATTGGTATTTTCGCCGCCCAAGATTCTTCATCAATCATCTTGTCGGCGGCGTGCAGGCCGCGGCTTGGATTCGCTCGCAGGGGGACGCTGTGCGCCGTTATTTGAGCGATAAAGAGGCGCCTTATCTCGATCGCTTACTTGCTTTAGCCGAGCGAAAGGCCATTGTCGATAAACACTACGCGTGTCAGGAAGTGATGCGGAAGTGGCTGGTTGCTCATATCCCGCTTTCGGTCGCTCTGATCGGCATGTCGGTTTGGCATCTACTTCTAATTCATGTTTATTCCCAATGAGTTCCATAATTAACAGTTATAATCGTCCGAACTTCCCGTATCGGTGCGGCCGGGCCGCGACCTGGGGAAAGCCTTGCCACTTTGGCCCTAATGCTGATGGGAGTTGCGGTGGTGTCGCGGCCTGTTCGCCGCGGCAGTCCGGGGACCGCTTTCTTTGCCGCAGACGGCCCGAAGATGGAGGGCCGTGCGAGAATGGTCCGCTGCCGGACGGCACATGCTGCCTGACCCAGCCGCCATGTCAGCCGCGGCGCAGTTTGAGGGCATTTCGTTTCCGCCTGAGCGTTTTCGCGTTGATCGCGGTGATCGCGCTCATTGGCGCCTTCGGCTCGAGTGGAACGTTTTTCTTCGACGGGGCTGCGCCCTTCAAGGATCCGGGGCAGTTATCGAATGTGCACGCCGGTGTCATAGGGGAGTCCGGGTGTGCCGCCTGTCATGAACCCCATCAGGCCGACACCGCAAACTTCTTGCTTGCGGCTTTCAGTCCTTCTGGACCGGCATCCATGGGCGAGGCCAACAAGTGCCTCTCATGCCATGTTTTTCCATCGATGGCGCAAAGCGTCCACAAGTCGCCAGGCTGTTCAACCTGCCACACCGAGCATAAGGGGGCGGTCGCTCCAGTGACGACGCTCACTGACCGGCAATGCCACAGCTGCCATAAGGTGAAGTTCAAGACGTTTGCGAAATCGCACCCGGAATTCAGCGAGACGTTTCCCTACGTTCGGAGAACGGCGATCAATTTCGACCACACAGCACATTTGAATACGCATTTTAAGGATGCGCGATTCGCCGAAAAAGCGCCGGATGGGCGTTGCATCGGATGCCACTTGGTGTCTAACGCGTCGAATACGGTTCCGATCAGAGGGTTTCAAGAAGTGTGCGCCGGGTGCCACGAGGAACAGATTCAAAAGCGGCAGTTAGTCCTGTTTCAACTGCCCGAATTGGAAAAGTATCCTTTGAATTCAAAGGCTTTGTCGGAAGCGTGCGGAGGCAGGAAGCTAGCGAACCCGTTTGAGTTCGACTCGGTCTCCCTTGAAACGTTGAACCCGATTATGGCGGGCTTGATGGATGTCGAAGCCGACGATATCTCCGGGTATCAAGACAAACTTTCAGAGTTTATGGGCCGGCTCGTGAACGACGATATCGAACCGATTTCCGAACTTATCAGCGAAGGGGAAGGTAAGCCGAATTACCTTTTGAGCGGGCTTTCGCCTTCACTTGTACGTTCCGCGGCCTGCGATTGGGCGGCGAATCAAGAGCATGAGTCCGACGCCGAGCCGATCTACGGCGGCTGGAATGCGAGCGAACTCTCTCTGGGATATCGTGCCATGCAACATCGCGATCCCATAATGCTCGCCTGGATCAATTTTGCGGCAAAATCCGAAAATGAATCCATCGTAAGCGAAGTGCTAAAAGTCGATGGACCGGGATCTTGCCTGAAATGTCATAGTGTCAGCGAAACGGATGAATTACGTACCGAATGGAAGCCATTAGTCGGGGAACTGAAAGCCCATCATAAATATTCGCATGCGCCGCACCTGAACCTTTTGGGGCCGGGATCACAGTGCGAAACATGTCACGAACTCAATAAGTCGGCAGATTATGCTTCTGCGTTTAAACAAAACGACCCAAAAGTTTTTCAAAGTAACTTTAATAAGATAAAGAAGGAAGTGTGCGCTTCTTGTCATAGAAAAGGGCAAGTCGTGCAGGGGTGTTTGACTTGTCACGAGTACCATCAAGATGCCGGTTTCAAAGAACACATGATGGTCGGCAAACTCCAAACGCAGAGAATGGACAAATGATGAAGCTACGTCTCCTTATAGCCCTCGCGGTTTTTCTGGTTCCGACCTTTGGTGTCGCCGATACGGGAGAAATTCCGGAGAAATTCTACGCGGAGGAGAGCTATCCGAGCGCGTCGCAATGCGCCGGTTGCCATCAGCAGATCTACAATGAGTGGGCATCTTCCAATCATGCCTATGCGTCGATCTCGCCGATGTTCCACAAGTTCGAACAGGCGGTCACCAATCTGACGCAAGGGACCATCGGGTCTTTCTGCGTGCGCTGCCACCAGCAGGTCGGCACGCAGCGCGGCGAGGAACGGCATTTACCGCTTTGGGACCGGAGCCGCGTTGCTCGCGAAGGCATCACCTGCATCACCTGTCACCGCGTTCAGGAAGAATACGGCAAGGTCAACGGCGAGCGGACCATTACCCCGGGCGACATTCACCTTCCGGTTGGCGGAATGATGCGCGATAGCGTTTTCGAAGACGTTTTGAAGCGCAAAGGGGAATTGAGGCTTGCGACGAGTTCTAAGGAACGTGGATCAAAGATTCATGCAGGCGTGTATAAGTTCGAGCAACTCGGTAAGTCGGAATTCTGCGTTTCATGTCATCAAGTTGCGGTCAATTTAGGCATCAAGTTGGAGGTCGTCTGGGATCAGTATCGGGATTCGCCGGCCTTTCGAAAGGGTGAAACCTGCCAAGACTGTCACATGGGCAAGGTACCGGGACGAGCCGAAGGCTATGAGACGGGCCCCTCGGCGATCGTCAACGGCGTTCCCATCAATCCCAATCGCCGGCATTCCAACCATGCGTTCTATGGTCCCGGCTACCCGATCGCACACCCGGGCATTTTCCCGCATAATCCGGATGCGGAGCGCTGGACAATCCAAGAGTGGCTGAAATTCGACTACCGTGCCAAATGGGGGTCGGAAGCGTTCGAAGCATCGGTGGAAGATTTTGCGGAAGCCTTCGAAAACCTGGACGCGGCGCTAGAAGGACTTGGCGGAAATGTTGCGGCTCTGGACGCTTTGGAGAGTCTCGATGCGGCCGTCGCCCGCGGTGCCTCCGCATTCCAGCGTAAAGAAATCATCGAGCAATTGGGTAATGCGGTGGAAGCACTCGAGACCGCCGTCGATCCCGATGCGGTGAGTGATAAGCTACAGGAACTGAAGGCTGCGACCGCTGGGTTGGCAGCTGCCGTAAAAGCTTCCGAGTCGCCGACGGCGCCGAGTGCGCACGCAAAACTGACAACGGCAGTTGGTACCTTGAGCACCGATGCGGCAGCGAAAGCGGCAGAATTCGGTGCGGCCTATGAAGCCTTGACGGCGAGTTTCGAGGCTGTTCAGTCGGCGGAATCCGACGAGGGCCGTCAGTCCGCGGTCGAAAAACTCGGCCTTGCGGTCACTGAAATTCGGAAGACCATGCCGGCAGCGGATAACGCCTTTACCGGTGAAGTCCTGGCATTGAAAGCGTCAATGGGCGTCAAGTTCCCGGCTGCTTGGACCGACCCGGGCGACCGGGAGGAAGCCTGGGCAATTGTCCAGGAGAACGTTGCGAGCCTCGAAGAGAAGAAGGAGATGCGCCGCCAGGTGATGGAAAACGGCAGTCGCATCGATGGTCCGTTCTTTTCTTCAAACCCGCGCGTTGGGGACTCGCTGAGCTTCAAATACGTCGTGACGAATACCGATGAAGGCCACAACCTGCCATCGGGGTCTCTGGGCGCGCAGCCTGAATTATGGCTGAACGTGGCCCTGATCGATCCGGACGGAAAGAACATCTGGGAATCCGGATACGTCGACAGTAACGGCGATTTTGCCGACGTCCATTCATTGGATTATGCCGAGGGTAAGATCGCATTCGATTCACAGCTCTTTAATCTGCAGACCAAATTCCTGACCACGAACGTCAAAGGTACGGAAAGGGAAATGTATCTGCCTGTGAACTTCGATATCGATCAGCGCCCGTTGCTCCGTCCTTCAAACGTGCCGACGACGATCTTGAACCATGCGCCGTTCGTGCGGATGGAAGGGCGTTCGTTGCCGCCTCTCGCGTCGCGGGATGCAAAGTATTCCGTTCCGAGCGACCTTATCAAGAAGCCTGGAACGTATAAGCTGGCGGTCCGGATGCGGAGTCGCGCCGAGCCGATCTATTTCATGCGGTTCGTCGGCGCGACGGCCGAAATGGAAGAAGCGATGAACCAATGGATGCTTGATATTCATCCGTATACCGTTGAATTCGAAGTGAAATGAGTTGGTAACGATGATCATTAACCGGAACAATTATTCGCTCCGGCGGGCAGGGGCCGTTCTTACTTTCGCGACGGCAATTGCATTGGGCGGATTCGCGAGTACTGGATTTGCCGCCGACGCCGGTGGTCCGAGAGAGATGTCGCCCGGCGCCAAGCAGGTCGAGCACAAATCCGACGCCTTCGGGGCCGACCCCAGTTATGAAGATAAGGCCTATTCGCCTGAAGCGCAGATCGATATCTATGGCGGTAAAAAACCCGTCGAAGTGGTAGATCCATTGGTCGAGCTGTTCCGCCCAATCTATGAAATCGGGCCGTTGGGACAGGGCAATGATACCGTCGGCGAGAAGAACCTGATCTTCCCGGCGCTGAGTGTCTTTGGCGATTGGCGGACCGCCGTCGCATATAATGACAACGGCGGGGTAGAGGTTGGACAGGTAGCTACACGGCTAAATCTAGATGTCGACCTCAAGCTCACTGCAACCGAGCGACTGCACGGATTTTTCCGTCCGATAGATAAGGGCGGGAAATTCAGCCGATATGAGTTCTTCGGCGACGATCGGGACCAAGGGGATTTCATTCTCGACGGCAATATCGAAACGTTGTTTTTCGAAGGCGATGTCGGTCAAATCTGGTCGGGTATCAGCGGTACGCATGCGAAGTTCGACCTTCCGATCGCACTAGGCTTGACGCCGTTCCTGTTCCAGAACGGCGTGTGGTTGGAGGATGCCTTTATTGGCGGTGGTGCCAGTATCATGGCGAAAAACAGCCCGACTCTCGACATTTCGAATATGGATTTCACCGTCTTCGGCGGTTTCGATAAGGTGACTTCCCCGGCGGTCAAAAATGCGGACGGCGTGCTGAACGACGATAAGCTATACGTCTTTGGCCTTGCCGCTTTTATCGAGGCGAACCGGGGGTATTGGGAAGCCGGCTATGGTTTTATCGATGGCCGCACCGAGGAATTCGACGACCTCGGCTATCATAGCCTGACTTTGGCGTTCACTCGGCGCTATGGGGGATTGTTTTCGAACAGTTTGCGGGCCGTTTGGACCTTCGGGCAGGACCGGGACAACAATGCCCAGCAAACGGCCGACGGCGTCATCTTCCTGATGGAAAATTCGTTCGTTACCTCAAAGCCATCGACGCTCGTGCCCTATTTTAACGCGTGGGTCGGGTTCGATCGCCCGCAACCGCTGGCAGACGATACCGGCTTGTTGAAGAACACCGGCATCAATTTCGAGACAGACGCCCTTACGGGATTTCCTAAGCTCGACGATACCGGGCACGATACCTTCGGTGGCGCACTTGGTGTTCAGTATCTTTTCAACCTCGACCGCCAATTGGTGCTCGAAGTGGCGACCGTCCAGAAAATCGGTGGCGTGAACGAAGCGGGCCGCGCCGCGGTTGACGATCAATATGCATTTGGCATCCGCTATCAACATCCGATATCGCCTGCCTGGATCGTCCGGGCCGACGCCATATACGGACTGCTGCAATCGGCGGACGATATTAAGGGCGCGAGACTGGAATTGCGCCGCAAATTTTAAGCAATAGCTCTGCGGTATGACCGCGGAGACAGAAGGAGTTATAGGATGGCCAATGTAATCCAGTTTTTCGGTCTGGCGATTCTGGCGTTTAGTCTTTTCTATTGCTTATACCTCTTCTCGCAGACGATGCGTCAGAACCGGCAATTCCTGCTGAGAGAAAGCGTCGAACGGGAATTATTAAGCGCGCGCACGCGCGAAATTGTCGAAAGCAACCGCATACGGCGCGAAAAGGAAGAAGGCGCCTGGAACGGTTACCGGAAATTCCGCGTGTCGCGCAAAGTGCTGGAAGCCAAAGACCAGTGCTCATTCTATCTGACGCCGCACGATGGCCGGTCTGTACCGCCGTTTGACCCTGGCCAGTTCCTCACTTTCCGTCTTGATATTCCGGATCAGGCGAAACCGGTCATACGCTGCTATAGTCTCTCGGAAGCGCCGAAACCTGATCATTATCGAGTCACGATCAAACGTGTCCCGCCGCCCCGCGATAAGCCGGAGATCCCTCCAGGCCTATCCTCGAACTATTTCCACGATATGGTGGAGGAGGGAAAAATCCTGGATGTGCGTGCACCGGGGGGACATTTCTATCTCGATTCCACGCGTCAGACGCCAGTTGTCCTGATCGGCGGTGGCATCGGTTTGACGCCTGTTCTCAGCATGGTGAATTATATCATCGATTCTGGCTCGCTTCGCGAGACCTGGTTCTTTTATGGTGTTCGGAATGGCGAAGAGCACGCAATGAAGGAACATCTACAGAAGATCGACGAGGAACACGAAAATATCCATATTTGTGTTGTTTATTCGAACCCTCGCGAAGATGTCGACGTAGAAGGCCGCGACTACAAATATTCGGGCCGGGTCGGTGCAGACCTGTTCAAGAAAGTCCTGCCCTCGAATAATTATAACTTCTATTTCTGCGGCCCACCGCCAATGATGAATTCTCTCTTCGAGGGGCTCCGGGATTGGGGCGTACCTGAAGAGCATATCCATTACGAAGCGTTTGGTCCGGCAACGGTTTCCAAGAAGAAGGAAGCCGATCAGGCGGCCGATAAAGCGCCCGCCGCCACCACTGACACGGCCGCTGCAATCCAAGTCACCTTTTCCCAGAGCGGGAAGACGATTGCGTGGTCATCCGACGCCGGCTCTCTGCTGGACTTCGCGGAAGAGAACGGAATCTCCATGGACTCTGGCTGTAGAGCGGGTAACTGCGGAACTTGTGCGACGGCGTTGAATGCGGGTGACGTCGAGTATCTCTCGCAACCCGGCGAAATGCCTGATTCGGGTTCCTGCCTCACTTGTATCTCTGTCCCGAAGAATTCGGTCACGCTGGACGCCTGAACGGCTTCAGCGGATATCCGTATCCAAAAGAGGTGGAGGAAGTCGCCTGCCTCACGTGGCAGCGGGCCTTCTTCTCGATCCAATGTCGGCTGGAGGAACCCAGGAACCTGACCTGATCGCTAGAGAGCTCCTGCAAGGCTAAGGTGATGTAGAGAGGCGATTGCTCGCTAATGGCGGCGCAAGGCTCGTTCCTCAGCGCCTTGGAGCGATGAGCAAGCACTGATAAAGACGCCTGGGTATGCCGTGGCTGCGCATCGATCAGGCAACTCCCCATGATAGGTTAATTCAGAACCGCTGTCGATCGGATGCGGATACCGATGTGAAGCGGCCGCTGTGCAGAAGGTCCGAAAACCGGCGGCAGCCATCAGTACCAACAAACGGGCGCCGAGCCGGTCGTGAGACGTCCCCATCGTCATTGGACGTTGTGCATTTGGTGTCAGGCCCCAACGCGCATTGGGAACATACAGTCACAGGAAGGACTGTTTCGTTCCGGCCATCGTGCCGGCTTTAGCGCGGCTGGACTGTCCTTAAGGTGACGGATCTATTTTCCGCTTCGCAGGCGGGGATCCAGCATGTCCCTTAAACCATCGCCGAAGAGGTTAAATCCGAAGACCGCCAAGGTAATGGCAAGTCCTGGAAAGATGGGAACCCAGGGCGCGCTTTCCGCATATTCTTCGGCGCCTCCCTGTAGCATTAAGCCCCAGGCGGGGGTGGGTTCCTGTACTCCAAGGCCGAGATAGGACAAGGAGGCTTCCAGTAGGATCGCCTGGCCGATATTAGCCGTCAGAATAATAAGATAGGGCGCCATCACGTTTGGCAGCATGTGCCGCAGGATGATGCGAGAGTGGCTGTATCCGAGCGCGCGCGCCGCATCGACAAACGGAATTTCACGGAGCGTCAAGGCACTGGAGCGGACAATCCTGGACGCGTCAGGCACGAAGGGCAGGGCGATCGCGAGTACCACGTACCCGAGGTTCGTGCCGAATACGGCGACGATCGCCAACGCCATGATAATGACGGGAAACGCGATGAATACATCGATGAAACGTTGCAGAATAAGATCGATCTTTCCGCCGAAATAAGCACTGGCGACGCCAAGGATCAGGCCGGTTGTCGCACCCGAGAAGGCGGCGACAAAACCGATCGTGAGGGCGGTCCTCGATCCGTAAATTAATCGGGTGAGGATGTCTCGGCCGAACTGGTCCGTGCCAAACCAATACTCGGCACCGGGAGCGAGCAGCATATCCTCGAACTTAACGACTTCGGGAGAGTAGGGCGAGATAACGCCGGCGAACGCGGCAAGAAACGCCAAACCGGCAATGATAAAGAATCCGGCGGCACCGACGGGCTGCTGACGCATCATGGTAACGGCTTTTTCGAAGAAAGACTTTCGCCCGAAAAGTTCTTCCATATCCGGATGTTCGAGGGTCTCGTTCGTCGTCGCCATGATGTCTCCGTTTGGTCTTATAGCAGATTAATGGCTTGATTACGGTTGAAAAAAAGTCTGCCGCCGCATCATGGACCGATGCGGCGGCAGCTAACAAGCCAGATATGAGTGGTTTGTCTTATTGTGATCGAAGCCTTGGATCCAAGGTATCGCGGACGGCATCGCCAAAGAGATTAAATCCGAACACCGCCAAAGTGATCGCGAGGCCGGGGAAGATCGGGACCCAGGGTGCGCTTTCAGCGTATTCTTCCGCACCGCCCTGGAGCATCAATCCCCATGCGGGCGTCGGCTCTTGCACGCCGAGGCCGAGATAGGAAAGCGAGGCTTCCAGTAGAATGGCCTGACCGACGAAGGCGGTGATCATGATCAGGAACGGCGCCATTACGTTTGGCACCATGTGCCGCAGGATGATTCGCGTATGACCGAATCCCATCGCGCGGGCCGCATCGACGTACGGAATCTCGCGGATGGCCAGAGCGTTTGACCGCACGACACGCGCACAACGCGGAATGAACGGGATTGTAATGGCGATGATGACCTTGTCCGTGCCGGCGCCGAAGATCGAGACGATGGCCAGCGCCATGATGATCAGCGGGAATGCCATGAAGACATCCATGAAGCGCTGGAACAGAAGATCGATGGTCCCGCCGAAATAGGCACTACCGACGCCCAGGACCAAGCCGATAAAGCCGCCGATCACCGATGCGGTGATGCCGACGAGCAGAGCCGTCCGCGCGCCGTAAATAATCCGCGTGAGGATATCCCGGCCCATCTGATCGGTACCGAGCAGGAATTCCAGATTTGGAGACGTCAGCATGTCCCCAAACGCGACGGATTCAGGGTCGTAGGCAGTGAGGACGTCCGCAAATACGGCGGCGAACAGCATCACAACGACGACCATTAGGCCGAAAGCGCCGAGCGGATTTTTACGCGCCAGGACCTTCGACTTTTCCCATGTAGATCGCTTGTCGGAGAGTTCTTCTAGTTCCGTATCAATACTGGTAGCGTCGGTTGCAGCACTCATTTGTCTGTCCCCCCTAGCTGTATCGAATGCGTGGATCAAGCATGGCGTAAATAAGATCCACGACGAAGTTTGTTACGACGAAGATGAGCGCCACGAGCATCACCAAAGCCTGGGTCAGCGCGTAATCGTGGTTCAACACCGATTCGACAAATAGTTTGCCGAGACCATTCAGATTAAAGACCTGTTCGGTCACCACGAGACCGCCCATCAGGAACGCGAACTCGATACCGACGATCGTGACGACCGGCAGCATCGAATTCTTAAGTGCGTGACGGTTGATGATCAGTTTTTCGATCAACCCCTTTGCCCGTGCGGTCCGGATGTAGTCTTCACGCAGGACCTCCAGCAATGCCGAGCGCGTCATCCGGGTGGCGACGGCGGAATATCGATACCCCGTCGCAATCGCCGGCCAGATGAGTTGTAGCAGGTTCTGCACCGGGTCCTCCCAGATCGGGACATATTCGATCGGTGGCATCCATGGTTCTCCGAACCAATGTTGCGTCATGATCAGCAATCCGAGGATGATGAGGATTCCGAGCCAGAACGACGGCATAGCGATACCGGCGATACTGAAGGAGCGAACGAAGTAATCGATCCAGGTATTCTGCTTGATCGCGGAAATCGTTCCCAGCGGGATCGCGATGACGACGCCGGTGATGGTCGCCAGAATGGCGACTTCCATCGAAAGCTCGAAGCGCAGGCCGATCTCGTAGGTGATCGGTTTGTTGGTCCACATGGACGTGCCGAGGTCAAAAATGAAGAAGCCCCAGATGAAATCCCAGAACTGTTTCAGAAAGGACTGATTGAGGCCCAAATTCTCGCGGCAGGCTTCGATCGCGGACTCGTCGACCCAGGCGCCTTCACCAGCCAACCGGAGTTCGCAAACGTCTCCCGGAATGAGACGCATGAGACCAAAGATGAGGATAGCCGCACCCGCGAGGGTCGGTATCATCAACAAGATGCGTTTAACCGTATATTTGTACATTATCGTTCCAGCCTCCCCAGGCTTTTAACTCGATCCCCAGACCGTTCGGAGAATTGTGTCTGTTAACCCAGGCTAATTCAATTTCAAATTCCAACGTTCACGCGGCTGTTATACCTCTGTGCACGCGACCCAATGGCCGGGCTTCGCTTCCCGGAACTCTGGGAATGCTTTTGGACAGCCATCGACGGAAATCTCGCAACGCGGATGAAACACGCAACCGCTCGGCGGGTTCATCGGGCTCGGAATTTCGCCTTTGATGATCTTGTGCGCCCGTCCGGATTCCAGAGTCGGGTCGGGAATCGGCACGGCCTCCAACAATGCCTTGGTGTAGGGGTGCAAGGGATTGTCGAAAAGTTCGTCCGTATCCGCCAACTCGACCATTTTACCGAGATACATGACGGCGACCCGGTGGCAGATGTGCCGCACCACGCTCAAATCGTGCGAGATAAAGAGGTAAGTCAGCCCGAATTCGTCGCGCAAATCCTCGAGCAGATTGATGACCTGCGCTTGGATCGAAACGTCGAGGGCCGAGACCGCCTCGTCGCAGACGATGAATTCGGGGTCCATGGCCAAGGCGCGGGCGACACCAACACGTTGACGTTGGCCGCCGCTCATTTCATGCGGATACCGATCCGCGAAGCGGGGGCTCAGGCCGCAGAGCTTGAGAAGCTCGAGAACCCGCTCGTCCCGTTTCCGTTGATCGGGAATAATGCCGTGAACCCGCATCGGCTCCGACAGGATTTCACCGATTTTCATCCGCGGGTTCAAAGAGCTGTAAGGGTCCTGGAAAATGACCTGGATTTTTTGGCGGTATGGCAGCAATTCATTGTTCTTCAACTTCGCCAGATCCACGCCTTCGTACTTGATTTCGCCCCCAGTCGGGTTCTCCAAGCGCAGGATGCAACGGCCCGTCGTGGTTTTGCCGCAACCGGACTCGCCAACAAGGCCGAGCGTCTCGCCCTTACGAATGCTGAAGCTGATTCCATCGACAGCCTTCACCAGAGCCACGGTCTTCGGGATCAAAATGCCTTCCGTCACCGGAAAATGCATCACGAGATTGGACACGTCGATTAACGTGCCGCCCATATTGCCTTTGGAGCCAACGACGGGCGTATCGGATTCGGTAGCTGCACTCATTGCGCTGTCCTCAACATTTCATCTTGCTTGACTGCCTCTTCGACAGCCTCCTTCTCGAAGCAGGCCGACCAGTGCGCTTCGCGAACTGTCTCCAGTTTCGGGACGCTGTTGGCACAGGCAGGCTGGGCGAACCGGCACCGCGGCCGGAACGGACAGCCGTCGTCGAGACGCGCCAAATCCGGTGGCTGTCCGTCGACCGGGTCGAGTTTACCGCCCCTCGGCAGATCAAGTCGGGGCACGGATTTCAGCAGAGCCACGGTGTAGGGGTGGCGCGGAAAATGATAGATTTCCTTCGCCGATCCACTTTCCACGATTTTGCCCGCGTACATCACATTCACCCGGTCCGCGTAGCGTGCGACAACCCCGAGGTTATGGGTAATGATGATCATGGCGACACCCATTTCCCGAGTCAGATTCTTCATCAGCTCAAGAATTTGAGCCTGAATCGTGACGTCGAGCGCGGTCGTCGGCTCGTCGGCGATAATGAGCTTCGGATCGCAAGCCAATGCCATGGCGATCATCACCCGCTGGCGCATACCGCCACTAAAGTGGTGAGGGTATTGGGCCAGACGGCGTTCGGGCTCGGCGATGCCGACGAGGCCGAGAAGCTCCACCGCACGCTCGTCCGCCTTCTCGCGCGACATGCCGAAGTGGGTTTCCAGCGTCTCGGTCAGTTGCCGGCCAATCGACAGGACAGGGTTCAGCGACGTCATGGGTTCCTGGAACACCATGCCGATATCCCGGCCTCTAATCTGGCGCATTTCCTCTTCGGAAAGGCTGAGAAGGTCGGTACCCTTGAAGCGAATTTGCCCCTCGACAATTTTGCCTGGGGGATCCGCGACCAAACGCATGATCGAGAGGGCAGTGACGGACTTGCCGCAGCCGGACTCGCCGACAACCGCGACCGTTTCACCTTCCTCTACGTTGTAATCAACACCATCGACGGCCCTTACGGTACCGGCCGATGTGAAAAACTGAGTTTTCAGTCCCTCAATCTCGAGAAGTGCCACCTTCCCCCCTTATGATATTTGTAACGTTAGCCTCATTATTACCCGCGTTAATATCTCGTGGCGCGGGTATTGCCAAGCGGCAATCCTGTCCGTGATCACCACCTGTCGCCTCCGCAGAAGAATGTGAGCCGTTTACCCGGTACGTCTAGTGCAAACGTAAAAAGAATCATTGCGATTGACGATAATTTACAAAGATTTCCGGGTTGCGCCCTGCTACCAGAGCGATACTCTCGTTGGAATCAAACCGGCCGAGACCGACACGGGGGGATGATCTCCGGAAAATGGAATATTTCGTCCAGCAACTGATCAATGGCGTGACCCTTGGTATGATCTACGGGCTCATCGCCATCGGCTACACCATGGTTTACGGCATTGTGGGTATGATTAATTTCGCCCATGGCGAGATTTTCATGATCGGCGCGTTCAGCGCAATTATCACCTTTCTGGTCGTCGGACTCCTTGGCATTACCTGGATTCCGCTTGTTTTATTACTGATGCTGCTGGTCTCGATGACGCTGACGCCGATCTATGGCTGGACCCTGGAGCGACTGGCCTATCGACCGCTACGCGGTTCGCCGCGCCTTGCCGCCTTAATCACGGCGATCGGCATGTCGATTTTTCTGCAGAACTACGTTCAACTCCTTCAAAGCGCGCGAAACAAGCCATTGCAGCCGCTCGTCACCGGCGGTGTCGAAATCATGAGAGAAGGTGATTTTGTCGTCACCTTGAACTATCTGCAGATGATGATCGTAATTCTGACCTTGATCTTGATGGTAGCGCTGACCCTCCTGATCTCGAAGACGTCGCTCGGCAGGGCACAGCGCGCGTGCGAGCAGGACCGCGATATGGCGGCGCTTCTCGGCGTCAATGTGGACCGGACGATTTCGCTGACTTTTGTCATCGGAGCCGCATTGGCCGCGGTCGCGGGGGTCATGTTTCTGGTATATTACGGCGTCATCGATTTCTTCATCGGCTTCCTTGCCGGCATCAAGGCTTTTACCGCCGCTGTTCTCGGCGGCATCGGGTCGGTTCCGGGCGCCATGTTGGGTGGATTGCTGATCGGCCTTATCGAGGCCATGTGGTCCGGTTATTTTTCGGTCGAATACAAGGACGTCGCCGCCTTCTCCATACTCGTTCTGGTTCTGATCTTCCGGCCCACCGGCTTGCTGGGCAAGCCGGACATCGAGAAAGTTTAAGGCCGTGGCGAGCACGGACGGCGCGGTCGGACCCGGACGGCGGATCGATATCCCAGCTCTGATAAAGGAATCTCTGCTAACTGGTGTGGTCGTCTTCGCCCTTTGCATCAGCCTGGTAGCTTTCAAGGTCGCGGACGTTCCTGGCGGTCTTGCCATCGAGACACGGCTTTGGGATGTAGCGATGTGCGTGCTGATCGGCATCTGCGGCCGAATACTTTTAATTCTACACCGTGAAGGACGTTTTTATCTGGTGGCGTTCGCCTCCTTGGTCGCTGGTATCCTTCTGATAGTGGTACTTGCGCAAGATGATCCTTCTCTACTGCCGTTCGATGATGTTGTTGTGACCTGGATCGTCGCTCTCACGTCGCTCTTGTTTTGCGTGAGGGCCGGGGCGGCGATCGTCAAGACGCGTGGCGGCGATTTTTCAACGATCTCGGGCGCTTCAGAAACGGCCGCTGGGCAGGAAGTGTCCAATTTGCCGGTTCTCTTGCGCTATCTCGGGATTGCCCTTTTCGCATTCGCCTTGGTCTTTCCGTTTCTGCCGTTCGTCGACCGCCGGTTTCTCGATCTCGGCATTCTGGCGTTGACTTATATTATGCTGGGATGGGGATTGAATATCGTGGTGGGGCTGGCTGGCCTTCTGGATCTTGGATATGTCGCATTTTATGCGGTCGGCGCCTATTCATACGCCTTGCTTGCGACGGAATTCGGAGTCTCGTTTTGGCTTTGCCTTCCGTTTGCCGGAATTATGGCGGCGTTTGCCGGTATTTTGCTTGGATTCCCGGTCTTGAGGCTCCGCGGAGACTATCTCGCGATCGTGACCCTGGGATTCGGCGAGATGGTTCGGATCATACTACTCAACTGGTACGAGTTCACGAAGGGACCGGATGGGATCGGCGGCATATCCCGGCCCAGTTTTTTCGGCCTGGAATTCAGTCGCCGTGCCGCGGAGGGAGAGCAAACCTTCCATCAGGTCTTCGGTCTGGATTACATGTCGTCTCACAAATTCGTCTTTCTCTATTTCATCATCTTGGCTTTGGCCATGCTGACGAACCTCTTTACGCAGCGGATACGTAAGTTGCCCGTCGGACGCGCCTGGGAAGCGCTTCGAGAGGATGAAATCGCCTGCCGCTCACTTGGTATCAATCCTCGAAATACGAAACTGACGGCTTTCGCAATCGGCGCCATGTTTGGCGGCTTTGCAGGCTCTTTCTTTGCCACTCGGCAGACCTTTATCAGCCCGGAGAGTTTTGTCTTCCTGGAATCGGCGATCATCCTCGGCATCGTCGTGCTCGGCGGGTTCGGCAGTCAGATCGGTGTCGTTCTGGCCACAGGCATGTTGATCGTCGTGCCGGAAATCTTCCGCGAATTGCAACAATATCGGATGTTGGCGTTCGGGGCCGCCATGGTGCTTGTCATGGTCTGGCGTCCCGCTGGTCTCGTCTCCCATCGGGACCCGACCATTCGCCTCCGTCCGCCGAATGCTGATGGAGGCGGTCCATGAGCCCGCTGACAGGCGTGCCGCTATTGACCGTGGATCATTTGACCATGCGCTTTGGCGGGCTTGTTGCGGTCAATGATGTCTCGTTCGCCGCGCAAGACAGGCAGATCACTGCGATCATCGGCCCGAACGGGGCGGGCAAGACAACCGTCTTCAATTGTTTGACCGGGTTCTATCGTCCATCGGTCGGCTGTATGGCATTGCACCGCGCCGACGGGCCGCCGCATTTCTTGGAACGGATGGAAGGCTACCGAATTGCGGCGGATGCGCGGATCGCCAGAACGTTTCAGAACATCCGTTTGTTCCCAAAGATGAGCGTTTTGGAAAATGTCGTCGTCGCGCAACACAATAAACTGATGAAGGCCTCCGGATTTTCGATTTTCGGTCTGTTGGGGATGCGCGGGTATCGAAATGCGGAGGCAGAAGCCCTCGATCTCGCCCGGTATTGGCTGGATCGCATCGATCTTCTGGATAAGGCTGACTGGGACGCAGGGAATCTCGCCTATGGAGATCAGCGCCGTCTTGAGATTGTGCGGGCGATGTGCACGGAGCCGGTACTTCTGTGCCTGGACGAGCCGGCGGCGGGGCTGAATCCCAGGGAATCGGCACTTTTAAACGAGCTGCTTCAATTCATCAGGGACGATCACCAGATCGGAGTGCTGCTGATCGAGCATGACATGAGCGTCGTCATGGGAATTTCAGACCATATCGTGGTTCTCGATTACGGCCGGCTCATTGCCGATGGCGCGCCGGACGAAATCAAACGCGATCCGGCGGTGATCCGGGCTTATCTCGGCGAAGACGACGAACCGCCCGCAGAGAGCGTGCCCGAAGGGCTCTCTTCGTGATGCTGTCGATTAAGGGGCTCCATACGTTTTACGGCAATATCGAGGCTTTGCGCGGAGTCGATATCGACGTCGAGGCAGGCAAGATCGTAACGCTCATCGGTGCGAATGGCGCTGGAAAATCGACGCTGTTAATGACGATTTGCGGCAATCCGCGGGCTCAGGCTGGGCGCATCGAGTTCGATGGCACCGATATAACCCGAAGACCGACCTTCGAGATCGTTCGAATGGGCATCGCGCAATCGCCCGAGGGGCGGCGCATTTTCCCGCGGATGACGGTCTTGGAAAATCTCAAGATGGGGGCGATTACGACAGACCCGGCGCATTTTGATGACGACCTGGCGCGTATGTTCGAGATGTTTCCGATTCTGGCGGAGAGACGGGACCAGCGCGGCGGGACACTTTCAGGCGGCGAACAACAAATGCTGGCCATCGCGCGGGCAATGATGAGCCGGCCCCGTTTGCTGCTGTTGGACGAGCCCTCGCTCGGCCTTGCGCCGATGATCGTGAAGCAGATATTCGCAACGATCCGCGAAATCAACGAAAGAGACCGCATGACCGTATTGCTGGTCGAGCAGAATGCGTTTCACTCTCTCCGTCTCGCCGATCACGGCTATGTCATGGCGAATGGAAAGATTGTGCTGGAAGGCAGTGGAGAGGAACTCCTGGCAAACGAACTGGTCCGCAAGGCCTACCTCGAAGGGGGTTAAGGGGAGAAGGGATGTCCTATTTCGGGAGCAGTTGGCCGGTATTCATGGGTTTTACGATCGGCCTGATGGGGTTCGCCGCCGTCATGACCGGGCGGGCTTTGGCGGAGGGGTGGCGGCCCTTCTGGCAGGCCGTGTTTTATTGCCTTCTGCTCGCTTTGGCAGATCGGTTTTTGATATTTGCCTTGTTCAGCGGCGACCTGACGTCGGTCCCCGGATATTTGCTCGACGCCTTTGTCCTATTTGCGATCTGCGCGGCCAGTTTTCGAATGACACGAACGCACCGCATGGTAACCCAATATCCGTGGCTTTATGAGAAGACGGGATTGTTCAGTTGGCGGGATCGGGGGTAGTGCGCAATGATGGCGTCAGAAAGCGTATCGGTGCTAGAATGATCGGAATTACCGATCTGGAATGTTGCCGAACCAGTGTGGAATGAACTTACGACACAGGGAGTGCGAAATATGAAAGTTTTTAAGACGGTGATTGCCGCCGTGGCGGCGGCCGCCATAGGCGGAATTGCCTCCGCTCAGGCGCAGGTCAAGATTGCGACGGTCGGGCCGATTACCGGCCAATATGCGTCCTTCGGCGAACAAATGCAGCGCGGCATCGAGCTCGCGGTCAAGGATTTGAATGCAAATGGCGGGGTACTCGGCAAGAAGGTTGAATTGATTGTCGAAGACGATGCCTGCGATCCGAAGCAAGCTGTCGCCGCGGCCAATAAGCTCGTGAGCCAGGGCGTTTCTTTCGTTGCCGGGCATTTCTGTTCCGGATCCTCGATCCCGGCTTCGGCCGTCTATGCGGAGGAAGGCGTTCTTCAGATTTCCCCGGCGTCGACCAATCCGAAACTGACGGACGACGGTGCGGACAACGTGTTTCGCGTCTGTGGACGTGACGATCAGCAGGGTATTGTCGCCGGAAACTTCCTCGCGGACCGGTTTGCCGGGAAAAAGATCGCCTTCGTCCACGACAAGACCGCGTATGGCAAAGGCTTGGCGGACGAAACGCGCAAACAGTTGATGTCGCGCGGCATGAAAGAGGCCATGTACGAGGCCTATAGTGCCGGGGAGAAGGATTATTCGGCCCTTATTTCTAAACTGAAGGCCGCATCCATCGATGTACTTTATGTCGGAGGATATCATACGGAAGCCGGCTTGATGATTCGCCAAGCTCAGCAGCAAGGCTATAAGCCGCAGTTGATCTCGGGTGACGCCTTGGTGACCGATGAGTATTGGAAAATCACGGGGCCGGCCGGTGAGGGGACTTTGATGACGTTCAGCCCTGATCCCCGCAAGAATGCGGTTGCCGCGCCTGTGGTAAAAAAGTTCCGCGACGGCGGTTACGAGCCCGAAGGTTACACGCTCTACACCTACGGTGCGGTGCAGGCTTGGGCGCAGGCTGTAGAAAAGGCGGGGTCGTTCGATCTTGCAAAGGTGATCGCATCCCTGCGCAGCAATCAGTTCGAGACGGTTTTGGGTAAGATCGGCTTCGACAAGAATGGGGATGTCACGGCACCCGGTTACGTCTTCTATGAGTGGAAGAATGGGAAATACGACTACTTGAAGTAACAAACCGGATTTACGGTTTAAATAACAAACCGGATTTACGGTTTCCGGGAAAACCTGGCGGTTCGATCCGCCAGGTTTTTTTTGTTGCGTGTCCAACGCACGACTCTCTTGGCTTCCAAGGACGACGACAGATAAAGTCTAGACCGTCCGGTCGTCGTCTGGTCGCAGCTCCGTTTTCTACGATGTTGAGGAAATCCAGCTTATGCCCCAATCGCTCATGCGCGTCGGTTTGTGTCTCGCAATCCTGACGCTCCCGATATTGCTAAGTCGGCCTGCAGAGGCTGTGGAGTTTAGGGTCTGGCTCGATGCGTTGCGGACGGAAGCTCTGGAAAAAGGCATTTCCACGAAAACCGTGGAGACGGCATTGAATGGACTCCAACCCATTCCGCGCGTCATCGAGTTGGACCGGCGGCAACCCGAATTCACGCTCACCTATCAGGATTATATGAAACGCGTCGTTACCGATGTCCGCATCAGGAAGGCGCGGGCCCGCTACGACGAACACAAGGAACTGCTGTCGAAAGTCTCAGCCAAATATGGCGTTCAGGCGCGGTTTGTGGTGGCGTTGTGGGGGATCGAGACCGATTTCGGACGGATTACAGGCGGTTTCGACGTTATCCCGGCGCTGGCGACGCTGGCCCATGACGGTCGGCGCAGCGCATTTTTTCGCGCCCAGTTATTGAATGCGCTGACCATCGTCGATCAAGGGCATATTTCAGCCGCCGCGATGAAGGGATCCTGGGCCGGGGCCATGGGCCAGGTACAGTTTATGCCGTCTAGCTTTTTGAATTTTGCGGTCGATTTCGATGGCGACGGCCGGAAAAATCTTTGGGACTCGAATGAGGATATCTTTGGTTCTGCCGCCAATTATCTTGCGCGGTCCGGCTGGAACGGCGATCAGACCTGGGGCCGAAAAATTAACCTTCCTGAGGCCTTTGAGCTGAGCCTGATCGACTATAAGAAAGTGCGTCGGCCAATTGCATTCTGGCAGTCGCTGGGTGTACGGCGCGCCGGCGGTGGCGACCTTCCAAAAGCAGAGCTCACCGCATCGCTCGTCCGGCCAACCGATGGTGTCGATCCAACCTTCATGATTTACGGGAATTACCGTGCGATTTTGAAGTGGAACCGTTCACATTATTTTGCGCTTGCCGTCGGCCATCTTGCGGATGCGATTATAGACCGTTAGTCTACTACATACTGATGAGTTCATCGCCAGTTCATACAAGATGGTGTAGCCGCGGTAAATGAAAGCGATCCATTTTCTCCGGGCACCGGTTCTCTTGCTGGGGCTGCTAGCGGGATGTGCTGAGACACAGTTTCTGGCGCATGCGACCAAAGAGTTTCAGGAAAGCGTCGGCCTGAACGGACATTCCGGCAGGACGACTTATAAGGTCGGAAATCCCTATCAAATCAATGGGGTTTGGTATTATCCCAAAGTCGAGTACGACTATGAGGAAACCGGGATTGCGTCCTGGTATGGGCCAAATTTCGACGGGAAACCGACCGCTAACGGCGAAATTTTCGACATGAACCGGGTCAGCGCCGCGCATCGGACGCTTCCGATGCCGAGTCTGGTGCGCGTCACCAATCTGGAAAGCGGACGGGCAATCAATGTGCGGATAAACGATCGAGGGCCCTTTGCTCACGGCCGGATTATCGATCTGTCGCGCCGTGCAGCACAGTTGCTGGGTTTCGAGCGGGCCGGGACCGCACCGGTACGGGTTGAGATCCTGCCGGGGGAGAGCCGGCAGTTGGCGTTGCAGGCGCAGAACCTGACTGGGCTAACCCAGACCGCGGAGCCGAGAAAGCCTGATGCGGCGCCGACAGTTTCCGTGACCAGCGCCACGTTGCCGCCGCCCGCGGGCACCAAGTCCGCGGCGCCGCCACCCGACAAGTTTCAGGTCGTGCCCGTTGAGACGGCTCCCGAAAGAAGCGCCCGCTCGAAACCGACGCTCGCCCTTGTGGATGAGGCGGTCACAAAGGTGCCGGTTGTCGAGAATCCGCAAATTTTCGTTCAGGCCGGCGCGTTCTCGATGTTTCAGAATGCGCATAAAGTAAGGGCGGTCCTCAAACAGCTGGGGCCGACGAAGATTACCCAAATAGATCGCAATAATCGGCCGCTTTTTAGGGTAAGGATCGGACCGTTGGCGAGCGTCAGTGAAGCGGATCGAATTCTCGAAGGCGTGATCAGTGCCGGATATCCCGATGCGGCAACGGTTGTCGAGTAAGCGTCAAAGTTTGGCCGAATTCTGGGGCCATGGTTTAATGATATTGATACCGAATAACGACTGGAATGATCGATATGCGTGAGGAGAGCGGGTTGCAGACGGCGGGAATACGCTGGGTCAGGAGTATTGTGCCGGTCTTTCTCGTCGCGCTCCTATGGGTGACGATGCAGAACCTCCCGGCCGCGGCTCTCGAAACCACCGCAAAGCAAGCGATCTTGCTGGATTTTGAGACTGGCGTGGAACTCTTCAGTAAGCGTGCTGACGAGCCGATGCCGCCCGCATCCATGACCAAGATGATGACGACATATCTCCTCTTCGAACGACTGAAGGAAGGCCGATTGTCGTTGGAAGACGAACTCTTGGTTAGCCGCAAGGCCTGGAAGAAGGGCGGCTCGAAAATGTTTGTTGCCGTCGGCAAACGAATTCGGGTGGAGGACCTGATCCGTGGGATCGTCGTGCAGTCCGGCAACGACGCGACGATCGTGGTGGCCGAAGGTCTTGCCGGAAGTGAAGATGCTTTTGCCCGGGAAATGACCGCCAAGGCGCGCGAACTCGGCATGTCGAATACGACCTTCAAGAATGCCTCGGGATGGCCGGACCCGGAACATCTTACGACGGCTCGGGATCTGGCGATTTTGGCGGAAGCGACAATCAGGGATTTCCCGGAGGCCTATCGGTATTATGCGGAACGCAGTTTCACCTATTCCGAGATCACACAGAGCAATCGAAATCCGCTTTTGGGGCGATATCTAGGGGCTGATGGATTAAAGACCGGGCATACCGAGGAAGCGGGGTATGGACTGACGTCGTCGGCGATACGAGACGGTCGCCGTTTGATCCTCGTGTTGAATGGATTACCCTCCGAGCGAGACCGACGGGACGAATCCCAAAAGCTGTTGGATTGGGGTTTCCGCGAATTTGGGAACTACAATCTTTTTAATACAAACGATAAGATTGCGGAGACTGGCGTCTGGCTTGGCGAAAGCGGGACGGTGTCGTTGCTGGCGGAGCGCGGCGTTCTGCTGACAATGGAGCGTAAATATCGGAAATCATTAAAGGTTTCAATTAAACATGACGAGCCAATCCCGGCGCCAATTTCAAAGGGCAGCAGATTGGGGGAAATTATCGTCGAGGTCGCCGACCGCCAGCCAATGAACATCCCGCTCATCGCAGGAGAGAGTATCGAACAGTTGGGGCCGAGTGGCCGGCTTTCTGCCGCCATCGGATATCTGCTCTGGGGGGCCTCGAGATAACCGGGAAAATTAGAGGCAAACTCATCACCTTTGAGGGCGGCGAGGGGGCCGGGAAATCGACGCAAATCAAGGCGTTGGCGGAGTACCTTCGAGTACGGGGCATCGACGTCCAAATGACCCGCGAGCCGGGCGGCTCGGAAAATGCCGAAAAAATCCGCCAGCTTTTGGTCGAGGGAGATGTCGAGCGGTGGGACCCCATCGCCGAGACGCTATTGCATATGGCGGCCCGTCGCGCGCATTTGACCGGTCTGGTTGAGCCCGCTCTGCGGGAGGGGCGCTGGATTTTGTGCGACCGTTTTGCGGATTCGACTGAGGCATACCAGGGATACGGCCAAGGTGTCGACCGCGAATTCATCGCATACCTGCGCGCCCGGGTCGTCGGCGACTTCGAGCCGGACCTCACCATCCTCCTCGATATTGCGGTAGAGCGTGGCCTGCGGCGCGCACTGTCCCGTGGAGGCGCGGCACGCTACGAGCAGATGGACACAAGCATGCACGAGCGGATTCGCGCGGGATTTCTCGAGATGGCTAGAAATCAGGCGGATCGTTTCGTGATCGTGAACGCAGACCGCCCGATTGAGGTGATTGAAACCGAAATCAGGAATTGCATTGATCGGCGTTTCGGATTGAATTGACGGATGGCGCAAGACGAAACGGCGGTCCATCCCCGCGAAACTCACAAACTATACGGTCATGGCCAAGCCGAGGCCTCGCTACATGATGCCTGCAGGGCGGGGCGACTGCATCACTCGTTGATTTTTGCCGGGCCGAAGGGGATCGGCAAGGCGACGCTCGCGTTTCGGCTCGCACGATATCTCCTGAAGCCGGAAGAAGGGGGCCTGCTCGGCCTTGCCGACGAGGGAGCGGGTGACTTCGACATGTCGCCGGAAGACCCCATATTCCGTCAGGTCGCGGCCAGCGGACACCCTTCATTGCGCGTTATCGAAAGAGCGCGGAACGCGGATACGGGCCGATTGGCGCGGGATATATCGATCGCCGATATTCGCGCACTTTCGGATTTTTATCGATTGACATCCGTCGATGGCGGTTGGCGGGTCGCGATCATCGACCCAGCGGAGGAGATGAATCAGAACGCGGCGAACGCGCTTCTGAAGATCCTTGAGGAACCGCCGGAGAAGTGCGTCATTATCTTGATTTCCCATGCATCGGGACGGCTATTGCCGACCATCCGGTCGCGCTGCCGCACGGTGCATTTGTCCTCTCTGTCGCGAGATGACCTTACGAACGCCCTGGCCTTACAGGGGGTTTCACCCTCCGGAGGCGATATCGAGCTGCTGATGCAACTATCGCAAGGAAGTGTAGGCGCGGCTGTGCTGATAGAGCGAGCGGGAGGCTTGGTTCTCTACCGCGAAATCCAAAGTCTGATGGCGCGCAAAGGAGAGACCTTCGATCGCGAATTGGATTCGTTCGGCGACCGTCTTGCCCGTAATGGGCAGGACGAAGCTTATGAACTCTTCACGCGGCTGATGGAACGCGCCATTACCGATAAGATCACAGAAACCGCGCGCGCGGGTTCCGTTCCCAGCCCCGGCGGCGAGCTTGAACGTTGGCTCGATGTATGGGAGAAAGTGCGCATCCTGTTCGCACAGGCTCACGGTCTTGGACTTGATCGTAAGCACGTCATTTTAAACGCTTTTCTCCATGTTTCCGGCGCCGTAACCGGGTCTGCCGCGCGCTAGCAAGAACGAGGCGACCATGTCGCGCTATTATGTAACGACACCGATCTACTATGTGAATGATGCCCCCCATATCGGGCATGCCTATACCACGCTCGCCTGCGATGTGCTCGCCCGCTTCATGCGCTTGGACGGGCGTGACGTCCGGTTTTTGACCGGGACCGACGAACATGGCCAGAAAGTGGAGAAAGCGGCGGCTGAAAAAGGGATCGACCCGCAATCCTTCACGGATGAAATCTCGCAGAATTTCCGAAACTTAGCCGACGTTATGAACTTCAGCTATGACGATTTCATCCGCACGACGGAGCCGCGCCATATCGCGTCCTGTCAGGCCATTTGGCAGGAAATCGCCGAACGGAAATCGCCCCAGGGCAATGACAATATCTATCTTGGCAAGTATGCGGGCTGGTATGCGGTCCGCGACGAAGCCTTTTATACCGAAGCGGAATTGCAGGACGGCGCGGGCGGCAAGAAAATTGCCCCGTCGGGGGCGGAAGTCGAATGGGTCGAGGAGCCAAGCTATTTCTTCCGGCTTTCCGAGTGGCAGGACGCCCTACTGGCGTTTTATGCCGCCAATCCGGACTTTATCGCGCCCACGAGCCGGCGCAACGAGGTTGTCAGCTTTGTCGAGGGCGGCCTGAACGACCTCTCGATTTCCCGCACGACCTTCAGTTGGGGCGTACCGGTGCCCGGCGACGAAGAGCATATCATGTATGTGTGGCTCGACGCCTTGACCAACTATATCACCGCTGTCGGCCACCCGAATACGCAAGACAGTCTTTGGTCCTATTGGCCGGCGAACTTGCACATGGTCGGCAAGGATATCCTGCGCTTCCACACGGTCTATTGGCCGGCCTTTCTGATGGCGGCTGGTATCGCGCCGCCGCAGCGTGTCTTCGCGCATGGTTGGTGGACCAACGAAGGGCAGAAGATATCGAAATCCGTTGGCAATGTGATTGATCCTTTCGAGTTGGTGGAACGCTACGGACTTGATCCGGTCCGGTACTTTCTTATGCGCCAGGTGCCGTTCGGCAACGACGGCGATTTTTCGCATCAGGCGATGGTGCATCGACTGAATGGCGATCTGGCCAACGATCTCGGCAATCTCTGTCAACGCGTCCTGTCGATGGTCTTCCGCAATTGCGATGGCAAGATCCCCCAGAAGCATCAACTGACCAAAGCGGACGAAGCATTCGTTGCCAATGTCTCCGGGAGCATCAACGATTTGCGGATGCTGATGGAGACTCAGGCTTTCCATCAGGCGTTGGAGCTCATCTGGAGGCATGTCGCGGAGGCCAACCGGTACGTGGACGAGCAAGCTCCCTGGGAGCTGCGCAAGAGCAACCCGCCCCGGATGGAGAGCGTTCTTTATGTCCTGGTGGAAGTCATCCGAAATGTGGCCATCCTAACGACGCCGTTCATGCCGGAATCGATGGAGAAGGTCTTTGTGCAACTCGGCGTTGCGGAAGACGGGCGGGGGTTCGGCCAATTGGGCTTGGACCACGCCTTGGCGCCGGGTACGCCCCTGGCAGGGAAACCTGACCCCATTTTTCCGCGTTTCGTCGACGAGGACGAGGGGTAGGGGGCGGATGCTCGTCGACAGTCACTGCCATCTCGATTACCTGGACCGCGACGGCGACCTCGAAGACGCAATCGCGCGGGCGCGGACTGCGGATATCTCCACGATGGTGACGATCTGCACAAAAGTGACGGAGTTTCCGGTCGTGCTGCGTATCGCGGAACGCTTTGACGACGTCTGGTGCACGGTCGGCATCCACCCGCATGAAGCGGCGGCGGAGCCGGAAGTAACGGTCGAGCAACTCGCCGAACTGGCCCGTCATCCCAAGGTGATCGGGATCGGCGAGACCGGGCTCGATTATTTTTATGAACACAGTCCGCGCGCCGATCAGCAGCGGAGCTTCCGGATCCATATCGCGGCGGCACGTGCGCTGCAAATGCCTCTGATCGTCCACACACGGGACGCGGACGAGGATACGGTCGACATTCTGCAGGAAGAATATCGCAAAGGGCCTTATCCGGGCCTCATTCACTGTTACAGCACATCTCCGGAAGTTGCGGATAAATCAATAGAAATGGGCTTTTATATTTCCGTCGCCGGGATTTTGACCTTCAAGAGCGCCGAAGAATTGCAGCGGACCGTGGCGCGGCTGCCGATGGATCGCTTGCTTGTCGAGACGGATGCGCCTTATCTGGCGCCGGTGCCGAAGCGCGGTAAGCGGAACGAGCCGTCCTACGTGACGTTCACGGCGGCTCGAATGGCTGAGTTGAAAGAACTGAGTCCGGATGCCGTCGCGGAACGCACGACTGAGAATTTCTTTCGTCTGTTTACCCGGGCCGCGCGGCCGGACGGCGCATGAAGGTTACGATCCTGGGCTGTGGCGCGTCGGGCGGTGTGCCGCTGATCGGCGCGAATTGGGGAAACTGCGATCCGGCGAACCCGAGAAATCGCCGCCGCCGCGCCTCGATCCTGGTAGAGGACCGGAACACCCGAATTCTCGTCGATGTCTCGCCGGATTGCCGCGCTCAGCTCCTCGATGCGGAAGTCGCGCATTTGGATGCGGTCCTGTTTACCCACGTGCATGCGGATCACTGCCATGGCATCGATGAGTTGCGGTGGGTCAACAATGTCATTGGAGCGCCGCTCGACGTCTATGGCGCGGCCGCGAGCTTTGAGGAGCTAAATCGCCGGTTCGGCTATGCGTTCGAGCCGTTCATCGATTATTCCAGGACAGGGTATTACTACCGGCCGGTGTTGCACTGGCAGGCGATCGACGGTCCGCTGGAGATCGGGGACGTTTCGGTTTTGCCGTTCGAACAGGATCACGGGTTCTCGAAGACCCTCGGGTTACGTTTCGGCTCGTTTGCGTATTCGACCGATGTCGTCGTCCTGGACGATAAGGCCTTCGAGTGTCTGGCCGGTGTCGAGACCTGGGTCGTCGGTTGTCTGCGCGAGGAATGGCATAAGACCCATGCGAACCTCGAGACGGTGCTCGGGTGGGCCGAACGGCTCGGGCCGCGACGGGTAGTGCTCACGCATATGAGCCATTGGCTGGATTACCAGACGCTCAAGGATAAACTGCCCACCGGTATCGAGCCCGCATATGACGGTATGGTACTGGATATTCGCCAATAAATATTTCCCATAATATACATTATGCGACATAATGTTGCCTGAATGATACAGTGCTTTCATCCGCTCTCAGGTCCTTCCTATCAGCGTTGAGGCCCTTAACGCCCGTTTGCCGTACAGCCACGACCTCACGCCAAAAAATCTAAAATTAGGCCGTAGGAAAGATCGAGCCCGCCGTCGCCAATGATCACGCCACTTAGACATGGCGTTTAGATAGACCAATTGTCGGGTGACGTGACTGCACCCATTTCCGGCGGGACGACGCGCGGGCCGGCGCGCGCGTCTTATTTTTACCGATCAAGAGCGTCCTCACCCCTGCCCGTCGCCGCCATGCGAAAGCGCGCGGCGACGTAGTAGCCCATGCGGGTTTGCGGCTCGACAATGGTGTCGTAGGTCTTGAGCGCGACCTTGGCGACAACCAACGAAGGGCCGTCGCTGAGCAGCATTGCCTTTGCATCCGCGGCTTCGCCCATGTCGGTAATGGTCTTGGTTCGGGCAAAACCGCATTGTGCCGCCACGCCGGCCAGGTCGGTTGCGGCTGACGTGTGGGTCGGCTGCCCACCGGTCTCCGAATAGTGGCCATTGTCGAGCACCAGAATGCCGAAATTCCGGGGCGGTGCATTGCCGACGGTCGACAGGCTGCCGAGCCCCATCAGCATTTCGCCGTCGCCTGTGACGATCAGAACGTGCTTCTCCGGCTGCGCGATCGCGACGCCGAGGCCGACGGACGCCGCCAGCCCCATGCCGCCCCAAAGGTAAAAATTTTTCGGGTTGTCATCGACTTCGGCGACGTCGTAGGTGCTGGAGCCGAGGCCGCAGACGACCAAGAGATTGTCCGGGCGCTCTGCCAGCAGACTGGCGACCAGTTCGGCGCGACTGATGGTTCCGGTCATAGCGTCCTCTTTTTGGCACGGAAATCTTTAGTACCGATAAGCTTTTGCGACAATAGGACCGCGACTTGGCGGTTGCCGTCGAAGGCCATACGAATGGCGGCCTGTACGGTTTCCCGCACGTCTTCCGGCGCATCCGCCCGGAGGACGACGACCCCCATCGCTTCCAGAACCTGTGGCGTCGCCTGCCCCATCGGAATCTGCCACGGCACGAACTCACCCCATTCGCCGCGCATCGAGATGATGGTAACGAAAGGAATTCGGCAGGCATTCGGCATCGCCAAGGCATTGATCGTATTGCCGACGCCGCTGCTCTGCATCAGCAATACGCCCCTTTGACCGCCAAGCCAGGCGCCGGTCATCACGCCGACGCCGTCTTCCTCGGTGGTCAGGCCGACGACGGTCATGCTGTTGTCCGCCTCGCAGTAGCGGATTAGTGCCGCGTGCCCGGCATCCGGGACGTAGCAGACTTGTTCGATGTTTTGCTCACGCAAGACGTCGTAGATGTCTGAGCGCCAATCTATTGTGTTATCAGTCATACCATTCAATCAAGAGTACAATTTCTGGTCAAGTTCGCGGGTTTTCTCCAAAAGCGCAAGCAATCTTCGCGCCTCTTTGTCGTGATCCGAAAAGTGTATGAGGCCATTAGTGATAAACAAGCAAAGCTGACGGCTTCGCCCTCTCCTTTAAGGTATTCCTTGTGCCGATTTCCGCAAGATCGTTATGGATCCAACGGTACCCGCAAAAGAGGCGTTGCGCATTCTCTTTGGATGGCTAGGTTCGCAAGCGTAGGCATCCCGTCGGCAAACACGCAGGATTTTGGGTCATGACTCACGAAATCGACCGATTACTTGGCATCATGGCGCGATTGCGCGCGCCGGTCGGCGGTTGTCCGTGGGATGTGGAACAGACCTTTGAGACCATCGCGCCCTATACGATCGAGGAAGCTTACGAGGTAGCGGATGCCATAGACTGCGGCGATATGCCGGCACTACAGGAGGAATTGGGCGATCTGTTGCTGCAGGTTGTCTTTCATGCCCGCATGGCGGAGGAAACGGGCAGTTTTGCTTTTCCGGACGTCGTGCGGTCAATCTGCGAGAAAATGGTCGAACGCCACCCTCATGTCTTCGGCGATCAGGAAATCGCAACCTCCGAGGCGCAGACGGCGAACTGGGAGGCTTTGAAGGCGGCAGAGCGTGCTGCGGCAAACGCGCATGAAATCGACGTGGCGGCCGCCCTGCCCGCCCTCATGCGGGCCGGAAAGATCGGCAAACGGGCGGCACGGATGGGTTTCGATTGGCCGGACTCGAAGGATGTGATCGACAAGATGCAAGAGGAACTGGACGAGTTGCGGACGGCGGTGGCCTCCGGCGATGCCGCCGATATTGGCGAGGAAATGGGCGACTTTCTTTTCGCCACAGCCAATCTCGCGCGCCACCTCGGCGTCGAACCCGAAGAATCTCTCCGGCGGGCCAATTTTAAGTTTCAGCGGCGGTTCAAGGCGATGGAAGCGGAGATCGAGGCCGCCGGCGGCACGGTCCGCGAGGCCGCCCTACCTGCGTTGGAGCAGGCCTGGGCGACCGTAAAACGGAATGAAAGCGCCGAGGACTAGTCGTTCATCAGCAAATGAATGAGCGCGGACGTATCCCAGCGCTTGCCGCCCCGCGCCTGGACCGTGGCGTAGAACTGATCGACGAGCGCGGCTACGGGCAACCGCGCGCCATTTGCGTTCGCCTCCTCGAAACAGATGCCCAAGTCCTTGCGCATCCAGTCGACGGCGAAACCATAGTCGAACTTGCCCGCGCACATGGTTTCCGCCCGATTGTCCATCTGCCAGGATCCGGCGGCCCCTTTTGAGATCGTATCGATCACCTTGTCCATGTCGAGCCCGGCTTTGAGGCCAAAATTGACGCCTTCCGATAGCCCTTGCACCAAGCCGGCAATGCAGATTTGGTTCACCATTTTAGTCAGTTGGCCGGAACCGGGACCGCCGATCAGCGTCACTTGGCGCGCATAACAATCGATGACAGGCGCCGCTTTCCCGAAATGAGTTTTGCTGCCACCACACATGACGGTCAGTACGCCGTTTTCCGCTCCGGCTTGCCCGCCGGAGACAGGGGCGTCGATGAATCCGACGCCTGCCTTGCGCGCGGTTGCGTGTAGTTCCCGCGCGACATTGGCGGACGCGGTCGTGTTGTCGACCAGGATCGTGCCTTTCGCCATGCCCGCAAGCGCGCCCTTGTCGCCCAGCACGACGCTGCGCAGATCATCGTCGTTGCCGACACATACGAAGACGAACTCTTTCCCTTTGGCAGCATCGCGAGGCGTCTTGGCGGTCTTGCCACCAAATTTCTTCGCCCATTTTGCCGCCTTGGCGGAAGTACGGTTATAGACAGTGACTTCGTGCCCGCCCTTGCTCAAATGGCCGGCCATCGGATAGCCCATCACGCCCAATCCGATAAATGCGACTTTCGCCATGCGATGTCTCCTTGGAATACGCCTTAATTAGGGGTTGCGAGGTGGTCGTGTATGTCCTGCCAGGAGCGCTCGGAGGTTGCACAGAGCAAGCCCCAGGCGCGCTCCAGAGGGCGGTAGGGGCGACCGTCGACGCGCGCGACATGCCCGCCGGCTTCGCTGAAGATCAATGATCCTGCCCCATGATCCCAAGGCCAGAGCCGGCGATAGAGCGAGAAATGCTTATTGCCCTTGGCCAATTGGACGAAATCGAAGCCGGCGCAGCGGTGATTCTTGAGTTCCAGGAAGGTTGTCGCGCGCTGTTTGACCTGTTCCGTCGGCACGTGATCTCCAAGTGCCCGCAGATTGACCAGTCCGGTCATCGCGGCGAGGTCGTCTTCATGCTCGACCTGTAGACGCTCGCCACCGTGGATAAACGCACCGCTTCCCCTTTCCGCGACGAGCGTCTGATTTTCAACAGGCAAATGAATCCATGCATTTTCGACCCGCCCGCCGGCGACATAAGCGATCACAACGGCAAACGGGGTTTCGCCCTTCGAGAAATTGCGGGTACCGTCGACGGGATCGATCAGCCAGGTCGCGTCCTCTGTGTGGTAATCGTCAAGCTCAAGCGCATCGCGGGACGCCGCTTCCTCCGCGAGGATATCGGCGCCGGGCGCCATTTCACCGAGCAGTCGCGTGAGCCGTTTCTCGGCATCGTAATCGGCGACGGTCACGATATCTCCGGGCGCCTTCTCCATGATATCCGCTTCGGCCAGTTTCTGGAATCTCGGGAGGATGTCCAATTCGGCCGTCTCACGGATGATCGCGACCACGCGTTCGGGATCGATTACCATTAATGCTCTCGCCCTTCGTGGTGAGCGTGTAATGTTCTCGAGCGCGACATTCGTTAAACCGGATCTACGTGGAAACGCCGCTGGAAACGGCCAGCATCGGGCAATTGCAAGGCGACTTTGATGATATTTGCCATATCGTCGGACTGCTGACTTATAACTTCTCCGTGCGAATAAAGCCATGCCAAGGCGGCACCGTCCTCGGATGGTATCTGGTAGGTAAATACCTGTCGCCGGCTTAAAAACTCGCGATCCAAAAGGGCTAGCAGAGCGTCGCAGCCCTCGCCCGTCTCCGCTGAGATGCAAATGCTCTCCCCCGGGAGATTGCTGGTCAGGCTTCCCCGGTTCTCCGTATCCACAAGATCGACCTTATTCAGTACATTGATCATCCGCACGTCATCCCGTTCGACGATGTCGTCGATAATGCTGACAACCGTCCGGCGTTGCTCAAGCGCGTCTGGCGACGCCGCATCTTGCACGTGCAGAATGAGGTCGGCTTCGACGATTTCCTCCAGAGTGGCGCGAAACGATGCGACCAATTCCATCGGCAATTCCGAGATGAACCCGACAGTATCGCAGAGCACGATCTCCTGACCTGACGGGAGCGTCATTCCCCGCATCGTCGGGTCCAGCGTCGCAAACAGCATATTCTGAGCGACAACGTCGGATACCGTCAGGCGATTGAACAAGGTCGACTTACCGGCATTCGTATATCCGACCAGGGCGACGGTAGGCAACGAGTTGCGTTGCCGAGCGGACCTTTGAAGGGTCCGGGTCTTCCTGATATTGGCGATCTCGCCTTTCAACTTCGAAATGCGCTGATCGGTCAAACGACGATCGATCTCAAGCTGACTTTCGCCGGGGCCACCGAGAAACCCGAAACCGCCGCGTTGACGCTCCAAGTGGGTCCAGCTTCGTACGAGGCGCGAGCGCTGATATTGCAGTGCCGCCAGTTCCACCTGCAGGCGCCCTTCGTGCGTCCGGGCGCGGGCACCGAAAATTTCCAGGATCAATGCGGTTCGGTCGAGAACCTTGCAGTGCCATTCCACTTCCAGATTGCGCTGCTGAATTGGCGAAAGCGGATGATCGACGATTGCGATGTCGATATCGTTCTTTGAGATTTCGGTGCCGAGTGCCTGCGTCTTCCCGGAGCCGAACAAAGTGGCTGGGCGAATTCTGGTAACCCGCTCGACCGTCGCCAGAACAACATCCAGTCCGATAGCTTCTGCCAAGCCTACGGCTTCGTCCAGTTTTCGCTCATGCGCATCGGCATCGGTCTGCCGTGCGCCAAAATCCGGCACGACGATCATGGCCGTCGTGGCGGATTTTCCGTTCATGCCCTGCTTGGCGTTCATGCAGTAAGGCGTGACCTCAACACTCGTCCTCGCCCGGATTCGGCTCAAACAGTTGGACCGGTTGTGCCGGCATTATGGTCGAGATCGCATGCTTGTACACCAGCTGCGAATGCGCGTCGCGGCGGAGCAGCACGCAAAAATTATCGAACCACGTGATAATGCCCTGCAATTTAACCCCATTCACTAGAAATACGGTCACCGGCACTTTTGCCTTGCGCACATGGTTTAGGAAGACATCCTGCAAATTTTGATTTTTTTCGTTAGACATGGCTGCGCCCTGTTTTGCCCCGGCGTGGAAATCCGGAGTCTCGTTTATTTTGCGTAACAAGTCTGAACTATATAGCAGGATTAGAATAGCTCAAAACTGAAATAGGGACGGCAAATTGAACGAAACCGCTATGCGATTGCTGCGAGGCGCTCAATATAATCCCGGTAACCATCGAGCAGCGCACGGGTTAACGGGCCAGGTTTCCCATCGGAAATCTCAGCATCATCGATGCGAACCACAGGCGTCACGAATGAGGTTGCGCTAGTGGTAAACGCCTCTCTCGCCTCCTTAGCTTCCGCCACGGAAAAGGGGCGTTCCGCGAACTTTATTCCTTGTTCACGCGCGATATCTATAATGGTCAAACGTGTGATTCCATTCAGGATTTCGCTGCTTGGCGCCCTCGTCGCCAGCTCGCCGTCGGCGGTGACGATCCAAGCGTTGGAGGATGTGCCTTCCGTGATCAGCCCTTCGTCATTGACCTGCCAGGCCTCATAGGCGCCGGCTTCGGCCGCCGCTTGCTTCCCCAAGCAATTAGGCAACAGGGATGTCGACTTAATATCGCATCGCAGCCACCGGATATCGGGAATGGTGATGACCTTGACGCCCCTAATAAGGTTTGGCGAGCGGTCGAGAGCTGTCTTGCGCGTCGTCATGACAAGCGACGGTTTGGCGTCCTTGGGAAATTTATGATCTCGCGGTGCAACGCCGCGGGTAACCTGCAAATAGATGAGGCCGTCGATTACCCGGTTCCTCAACAGCAGTTGACGGATCAAAATGCCGAGAACCCGCGGGGCCACTGGCCAATCGATTCGTAATTCGTCGAGAGACCTGCCGAGACGCGTTAAGTGCCCGTCTATATCGACCAAACGCCCTTGAACCACCGTCACGACTTCATACACGCCGTCGCCAAACTGATATCCGCGGTCTTCAACATGAACCGCGGCTTCCGTATGCGGCACGAACCGACCGTTAACGTAAGCAAGTCTCGTCATTCGATGTCGGCTCCATCTCGTGTGTTTGATTAGAAGAATTCCAGCCTGACGGAGAACATTTTCTCGACCTTCTTCACCGAATGTGCAGCCGAGAGAAGAATAATCCGATCACCGCTCTCTATCACCGTCGCCGGTTTTGTGATGATCACTTCCCCATCGCGGACGATCGCGCCGATAATGACGTCTTCGGGCAGCGAAACCTCGCCGAGCGGCGTGCCCACCAGTGGTGACGTCTCGAGCGCCTCGGCTTCGATGACTTCGGCAAACCCGTCGCGCAGTGAATGGACCGAGCGAATGCGGCCGCGTCTGATGTGCTGTAGGATTGTCGACACCGTTATCGCTCTTGGATTGACGAGGACATCGATTCCTAACGTCGTGACCAGCGGCGTGTAGGTATCGCGGTTGACCAGCGCAATAGTTCTTTCGACTCCGTATCGCTTGGCGAGCAAAGAGGCGAGGATATTGGTTTCGTCATCATTGCTGACCGCGACGACCGTATCCGCATGCCGGATATTTGTCTCTTCGAGTATTTCAGTGTCGAGCGCGTCCCCATGGGTGACGTGAGTATCGCGCAAGATGGAGACGATGCGGCGGGCACGGTCGTTCTCGTGTTCGATAATACGACCGGTAATATTCTCCATGTCTTCGATGAAACGGGCCAGATTCAGACCGATATTACCGCCGCCGATAATGGTAATGCGACGCGATGCCTCTTGGCGTTCTTCGTATCCGAAAGTGGCAAGCGCACGTGCCACGTGCTCCGAATCGGCGATAAAATAGACTTCGTCTCCCTGAAGCATTTGATCTGAAGATTTCGGCACAAAGGCGTTCTCGTCGCGGACGATTCCTACGATGCTGATATGCAGGTCGGGGAAAAGGCCGCTGAGTTGTCGAAGCGCTGTGTTTATGACGGGACACTCGGCACCGCAGCGGACACCGATCACCCTGACCTTGTCATCAGCCAGCGGTATCATGTCGAACGCGCCCGGCACCGCCAGGCGGCGGGCGATGGCACGCGCGACTTCCAATTCGGGAGAAATGATCACGTCAATCGGCATGTGATCGCGGCTAAACAAATCCGCCCACATAGGCTCGAGATAGCTTTGCTGCCGGATACGGGCGATCTTCGTCGGGACGTTGAAGATCGAATGCGCGATCTGACAGGCCACCATGTTCACCTCGTCGGCAAAGGTGACGGCAATCAACATGTCTGCGTCTGCAGCTCCAGCGCTTTCCAGGACATCGGGATGGGAGGCGTGGCCAACAATCGCCTGTACGTCGAGCGATTCGTTCACCTTTCCAATAAGTTCGGGCGACTGGTCGATGACGGTCACGTCGTTGCTTTCTGCCGAAAGGTAGCGGGCAATGCTGAACCCTACCTGCCCGGCGCCGCAAATAACGACCTTCATTCGAGCACCAAACGTATGAGTATAGCTCTAGACATTCATTCCGAGGTTCCGTGGACCCCTAACAGCTTTAACTTTCGATGGAGCGCGGCGCGGTCCATGCCAACGAATTCGGCCGTCCGGCTGATGTTTCCATCAAACCGCTGCAAATGAAAGGATAGGTAATCCTTTTCAAACTCTTCTCGGGCGTTCCGCAGGGGCAAGTGCATCATTTCCATTGTGCGGCTGGTGGCTCCTGTCTGGCTTTGCTCTTGCCCAATGGCTTCGTAGATATCACTCCCTGAAACAGCGTCAGTTTGTGAATTTGGCGCCACCAGCAGAATGCGTTCGATGACATTGACCAGTTCCCAGATGTTCCCGGGCCAACGGTGAGCTTGCAGTACCGAGAGGGCTTCTCCGCTCAGATGCCGCGGCTGCCGGCCTTTTGTCGTTGCGGCGCGCTCCATGATCTTCTTCGCCAATTCCGGGATGTCTTCCCGGCGCTCGGATAGGGCCGGAACCTCCAAAGGGACGACATTCAATCGGTGAAAAAGATCTTCTCGGAATCGGCCCGCTTCTATTTCGGCCTTTAAGTTCTTGTTTGTTGTTGCGATCACCCGGGCGTCCACCTGAACAGTGCTGTCGCCACCCAATCTCTTGAATTCCGGATTGTGCAAAATCTTGACGATGCGCGCCTGCGTCTCCAGCGGCATATCGGAAACTTCGTCCAGCACCAAGGTGCCTCGATGGGCCCGCTCAAGCACGCCGATGTGGCGGGGCGAATCCTCTTTTGCCTCTGTACCGAACAGGTTGGCGTCCAGGTTTTCGGTCTTTAGTCCCGCACAATTCAAGACGACATAACTGCCTTTGCGGCGCGGCGAATTCTCGTGAACCAGGCGCGCTAGTACGCTCTTGCCGGATCCCGGCGGCCCGCTAATCAACACGCGGCTGTCGGATTGGGAGACCTTGCCGACTTTTTGGCGCGTCTGGCTGGCGGCATGGGAAGTGCCAGCGAATTCAATGATGTTTCCGCCAGTAAGTTCGTGCAACTCCTCGTTTTCGGACCGTAGCCGAACGGTTTCCAGGGCGCGGGCAACAGTGTGCAGGAGCACATCCGTCTTAAACGGCTTCGTCAAGAAGTCGTAGGCGCCGATCTTTGTGGCATTGACCGCCATATCGAAAGTTGCATGACCGCTAATCATGATGACCTGCTGCCCGGGACTTTCCTTGCGAACCAGTTCCAAGATTTGAAGGCCGTCGAACTCGCTCCCTTGAAGCCAGACGTCCAAAATGATCAAATTCGGCTGGCGCTTGCGGATGGCTTCGAACGCTTCGGCGCTGTTGCCCGCTTCTCTTGATTCGTAGCCCTCATCTTCGAGAATGCCGGCGATCAAATGCCGGATATCGGCTTCGTCATCGACTATCAGGATATCAAACGCCATGTGATGCCTTGCTGTCCTCGATTTCGGCGTCGCTTTCCGGTCCGCTGCCCTTCAATCTGCGGCTCATGATCAGACGTGCCATGGCGCCCCCTAAACTTCCATCCCTTAGTTCGATACGCCCTCCATGGTCCTCCATAATTTTTCGGACGATCGCCAATCCCAATCCCGTACCCGATTTCCGGGTCGTAAAATAAGGGTCTGTCAGCTGTTCGCGGTTTTCTTTGGGCAATCCTCTACCGCTATCCTCCACGATTACAAACAGGAAGTCGTCGTTGAAATCCATCGATAATCGGATTTTTCCCGAACCGTCACCATCGTCCCCACCTTCGATCGCCTCAACCGCATTCTTGAATAGATTGGTCAATGCCTGATTGAATTGCCGTCCATCGCAAACGGCTAGAAATGGTTCGGCTGGAAGTTCGACGATGAACTCGATGTTTGGCTGTGCATTTCGATACAGGAAGGCGACTTGCCGACAGATGTCAGTCACATCTTCCTCTCGCATCTTCGGCGCTGGAAGACGCGCGAAATTCGAGAATTCATCGACCATCCGTCCGATGTCCTCGACATGCCGAATGATGGTATCCGTACAGTTCTCGAATATTTGAGGATCGGTCTTTATTTCGTTGATATATTTACGCTTCAACCGCTCGGCGGAAAGCTGGATCGGGGTCAGCGGGTTCTTGATTTCGTGAGCTATGCGACGCGCCACATCGGCCCAGGCCGCTTTTCTTTGCGCGGCGAGAAGTTGTGAGACATCGTCAAAGGTCACAACGAAACCGGTGATCTCCGCACCTGAAAGCTCGGTCCCTATTCTCACCAGCAAGGTATGAGTCTCATTTCCTTTTTGGATGTGAATTTCGCCCTCGGTCGATCTGCTTGACCGATTCCGGCCAGCGATTTTTAGCAACGGAGCCATCTCTACCACAATGTCCGTCAGCCGCTGGCCGATCAATTCATCCAGGTCGACACCGAGAAGCTCGGAGGCCGGCCGATTGGGCAGGTTGATGCTGCCGTCCTTATCCAGGCCGACCACGCCGGCGGAGAC
>JAYPOZ010000026.1:44216-49410 GCA_038131165.1 Rickettsiales bacterium | reverse complement strand
CGCCGTGAAAGCGAAGGTCTCGGCGATCTCGGGTCGCAGCGATCTGTCCCGCATTCCAGAGGCGAAAAACTTCCTCGCGCAGGCGGTCGGCTACCTCGAGCGGCCGGCGCCTCGACTGGTCGCCGTCGGCGGTACCCCCGGCACGGGCAAATCGACCCTGGCCCAGCGGATCGCGCCCGAGATCGGCGGCGGGTGCGGCGCAGTCCTGCTGCGTACGGATGTGCTGCGCAAGCAGATGCTCGGCGCGGATATCCTCAAGCGGCTCCCGGAAGACGCCTACGACCGCGAGACCACGGCGCGGACCTACGACCGGGTGCTCGACGAAGCCGAAGCCCTGCTGCGGGCGGGCATCAGCGTCATCGCAGACGCGACCTTCACCGACGCCCGGTTCCGCCAGCGGATCGAGGGTCTCGCGCGCCAAGCGGGCGTACCGTTCGCGGGTATTTGGCTGCAGGCGCCGCAGGCACTGCGGGAAGAACGCATCGAAGGCCGGACGAACGATCCTTCCGATGCGACCGTCGGTCTCATTCGCCGGTTCACGCAGGAACCGGCGGCGCCTAAGGGCTGGCTGCGGCTCGATTCGTCGCAGCCGCTCGATCGAATGGCAAGCAATACGCTGAGGGAGATTTTGACCTAGGTCAAAGCTTATTGGTCCCCTCTCCTGCTATCGATCAGGTCAACAAAGGCGCATAGGAAGGTTTGGTACGTCATGTCTATTCGAAAGATACTCGTCCCGGTAAGCGGCGAAGATGGCGATGCGGTGGCGTTGAGCGCCGCGCTAAAGCTGGCGGAGCGCTTCGGCGCTCAGATCGAGGCACTGCACGTGCAGGCATCCGGGGATGCCGCGCTGCCGTTTCTCGGCGACACGGCGTCCGGGGCCGTGATCGAGGAGATTATCGACAGAATCGAAGAAGAGGCCAAGAAGCGGGCGGCCAAGGCCCGCAGCGGGTTCGACAAATGGCGCGAGAAGGCCGGCCTTCTGGAAGGCGCCAAGCCCGGCGGCATCAGTGCCAGCGCCGTCTACCGCCAGGAAACCGGCGACCGCGACGGGCTGCTCGGCCTGCACGCGCGGTGCAGCGACCTGATCGTCGTGCGCGCCGCCACAAGCGAAGACGACGCGGCCGTCGCCGCCGATATCGAAGTCATCCTCATGGGAAGCGGCCGGCCGGTCCTTTTGGTGCCGGCGGAATTGTCGCCCAATTTTGCGAACAAGGTAGTTGCCGCATGGAACGACAGCGTGGAATCGGCCCGTGCCCTGGCGGCGGCCCTGCCGTTGCTGGAGAAAGCCGATTCCGTCACCGTCGCCTCGGTCAGCACCGGCGAGAAGGATACGCCCGACCTGGAGATGGTCTCGCAGTACCTGACGGCCCACGGCATCGCGGCCAGCACGACCGTCATCGAAGCGGGAGACGAGGAAATCAGCGATGTCTTGATCCAGCACGCCCGGCGGCACGACGGCGCCCTGCTGGTCATGGGCGCCTACAGCCACAGCCGCCTACGCGAGCAGGTGCTGGGGGGCGTGACCCAAGACATTCTCGACTTCACCGAAATCCCGGTTCTCCTCATCCACTAAGACACAGGGTACAGACATGACACTCAAGAAAGTCCGATTGGAACTGGCCCGCTGCCCCGAATTCCCGGAAGGCAGCAGCGAATTCGGATACGAAATCACGGCCCCGCTGACGGCAGACGGCCACATCGACCTTGATGCCTGGAAGAAATCCAAGGATGAATGCGCGGTGCGGCGCTTCTGGCGGCACGAGGACGACGAGAACGGCATGCTGGTGCATACGCGGCGCGGCTGGATGTTCGACTACGACCCCGATGCGGAAGACGACGACGAACCGCTTTTCCGCCTCGACGATCACGTCTTCAAACAAGGCGAGTATGTCTCCGTGACCGAACACGACGGCGTCCAGCGGACGTTTCAGATTGTCGACGTTCGTTAGGCTCGGGTGCGTTCCGGGCTGTCATCGCGGTGCGATTGAGCTAGTATCGCGGGCATGTCCGAAGCAAAGAAAACAGTCGTCCTGACCGGTGCCAGCCGCGGCATCGGTCACGCCACGGTGATGCGGTTTTCCCATGAAGGCTGGCGCATCATCACCTGCTCGCGCGATGACGTGCCGGAGGCCTGCAAACGGGACCCGAATTGGGCGATCCACATCCCGACCGATCTCGCCGACGAAAAGTCCGTGAAGGCCTTTATCGAACAAGCCAACGAGGTGATCGGCGACACGCCGCTGAACGCGCTCATCAACAACGCGGCCGTCTCGCCGAAGACCCCGTTCAAGGAGCGCCTCGGCTGCCTGAACGGCGACATCGACGGCTGGCGCAAGGTCTACGAGTTGAATCTCTTTGCCCCGATCATGCTCTGCCGAGGGTTTGCCGCCGCCCTCGGACGGGGGGCAAAGGCCGGCGGCGGTGCCGTCGTGAACATCACGTCCATTGCGGGCCATGCGATCCACCCCTTCGCGGGTTCGGCCTATTCGACCTCGAAATCGGCGCTCTCGGCGCTTACCCGCGAACTCGCGGTGGAATTCGCCGAGCTCGGCGTCCGTGTCAATGCGGTTGCCCCCGGCGAGATCGAGACGGAAATGATCGGCGACGAATACGAGCCGCTGATCAATCGCATCCCGATGCACCGCATGGGCACGGCGGAGGAAGTGGCTGGCTGCGTCTATCAGCTCTGCTCGCCCGATTTCAGCTACGTCACCGGAACCGAGGTTTTCGTCACCGGCGGACAGCACGTCTACTAAGATCGGACGGGCGGGCTTTCGTCGATCTTCTTCAAATCGGCGAGATCGAGCGGAACTTCGGCGGATGCTTGCTTTGATGGCGCGCCGGGCAGGCCGCGAATGTATCGATCAGGAAGGACCTCGTATCGCGGGGGTCGATCACCGTGTCGATGCCGAAATGCTCCGCCGCCCTCAGGGCACCGAGCTGGCTTTTGAAGATATCAATCAATTCCTGCCGCCGTGCCGCTGGGTCCTCGGCGGCCTCGTAGTCGCGCCGGTAGGCGACATCGACCGCCCCCTCAACAGACATCGCGCAAATTTCGGCGGTCGGCCAGGCAACGCAGGCATCCGCGTCGAAACTGCGCCCGCCTGCCATGGCGAAATAGCCGGCGCCGTATCCCTTCCGCATCACGATCGAGACCCTCGGGACGGTCGCATGCGCCAGTTCATAGAAGACCCGCCCGCTCTTGCGTCCCAGGGCGGATTTCTCTGCGCCGGAACCGATTGCGAATCCCGGCACGTCGACCAGGAAAACCAGCGGCAGGCCATAGGCGTCGCAGAGCGCGATAAAGCGCGCCGATTTTTCGCACGCCTTCGCGTCCAGCATGCCTGCCATCTTCATCGGTTGATTGGCGATCACGCCGACCGGCCGGCCGTTCAATCGCGCGAAACTGGTCACGATATTAGCGGCATAGGTCGGCTTCAACTCGAAGACGCTGCCGCGGTCGGCGATCACCTCAATGACCTTGCGGACATCATAGGGTTTGCGCAGGTTCGACGGCACAATGTCGAGCAGTTCGTCGCCCCGGCGTCCCGCCGGATCGTCCGTATCGACAATGGGTAAAGGTGCACGGCAATTCTGCGGCAAATACGACAAGAACCGCTTGATCGCCGTAAAAACTTCCGCCTCGCTGTCGACGGCCAGATCGGCGAGCCCATTGCGATCGGCCTGGACGGCCGCACCGCCCAACGATTCCTTGTCGATTTCCTCGCCCGTACCCGCCTTGACCAATGCAGGCCCCGCGAGACCCATTGTCGATTGTCCACGAATCATCACAACGAAATCCGCCATCGAGGAATAGTTCGTCGGCCCGGCAAACCCGACCCCCATCATCGCGGTCACGAGAGGCGTCCAGCCCGATAGCCGCGCCAGGAGTTCGAAGACCCCGGTGGTGCGCGCAAAATGGCGGGAGTCCTGTCCATCCTGAATGCGATGCCCACCTCCTTCGAGCAGCATCACGAGCGGAATGCCCCGTTCCGTCGCGAGGGTGATCGCACGGTTTGTCTTTTGCGCGCCGACGACCCCGGTACTGCCACCCAGAACCGTAAAATCATGCGCTGTCACCATCGCATGTTGCCCATCCAGCCGACCGGCACCAACGATCACGCCATCGGCCGGCGCGACCAGATTGGCGTTGAATTCGGTCTCGCGCACAGGTTCGACGAAATCGCCGATCTCCCGGTAACTGTCGGCATCGCACAGTGCGGCGATCCGTTCGCGCGCCGTCAGGCGCCCAGCTCCATGCTGTTTGGCAACTGCCTCGGGCCGCCCTTCATCCATGACGGCAGATAGTGCGTCCTCGCGGTATTTAAGGAGCTTTTTACTGTCGTCACGCTCTTCGGCTGGATTTTCTGCCACGCCAAACCTCCTGGATAAAATGCCTGTCAGACAATGTGGCGCGAATCCGGGGTTTTTCATCGATCCGCTTCGGGCTATGTTGATCGTCAAGAGAAAACAAAAGAAATGAGGTCTGCGATGGGTTACACACTTGAGAAGTTTGCAAGCGAATGTCACGACATTCTTGCCGCTGATCCGGGTCCCAAGGGACGCGAAAAAGTCCGCGATCTGTTGTCGAAGGTTCTGGTCGACAGCACGTTCGTTGCTGAGAATTTCCCTGAGAGCAATGACGCCCCGAGAACGATCTTGTACGAGGACGACGATTTGGGTTTCGCCATCTGCTCGCACGTCTATAAGCGCGAAGCCATGTCCAAGCCACATGCCCACGGCGCGCATTGGGCGATCTATGGACAGGTTGCCGGCCAAACCGAAATGTTCGACTACGAGTTCGTCGACGCACCAGCGTCCGAAGACGATTCAGGGACCTGCAAGGCGACGCGCAGCTACATCCTAAAGCCGGGCGATGCCCATCTCTATAACGAAGGCGACCTACACGCACCGAAACGTGAAGGGGCCACCAAGCTTGTGCGGATCGAAGGCAAGAACCTCGATACCATCAAGCGCGTCTATCATGAAGAGATTGGCGCGGCGGCCGCGGCCGAATAAACCGAAATCTTCGGATTGTAGTTCAAAACGCCGCTCCGATTTCCCGGGGCGGCGTTTTAGATTAAGCGAAGGGCTGTACCTGCAAGCCTATTGGGCGAGATTCTCAAGCCAGTCGATCCGCTGCTCAAGCTGGTCGATTTCGAAATCGAGCCAATTCGAGAACACGCCGTTAGCG
>JAYPOZ010000026.1:34122-44206 GCA_038131165.1 Rickettsiales bacterium | reverse complement strand
CGCCACTTCGCCTTCCGACATCTCCCGCATCAACTCAATCTGGTCCAAACGGTCTTCCCGGTCGAGGAGATCGAGAAACCGCATCTTCAAAGCAATAACGAGCTTGCTGACATCGTTAACCGGCGCCCGAATCCCCGACGTCATTAGCATCACGAACTGGGCGCGCCCTTCCTCGGTAATGCGCAGCATCGCGCCGCCCTCGCCATCCGGATCTTCCAGCTTGGCTAGGCCCTCGTAGCCCAGCACCTCGAGCGAGGTGCCTAACAGGTCGAGCGAGGGGCCGGCAACGCGGCCGACAAAATGACGAATCTCGCTGGCGAGGTCTGCATAGCGCCGCTCACCTTCGATCAACGCGCCGAGGGCCGCCAACCGAATGGCCTCTGTCGGTATGAGAGTGTTATCGCGGTACATATCGAGCTTTATACACCAAGTGGCGCCAAAACTCTATCTGGGAGTTCAGGCTGCCCGCTTCAAGGCAAGGGAGTTCCAAACATCCTGTAATGCGGCAACCAGACGGTCCATATCCGCGTCGCTGTGCAACGGTGTCGGCGTGAATCGCAACCGCTCGGTGCCGCGTGGAACTGTCGGGTAGTTGATAGGTTGTACGTAGATGCCGTAACGGTCCATCAATGTGTCGCTGGCGCGCTTACACATCCGGGGGTCGCCGATGGGCACCGGCACGATATGCGTCTCGGACGGCATCACCGGAATGCCGGCCTGTGCCAACATGCCCTTCAGTTTTGCCGCGCGCTCCTGCTGGCGTGCCCGGAGCCGTTCGCCGTGTTCTCCCCGGACGAGTTTGATACTAGCCAACGCCCCCGCGGCAACCGCGGGCGGCATCGACGTCGTGAAGATAAACCCCTGCCCGTAGGAGCGCACCACATCGACCAAATTGGCCGATCCCGAAATGTATCCGCCGACCACCCCGAATCCCTTGGCGAGCGTGCCTTGGATGATCGTAATGCGGTCCATCAGCCCTTCGCGGTCCGCAATGCCGCCGCCGGCGCCGTACATGCCGACCGCATGGACCTCGTCGAGAAAGGTGATGGCATTGTATTTCTCCGCTATCTCGACGAACTCGCGGATCGGCGCCACGTCGCCATCCATCGAATAGACACTCTCGAAGACAATCATCTTCGGTCGATCCGGGTCGTCTTGCTGGATCAGGCGCTCAAGGTCCGCCGGATCATTATGCTTGAAGACCCGCTTCTCCGTGTTGGCGTGACGGATGCCCTCTATCATCGAATTGTGATTCCAGGCATCCGAATAAATAATGCATTGCATCATCGAACCGAGCGTCGCCAAAGTCGTATCGTTTGCGACGTACCCGGACGTGAAGATCAGCGCCGCTTCCTTGCCGTGCAAGTCGGCCAATTCTTCCTCAAGCATGACGTGATAGTGGTTCGTGCCCGAAATATTGCGTGTCCCTCCGGCCCCGGCGCCGCAATGGTCGAGCGCCTCCCGCATGGCCTCCAGCACGTCCTCGTTCTGCCCCATGCCGAGGTAATCGTTGGAGCACCAGACGGTGACGTCGTGCTCCTGACCGCCTTCGCGATGACGCGCCGACGGCCCGCCGCGCCGCCGCTCCAGGTCGGCAAAGGTCCGATACCGGCCTTCGTCGTGCAGATCGGCTAATTTCTTGGCGAAAAACGCTTCGTAATCCATGGCTCACTCCAAGCCGCACTCTATACCGTCAGTCTTAACAAATCGTTGCGGCAGATCAATACCACACCGGTCCCGCCTGACGATGCGACCTATAGTCCCGCCGCGAAAGCAACCGTATCTTCCAGCGCTTGGTCGAAACGATCGAAAACCGAGTCCAATTCCTTCGAGGAAATGACCAGAGGCGGCGAAAACGCGATGGCATCGGCAATGTTACGCAAGATCAAGCCGTGCTCCTTCGCCCGGTCGACCAGAAAAGCACCAACCTTGCCTGCCGGCTCGAAGGAATCCTTCGTCGCTTTATCGGCCACGAGTTCAACCGCGCCGACAAGACCCACGCCGCGCACTTCGCCGACCAGCGGATGGTCCGCATAGCTCTGCAGGCGTTTTTGCATCGCCGGTGCGATGGCGCCGATATGGCTCATGATATCGCGCTCTTCATAAATCTTCAGCGTCTCAAGCGCCACCGCGGCCGACACCGGGTGTCCCATATAGGTATAACCGTGCCCAAGCGTACCGATCTTGCCGCTGTTCTTGACGACGGCGTCCGAAACCTTCTCGTTGATCAGCACGGCGGAGATCGGCAAATAAGCCGACGAAAGCGCCTTGGCGCAGGTGATCATGTCCGGCTTCAGCCCGTAGGTCTCGCAACCCCACATACTGCCGGTTCGACCGAAGCCGCAAATGACCTCGTCCGCGATAAACAGGACATCATGCTTCTTCAGAACTGCCTGAATTTTCTCGAAATAAGTCTTCGGCGGCACGATCACGCCGCCCGCTCCCATCACCGGCTCGGCGATGAAGGCGGCGACCGTCTCCGGCCCCTCCTCCAGGATCATCGATTCCAGTTCCGCGGCACAGCGGGTCGCGAAATCCTCCTCGCTCTCTCCCGCTTGCCCGAACCGGTAGTAATGCGGGCAGGAGGTGTGGAGAATGCCGGCGATCGGCAAATCAAAATCCCGATGATTGTTCGGCAGACCCGTCAGACTGGCCGATGCGACCGTGACTCCATGGTAGCCCTTGATCCGGCTGATGATTTTCTTCTTTTCCGGACGCCCGACCGCATTGTTGTAATACCAGACGAGCTTAACGACCGTGTCGTTGCCCTCGGAGCCGGAGTTATTAAAGAACACTTTCGACATCGGCACCGGCGCCATCTCGATCAGCCGTTCGGCGAGGTCGATGGCCGGGTCGTGGCTCTTACCGGCAAATAGATGCGAGTAGGCGAGCTTACGGAGCTGCTGGGTCGCGACATCGATCAGGCGTTCCTCGCCATAGCCCAACGACGTGCACCAAAGACCCGCCATGCCTTCGATGAACTCCTTGCCCGTATCGTCATAAACATAGATGCCCTTCCCGCCCTGCAGGATATGAGGGCCTTGAACCTTATGCGCTTCGTGATCCGTATAGCCGTGCATCACATAGGCGATATCCCGGCTCGCGGGGGAATTTCCGACCTGGCTCATTGGCATGTCCTCGGTGGCAGACGTTTAGGTTTCCAGCACACTACACGTCGGGGAATTTTTGGGAAACCCGAAGATTTTTTGTCATTTTAACACATATAATTTGTATTATAATTTTCATCACATTTCATTTTACATATCCCATTTTATACACTATTTTTTCGTAATTACTTATTTAACATACTTTATTGTGTTTAAAATGAAAGCGGCCGCCCATGAAAATCCATATCCTGCACGAAAACGACGCATGGCAACTACCGCTCCGAGCGGCACTCGATGACCGCGCCTTGCCTTATACGGAATGGCATCTGGCGGAGGGTGGCATCGACCTGAGCGCCACGCCGCCGGCCGGGGTGTTCTACAACCGGATGAGCGCTTCCGCCCATACGCGCGGGCACGATTTCGCGCCGGAACTGACGGCCAGCGTCCTCGCCTGGCTCGAAGCGCACGGCCGCCGGGTGATCAATTCGGGACGGGCGCTCGACCTCGAGATCAGCAAGGTCCGCCAATACGCCGCGATGGCCGCGCTCGGCATCGCGGTCCCGGCCACCCGTGTCGCCGTCGGCGCCAATGCCATCCTCAAGGCCGCGCAGGAGATGGGCACGCCCGTCATACTCAAGCCAAACCGCGGCGGCAAGGGACTGGGCGTCCAACTGTTCAACGACCTGCTAGCGCTGCAGGCCTATCTGGAGAGCGATCTCTTCGATGCGGGTCGCGATGGGACGGTCCTTCTGCAGCAATATGTAAAATCGGCCGACGGCTCGATCATCCGCAACGAGTTTGTCGACGGCCGCCTCCTCTATGCGGTCCGCGTCGACACCAGCCAGGGCTTCGAGCTCTGCCCCGCCGAGGCCTGCCGCATCGACGACGCGTTCTGCCCCGTCGGCGAGAGCGCGGCGGAAAGGCCGATGTTCGAGATCCTCGAGGGTTTCCGCCACGAGAACCACGCGAAATACGAGCGCTTTCTGGCCGCCAACGGCATCGACATCGCCGGCATCGAAATGATCGTCGACGACGACGGCAAAGCCTGGACCTACGACGTCAACACCAACACCAACTACAACCCGGAAGCGGAAGCCGCCGCGGACCGCGCGGGCACCGCGCGCTCGGGCCCCGGCGCCATCGCCGACTTCCTGGAGCGAGAGCTACACCGCGCCGCCAACCCTAGCCTGGCGGCCGCGGAATAGAGAGGTTCCCCGGCACGGGCGCTCGCCCGCCGGGTAACATTCGCAGGCAGAACTGGGCCGGTCCCTTCGGGGCCCGGCCCTTTTTTTTCCTCTCACTTCGGCCGCTCCGGCCCTCCCGGTCATTTCGGCGCCGACCCGTTGACCGAGACGACCTCGCAGTCGTCGGCCCGGCAATTGCCCAGCGCGCCCGCCTCGGCCTCCGACGGCGTGTTGCGCCCCGAGCGCCAGCCGAACCGTTCGCCGCTCCGGGATTTCACGAAGGCCTTGTTCTCCGGCGCCGCGAGATAGCGCCGCCAGTGTTCCTGCCCCTTCTCGGAAAGGCCTTGGGGCGGCGCGATGTCGGGCACCGCCGGCAGCGGCGGCGGCGCATCCCAATTGGGCAGGCCGGTTTGGCGCAGAAAATCGTCAACCAGCGGCCGCCAAACCGGAATGCCGGCACCGCTGAAAAGCGTATGTCCGTCGGCGCCGAACGGCCCGGTCAAGACCAGCTGCGCCCGACCGCCGCCTTCGGTAAATTCCGCGTGGAACCGCCGCGCCAGATCGGGCCGGAAATAGCCGTCGTTCTCCGCATAGACCCAGAGCATCGGAATCCGCGCGGTCTCGCCGAAGGTCTCGAAGGCGTCGACGAGTTCGTCCTCCGAGCAGACTTCGCCGGCACGGCGCGAGCCCCGTCCGCCGGCGAAATTGATGGCTGCGAGAACCCCGCCCGGATTGGCCGCCGCCGTCGCCACCGCGCCGAGCCCGCCCGCGGAGCGGCCCACCACCAGGATGCGTCCGGCGTCCACATCGGGCCGCGCCTTCAGGGCGCCGATCACGCCGACAATGTCCTTCGAGGTTTCCGCCGCCGCCTTGGCGTAATAGGCGAAATCGCACTCTCCGTATTCTTCCGCCCATTCGCCGTCCGAACGGCCGTAGCCCCGCCGCATGAAGACCGCCGTGAGGTAGCCGCGCCGCGCGAACTCCGTCGCCTGGGGCAGGAAGGACAGCGTGGTCATGCGGCGCCGCGCCGAGGGATTGCGAGGCGAGCCGTGGGCGATGACAGCGAGCGGAAACGGCCCCGGCCCGGGAGGCGCCAGAATCAGCATATCAAGCGCGTATTCGTTGCCGTCGATGACGGTCGGCTGGATCAGCGTGCTGCGCACCAGCGCCGCCTCCTCGACCGGCGGCGCGGCATGCGCGACGCCGCCCAAGAGACCAGTCAGGAAACCGGACAAGACGAACAGGACAAAGCCGCGACAGAGCATCCCGCTTAGCGAATTCGCGATCATTCTCATACCCAACGATTGAGGTGAAGAAGAACCTTAATTAGGCCAATCCCGATCTGCTGGGAAGCGGTATTTCATGCTGGAATCCACGCGTCTATTCCGGCCCCGCCGGCGGTCCCGCCTTCTCCGTCAGGCTCCTGGTGTGCACCATGATCGCGCCGACCAGGGCGATCACGCAGAGCCCGAGGGCGGCGAAGATTCCCAGCGCCGCCGCCCACCCCACGCCGAGGGCCGGGTACATGACCTGATAGAGCTGCCAGACGCCGAAATAAGCGACGAAGGCGATCAACGCTCCCAGCGTGACATAGCGGCGCAGCGTCGCGAAGCTCATTCTCGTGCGGTCCTCCTCCAGGCGTCCTAGCCGTTCCGCTTCCGCCACTCCTCGATATAGGCAATACAGTCGTCCGCCATGACGATGTCCGCGTAGCGCCGCCCGCAATCCTCGAGGTTGGCGTGGTGGGGACCCGCGTCGTGGTCGCCGACACAATCCTCCGGCACCATGGTGCGGAATCCGTGCGAGAAACTGTCGACGATCGAGGCGCGCACGCAGCCCGACGTCACACAGCCGGTGACGATCATGGATTCGACCCCCTCCTTGGCCATGAAGCTCGCGACCGGCGTCCCGAAGAAGATCGACGGCCCGGTCTTGCGCACGACGACGTCATAGGCCGGGTCGACAATCCGGGGATCGAGTTCGGTCTCCGGCGTGCCGATCTTGAGGTCGGCCACCGCGCCCACCTTCCAGCGCGGCATCTCGCGTTCGTTGTTGAAGGCGACGTAGCAGTTGGCCACCGGCACGCCGCTGCGCCGCGCCACCTCGAGCAGCCGCGCGGTGTTCTGCACGCCCCGCTCGATCAACTCGGCACCCCCCATCGGCATGGCGGGATCGGTGAAGGCGCGCTGGAAATCCACCACGACGATGCCGGGCTTGCCCGCGAAGCCGATCTCGCGCTCGCCGTAGCTGCGCTCGCTGTATATGTCGCTCATTGCCGTTCTTCCCTCTCGTGTTCAGATCTTGTCGTCATCCCGGAGCGCTCCTCGCCTATTTGCGCCCCGCGACCTGCAGATAGGCGGGAGCGGCGATATTGGCGAGGGTCATCGCGATCTCCGTGTCGCCCTCGTCGTAGAACCCCTCCTCGTTCAGCAGATTGACGGTGCCCAGCGTGACCCCGTCGTAGACCACGGGCACGTTCAGGATGGCGTCGCAGCCGAGCGAATGGATCAGCGCGTGGTCGAGAAAATACTGCTCGATATCCGCCGCGTTATAGCCGATGTAGCAGCGCTGGCCGATCAGCAGTTGCTCGGTCCATTTCGTCGGCCGCACCTCCTTGCGCCCGCCGATGGGATAGGCCTCAAGGTCGCTGGCGTAGAAGCGCTCGGTCTGCTGCAGGTCGGCATGGTAGAGCAGCACGGTCAGCAGCTTGTGCCCGATCACCGCGCGCATGGCGGCATCGAGCGCCTTGAACGTCGCGCCGGGCTGCCCCGGCGCCCGCAGCGCCGCCGACAGCGATACGATATGGGGCAATGGATCGGTCTTGGCTTGCTTGCTCATGGGGCCTGCTTTCTCTTTGGGATGTTGATGGAGATACGGTTCCGGTTGCGGTTACCACTGACCTGTGGGCGCGCCTGTTTTCGGCAAGGCGGGCGCGATAGAGCAACGCTGTAACCCCTTATAGAAAAATCGCGGGTCGACCCCATGCACCGTGGAAATGCGGTAATAGCATACCGTTTCGGGGCGATTTTCTGAGCGGGCGGGGCGTGTGCGTTTTCGATACGGATTGCGTGCATCAGATAAGCATATCACAAAATTGACAAAATGTCGAATTCTTCCAGCGCCAGACTGCAATGCAGTTAGCATTGTTCTCCAGGATAGAAAATTAACCTTTCGCAATCGGCGATATCCCGAAATCCGCCGACGCCTGTGAAAGCCGTCGGCATGTGGGTCTCAGGCCATAATTCCGGATACCGCGGCGCGATTCCGGATTGACGATGTTTGCTGCCGGCGGTCCTTTTGTTCGTCCCGCGACCGGCAAAGCGGTCCCGGCCTAAATCAACCGCGTAGCCTCCGCCCGTCGCCGCTTCGCCAGGCACGGGCAGACGGCCCAAATTACCCCGGAATCGTCTCGGCGAATTCGGGCATCGCGTTGGCCCGCTCGGAGAGTTTCTCCAGGTTCGGGCATTCCAAGGCGGGGGCCGATGCCGGGCGGTTCTTGACGATGAAATCCCAAAAACATACCACCGACACATCCGCCTGGGTCAGTTTTTCGCCGGTCAGCCACGGCCCCTTCGCCTGCCGGTCGATGGCCTGCATGCCGTCCCTGGTCTGCGCGTACATCCTGTCCACCCAGGGCCGGTAGACCATGTCGGCAGGCCGTTTGGCGTTCACGCCTTCCTCGTAATAACAATTGATCGATTTCTCGACGGCGCCCGTCGCGATGCCGACGATGTTCATCACCTCGGTCCGCGCGTCGCCGGAGGGCGGGGTCAGCGCCCGCTCGGGCCCGACCAATTGGTCCAGATAATCGAGGATGGTGGCGCTGTCCACCAGTGCGCGACCATCGTCCGTCTCCAGGGCCGGCACCCGTCCCAGCGGGTTGACCTTCTCCAGGCGCGCCAACTCTTCGGGGACGCTGCCGCGCAACACGATATGTTCGTGGGGTAACTTATAGAGCCGCAACGTCGTGCCCACGCGCCGCGTAAAAGGAGAGCCAAAACCGCCATACAGAATCATTCGATCATTTCCCTTGTGAGAACTTCGCCGCAAATGCGTTGCAGCCCGAACACTATCGCATGTCCCGCTCTCGGAACACCCGGCATCACCGCGCCGGCCACACCGGGTCGCTGTGGCCCAGCGGGACCGAGGGGCGGGCCCAGCGGGCCGGCGTCTCCGAGAATTGCACGACCGGTGCGAGATGGGTCAGGCGGCCCATCGGCGTGTCGGTGGACGTCGTCCATTTCTCGATATCCGTCGCCTCGAATTCCGCCGCCACGCCGTCGAGATCGCCAGCCGCCAACTCGCCCTGCGCCTGCAGCCAGTGCCCGATCTGGGCCAGCGACGTCCTGACGAACCAGGAGCCGCCCTCTACGGCGCGCCTGCGCAGCGCCACCATAGCGCCGAACGCCATGAGATTGCCGGTCAGATAGTCGATGGCCGAGAGCGGATAGAATTTCGGCGCGCCGTCGTCGCCGGGATACAGCTCGCCCTGGCGCGCCGCGATGCCGCTCACCACCTGGACCGCGGTATCGAACCCGCGCCGCGACGCCCACGGCCCTTCATGGCCGAAAGCACACAACGAGACGCAGACGATGCCGGGGCGCAGCGCCGCAAGCGCCTCGGGCGAAAGGCCGCGACCGGCGAGCGTGCCCGGCCGGTAGCCTTGCGAGAACACGTCGCAATCGCGCACCAGATCGCGCAACGTCCCAAGTTCCTTCTCGTCGCGGAGATCGAGATGCGCCGAGAGCTTGCCAAGCCCGGTGTCGTATTCCTGGTAGGTAATGGTGGGGATATGCGGGGCGCTGATCTTCATCACGTCGGCGCCCTGCTCGGCCAGCACGCGCGCGCAGGTGGGCCCCGCCAAAACACGGGTGAGGTCCAGCACCCGCAGATGGGAGAGCGGTCGTTCGCCGTCCGGCAGGGCTTCGGGCGGGCTGTCGCCGATCTTCACGATTTCCATCAGGGGCAGCGATGCGACTGCGCGGCCCTGCGGATGCTCCGCCCATTCGGCGGCGCTGCGGACCATGCCGCCGGCCCCGCCAGCCGCGATAATCGCTTCCTCCAGTTCCTGCGCGTCCCATTTCGCCACCGCCTCCGTGACCGCCTGCCGGTCCTCCGGCACGCCGAGCACCTTCAGCGCCGCCGCCCGGTGATGGGGGAAGTTGCAGTGCAGGTAGCTCCACCGGCCATTCCTGGCCGGGTAGATTCCCATTACGGTATTGCGTTCCGTATCGACCTTGGCGCCGTCGAGCCGCAGGTACTTGGTGCTGCGCAGCGACGCGGTGGCATGCCCGGTGTCGATGGAAAGGTTCTGGCGCCGTCCGGTGCGCAGCTCCCACAGATCCGAGACCGCCAGCCCGACCGCCGCCAGCGTTGCCGTGCCGGTCTCCGTGACCTTGAACGAGGTCGGCAGCAGAGGGTCCATCCCGCCGACGAACTCGACCTCGCGCAACCGGTCCGACGACCAGCCCGCAAAGGGCAACAGCGACTGCAACGCGGCGTTTTTCATGACTCGGATTCCTTGCTCTGTTCGGGGCCTCGGCCGGCGAGCACCGTCATCGCCCCGCCCCGCCGACTTATTCGATATAGATCGCCGCGCCCCGGAAATCGAAGACCGGGATGGGAAGGCAGGACCTTGCCCGATATCGTCATTCCGGGACCCGCTGAGCGGGAACCCGGAATTAATGCCTGAGCCACACTTAGCGGCGGTCATTGCGATGGACTTCTCAGGCCATAATTCCGGATAACGCTTTGCGTTTCCGGAATGACGAAGAAACTTGCGTCATTCCGGGG
>JAYPOZ010000026.1:0-34022 GCA_038131165.1 Rickettsiales bacterium | reverse complement strand
ACGCGAGGCTCGGCCCATCATTCCGGATCATCCTGCGGATGTCCGGAACGACGAAGAAACTTGCGTCTTTCCGGGGCGCGAAGCGAATCCGGAATTATCGCCTGGGCATAACGGACGACCGGCGAACGGGACGCGAGGCTCGGCCCATCATTCCGGATCATCCTGCGGATGTCCGGAATGACGAAGATTGAAAGCGGGAACAGGCGACTTCAGGCGCCCGACGACGCAACTCACCCTCACCCTCCCACCGCTTTGCGGCGAGCCCCTCCCTCTCCCGCTCGCGGGAGAGGGACTTTCTTCACTTCTCCCTCTCCCGCCGGCGGGAGAGGGTCGGGGTGAGGGCCGCTAGCCTTCCATCGCCGAGATCTGCTCCGCCAGTTCCAGCGTGTTCCGCGCCTGTTTCAAGTGCGGCATGTCGAGCATCATCCCGTCGAGGCCGACCGTGCCCATGCCGGGATTGGCCTCGAACAGGTCGACGACCTTCTTCGCGAAGGCGATCTCGTCTGCCGAGGGCGTGAAAGCCTTATTGATGATCGGCGGCTGTGCCGGGTGGATGGCGATCTTGCCGACGAAACCCGCCTTGCGGTCGCGCAGGCAATCCGCCTCAAGCCCCTCGCCGTCGCGGAAGTTGGTCCAGAGCACGCCGACCGGCTGCACGTCGATGGCGCGGCTGGTCGCAAGACAGTACGACTTCACCAGCTTGTAGACGTCGTCGTACTCGCCGTCGGGGCCGCGGTTGTCGCTGGCGCCGAGCGCCGCCGCCAGATCCTCCGCGCCCCAGGTGAGGCCCACCAGGCGGTCGCTGACCCCGTCGAGATAGGTGTGGAAGGTCAGCACCGAGGCCGCTGTCTCCGTTGCGACGCAGAGGATCTTGGTGCTGCCCTGCTCGATCCCTTCCCGCGCCTCCAGGGCCGAGAGGTAATTGCAGAGCGTGTTCACCTCCTGCGCCGAATAGACCTTGGGCAGGCAGATGCCGTCCGGTTTGCCCGGCATCACCGCCGCCAGGTCCGGCAGCGCCAGCTCCGTGTCGAGCGGATTGCAGCGGACATAGAGCTTCTGGCGCGTCCGGTCGGTATGTTTCTGCAGGTATTCCCGCACCATGGTACGGGCGATGTCCTGGCGGTCGTTCGAGACCGAATCCTCGAGATCGAGGATCAGCGCGTCGGCCTCGTTCTCGCGCCCCTTCTCCAGCTTGCGTTCGCTGTCGCCGGGCACGAACAGCCACGAGCGGATAATCATACCGGCCTCTTCATCATGAAGGCGGTCCGGGTGCAGAACGCGACTTCCTCGTCCCGCTGGTTGTAGCCGTAATGCTCGAACACCACGAGGCCGCCGGTCGGGCGCGATTTCGATTCCCGCTTTTCGATCACCTTGGTGATGGAGCGGAGCGTATCGCCGTGGAAAACCGGATTCTTGAAGCGGACGTCGTTCATGCCGAGATTGCCGAAGGTCGTCCCCAAGGTCGTGTCGTCGACCGAGACGCCGATGACCAGACCCAGGGTGAACAGGCTGTTCACGATGCGCTGGCCGAACTCGGTGCCCTTGGAGAATTCCTCGTCCAGATGCAGCGGCTGCGGATTGTGCGTCATCGCGCAGAACATCAGATTGTCGGTCTCGGTAACCGTGCGGGTGAGCGCGTGCTTGAACTCCATCCCGATCTCGAATTCCTCGTAGTAGAGGCCAGCCATTTGTTTTCTCCTTGTTCTATTTATCTCTGCCGGGGCCAACCGGCGATTTCAGGCGAGTCTTGCGGCAGACAAGCCGCAGGTCGCATGCCATGACAACTTCGTCCCGCTGATTAACGGCTTCCAGTTTCACGATCACAAGGCCGTCCTCGTGCTCGGGACCTCGGTCGACCAGGTCGGTGATCTCGCCCTTCGCCCAGAGCGTGTCGCCGACATATGTCGGTGCCATCATCCGCATCCGGTCGACGCCCGACAGCGCGGAGAGGATTTCCCCGTCGTAGCCCAGCAGCCCGACCGCGACCGTATAGACCATCGGGCCCTGGGCGATGCGCTTGCCGTACTTGGTGTGGCGCGCGAACTCGTCGTTGGTCTGCAGTTCCAGCCAACTGCCCATGAACATGGCGAAATTAACGATATCGGTCTCGGTAATGGTGCGGCCGGTCGAAATCTTGCTGTCGCCGACTTTCATCTCGCCGAAGGGTTTGTCGATCATGGGGAATATGCCTTGTTTGAGCCGACTAAAAGGGTAGACGCCGCGCCGGGACGGTCAATCTCGAAAGGCGCGCGCCTGTCACTTTCCAGCGGCCCCGGCGGACCCACATTCCTTCGGGGAGAATCCTATGAGCACACTCGACATATCCCGGCCCCCAGGCCCCATCGGCGCAGCGATCGACGGCGCCGACCTCGCGACGGAGGTCGGCGACGCTGACTTCCGCGCGATCGCCGACACGGTGGCCGAGCGCGCCGTCGTCGTGGTCCGGGGCCAAGTCGATCTGCCGTCGGCGGACCTTGTGCGCTTCGCGCGGCGCTTCGGAGCGCCGCAGGTGAACGTCCGGGCCGAGGCCAACAACGGCGACCTTCCGGAAATCTTCTGGGTCACGAACGTCAGCAATGACGGCGTACCGCTCGGCTCGCACGACGCCGGGCGCTACTGGCATTCCGATCTCTGCTATCTGAAGACGCCGAGCGACCTTACCCTGCTGCACGCGCTGGAGGTGCCCGCGAAGGATGGCGTCAGCTACGGCGCCACCCAGTTCGCCAGCGCCACGGCCGCCTACGACGCCCTGCCCGAGGAGATCAAGACGAAGCTGGAGGGGAAGACAGCGCGCAACGGCTACCGCTTCATGTGGAACCGCAAGGCGCACGAATTCGGCAAACGCCCGGTCCTGAGCGACGAGGAACTGCAAAAATTCCCGGACGACGCGGTGCATCCGATCTTCCGCACCCATCCGCGCACCGGCCGGAAATGCCTCTATGTCTGCGACGGCTATACCCACCGGATCGACGGCCTGCCGGAAGACGAAAGCCGCGAGCTGCTGGCCTTCCTGTTCGAGCATCTGAAGAAGCCCGAATTCCGCTACAGCCACGACTGGCAGGTCGGCGACCTGCTGATCTGGGACAATTGCGCGGTTCAGCACAAGGCCCGCTTCGACTACCCGCCGGAACTGCGCCGCGTCATGCAGCGCTGCACCATCGAAGGCGGCGTGCCGTACTGAGATCGCGGCGAGCGGCGTCGATATCGTAAGTTTCGTATAGCCAACCGCGCGCTACGGAGATACCGTTTCGCGTCGAGGGGCGAACGCTTCAACAGAGGATCGAACGAGTCATGAAGAAAGTCGGAAATAGTTGCTTTGCGCTGCTGGCGGTAGCGTTGTTTCTCGCAAGCCCTGCCGACGCTGCGGAGATCTGCCAGGGCTATGGCCCTCAGACGCCCAGGGACATCGCAAGCACGGCGGGCACGAACGCCCGCGTGTTCACAATTGCACCGCCCGCTTCGAAACTGAATTTGTGCAACATCCACACGCACACCAATGCCGAACACAAAGGCCCGGGCTTCTCGGTCTCCGCGGGGAGCGGCGAACACGGCGGATTCAAGTGCAACGAGACGGACAGCCTGAGCAAGGCGGAACTCGCCGATCCGAGCAACGGCCACGGCGCCTGCCACGGCATCAAGCCCGGCGACACGATCGAAGTCCATTGGGTCCATTCCTCCTGCGCGGTGCAGCCGGGCGAAGGCCTCGGTGCCTGCCTGTCGGAAAAATGCGCCAACCCGCAATTGCGGGTCGAAACTCAGGTCTTTCTGGTGGTCAACGACAGTCGGGCGCTGAACTTCGGCGATTTTGCCTATGGCGGAAAAAGCGCCGACGGCTTCCATCAGGCGAAGGCGATCCCATCCGGCACCGGCACTCCCGTCGTCTTCCAGGGCTCCACGACCGGCCCGAAATATACCGAACAAAAATGCTCCCCGCTGCAGGTCACCTGGAGCGTTCGGCCCGCCTGTGCGAAAGTCGATATCGCCTCGCTGCATAACTGGTGCAAGGCAAACCCGTTTAAGGAAAATCACTCGCACGGCGTGCGTCAGCTTGTCACCGCGCCGGCGCTCCTGTCCGAAATCAAATAATCAGAGGATCGCTGTCATGCCCCCGAAAATCGGATATCTGCTGCCCACCCGCGAAGCCGTTATGGAGGGGCGCCCGGAGGCGGCGCCGCTGCTGACCCTCGGCGAGAAGGCCGAGGACCTTGGGTTCGACAGCGTGTGGATCGGCGATTCGATCATCGCCAAGCCGCGCCACGAGCCGATCACCTTGCTGGCCGGCGTCGCGGGCCGTACCAAGACGGTCAAGCTCGGTACCGCCGTGCTGCTCCCGGCGCTGCGCAATCCGGTCGTCCTCGCCCATCAGGTGGCCACACTCGACCAGGTAAGCGACGGGCGCGTCATCCTCGGCGTCGGCATTGCCGCCGACAATCCGTCGATCCGCGCCGAGTTCGAGGCCGTCGGCGTGCCGTTCGAGAAGCGGGTCGGCCGGATGATGGAGGGATTGCGGCTCTGCCGGGCGCTCTGGTCCGGGGAGCCGGTCGATTGGGACGGCCGCTGGAAAATGCACCAGGCAACGGTCGGCCCAACCCCGGTACAGGCGGGCGGCCCGCCGATCTGGGGCGGCGGCTCCGCGCCGGCGAGCCTGAAACGCGCGGCCGAACATTTCGACGGCTGGTTTCCCTCGGGGCCGAGCGACACCAAGGTCTGGGGCAGCCAATGGCGCGAGGTGCTGGGCCATCTCGATGCCGCCGGTCGCAGCCGCGACGGGTTCGACGGTGCCATCTACCTCACCCTCTCCATCGACGACGACGCGGAGAAGGCCAACAACACCCTCAACGCCTTCCTGGAGAGCTATTACAGCGTGCCCGCCGAAGGCCTGCGCAAGCGCCAGGCGGGCTATGGCGGGCCGGCGGCGGGGGCGGCGGAATGGCTCAAAGCCTATGTCGACGAAGGCGCCAACCATCTGATGATCCGCTTCGCGGGCGACCACGACCGGCATCTCGAGACCTTCGTGAAAATCCGCGAAGAACTCGGCTGGTAGCCTGACGGAAGAGGCCGCAATGCCATGACCCAGGCGACCAAGGGCTTTGTCGATTTTGCGCGCGCCAGCCGCGGCGGGACCTTTCCCGAGACGGCGCGCAACATGGCCGTCGACGCGATCACCGATTGTCTCGGCTGCATGATCGCGGGGGCGGGCGAGCCCATCGCCGGCATGCTCGGCCGGATCGTCTTCGACGCCGCGGCGCGGCCCGGCACGCCGACCGCCCCCTTGGCCGCGACCGGCCGGCAGGCATCGCCGCAGGACTCCGCGCTCTACAACGGCGCGCTCGCCCACGCCATCGATTACGACGACGTCACCCATCCCGCCTATGCGCATCCGGGGGCGTCCATCGTCCCGGCCATGCTGGCGACCGCCGCCTTCGAGGACGTCGGCGGCGCGGAAGCGCTCACCGCCTACATTCTCGGCATTGAAATGGTGAGCAAGCTCGGCCGTGCCCTCAACACCGCGCATTACAAGAACGGCTGGCACGCCAGCGCCACCTTCGGGACCATGGGGGCGGCGGCGACGGCGGCCGCGATGCTGCGCCTCGACGCGGACGCCTTTGCCCGGGCCCTGGCGCTCGCGGCATCGGCGGCCAGCGGGTTGCGCGCCAATTTCGGCACCATGACCAAGCCCCTGCATGTGGGCTACGCGGCGCGGAACGGCGTGCTCGCGGCCCTGATGGCGCGCGAAGGCGTCAGCGCCAGCACGGAAATTCTGGAGCATCCCTATGGCTTTGCCGAAGTCTTTAACCATCACGGCAATATCGCGTTCGAGCATTTCGAGACCTGGGGCGATCCGCTGGAAATCCTCACCGAATTCGGCCTCGGCCTGAAGCCCTACCCCGCCTGCGGCGCCGCGCACCCGTCCATCGAGGCGGCGGTGAACCTGCGCGACCGGATCGAGGGTGGCCTCGCCGCGATCACCGACATCCGCATCGGCGTCACCGAAATGCATTTCGAGCCGATGGTCTACGACCGCGCCGCGAACGGTCTGGAGGCCAAGTTCTGCATGGGCTACTGCATCGCGGCGGCGCTGCTCGACGGCGACGTGACCCTCGCGACCTTCGAGGACAGCGCCGTCCCGCGCATCAACGGCTCGGGCCTGGTCGAGAAAGTCCGCATGGAGCTGGACGAGCGGGTCGCCGGCAATTCCGAATTCGGCTCCGTCGTCACCATCGAGACGCGGGGCGGACAACGGCTGGAGCAGTTGATTTCGCTGGCCATCGGCAAGCCGGAACGCTGGTTCCCGAAAGCGCGTCTCGAGAGCAAGTTCCACGATTGCTGCGCCCGCGCCATCGGCCGGAACCAGGCGTCGGAAATCGTCCATCTCGCGCAAGGCATCGAGACCGCCGACACCCTGCGCCCGCTGATCGACGCGGTCGGCCGCGCCCCCTGAGCTTGCTTGCCGCCCCGGAGGCGGCGCGCCATCTTAATAGCTGAGCCAGTCATCCATCCGGGAGTTTGCCATGCCCTCGCCGACCATTCGCCCGCTCGACGGCGCCTTCGGGGCCGAAGTCGTCGGCCTCGATCTTTCCCACCCGATCGACGCGGATACCAAGGCCGAACTCTATCAGGCCTTCCTCGACAATATTCTGCTGGTGATCCGGGATCAGGAGGACCTGAGCGCGGTGCAATACCGCGACGCGATGACCGCCTTTGGCCCGCCCATGCTGCAGCATCGGGCCCATTTCCGCCTGCCGGACGTGCCGGAAGTCAGCCGTATCGTCAACCGCGAGAAACAACGCCCCGCCTCGATGTGGCACACCGACCACACCAACCACGAATGTCCGCCGAAGGCGACCATCCTCTACGCCCGCAAACTGCCGTCCGAGGGCGGCGACACCTGCATCGCCGATATGTACGCGGGGCTCGATTTTCTCTCGCCCGCCTCCCGCGCCGCCGTCGAGGGCAAAGTCACGATCAACGATCTGGAGAAGGACAGCGAAGCCTATTCCGAGACGGATCACGCCACCTACAACAACAGCGTCCGCCAGCCGCTGGTCCGCACCCATCCCGAGACCGGGAGGAAGGCGCTCTACTTCCATCTGACAAAAGCCCAGGGCATCGAAGGCATGCCGCAACCGGAGGTGCGGCCGTTCCTCGAGGGATTGCTGGAAGAAGCGGTGCGCCCCGAGAACACGATGCGCCATCGCTGGCGCTCGGGCGACATCGTCATCTTCGACAACCGCTGCTCGATGCACCGGGCCGATCCGAACTATGACATGGCGGAGGAACGCCTCTTGTGGCGCATCATCCTGGAAGGCGACCGGCCGGTTTAGGACACGTCACCACGCCTTGACCGCGAGCACGTCGCAGGGCGGACGATTGAGAAAATCCTCCGCAACGCTGCCGAGCATTGAATGGGCGATACCGACGCGCCCGTGCGTTCCCAGGACAAGCAGATCCGGTTGCAGCCGTTTGACCTCCGCGCGCAGGACATCGCCCGGCCGACCATGGACGACAACCTTGTGCGGCGCAGCTAAGCCGCCCGCCCCGAGACCTGCCGACGACAGCAGGAGATCCATTTCCTGATCGATCATCTCCTGCAATTCCTCGATATGCTGGTCTTGCACCGCCTGCCGGGTCTCGCCGCCCGGCATGAAGGCGGAAAACGGAACCTGAAAGGCATGCACGGCGAACATCTCGGCACCCGGTGCGAACGCCGCCGCGTGCCGGATCGCGAAACGCGAATGGACCGAAAAATCGACGCCGATCACGATCTTGGAGTAATGCTCGACGGCGCGGTCCGGGACGACGAGAACCGGCCGCTTGCCGTGCCGTAGCACCCGTTCCATCGTGGTACCCGCGCCCGCCGAATCGCCAACCGTGTAGGCATGCGTTCCCATGACGATGAGATCGCATTCCGCCGCATCCGCAGCCGCAAGAATTTCGCGGTAGCCTTTGCCGGAGACGATCCGGATGTCTATGGCATTGCGGTCCGCGGCAGGCGAGGCGGCGATCGCGGATTCGATTTCGTCGCGAACCGCCTGCGCCACGCGGTCCCGCACGCTTGCCGGCACCTCTTCGCTCATCACATGCAGAAAAACGAGCCGGGCTCCATGCACGGCGGAGAGCGCCAACGCCCGCTCCATCGCGCCCCGGTCACGGCCCGTGAGCCCCGCAGCCATCATTATCGATGACAGTGAGCCGGGAAGGATCGTTTTCTGTGTCGCCGCGTCTTGCGTCATATCGGGACAACCTCGGTATTATTTAATTTGCACCCTTCAATTGGCGGCCTTCGCGATTGCTTTCAATTTTGCTTTTGATCGGATTTGATAATCGTAATGATCTTGAGGTCAGAAACAGCCAATCTCGGCACCGAAACCGGACACGCCCGTCAGCGGCACATACAGAGGTCCCGATTTCGGCCCACAGCGAAGGGAGTCTCGCTCAATGTCGACGATGCTTGAACACCGGGCCCACGGTTCGACGCCCACCGTGCGCGAACGGGTCTCGGAAGCGGAATGGGCGGTTCGGGTCGACCTGGCCGCCTTCTATCGGCTTGTCTCGCTGCACGGAATGACCGACCTCGTACTCGGACATCTCTCCGCTCGGGTCCCCGGCACCACGGACGAGTTTCTCCTGAATCCCTATCCCCGCCTGTTCGAACAGATCACCGCCTCGACCCTGGTGAAGGTGAACGCAGCGGGCGAAATCCTGCTCGATGTCGGATTCAATTACGACATTCCCGCCTATACCATCCATGGCGCCGTCTATGCGGCGCGGCCGGATGCGGCGAGCGCCGCGCACACCCACACGCCGGCGGCGATGAGCTTCTCGGCCCTGCCCGGCGACCTTCTGGCGATCTCGCCGAAAAGCAACCGCTTTCACGCGGCACTGGCCCGGCACAATTTCGAAGGCATCTTCGACAATCCGGCGGAGCGCGAAAGATTGATGTCGGATATGGGCTCGCTGAATGCCGGGCTCCTTGAAAATCACGGCTATATCGCCTGTGCGCCGAGCGTCCCCGCCTGCTGGTCGATTCTCTACGATCTGGAACAGGCCACCAAGGCGCATCTGGCGGCACTCTCGACGGGGGCAAGGATAACACCGCTCGCGGCGGAGCAGGCGAGTGCCGATCAGGCCCGGCTCCATGCCGAGGACGCCGCGTTCCTCGACGCGCGATGGGCGGCGCAATTGCGCCAGCTCGACCGCCTCGACCCCTCCTACCGGGAGTAGGCGCGACATGACCGAATTGCGCTGGAACGATACCATCGGAGCGCCCGCAACCGCCGCCGAAGCGCGCCTCGAACTGGCGGCGGTCTGCCGCCTGATCGCCCGCGAAGGCTTCGCGCCCATCGGCGCCGCCCGCCTCGCCGCCCGCGACCCGGGGCGCCCCGGCGTCTATTTCGCCAATCCGGGCGCCTTGCTGTTGGATCAGATCACCGCGTCGAACCTGATCGAGGTCGACCGCGACGGCCGTCATATGGGGACCGGAGAAGCCGAGCCGGATTCCGGCGCGCTGGCAATGGTCCTCGCCGCCCTCGAAGCCAAGCCCGGAGCCGCGGCGGCGGCTCAGATCGCGTCCGCCGCGGGGACGGTGGTCGCTGCGCTGGAGGGCGGCCTGCAGCCGATCACGCAGACCGCTTTCATGTTCCACGGCGCGATCGGCGCCTGGGATTGGGACCCGGCGGCAACGCCGGAACGCATTCGCACCGGTATCGCCAAAGCGCTTTCCGGCGAGGCGCGGGCCGCTTTGATTCGCGGCCGCGGTCTGCTGATCTGTGCCGAAACCTTGGCGCAGACGTGGAAGTTGAGCTTTTTCTTGAACAAGTGCTGCCGATCCCAGATCGACGCGATGGCCGCCGCGAAGGCTTCCGGCACGCCCCTGACCATCCCTTCGGTGGCGGTCGTCGATCACGCGGTGATGCAATCCCGCGCCTTCGTCGCCCATCCCCGCTTCATCGCCGACTGGCCGAGCTTTCTCGATCAGCTGGACCGCGAGGACCCAAGCTACCGCGATTAGGAAGGCATTCCCCTCACCGTCCCTGCGCGTGGTATTCCTTGTTCGGCATCATGTCGACCGCGCTCGCCATGCGGTTGGTCATGTTGAAGAAGCTCGCGACCGCGCCGATGTCCCAGATGTCGCCGTCGTTGAACCCGGCATCGCGAAGCGATTGGCGGTCCGCCTCTTCGATCCGGTGTGGAGCCTCCGTCACCTTGGCGGCGAAATCCAGCATCGCGCGATGCCGCGTCGACAGCTCCGCTGCCCGGTAGTTGATCGCCAGCAGCTCGCCCAATTCCGGATCGCCCGACTGCACCCTGACCTCGGCCCCGTGCGAGACCAGGCAGTAGTAACAGCGGTTGATCGACGAGACCACGACGGCGATCATCTCGCGCTCCAGGCTGCTGAGACCGGAGTCACCGCCCATCAATTCGCTGAAGAAATCCGCGAAGGTGGCGAGCTTCGTGTTGTCGAAACTATAAGCACGGATCACGTTCGGCACGAAACCGAGCTTCTCCTGCAGGATCCGTAGAGACTTCTGCCGCCGCTCGTCGAGATTGTCGCGGTCTTCGATATCGAGGGCGGTGACGTGGTCCGGTTGCGGCATGACGGCGTTCCCTTAATTGCGAGACCTCGATCTTGAGCCCGAACCGCCAGCCGTACAAAGCGACATATTGTCGTGCCTTCGCGGAACTTCACCCTTCGACAGACTCAGGGTGAGGATGATATCTATCATTCAGGAAACCTCGGCCGGAGCCTGTCGAAGGGTGAGCCAACCATACACAAGACGCGCCTCATGACCGACACCATCCCTTCCCGCAACGAATGCGTCCTGCGCTACGTCCTCGATCACTGGGCCGAAGAGAAACCGGAACAGGTGTTCGCCGTGTTCGAGGACGACGAGACCTGGACCTATCGCGAGACGCGGGAACGCACCCGGCGGCTCGGCGCGGCGCTGCAGACCCTGGGTGTCGGCGAAGGCACCCATGTCGTCGTCTGGCTGCCGAACGGGAAGGAGTGCCTGGAGGCGTATTTCGCGCTCGGCTATATCGGCGCCGTCTTCGTGCCCGTGAACGTCGCCTATCGCGGCGACCTGCTGGCCCACGTCATCGAGAATTCGGACGCGGAAATCGCCCTCGTCCATCCGGACCTGGTGGCCCGTCTCGGCGATATCGATACCGCGGCCCTCACCACCATCGTCACCGTCGGCGACAAAGCCCTCACCGCAAGGGGTCTCGCGGCGATGACCTATGCCGAACTGCTCGCCAAGGCCGGCGAACTGAAACCGCTCTCGCGCGAGATAGAGCCCTGGGACACCCAGGCGATTATTTATACTTCCGGCACGACCGGGGCGTCGAAGGGGGTTTTATCGTCGTACCTGCATAACTACGCCGGTATGAACCGCGACGTCTGGACCTGCGTTTCCGACGACGACCGCTACCTCATCAACATGCCGATGTTCCATATCGGCGGCTGCTTCATCCTCTACTCGATGCTGTGCCGGGGCGCGTCCATCGCCATGACAACGGGATTCCGCACAGACGACTTCTGGCCGACTGTCCACCGCACTCAAAGCACCGTCGTATTCCTGCTCGGCGTCATGGCCGCATTCCTGCTGAAGGCGCCACCGCGCCCGGACGACAGGGACCACCCGATGCACACCTTCATGGTCGTTCCCTTCAACGAGGAGGCGACGCATCTTCAGGACCGCTTTGGCGTCACCGTCCACACCATCTTCAACATGACGGAAATCTCCTGCCCAATCTTCTCTCCGCCGAACCCGACCGTGGCCGGCTATTGCGGGCGGCCGCGCGACGGCGTCACCCTGCGCGTCGTCGACGACAACGACATCGAGGTCCCGCCCGGCACCACCGGCCAGCTCGTCATCCGCACGGACCAACCCTGGGCGATGAACCACGGCTACTATAAGAATCCGGAGGCCACGGTGGACGCCTGGCGCAACGGCTGGTTCCACACCGGCGACGCCTTCCGCATGACGGAGGACGGCGAATTCCACTATGTCGATCGGATCAAGGACGCCATCCGCCGGCGGGGCGAGAACATCTCTTCGATCGAGGTGGAGAGCCAGGTCAACGAACACCCCGCGGTCCAGGAATGCGCCGCCATCGCGGTGCCGAGCGAGTTCGGCGAGGACGAGGTGATGATCGTCCTGGCGCCGAAAGCCGGACAGTGCGTCGACCCGGCCGAGCTGTTGGAGTTCCTGCGCCCGCGCATGGCGCATTTCATGATCCCGCGCTACATCCGCATCATGGACGAGCTGCCGAAGACGCCAACCACGAAGATTCAGAAGGGCCCGCTGCGCGAAGACGGGATCACGGCGGATACCTGGGACAGGGAAGCGGCCGGGATCAAGGTGCGGGCGGAGAGATTGGGGTAAGTCGCGGCACCTTGCGTCCTTCGACGCGGGCCTTTATCGGGCAGATATCTCCAAGGTCACCGCTTCCGTCTGATACCAGGACGAGAGCCAGGCCGACTGCCTGCCGTCGCCGCCCGCGACGAGGACGATGAACTTGTCCGGCGTCATGACGATGGGGACCATGAATTCCGGATCGTCGACGTCGTATTCCTCGGGCCAGGAACGGAAGTTCCAGTACGTGCGGTCGCGCAGATCGCGCATCGGCATGCGGGCGTGCTCGAACAGAAACTCCTGGATGTCTTGCCGGGAATAGCCGTCGTCGGCGATCTCCCTGGCGTGTTCGGGGCCGAGCACGATGGCGATGAAGCTGCCGTTGCCCTGATGCATGTAGTTGACGATCCCCATGCGCCGCATCGATCCGGCGATGGTCTCGAGATTGCCGCGCCCGGTCTCCTGCGCCGTCTCGTTGATGTAATGGACGCCGCGCAGGCCGAGCGCGGTGAGGGTCGAGACGTCTTGCCGATACCCGAGCGCCACGCGCAGTGGCGCGAACGGATTGCGTGCCGCATTCTCGGCGAAGCAGAAGGCATACTTGCCGGGCCAGGTCTGGGTGGATTTGTCCATGTCGCCCGGATGCGCGCCGCCGAGATTGCGGATCGCGAGACGCAGCGCCCGCCCGATCGCCGCGTTGGCGCGGTAGCCCGGCCCGAAGCAGCCGGTGCCGCCCGAAATGCCGAGGTCGTCGGCGAGCCGGCCGCTGACGATGAAGCCGGGAGCCCCGCCGCCGGTCGTGGTCGCCAGTCCGCCGATGTTGAATTTCGGCTCCAGCACGGCCCGCATCCCCGTCAGCACGACCGGAAAGTACTCCGGCAGGCATCCCGCCATCACGGCGTTCGCGGCCAGCTTCTCCACCGTCACCGTGCCGTTGGCGGGTGCCATGACGCCGAGGATCTCGTCGGGCGCTAGGTCGCACCCGGCCGCCATCTCCGCCACCTTGTCCTCGGTCGGCGGCATCACCGGCAAGCCGTCGGTCCACCCCTGTGCGTGGAAATACTCGTTCACCTCGAAGGTCGAATCGACGAGATCGAGCCGGGTCGCCGGCGGCGCGACGATGGCGGTCATGACATCGGCTCAGACGTCGTCCGGGTTCTCGACCCAGGTCGCCACCAGCCCGCCGTCGATGGGCAGCACGGTTCCCGTGATATGGCGGGACTCGTCGCGGCAGAAATAGAGGATCGCATCGGCGATCTGCTCCGGCTGAATGAAGTCGGCGATCTGGCCGATGTCCCGCTTGTACCGCTTCGACATCTCCTCGAAGCCGATCTGGCGTTCCTCCGCCATCTTCTGGATGCGCGCCTTGATGAAGTCGGTCAACACGGAGCCGGGCGAGATCGCGTTACAGGTGATGTTGGGATCGCGCAGCGTCTCCGCCGCCGTCGCCCGGGTGATGCCGATGATCGCGGTCTTCGAGGTGATATAGTCGGATCGCCCCGAGCGCCCCGCGAGCCCCATGATTGACGACATGTTGACGATCCGCCCCCAGCCGCGCTTCTTCATGCCGGGCAGCGCCATGCGGGTCAGGTCGAAGGGCGCGGTCACGTTCACCGCCATCGCGTGATCCCAGTTCTTCGGATCGAAATCGACGATATTGTCGTAGTACCGGATCACCGCATTGTTGACGAGGATATCGAGCGAGCCGAATTCGGCCTCCGTCGTCCTCGCCAGGTCCTCGGTCTGCTCCCGCTGTGCCAAGTCGGCGCCGTGATACTTCACCGTGACGCCGTATTCGGCTTCCATGCCCGCGCGGACCTTCTCGATATCTTCCGGCTCCCCGAGGCCGTTCAGCATGATGTTGCATCCCTGCGCCGCGAGCGCCCGGGCGGTCGCGTTTCCGATACCGATCACCGAGCCGGTGACGAGTGCGGTCCTGCCTTTCAGCATCAATCCTTCTCCTCGACTGAATCGAAATATTCCTTGGCGGTCCGGAAGGCATCGACCGCCGCCGGAATCCCGCAATAGGCCATGACGTGCAGCAATACCTCGCGCACTTCCTCCTTCGTGACTCCGCCTTCCTCGATAGCGGCCCGGATATGGGTCGTCACCTCGGGCTGCCGGTTGACGGCGGCCAACATGGCGATGTTGATGAGGCGACGGGTCTTGGTGTCGAGCCCCGGCCGCGACCAAATCTTGCCCCAGACGAACTCGCCCGAGAGCTGGCGCAGCGGCCCCATGAAATCGTCATCGGCGCCGACCTGCGTCGTCCGGTCGGCATATTCCGCCCCCAGCACCTCGCGCCGCTTGGCGCGTCCGCGCACGAAATCCTCGTTCTCGTCATAAGTAAATTTTGCCATAGCCCCGGCTCCCGATGTGTTGTGAAAAGAGATCAACCGCCGCCGAAGTCGAGCCCGGCTTTGGCGGCGACGTATTTGAAGATCGCGCTGGAGCGCTCCTTGTCGCCGCCCTTCGCGAGCGCTTCCGCGAAAATGCCGCGCACCAGGGCCCCGGTCAGGGCCGGGGATCCGAGGCTTTCCGCTTCCTCGACCGCGAGGCTGATATCCTTGTGGCTGATCTTCATATTGGCGCCGCCCGCGAACTCGCGCGACAAGACCGCATCGCGCAGTTTGCCCGAGGTTTGCGAGTTGCGCCCCGTGCTGACGTTGAGGACATCGAACATGATCTTAGGGTCGAGGCCGAACTTGATGCCCATGGTGATCGCCTCGCTGGTGGCGATGGCCTGCACGTTGTTCAGGTAGTTGTTGGCAAGCTTCATCATCTGGCCGCCGCCGGCGATGTCGCCGATATAGAAGATATTCTCGCCCATCGCCTCGAAGGCAGGGCGTACCTGCTCCGCCGCCTCCCGCGATCCGGAGACGATCACGGTAAGGCTCCCATCGACCGCCTTGCTGATATGGCCGCTGACCGGCGCGTCGAGCATGACGATTTCCGTGCCGTCGAAATGCACGCGGATATCCGCGGCCACCGACGGGCCGGTCGTCGACATGTCGACATAAATCCGCACTGCGCTGCCGCCCGCCACTTCCTTCGCCACCGCGTGCCCGGCCTCGATGGTGTTGAGACAGACCATGACGATTTCCGCCCGGTCGGCGACCTCGCGCGCCGAGGACGCCGCGGCGGCGCCCGCCTCCGCCAGGGAATCCAGGCGATCCTGCTGGGTGTCGTAGACAACGACGTCGAAACCCGCCTTTAACAGATTGCGCGCCATCGGCCCGCCCATATCGCCCACACCGATATAGCCCAAAACCTTCCCGCTCATGACGCGAACTCCAGCCAGGTGGCGGAGCGGCCCTGGTCGATCGGGATGGCGGCTCCGGTGATGTCCGAGGCGCTGTCCCGGCACAGGAAGACGATCAGCTCGGCGACGCGTGCCGGATCGATATGGGGCCGCGTCTGTCCGCGCCGTTTGAGGAATAGGACCTTTGCCTCCTCGAAATCGATTCCCTCCGCCTCCGCCAGCTCGGCAATCTTGATTTCGGTATTGGGCGTCAGTACCGAGCCGGGGCAGATCGCATTGCAGGTAATGCCTTCTATGTCCCGCACCTCCGCTGCCGTGGCCCGGGTCAGGCCCAGCATCGCGTGTTTCGAGACCACGTAGTCGGAGCGCCCGCTCCGCGCCGCCAGACCGAGCACGGAAGAGAAATTCACGATCCGGCCCCATTTCCGCTCCCGCATGCCCGGCAGGACGTTTTGGGTGAGAATGAAAGGCGCGGTCACGTTCACCGCCAGCGCATGGTTCCATTCTTCTCGCGGGAAATCGTCGATCCCGTGAAAATACCGGATGACGGCATTGTTGACGAGAATATCGATCCCGCCGAGCGTCTTCTCGGCGGCCTGCGTCAATGCGTCGACATCGCCCTCATTCGAGAGATCGGCGCCGTTATAGGCCACCGTGACGCCGTGCGTTTCCGCCATGCGGGACCGTGCCGCCTCGATGGCGTCCGCGTCGCCGAATCCGTTCAGCATCACGTTGCAGCCTTCCGCCGCCAGCGCCTCGGCAATGGCCGCGCCGATTCCCCGGGTCGAGCCGGTGACGAGCGCATTTCGTCCCTGCATGTCCTTCCTCCCTATCCGTTGGCGGCCTGGCGCGCCGTGACGTCCGCCCAGAGAGTCTTCTCTCCGCGCGCCGCCACGCGACGGCCGAGCCATTCCGCCCATTCCGTCTCGGCGCCGAATTCCCCCCGCCACGACCACAGCCGCCGCGTGAAGAAATGCAGATGATGTTCGTAGGTGAACCCGATGGCGCCGTGGGTTTCGTGACAGATATCTGTGGCCACCCCCGCCGCCTCGCCCGCCAGCACCTTGGCGCAGGCGGCCTCGAAGTCCGGCAGCTGCCGATCCGCCGCCCGGAACGCGTTCTGGGACGCCATCACCGCCGCCGCGACCTCCGCCGCCGTCAGCGCCAGGTTTTGCTGGATCACCTGAAACTTGCCGATGGGTTTGCCGAACTGGGTGCGGTCGGCGGTATATTGCAGCGTATCCTCGACGATCCGCTCCAGGGCGCCCGCCATCTGCGCCGAGCGCACCATCGCCCCGTAGGAGCGCAAGGTCTCCGGCGTGAAGTGAGACGGCGCTGCGGCCGCCGACACCACCCCTTCAAACGTCACCGCGTCGCGCGGGTCGCGGGCGATGTTGCGGTCCGCGCGCGCGCTGAACGCCTCGGCCGGCGCCAGATAGACGTAGAGAGAGCCTCCCTGACGGGCGACGCCGACAAGATGCTCCGCCTTCGCCGCCCACGGCACGTTAACCGCGCTGCCGGCGATCCGCGAGCCCTCAAGAGTGACGCCGTCGATATCGGGGACGACCGACAACACGCCTTCCGGCACGTCCATCCCCGCCTGGTCGAGCAGCCAGCCGGCGAGAATCGTCTCCGCCAAGGGGATCGGCGCCGCGTAACGTCCGGCCGCGTGCAGGATGACGTAAGCCGCCTGCCAGCCGGCGCCGACACCGCCCTTCTCTTCCGGGATCAAGGGTTGCGTCAAGCCGTTCTCGACGACGGTGCGCCACAGGTCTTCCGGCCATTCGCCGCCATCCGTCTTCTCCAGCAATTGCTTTGTGCACAGGTCGGCGAACAGCCGCGTGACCGTCTCGCCGAGGATATCGCGAAGCTCGCTCATCGCATGCCCAGCCCGCGGGCGATGATGCCCCGCACGATCTCTCGGGTACCGCCGCGCAGGGAAAACGAGACATTCGCCTGCGTGATATAGGCGCTGACCGTCTCGAAATCGGTCCCTGCGTCGAGCCGCGGCGAAATGCCGAACAGATCGTGCGCCACCCCCGGTATGCGCTGCTCGAAACCGACGCCCAGTTCTTTCATCACCGAGGCTTCGACATTCGGGTTCTTGCCGTCCTCGAGCATCCCCGCGACCGACATTGACATCTCGCGAAAGGTCGCGGCGCGCGCCACCATCCGCCCGATGCCAATGGCCTCGCGCTCGCTCGGCTCCTGCCCGGCCGTGCGCACGATCTCCTTCACCAGCGGAAAACTGCTGAGATAGCGCTCGGGCCCGCTGCGCTCGAAGGCCAGTTCCGTCGTCACCTGCATCCAGCCGTCACCCTCCTCGCCGACCCGCATGTCGTCGGGCACGAAGGCATCTTCGAAATAGACCTGATTGAAATCGTGATCGCCGGTCATGTTGTGGATCGGGCGAATGTCGATCCCCTTGGTATTCTTCAGGTCGACGATGAACTGGGTAAGCCCGCCGTGGCGGTTCTCCTTATCCGTCGAGGTGCGGACCAAGGCGATCAGGTAATCCGCGATATGCGCGCCGGAAGTCCAGATCTTGCTGCCGTTGATGAGATAACCGCCGTCCACCTTCGTGGCGCGGGTGCGGGCCGAGGCGAGATCGGAGCCCGAATCCGGCTCGCTCATCCCGATCCCGAAGGCGGTCTCGCCCCGCGTGATGCCGGGCAATATGCTCGCGCGCTGCGCCTCGGTGCCGAAACGCAGCAGCAACGGCCCCGACTGCCGGTCGGCAATCCAGTGGAAACAGACCGGCGCGCCGGCCGCCAGCAATTCCTCCAGGACGACATAACGCTCCAGGAAGCTGCGCTCGCCGCCGCCGTACTTTTTCGGCCAGGTCATGCCGATCCAGCCTTTGGCCCCGAGCTTGCGGCTGAATTCGGGATCCCAGGCCGTCCAATTGCGCGCCCGCAAGGCCACCGGCACGGTCTGCATCGCCTCGGCCAGGAAGTCGCGAACTTCAAGGCGAAGGTCTTCCGCCTCGGGTGGCAGTTCGCAAGGGTCGAAATGAAGTGCTGTCATTGTCCTCGTCTCTGATTCCCACATATCAATCGGCGGGCATGCCGCCCGACCCCCGCCCTGCAAGGAACTAGGGCGATTGTCCGACCTTGGGAGAGCAGAGGAGCCGCCGATGTCTAAATTCCTGCGTTACAAGAAGACCGGTCACATCGTGACCCTGACGATGAACGAGCCCGATTCGATGAATGCCCTTTCCGGGCCCGACCAGTATGCCGACTTCGAGAAATACTGCGCCCGCATCAATCAGGACTACGACGTCCGCTGCGTGATCCTGACCGGGGCGGGGCGCGCGTTCAGCGCCGGCGGCAACGTCAAGGCGATGCAGGAGCGCAACCAGAAGGGCCAGCCCCCTTCGGTACAGATCCGCGACTGGTACAAGAACGGCATCCAGCGCATTCCGATGGCCTTCTACAATCTGGAGGTCCCGACCATCGCCGCCGTCAACGGCGCGGCGACGGGGGCCGGCTGCGACCTCACCTGCATGGCGGATATCCGTATCGCGTCCACCTATGCGCGCTTTGCCGAGACCTTCGTGAAGATCGGCATCTCGCCGGGCGACGGCGGCGCCTATTTCCTGCCGCGCGTGATCTCGATGTCGAACGCCGCCGAGATGGTCTTCACCGGAGAGCTGATCAACGCCGCAAAGGCGCTAGAGATCGGCCTGGTCTCGCAAGTGGTCGAGCCGGACCAGCTGATGAACGCGGCGCAGGCCATGGCCGAGCGCATCGCCGACAACCCGCCGCACGCGCTGCGGCTTTCGAAGAAGCTGCTGCGCGAAAGCTCGAACTCGACGATGAACCAGCTGCTGGAGCTCTCCGCCGTCTACAACGCCATGCTGCAGCACACCGACGACCACCGCGAGCGGGTCGACGATCTGGTGGCGCGGATTTCGTCGCAGGCGAAGAAGAAGTCGGCGGCGAAACGCGCGCCCGCAAAGAAGAAGCCGGCGGCCCGGCGCGCGGCGAAAAAATAGGGCGGCGCGGTCAGGCTAACGGATGACGTCGCGCAGGACGTCGAGGATCAACTCCGTTCCCTTTTGGAGCAGGACGATATCGTTGTCGACGACCTTGCGCTCCGTCCCCGGCCAGGGGTCGGGCAACGCCGTCGTCAGCGCGCCCGGCAGGTCGCGCTTGGCCAGTCCCGGCGGCAGGGTGCCCTTGCGCTCGAGCTGACGCGCGAGGCCGGGGGGAAGGCTTTTCTTGCGGGCGAGGCCGGGCGGCAGGCCTTTCTGTTTCTTGTTCTTCTTGCCTTTCTTGGCCTTCTGCCCGCGGTCCGGCGCGCGCGTATCCTCTTCCCCGTCCCGGCCGGTACGGATACCGTAATAGTCCGACATGATCTGCTTTTCGAGCTCGGTGAAGACAATGTCCATCACCCGGGTTCCGATATCCGTGCCGCCGGACTGCGCCAGCGACGGCGCCGACGCGCAGGAGAGCCCGAGCGCCGCCAGAGCGACTGCGGCGAAAAGCGCCGGCCGTTTGTTCGATTTCATCATAATTCAGACCCTGTTCGACTGTGTCATCGGCGGAGACGGCATTAAGCCCGCAAAAGGTTAATTTTCCGTTGGCCCGCCGGCTTCCTTCCAGGCCGAGAAACCGCCGGCCATATGACAGACCCTGTCCGGGTCGTAGCCCATGTCGATCAGGGTCTTGGCGGCGAAGGCGGAGCGCCCGCCGCTGGCGCAATAGAGCACCAGCAGTTTGCCGCTCATCAGCTCCGGCTTGTGCATCGGGCTTTCGGGGTCGGCCATGAATTCGAGGAAGCCGCGCGGCGCGTGCACGGACCCGGCGACGCCACCGCTCTCGTTGCGCTCCACCGTCTCGCGCACGTCGACGAACAGCACGTCGCCCTCGTCCACGGCCGCCAGCGCATCGCGCACCGCCATGGTCTCGATCACCGCGTTTGCTTCCGTCATCATCTGTTTGAAACCGCGTTTCAGCATGGTCTTGCTCCCTTATCCGTCTCTTACATCACCGCGCCGATTTGCCAGGGCACGAATTCGTCGTCGCCGAAGCCCTGGGCCTCGCTCTTGGTCTTGCTGCCGGACGCCACTTCGAGCAGGCGGTCGAAGATGCGCGCCCCCATTTCCGGGATCGAAACGCCCTCGTCCACGACCACGCCGCAGTTGATGTCCATGTCCTCTTCCATCCGGTTATACATGGTGGAATTGGTGGCGAGCTTCAGGCTCGGCGAGGGCTTGCAGCCGTAGACGGAGCCGCGCCCCGTCGTGAAGCAGACGATGTTGGCGCCGGCCGCGACCTGGCCGGTGATGGAGCACGGATCGTAGCCCGGCGAATCCATGAAGACGAAGCCCTTCTCGGTGATCTGCTCGGCGTATCGGTATACGCCGGTGAGGTTCGTCGTCCCGCCCTTGGCGGCGGCGCCGAGGGATTTTTCCAGGATAGTGGTCAGCCCGCCTTCCTTGTTGCCGGGACTCGGGTTGTTGTTCATCTCGCCTTTGTTGCGCGCGGTATATTCCTCCCACCAGCGAATACGCTCGATCAGCTTCTCGCCGACCTCGGGGGTGGCGGCGCGGCGGGTCAGCAGATGCTCCGCCCCGTAAATCTCGGGCGTCTCGCTCAGGATGCCGGTGCCGCCGTTCCGCACCAGCAGATCGACGGCGGCCCCCAGCGACGGATTCGCGGTGATGCCGGAATAGGCGTCCGAGCCGCCGCATTGCAGCGCCAGGGTGAGTTCGCTCGCCGGCACCGCCTCGCGCGCGACCTTGTTCGCTTCCGGCAGCATCTCGCGGATCAGCTCGACGCCGCGCGCCACCGTCTTGCGGGTACCGCCGGTGTCCTGGATCGTCATGGTGCGGAATTTCGGCCCGCGCTCGATGCCGTAGGCCTCCAGCAGGAAGTCGATCTGGTTGACCTCGCAGCCGAGCCCGACCATCAGGATGCCGCCGAAATTCGGGTGCCGCGCAAAGCCCCACAGCGTGCGCTGCAGGTTCTCGTAGCCCTCGCCCGAATCCGCCATGCCGCAGCCGGTGCCGTGCACGCAGGCGACGACGCCGTCGACGTTGGGGTAATCGCCGAGCAGCGTCTGGTTGACCGATTGCGCGATGTAGCGCGCGACGGTGGCCGAGCAGTTCACGCTGGTCAGCACGCCGATATAGTTGCGCGTCGCCGCCTTGCCGTTGTGCCGGCGATAGCCCTGGAACGTCGCCTGGTTGCCGAGCGGCACGAAATCCGTCGCCCGCGCCTCCGTCGAATGGGCGTAGTCGCGCGCGAAGGCTTGCATTTCCATGTTGTGGACGTGAAGGTGCCCGCCCGGCGCCACGTCCTCGGTCGCGAAGCCGATGATCTGGTTGTATTTGCGCACCGCCTCGCCCTTGGCGATGGCCCGCGTCGCGATCTTGTGCCCGGCCGGGATGGGCGACAGCGCCGCGACCTCCTCGCCTGGAATCCGGGTTCCGGAGAGTATATCCGCGCGCGCCACGACGACGTTGTCGGCTGCGTTCAGTCGAATGGTGATCGGTTTTGCTTCGCTCATTGTCGTCTCCCGCTTAGACCTCGCCCCTGCTCGATCTATCTTGGTATCCAGGCACTGCGAGAGCAAGCCGCGCAACTTTTTTCGGAGAACAATCACCATGCCCATCGAAGTCTTCATCGAAAAATGGTCCACCCCGGGCGGCGGTTATCTGTATCCCTGGTCGATCTGGAAGGACGGGAAACAGATTCATTACGGGCAGCGGCTGCGCACGCCCGAGGAGGCCGAGCAGGAAGGCCTCCACTATTGCCAACACGTGCTCGGCGAAGTACCGGAACGGGTCACGCGGCTATAACCAGAAATCACGGGAAACTCACATGGAACTCGGACTGAAGGACAAGGGCGTCATCGTCACCGGCGGCAGCCGCGGCATCGGCTTCGCCATTGCGGAAGCCTTTGCGAAAGAAGGCGCCAACGTATCGATCTGCGCGCGCAGCCAGGGGCCGCTCGACGACGCCAAGGAAAAGCTCGCCGGTTACGACGGCACGGTTCACGCCGTGACCTGCGACGTCGCCGACGGCGAAGCGCTGAAAGCCTATATCGAGGAAGCTCACATGGCGCTCGGCGGGCTCGACGTGCTGGTCAACAATCCGTCCGGCTTCGGGCGCACCGACGACGACGAAGGGTGGGCAAAATCCGTCGATATCGACCTGATGCCGGTGGTACGCGGCAGCCATTACGCCATTCCATTGATCGAGAAATCGGGCGGCGGTTCGATCATTCATATCTCCACCATATCGGCACTCACCGAAAGCATGCGCACGCCGCCCTACGGCGCGATCAAGGCGGCGGTGAATCACTACACGGTAACGCAGGCCAAATCGCTGGCGCCGAAGGGCATCCGGGTCAACGCGATCTGCCCGGGCTCGATCTATTTCAAGGACGGCGTCTGGGATGTGGCGAAGCGCGAGAATCGGGCGCTCTACGACAGCATCCTGGCGAGCATTCCCTCGGGCCGATACGGCACGCCGGAAGAGATCGCCAACGTCGCGGTCTTCCTGGCGTCGAACGCCGGCAGCTGGGTTACGGGCCAGGCCATCGCCGTGGACGGCGGCCAGGCGCTTTAGCCGGCGCGGGCCGTCAGGAATTGCGTGCCCTGTCGCACGGCGGGTCCTATGCTGGATTAGAGACAGAGTTGTTTATTGCGAGGTGAGGTCGGTGGTGCGTGCGAGGGAATTTTTCGGTATTGGCTTGGCCACGGCAATTATCACGATTGCCCTCTTGCTCGGCTGGATGGGCGATACACACGCCGCGAAGAAACGGTTCGTCTCGATCGGCACCGGCGGTCCCACCGGCGTCTACTTCGCGGCCGGGAACGCGATTTGCCGCCTCGTCCACAAGGAGGCCGCGGAGGGCCGCGCGAAAGGCCGCAAGCACGGCCTGCGCTGTTCCGCGCCCAGCACGAACGGCTCGACCTACAATATCAGCGAGATTGCCGCAGGCGAGCTGGAATTCGGCGTCGCACAGTCCGACTGGCAATATCACGCTTATAACTGCTCAAACGATAAAGTAAAATGTTTCAAGGAGTTGCGGGCTGTCTTTTCGATTCACGGAGAGCCGTTCCACCTGATCGCGGGCAAGGATTCCGGAATCCGGGGTTGGGGCGAACTGAAAGGCAAGCGGGTCAATATCGGCAATCCGGGTTCGGGGCATCGCGGCACGATGGAAGTCCTGATGGCCGCGACCGGAACGACGACCGCGGATTTCGCCAAAGCGGCCGAACTCACCTCGGATCAGCAATCGGAGGCGCTTTGCCAGGGCGACATCGATGCCTTCGTCTACACCGTCGGCGTGCCCAACGCGGGCGTTACCGTCGCGACGGACGGCTGCGAGGCCAGAATTCTCGACCTGAACGGCCCCGCCGAGCAGGAATTGGTCAGGTCGAAGCCGTTCTAAGTCTTCACCCGGATACCCAAGGGGACTTATCGCACGACGGTCTCCCCCGTCACCACCTTCGGCGTGGTCGCGACCCTCGTGACCGGCGCCCAGGTTCCCGAGGAAGACGTCTACGAAGTCGTGCGGGCGGTGATGGAGAATATTTCCGAATTCCGCCAACTGCACCCGGCGTTTGCCCAATTGAATCCGAAGAAGATGATCTCGGACGGACTTTCGGCACCGCTGCATCCGGGCGCGGCGAAATACTACCGCGAAAAGGGATGGCTTAAATGATCTTTTCGCCGCCGTCACGCGGGCGCAGCTGCGCCCAACCACTTGCAATGTAAAGCGGTTCTCACGATGCGCGCCTTCCCGCTAATCTCCCTCCTTGCGCTTCTCACGCTTGCGGCCGGCACCGCCAAGGCAGAGGACACATCGCTTTGCGAAAAGGCGAAAGAAGCAGCCCGGAGCGGCGATCACACCAAAGCGGTCGGCCGTTTCAACGGCTGCATTCAATTGGGAAAACTGCGGACCGAGGCATTGGCCGATGCTTATTTCGAGCGCGGAAAATCGCTGCTGCAACTGGGGCGGCTAAATCCCGCGCTGACGGATTTCAACCAGACCGTCGGCATGCGGTACAAATTGGACGAATCCTATTTCCACCGGGCCCTCATTTTCGCGCGGGCTCATAAGCACGGATTGGCCATCGTCGAGTACGGCCGGGCCCTTCTGATTAAGCCGGAAGACCCAAAACTCTATTATAACCGCGCTCTCTCCCACATGGCGACCCACGATCATCAAAAAGCCCTCGCCGATCTCGATAAGGTCGAGAAGCTGGATCAGAACTACGTCGGCGCGCTCGACTACAACCGGGGAATCGTCTTCGCGAAACTAAAGCTGTACGACAAGGCGACGACTGCATTCGATCAGTCTATCCATCGGCGGTGGAATCTGGCGATCCGCTACCCGAGCCAAGGCCTGAACCTTTTAAAAGCAAAGCAGCACGACCTTGCGGTCGCCAACCTCAATTACGCAATCGTCCTGCGGCCGAATTTCGGCGATGCCTATACCTATCGGGGTCTGGCTCGCGAAGGCCAGAAGAAGACCGCATTGGCGCTCGGCGACTACCGCAAGGCCCTGGAATTCGATACCACGGTGGAATGGACGGCCAAGCGGATCGAGCAATTGCGCTACTAGATCAGTTGGCGCCGGGCACGCCTATGCGCCCCAAACTTCCTTCAGAAACCGCAGCCAATTGCCACCCATGACCTTGCGGATCCGGCCCTCCGGCCAGCCGCGTTTCTCCATCGTCGCCGTGAGGTTCGGGAACTCGCCCAGAGTCCGCAGCCCCTCGGGCATCACCGTGACGCCGGAGCCGGGGCGTTTCGGGACAAGGCGGCGCGCATAACCCTTGTCATGCGACAGGTAATCGAAGAACGCGGCGTCCTGATCCTGGGTGAAGTCGTTGCCGATCCCGACATTGTCCTCTCCGATCAGGTTGACCAGATACTCCATTCCCTCGACGCAATCCTCGACCGTCGTATCCGGGCCCGTCGGCAGGAAGGGCGGATACGAGGCAAAACCGACGAAGCCCCCTTTGTCGACGATCAGCTTCAGGAGCTCATCGGGCTTGTTGCGCGGATAATCCTTCAGGGCGCTTGGGCAACAATGGCTGAACGCAACCGGCTTTTTCGAATGCTGGATTGCGTCCTCGCTGGTCCGGTTGCCGACATGGCTGAGATCGACCACGATTCCGACCCGGTTCATTTCATCGACGACCTCGCGCCCGAAATCCGACAGGCCGCTGTCGCGCGTCTCCCAGCAACCGCTGCCGACCCAGTTATGGGTGTTGTAGGTCAGCTGAATGACGCCGACACCAAGTTCCTTGAACAGCCGTAGATATTCGATCCGATCCTCGATGCCGGAAGTGTTTTGCCATCCCAGGATAATACCAACTTTCCCCTCCGCCTTCGCCCGCTCGATATCACGGCTGGTATAGACCTGGGTCAGAATATCCGAGTTCTCCTCGATCCAGCCCTTGAACCGGGAAACATTGCGCATCGTTTCGGTGAAATTGTCCCAAACGCAAACGGTGCAATTGGCCGCCGTCAGACCACCCTTGTGCATGTCCTCGAACACGCTGCGGCTCCAATTCGAAATCACGAGACCGTCGATGACGATCATATCCTTGTGGAGGTCTGACATGCGGTACTCCCAAATCGGCAAAAAGAACGACCGCCGGGAAGGCGGCCGAAAAAAGAGCTATGCTGAAGGGCGTCTTTATCTAGGGATAAGCGCGCGGCCTACTTGCTGCTGGAGCGGATATCGCGCTTGCGGGCGCGGGCGCGCCGCTCCTGCCATTCCTGCATATCCTTTGGCTGGTCACTGACGACGACATCCACCGGCAAGGCCTGCTGGCGGGCCATTCGCTCGGCGGCCGCCTTCTCCTTCGCTTTCAATACGGCCGCTTCGTCGCGCGCGCGGCGCTTGTTCATCTTTTCCTTGAGAATCTTCTGGCGCCGCTCGGTAATTGCGTTCTGCTTGGCCTGCTCCTCCTCGGCGCGCTGCGCGTCGATCATCGATTGGCTTCGCTCCGCCGCGCGGCGCAATGCGTCCGCATTGGCGCGTTCGGCGAATTTTTTCACCATTTCGCTGATCTCGCCCGCCATGGCCGCCTTATCCCGGCCCGGATTGAAGCCCGCAAGAACCGCCCGCGACAATTGCGGCAGGAGCTGCAGGTCACGCGGATCCGGCGACCGGGGGTCTGCCGAAATATTGGTCGAGACCTCGATCAACGTATGGCAGAGATCCGCCACGTGCTCGAAACTGGAGCCCTGCAATCGAATGCCGCACTCGTTCGCGATTTCCGCAAGGCGCCGGCTGTGTTCCTCGATCTCCCGGTTGACCCGGCCTTCCTTCACCGCCGCGACGATCAAATCGACCAGAAAACCGATCTGATAGGAATGACGGACCAAACGTTGTTCGTTCATCTCGTACATTACCGAATTGATCGCTTCCTGCAGTTCGGTGATGTCTACCCGCCGTCCGGCGGCTTTCTCGCGCAAGGTATTGGGAACGTCGAAATACGGAACGTCGGACGCAGGATCGTTGCGGCCCCCTCGGCGCCGGTCCGGCCCGATGTAGTCGCTGGTGACGACGAAGGGCTTGCGGTTCTTGATCAAGACGTCGATCCGGCCGAGCAACGCGTTGACCGATATCGGCGCCGCCAACAGATCGTCGACGCCCGCGTTGACCGCCGCCTTCACGCTGTCCATATTCGCGTCCCAAGTGACGGCGATAATGGGAATAAACGGATTGAGGCCAATCGTGCCGTTGCGAACCTCCGTGACAAAATCGCTGGCGCTGCCATCCGGCATATCGAGATCGAGGACGATCAAATCCGGTACTGTCTTGTCGGTCATGTCCCGCAGGACGACCAACTCGCTGACATCCTTGATGCGCCGAAAACCTTCTCCGACGAGGGCCGTCCGCAGCGTTCGCCGGTGATCATGTTTCGGGTCGCACAAGATCAATCCGACATGTTCGAACACTTTCTTCATTATGGTCATTTAGAGTGTCCCACGTCGGCACCCGCCGACCCCAAAACTCTTTGAATTAAAGCACATTAACCAATATTTAGCGATTCCACGACGACCCTACTGTGATCGCGGTCACAGCCCTTATTTCATCATAGCGTTTGCGGGTCCCAAAAAAGAGCGAAATCCCGACCCTAGGCGCCTGGCTCGCCGATTCCCTCGCTTCGGTATTGTTGTCCCAGACGATAATACTGGTCGGGAACGCGCTTCAGATATTCCTTCTCTTCCTCTTTCAGCGGCCGCATGAAACGCGCCGGCGCGCCGCCCCATAACTCTCCGCTCCTGACCACGGTCCGAGGCACCACGACGGCGCCGCCGGCGACGAGCGATCCGCTTTCGATGACCGATCCATCCATGACGCTGGCGCGCATGCCGATCAAACAGCCATCCTGCAGTTCGCAGGCATGCAGGAGAACAGAATGACCGACAGACACGCGCTCGCCGATGCTGGTCGGCTCGCGGCCCTCGTTGACATGGATGACGACATGGTCCTGCAGGTTCGAATGCTTGCCGATCTTGATCCAGTTCGTATCGCCGCGGACCGTGCAGCCGAACATGACTACCGCTTCGTCCGCGACCTCGACATCGCCGATAACCGTCGCGGTCGGCGCAATAAAGACATCGTCGCCGATCCTTGGCCAAACGCCCTTAAAGGGCAGGATCAAGCCACCTTCAAAACCGGGCCTCGCCGCATCCGCCATAGATTATCACCTTGTTTTATATGAGTTCTTAGTCGGCCCGACGATATATGAAATACCGCCGCAAAGGAACGCCCTCGGGCAGCGGCATCTCGACGAGCCCCTCGCAGTGGAGTTCCTGATCCACCATGACCAAGCCGTCCGGCTGCACCAGCGGGACGATCAACGGACCAATTTCTGCCGCATTGCGCCGGGACGCCTCGATCCCGCCACCACCGATATCGCCATGCACCAAGACCGCCGCGGAACGCAGAGTTTCGGCGGCCCTCGGCAACGTCTCCGTCATCTCTCCGACGAAACTGTATTCTTCTGGTGGAATGGTATCCGGATGGGCCGCGATCCGGCGGTCGAATACATAGATCTCGCGCTCCGGCATCAGGCTGCGGATATGGTCGTACGTCCTCCCGTTGCCGAGCCCGAGCTCGAGCACGCACCCCTCCCGGCCTTTCAGCGCCTCGGCGGCAAACCCGAGACAGACGCGTTGCGCCTTAAGTCGAGCAATCGCCGAGTCCAACCGCGTCACGACAATCCGATCCCTGTTATCCAATCAAACCGCAGTCGCCACATTGGCCGCGGGAATCGCGATGATCAAGTCAATCCGGCCTCTTCCGGCATCCCAAGCATGATATTCATGTTTTGCACGGCCTGCCCCGAAGCGCCCTTGCCGAGATTGTCGAGCAACCCCATCAAGACTGCCTGGCCCCGCCCTGCGTTCCCGAAGACATGCAGCCGCAACTCGTTCGTATCGTTCAATTCCTCGGGCATCAGCAGGTCGATTTCCTCGGTCGATCGCATGTCCGAGACGGTCACGAAGCGGCAGGCTTTGTAATGCTCTTCCAACGCGTTCTGGACATCGGCAGGCGACGGTTTGCCCGGCAGCGACCAGAGCTGCAGCGGCACCTGGACGATCATGCCCTTATGATACCGCCCGACACTGGGCACAAAGAGGGGTCGCTCTTTTAGACCGCTCCATTTCTGAATTTCCGGCACGTGTTTATGCTCCAGCTTCATCCCGTACACGCGGAAAGGAACTTCGGTGTAGGAAGGGTCCTCCGGATCTTCAAACTCCGCGATCATCGCCTTTCCGCCGCCGGAGTAGCCGGAGACGGCGTTGATGCTGACCGGGGCGTCCGGCGGCAGAATGCCCCGCTCGACGAGAGGATGCATCAGACCGATGGCCGCGATGGCATAACACCCGGGATTGCTGACCCGCTTCGCCTCCGCAATTTCCGCGCGCTGATCGGCGCTGTATTCGGGCATCCCATAGGTCCAGCCGTCGGCCACGCGGTGCGCTGTGCTCGCGTCGATGACCTTCACCTCGGGATTGTCGATCATCGAAACGGCTTCCCGCGCCGCATCGTCGGGCAGGCACAGGATCACGAGATCAGCGCCGTTCAGCATCTCGCGGCGCAAGTCGACGTTTCGCCGATCGTCCGCGCCGAGACTCATGAGTTCCACATCGGATCGCGCTTCCAGCCGGGTCCGGATTTGCAGGCCCGTGGTTCCATGCTCGCCGTCGATAAACACCTTTGCCGCCATCTTCCTACTCCCACAAAAAAAATCGGGCGCCCCGGTGGGGACGCCCGATCGAAAGATCGAAATAACCCCTTGGGATTAGCGCTTCGAGAACTGGAAGCTACGTCGCGCCTTGGCACGGCCGTACTTCTTACGCTCCACGGTGCGCGAATCCCGCGTCAGGAAACCGCCCTTCTTAAGGCTCGACCGCAAAGCAGGCTCGTAGGCCACGAGCGCCCGGCTGATACCGTGCCGAACCGCACCGGCCTGGCCCGAAAGACCGCCGCCGCTCACCGTGCAAATCACATCGTACTGATCCGCCCGGCCGGCGACTTCGAAAGGCTGCTTGATCATCATTTGCTGGGTCGGACGCGCAAAATAGGTCGCGATCTCGCGGCCGTTGATAATCATCTTACCGGGACCCGGCTTGATCCAAACACGCGCGACGGCATCCTTCCGCCGGCCGGTCGCATAGGAACGACCCAACGCATCGATCTGAGGGTCGTTCGACGCCTCTTCCTCCGGACGCTCCAGCGCCGCCGTTCCCGTTGCCACAGCCGCCAGTTCCGCAAAATCGGTCAGCGTGCGCGGCTGCTCGGCAACCTCTTCGGTCGCCGCCGCCTCGATTTCGGTCTCGTTTTCCTCAGCCATTATGCCGCGCTCCGCTTGTTCTTCGCATTCATGGACGCAATATCCAGGACTTCCGGTTGCTGTGCCGCATGGGGATGCTCCGGTCCCGCATAGACGCGCAAATTCGAGAATTGCTGGCGACCAAGCGGTCCCCGCGGCAGCATCCGCTGCACCGCCTTCTCGATGATTTCGCCCGGACGCTTGCTCTCGAGAATTTTCTCGGGTGTCTTCTCGCGGATGCCGCCCGGATATCCGGTATGGCGATAGTATTTCTTATCCGACATCTTGTTGCCGGTCAGAAGCACCTTTTCCGCGTTCACGACAATGACATGGTCGCCGCAATCCATATGCGGCGTGTATGTCGGCTTGTTCTTACCCCGAAGGACCGTGGCGATCACCGCAGCCATGCGGCCCAGAACCACGCCGTCTGCATCGACAACATAGTGCTTCTTGTCGATTTCCGACGCTTTCATCGAATATGTTTTCATCGTCTTCCTCTCGGCCCCAAATATCCAACGGGCAGGGCGCTATTAAGGCGGCGGAGTATGATGATATGACGAGTGGGCGTCAACAAAATTATTTACAAAAAAATACGCAAAATCAATAAGTTAAATAGCGGTATTATAATACCGCACATCAATTCAAGCCGGAAACCCTCGGAATCGCGTAAGTGGAGGTGACATGCGCGATCGGCGCGTCTTCGCCGGCGGTGAACAGATCGACTTCGGCAAATGCAAGCCGGGACGTCGTCTTCAGAATACGGGCCTCGCCGATCATGTCGGCCGCAATCGGACGGCGCAAGAAATTGATGCTCAAGCTGGAAGTAACCGCCATCCGCATCGGCCCGATGGCCCCCATTAAGGCGGCGTATACGGAAAAATCGGCCAATGCCATCATCGACGGCCCCGCCATCGTTCCACCGGCGCGTACGTGATAGTCTCGATAGGGCAGCCGCATGCGCGCCCAGCCGTGCCGGATTTCCTCGGTGATGAAGTCGTAAATCTCGAGAAAGCCGCTCCCGTCCTGAGAGAGCTTCGTGAATTCCGCGACCGTGACCCGCGCCGGTTCTTCCGCCATCCCTATTGGCCCCGAACGTAGCTCCGGGTCAGAATCCGTATCCGATCCTGGAAATGCGGCCTGACCCGCGCGCTCCAGGGGGTATCCACGGCCTTCTTCCAGGCGTCGCTTTGCGTGACTTCGGGCGCGGTCAGATGATAGATCGCGACATACCGGTGGGTGCTGTCCGGGTCATCCTCGCGCGAGCGATAGCGCCGTGCGGCCAGCGTCCCCGGCACGGCGGCCAGGGCGGGCAGATGCTCCTCATCGTACCAGGCGTTGAAGTCGTCCTCGCCTTCCGGCGCCACATTCATGGCGTTCAGGAGCAGTCCGCCGGCCCCCTCCGGCGCCACCATATCGCCCGGAGTCATCTGTGTTCCGTCGAAACGGAGAAGCCGCGTGCACATTCCCGTCACCCGCTTGGTCCAAACGGAGGAATTCGCATAACCGATCGCGCAATATGCCTCGCAGCGCATGACGTCGACCGTCTCCAGGTCGTAGGTCGCAACCGAGGTCTTCGCCTCCTCCACGCCGATCCAGCGCTCGCAGGTCCCGAACCCGGGCACGGCGCGGCGCTCCGGAATATGCTCGAGATCGTACCAATCGTGAAATTCGTCCTCATGGGCGCCCGAAAAATCGAACGCCGCCACCAACAATCCCTTTGCCATTCGTCGCTCCCGTTCGCTTTCTATCTTCTAACCCGGACGAAACTCCGGCCCCATCGGCGCCAGCCGCACCCCCGCCCGCAGATATTTAAACGGATATTGGGTCGAATCCACGATATGTCCGCCCGGCGCCAGCACGATCAGCGTCTTTTCGGCGATGTAGTCGAAATCCGCGCGGAAATGGCAGGTACTTTTCAGCGCCAGTATCTTCTGCTCTTTCGGCTCGATGCCCACGTGGCGGAATATATCCTGATCGAACGCCTGCATGCGGCGGCTCGCGGTAAAGACGCTCACGCCGCCGATGGTCAGCAGGGCGGTCGGCCCAAGCGTGGCCTTCCGCCCCGGGATCGAGCGCCCCGTCGCCGTAAAATTGCCGTCCGCGAGCTTCGAGACCAGAAAAGTGCCCTTGAAGGGTTTATCGCCGGGAATATCGTGCTTCCCGCCGAGTTCGATGGTGATCTCGGCCCCCTCGCCCGCCGCGTGAGCCGCGGCGGCGGCGGCGGGGTCGGTCATCACGCACATCGCGACCCCTTGGGCATTGTGACGCACCAGCGCTTCCAGCAAGCCGGTCGTATCGCAGGTACCGCCGCAGCCGGGATTATCCTGCGTGTCGGCCAGAATGATCGGCTTTGACGCCGTCGCCGAAAGCCGGATCGCCTCTTCGACCGCCTCGTCCGGCTGGTAGAGGCGCTCGCTGAAGGCTTCTTCGTTATCGAGGACCATTTTCTCGATCCGATCCGCCGCCGCCTCGACCGCAACGGCATCGTAGCCATGACAGATCACGGCAGGGCCACAATAGAAGAGGTCCGAGGGTGGAAATCCGGCGGCGTAACACAGATCGAGGATATCCCCGCCCTCGCCCGCCACCGTCGCGTTAACGATGCCTTCGGAGGGGTCGACCAATGTGCATTGAAAATTCAACGGCAATAAAAACGGCGCCTTGCGGAACGCTCTATGAGTGGGCTGTCCCCGCTCCAGCACGCGCTGCAGGATGCGCGCAGCTCGCCCGCCGGTATGCTGTCGGTCGATGTGCGGATACGTCAGATATATGGCCATGCCGTCCGTCAATTCGGCCATCTGCGGCGTCACATTGGCGTGGTAGTCCAGGCTGATGACCAGCGGGATATCGGGCCCGATCGTCGCCCTCACCCGCCGCAACACTTCTCCTTCCGCGTCCTCGTAGGTCTCGCTGCACATGGCACCGTGGAGATCGAGATAGACCGCGTCCACTGGCAACGCTTGTGACAACCCGCCGACGAGCTCGCCGACGATGCGCTCGAAGGCGTCGTCGGTGACATAGCCCCCGGCCCCGCCGGCGCCCCAGATCAGCGGCACCAGTTCATGCTTGCCGCGCATCTCGTCGAGGAACCCCGAGGTCCCGAAACTGTTGCCAGTCAGCCGCTCGAAAATCTCCTCGCCTCGCGCCAGTGGCGGACTCTCGCCGCCATGAGCGTAATAGTCGTAGTCGGTTCGCATGGGCACGAAACAATTGGTCTCGTGCATGAAGCCACCGTGAGCAATTCGTGCCATCGTCATCCTCCTGCCAACGCGGGTGCCCGCCTAGGATACAAACTGATTGGAATTCCGGCCAAGGAAAGCGTTTACGGTTCAGCGGCGGAAGGACCAGGCGAACTGGCATGCCGCAAAGGCGACGAGGCCCGCGGCCGCGGCAAAGGCGAAGAAATAGCTTCCCGTACCCGCGACGAGAAACCCGAACAGGGGCGGCAGGCAAGCGACACCGGCGAGCGTTGCGAATTGCAATCCCCCGGCGGCATCGCCGGTCCGGCCCTTCGGGGCATGCTTTACCAGTTCCGAGAAGAACAGGCCGTTCCAGCCGCTGCTGGTAATTCCGA
>JAYPOZ010000025.1:47723-50614 GCA_038131165.1 Rickettsiales bacterium | reverse complement strand
CCCCAACCAGACGGTATGGAACCACAGCAAAACGAGCAGCGACTTGATTGATTCAGAGAGATCGCCTGCTGGATTTAGCACTCATATACCTTTCAAACTATTCAGAATCATTCACGTGTTTTTGAAGAACCGAACTCCCCTTTGCAACTTTCCTTTAATTCGACGCAAACAATGCCTCGACCCGGCGGTATTAGCTCCATTATCGCGCTATCAATCGCGCCTGCCACGCGCTCGACAAAGGGAAAACTCCTATGCTCGTCGTTGTTTACCCACCCTGGAGGATGGCAAACCAGCAAGTAACAAATGGCGTCGGGTATCAAAAACTATTCGTGATAAACAATCTGGCGGCCCCACAAGTGATCCTGATTAAGACGTAATAAGCCCCATTTGTGGGGTTCATTTGAGCAGCCTAGAAAATCAATATTGTGAAATTGCAATGAGTTGGGGAGCCTGCCTTCACCCTCACAAGTGATCCTACTATACGGTCCACGGAATTCCCGAAGTTTCACCCCGCCACTTCCTCATAAATCTCAACCTGTCCCTACCCGTCATCTCAAGGCCTAAAACCCACCTTCGCCGCCACGGCCGTAAGATCGGCTCTTTATGACACGAAGGATATCAGGAAGTTCCCGAGTCCCTACTAGGGTTTACCCCTATACTGAGAACGAGAAGGACTTAACTGCACGGCAGGTTCACGACGCTTGCGATTTGCGATGGGGAAGCAATAGCACGTTCAAAATCATGGATGCCGACGAAATGACCGGAATTACGCGCGGCTTTCCCTACCGCCCTATAGGTTCCAATAAGACGTGAAGGAGCGGAATATCGACGAGAAGCAAAACTGCGAATAGCATCACGATACTGCCGATAAGGGCGAGAAAACCCTTTTGCCGATAGAGATGCTCCGGTGTTTGCGCAATGGATTCAGGTTGCATCCCGATGGCCAAATACCACGCGAACATCAGCGCGATCATCGGAAAACTTACGACAAACTCAATCCGATACTTCAGCAAGAAGACCGCGATAAAGAAAGCCGTATTCATGGCGTAGAAAAGCGCCGAGAGTAATAATTTCTCCTCCGTATAGCGTCCGAAGGATTCTCGATAGCGTGCGGCCACCGCCGGATCTCCGATTTGGCGGACTTCGGCATAGCGCTTGACCGCCATCAGATAGGCGCCGCCGAGCCAAAAGGCGAGTACGATGCTTGAAGGCGGAAAGGCATCCGGAATGACCACCGCCCATCCCAGGACAAGCCGCACGGCATTGTTCGCAGATTCGGAGATGACATCCAGATAGACTCGGTCCTTCGTACGAATTGGCGGCACATTGTACGCAAGGCCGAGTACAAGAAAGACTGCGATCGTGCTCAGTATGAAATTGCCAAGCAAATACGCCATCGCGAGCGAAACGAAGGCGAGGATGATATATTGGAGCACGGCAAGCGGAACAGAAACGAGTCCCATCGGAATCGGCCGTTGGCGCTTGCTCGGGTGATGTTTATCGGATTCCGCATCCAATAGCTCGTTTAAGGTATAGTTTGCCGATGCAGCCAATGACGTCACCAGCAACACCAGCAAGAGGTCGCCCCAAATGTCCTGAAACTTTCCGCCGCCAAGCAGCAGCGCAACCGCCGTTCCCGGCAAGACGAACACGTTCTTGAACCAGTGATCCGGCCGCGCGATCCGAATATAGGCCAGCACTATCAATCTTCCTTCGGCTGCATTCCCATTTGCCACAAACTAGTGAGCCCCGACCGATCCGTGGAACCGCCGCAGGCGATGCGGAATTTGATAATCGAGACGCTTTCAGAGTATAGCTTGTTAACGCCCGCGCCATCATGTGCAAGGTCTACAGAACCGATATGAGCAATCCATTTCAATTCGCCTTGAGCTTCGCCGATTATCTCTTATCGCGCAAACTGAAGCACATGATCGTCCATGTAACCAATCACTGCAATTTCCGCTGTAGGCACTGCTTTGTTGATTTCGACAAGAAGAAGGACTTGCCACTGGAATTCTATGAGCAACTGGCCAGAGACGTCGGCGATCTTTTCTGGCTCGACATTGGCGGCGGCGAACCTTTCCTGCGCAAAGACCTGCATAAGATTATCGCCAGTTTCAATGCCCGCGTCGTGCATATTCCGTCAAATGGATCGCTGCCGGACCTAATGGTCGAGCAGCTGGGTGAAATCAAACGGAATAACGATGCGGAAATCGTGATCGGCCTTAGTCTAGACGGCCTGCGTGACATGCATGACCTTATCAGAGGGACAGAAGGAAACTGGGATCAGGTCTGGGGAACATACGAGAAGCTCCGGGCGCTCGGCGGCCTGTCAATCAAGATTACCACTGTCATAAACACGCTCAACTACGACGAAATACTTCCGCTGATGGACGAGGTGAAACAGCGCGGCGTCGACTTCCACAGTGTTATTTTAATGCGAGGTGCCCCGCTCGACCCGACAATGACCTTGCCTGATCTGGAAGCACTGCGAAAAATAGGCCCTCCGATATTCGAACGGCTGGAAAAGTATGACTACGGCCGGTCACCTCTCTCCGCATATCTCCTGCGCAATTTCCATCGCCTCCTCTGGAATACATCCCTCGACACGATAGATCAGGAGACGCAGATCATCCCCTGCCTCGCCGGCCAAAGCCATGCGGTCGTCATGGGTGATGGCGGCCTGTCGTCATGCGAAATGTTGCCGGCGGTAGGAAATCTGCGCACCCATGGACTCAACGAGATTCTGGCCAGCGCGGCATTCCGCGAGCAGGTCGAGGATATCCGCAACAAGAAATGTCATTGCACCCACAATTGCGCCATGCTCGCGAGCATCTTCTTTAACCCGAAAAATTTCCCAAAGCTCATTCACCAAAAAGTCACGTAAGAGC
>JAYPOZ010000025.1:10231-47713 GCA_038131165.1 Rickettsiales bacterium | reverse complement strand
CGTTGAGAGGTTGAGCACCGACTTGCCGTCGAACGGCTCGATACTGGTGGTCGATGACGGCTCGTCTCCACCTTTCAAACCAAGCGCTGCGACAAGAAGAAATGTTAAAGTGTTGTCCCATGGCGAGAATCAAGGTGTCGCGGCATCACGCAACACCGCCATCGAACACTGCAGAGATGAAGGTGTGGGCATCGTGATCATGATCGATAGCGATTGCATACCTGCCGACAATTGCCTCGAGGAACATCTCGCGCTCCACGCATCCCGCCCGGAAGTGACCGCCATAGGTGGCGCCATTTTCGGAATTGGAGACGGGCTGTGGGCAAGAGTGGACGGGGCAATGTCGTGGGTCCATTCAATGCCTTATGGAACAGAACATGAGGTTCGGCCACCGTATCACCTTCCAACGACCAACTTCAGCTTTAAGCTCGCGGACATTTCATCTTTCGACGAACCCTTCGACGCGCGGCTGCAAACGGGCGAAGATGCATATTTTGTTCGGCGCCTGATACACGCGGGAAAGATCGTGTTATTTTCCCCATTACCTCAAATACAGCACCGTGATCGGACCCGGTTCATGGCCATGCTCGCTCATCATTACAAATGGGGATACCACCAATACTACGTCCAATTGGGGAGCGACATATCGCCGAGATGCTTCCGTCTTTGGTATAGGCTCCCTTTCCTAGCTGTTTTCGTCCCGCTAATGCCGATTTTCGCGCTATTGGGAGCGTGGCTGAATATCTGCCCGTGGCTTCGTGCGCGCCCCAGCCATTTAGCGTATTTCCCGTTTTTCTATTTAGTATGGATGGCCAAGGCGCTTGCCGTCGTCGTCGCTGCCGTCAAACCTGAGATCGGTCTTCGGCCCGTCCGCAATCCCTCGGCACAGAAAACCGACGATGTCTGTTAAGCATATAAGGACAATCTGCCGGTCGATTGGCGATTATTTAGGAACCCGTACTGGCGAGGCGTTTCTGCCGGATTCGAACGCGCCCATCCAATGGCGCCGGCGACCCTCCATCATTGTCGTGATAGTGGGCATGATCGTCTGCGGCACCATGATGACGCTGAAATCCGAAGCACATCATCCCGACAGTGGCGATGCCCGCGAGTACCTGTCCATCGCCTATAATATTTTCCATCATGGTGTCTTCGCGTATCCGCTGGGCCAGCCACCCGTTCCAGGCGTTGCGCGCGAACCCGGCTATCCTGCCCTATTGGTTATGTTGTTTGCGCTGGACCCTCATTTCGAAGCTGTTTCCCGAGATTGCCTGACCACGCGAAAGGGATGTCCGCCCGAGGCATATGTTGTCGCGCAATGGCTTAACCGAGGTCTGGCCGCCTTTGCCGGTCTCGCTACGTTCGCACTCGCCACGCTGGTCACCAGGCATTGGGTCGGCGGCGCTGTCGCAGGTATTGGAATTTGGGTTAATTCGCGCCTGCTCAAAGATCTTAACTTCATCATCTCCGACGCGCTCGCGCTCTTCCTTGTCGCTGTGCTGTTGCTGGCTTTGCTGATCGCGTGGCGCCGAAGATCGCCCGGATGGTGGTGCCTCGCAGGGCTCGTACTTGCTGCCCTGGTGCTCACAAAGGCGGCCTTTCTCTACTATGCGGCGGTCCTATTGCCTCTCTTGGCGGTTGCGGGAATTGTCGCAGTCCGAAGAAGGCCGGCGGACACCGTCCGCTTCCTCACATGCGCCGCGCTGTTCTTGGGAGCATTTTCCCTCCCCACCGGGGCTTGGATGCAACGTAACGCCGACATCGACGGCCGCTTTGCGATTACCGAGATGAACCGAGCGGCGATTGTGCTCGGCACGCGTGAGATATTCAACGATTTCACCCCCGCACAATACGCCGCATCCTTTGTACATTGGACCCGTGGGTTCGGCGATAATTTGGCGCGCGCACTTTTCGAACCGAAGGTCTGGAAACCATTCGAACTGGACAATCCGAATGGCTTTTACAACACCGCCGTGCGCCGCAGCTCGGAGCGGGCCCAATTGCTCATCCGAGAACGTGGATTGTCGGCAAACGAGGCCTACCGGGTTGTTGCCGATGAACAGATCGCCGCGATCCTGTCCCGACCGGTTATCCACGCGTTGACCACATTGCCGGTCATCTACAGAGGAATCTGGGCGGATGAATTCGCGCTGTTTTCGTTTCCGCTCCTGATCGCCTGCCTGTGGATATCCGTGAAACGGCGACGTTGGGACATTGTCCTCGTTCTATCGCCCGGGCTCTTCAATCTGATATTCTATGCGTTGATCAGCTACAATATTCCCCGCTATCAGACGACGGCGGCGCCTGACCTCAGCCTGGCTCTCGCGGTCGGTGTCATGGCCCTGCTGGCTTACCTCGGGCGTCAACCTAATGCCGGCCCCTTGCCCGGGGCACACCCGAACCGACATCCCTAATCACGGACGACAACGGGAGAGAAGCAATGGCCTGGACACGCGTGGTGCTGGAGATCGGCATGGGCACGGACATCAGAGGAACAGAGCCCACCAAGGCCGCGGTGCGGGCCCTGCGGGACGCGCTTTGGCACAATTCCCTCAGTATCGCGAACGCGGTCGGCCAGGATACGGATGCGATGCGCGTCGAGGTAAAGATCGGGGTGCCGGAGCCGGGTAAGGTCGACAAGGATCAGGTCCTGGCGGTCCTGCCGCACGGCACCGGTACGGTCGAGGTCGTCGAAGGCGGTTTGAAAATCCCGAACGACACCGGGACCGACAATACGCTGATCGCACACGCCGCCGCCGTCGTCTATCTTGACCTTCCGGAGAGGGCATAAGTCATGGCGCTACATCGGGCGATTTTGGAAATGGGTGCGGGCAACGATTTGCATGGAGGCGACTATACGAAAGCCGCGATCCGCGCGGTCGACGATGCACTCCATCATTCTTCCCTCACCTTCATCCGGGCACTCGGCATCGACAAGGACACCTTGCAGGTGGACGTCACCATCGGCGTGCAAAAACCCGAAGCCGTCGACACCGAGAAGGTCAAGCAGGCCCTGCCCGTCGGCGCGGTCACGGTTCGCGCCGTCAAGGGCGGCCTGGACGTGCCCGACGAGACCGGCGGCGACGTCGCGGTGATCGCCAGCGCCGCCATCGAAGTGCGGATCGAACGTTAGCGCTGCCGCGCGGTGGTTTTCGGTTCGGTATGGACAATCTAATTCCCTACTGAACAACACTCGGGGAGCGCCGGCATGACAACCTTCCTTTTGGTCCATGGCTCGTTTCAGGGCGGCTGGATATGGCAACCGACGGCCGCGGTGCTGCGGGCCGCGGGACACACCGTCTATACGCCGACGCTCGAGGGCTGCGCCGAGCGCGCGCACGCGCTGCGGGCCGGCATTTCGGTTACCACCGCGGCGGAGGAACTGTCTCAGCTGCTGTGGTACGAAGACCTCAACGAGGTGGTTCTCGTCGGCACCAGTTCCGGCGGCATGGTCGCGGCCAAGACGGCCGAGCTCGCGAAGGACCGGATCGCGCGGCTCGTCTTCGTCGATGCCCTCGTCCCCCAGCCGGGCGAAAGCACCAAGGACATCGTGCAACGCTCGCCGCACGCAGATCCATACGAGATGACGGAGTTCGCGCGCGGTCCGACCCGGGTCGATCTTGCAACGCGGCTCTTCGGCGAGTTGCACGGCGCGCAGAAGGATTGGGCGCTGGAACGGGCGACCCCTCATCCCAACGGCCTCTCGGACGTTACCGCGACCGAGCTGGAAGGTTTCTGGAACGCCACCTGGCCCGACAGCACGGTCATCTATTGCGTAAACAGCGAAAACCCGCCGGAACCGCATCAACGCGCGACCGCGGATCGGCTCGAGGCCGTCTGGATTGAAATGCCGGCGGGTCACTATCCGATGTTGACCCACGGCGAGGAACTGGCCGGCCTGCTTGCGGCCTAGCAAAACGACGAAACAAAAGGACCGGATCATGGCAACTGAACCCGCTTCGACAGTACTCTCGAAATACAAGGTGCTCGACCTGACGCGCGCGCGGGCCGGGCCCACTGCGGCGAAACAGCTCGCCGATTGGGGCGCCTCGGTCATTAAGGTCGAAATGCCGGAAGGCGGCGGCCCCGCCGATTTTGCGGCGCGGCACAGCCCCGACTTCCAGAACCTGCACCGCAACAAGCGCTCGCTGACCCTCAACCTGAAGACCCCGGAAGGCGTCGCGATCTTCAAGAAGCTCGCGGCGGAGGCCGACGTGATCGTCGAGAATTACCGCCCCGACGTGAAGAACCGTCTCGGCATCGATTACGAGACGATCAAGGCGATCAATCCGCGCATCGTCTACGGCAGTATCTCCGGCTTCGGCCAGGACGGGCCCTACGCCAACCGGCCGGGAGTCGATCCCATCATTCAGGGCATGGGCGGTCATATGTGGGTGACCGGCGAGCCGGGTCGCGGACCGATGCGCTCGGGCGCGGCGATCTCCGATGTCACGGCCGGATTGCTGTGCGCCAACGGCATTTGCATGGCATTGCTGGAGCGGGAAGAATCCGGCGAGGGCCAATGGGTATCCACCTCGCTGATCGAGGCGATGATTTTTCTACTCGATTTCCAGGCCGCCCGGTGGACCATGAAACAGGAACTCCCCGGCCAGGTCGGCAACAACCACCCGACCAATTCGCCGATGGGTGTCTTCAAGGCATCTGACGGATATTTCACCATCGCGCCGACATCGGCCATGTGGCCGAAATTCTGCGAGGCCATCGGCCGGGCGGACCTGATCGAGCACCCGGATTACGTAAAGGCCGGACTGCGCGCCAAGAACCGGGAAGCCCTGAACGCGGAGATCGATTCCGCCACGTCTCAGAAAGAATCGGCGGAATGGATCCGGATCATGAACGAGGTCGGCGTGCCCTGCGGGCCGATCTATACGTTGGCGGAAACCTTCGCCGATCCGCAGGTCCAGCATGTCGGCATCGCCCAGACGGTGGAATCGAAGAAACTCGGGCCCGTCACCCTGATCGGGCAAGCCATTCACATGAGCCGGACACCGAACAAGCTGGTGACGGCGACCGCCGAGTGCGGCGAGCATACGGATGAGATACTGGCGGAGATCGGCTATGGCGCCGATGAGATCGCGGGCTTGCGGGAAGCCGGCATCGTCTGACGGGCCCCTCCGCCCGTAGCGCACAAAAAAAACGCCCCGCCGGTTTCCCTGGCGGGGCGTTTCGTAAAAGCAGGAACCTGTCTAGTCCGCGAGCTTGAGATTCTCGGCCGACGATTTGCCGTTGCGGCCCGGCTCAAGATCGTAGGAGACCTTTTGGCCTTCGTTCAAACCGTTCAATCCCGCGCGCTCAACCGCCGAGATATGTACGAAGGCGTCCTTGCCGCCATCGTCCGGCTCGATAAAACCATAACCCTTCGTAGGGTTGAACCACTTTACTGTACCTGTCGCCATAGTCTTTACCTCTAACAATGTAAATCTAAGTGCCGTTCGTTCTTCGACGCTTCCGGCGTTTGAACGTCCACAATGTCAGGGGTAGCCAAGCAGACCCACTCTGAGTCTTTAGATATCTCTAACCATCTGCGAAACGTCTCTCGCCATTTATACCGCAAATGGCGAAAAATTCAAGATTGAGACTGTTGATTTGATTCGGCTTTATCCGGACAAATGAAGCTGGTCAACGGTTATAGCCTCGCATGCAAAGCTTCCTTGCCGGACTCGCCAGGGTCGATTTTCGGCCTCCGGTGGCGTCGTGTCGCCTGCGAAACAACCGGCGGTCATCCCCTTTCGCCCCCGACGGAACGCTCCTTGCCGAGGGCCTCCGGCGCGATACACGGTCGATTTCATCGCTGTTTATTCTAACTCCTCCTTTGAGGTTGCGCCCGTGGTCGCGCGATGAAACTTCAGCAAGGAGAACGACATGGAGATGCGGCAACTCGGTCGGCTTTGGCCCGTCAGCGCCCTGACGCTGGGCGGCGGCGGCGTCGGCCAACTGTGGGGCGAGACGACCCGCGACGAATGCGTGGCGACGGTTCGGGCCGCCGTCGATTCCGGCATCACCTTACTGGACATGGCGCCCCGCTACGGCGACGGCGAAGCGGAACTGGTCATCGGCGACGCTTTCGAGGGCCGGCTCCCTGAGGGCATCCGGATCACGACCAAGCACCGGCTCGGCACGCCGGCGCCGGACGAAGTCGAGGGCAATCTGATCGCCAGTCTGGAGGAAAGCCTGGAACGGATGCGCCTGGAGCGAGTCGATCTGTTCTTCCTGCATTCGAACATCATACCCGACGACTACGATGCCAGCGCGTATACCGACAGGCCGGCCACCCGCTGGAAGATCTACGCCGAACAGTTTATCCCGGCCTGCGAAAAACTCGTCGCGCAAGGCCGTATCGGCGCCTGGGGCGTCACCGGCATCGGCATCCCCGATTGTATCCTGACGGCACTCGATCTGCCGCAACGGCCGGCGGCGGTGCAATGCATTACCAACCTGCTCGACTCGCCGGGAGACCTGAAATATTTCGACGGTCCGAGCCGGGCACGGGAGATCATCGCGAAAACCAATGCCGTGGACGCGGGTGTCCTCGGCATCCGGCCCGTGCAGGGCGGCGCCCTGACCGACGCGATCGACAGAGAACTGCCGCCAGGACATGGCGTCGTGACCGACTACGCAAAAGCTGCCGGCTTCCGCGCCTTGGCCGCCGAACTCGGCATCCGTCCGGCAGCGCTGGCGCATCGCTACGCGCTCGCCATGGAAAAGGTCGACACGGTGGTGCTGGGTTGCAAGAACAGGACGGAACTGGCGGAATGCGTCGCCGCCGAGGCGGCCGGCCCGCTGGATCCGGAAATCATCGCGCGGATCGATGCGTCGGCCGCGCAGGCCACATAGAAATTCACTCCCGGAAGGAGCCTGAAATGCCCGATCTACTTGTTGACGTGACGGAGGGCGTCGCCACCCTGACGATGAACCGCCCGGACGCGCGCAATGCCCTGTCGCTCGAGATGCGGAGCGGCATGCATGAATTCCTCGACAAGCACGAGTTCGACGACAGCGTGCGCTGTGTCATCATCAAGGGCGCCGGCGATCACTTCATGGCCGGGGGCGACGTGAAGTCCTTCGCCCAGATGGCGAAGGAGCAATCGCCGGAAGAATTGCGCACCCATTTCCTGCACCGCATCCACGACCTGCACGGCTTCGTCTCGGCCATGCGGCGCTTCCCGAAACCGATCATCGCCTCGGTGCGCGGCGCCGCGGCCGGCGCGGGCGTCAGCCTGGCCGCCGCCTGCGATCTGATCATCGCCTCCGAAGACGCCTTCTTCACCCTCGCCTATTGCCATATCGGCATCAGCCCGGACGGATCGGCGACGTACTCGCTGCCGCGGATGGTCGGGGTCAAGAAGGCGATGGAAATGGTCCTCCTTGGCGACCGTCTCGACGCCGAGGCCATGGCCGCCGCCGGTCTCGTCAACAAGGTCGTGCCGGCAGCAGCTCTCGACGAGGAAACGGCCAAGCTCGCCGGCAGGCTCGCGAAAGGTCCGACACGCGCCTATAGTCACGCCAAGCGGCTGATGTATGCCTCGATCAACAACCAGCTGGAACACCAACTCCAGCTCGAAGCGGAGGCTTTCGCCGACTGCGCGGGCAGCGAGGATTTCCGCGAAGGGGTGAGCGCCTTCGTCGAAAAACGGAAGGCCGTCTTCAAGGGCCGCTAGTCAGCAACGGCAAGAGGTTTCGCCATGTCGGTTAAGGTAAATTTCGTCGGCTCCGGAGACGCCTTCGGCACCGGCGGCCGTTTCAACACCTGCATCCTGGTCGACGGCAAGAACGTCCGCTTCACCATCGATTTCGGCGGCACCTCTCTGGTGGCGTTGAACGCCCAAGGCATTTCGCACAACAGCATCGACGCCATCCTGCTGACGCATATCCATTCGGATCATTCCTCGGGCGTGCCGCTGCTGCTGATGGACGCCATGCTGGGGGCCAAACGCGACCGGCCGCTCACCATCGCCGGGCCGAAGAATTTGAGATCCCGGATGGAGGAAGCCCGCGCCGTTCTCTTCCCGGGCTCGGAAGTGATGGTGCCGAAGTTTCCCGTGAACTATGTCGAGCTGCCGGTCGGCGAGACGAGCGAATTTCTCGGCCTGAAGGTCACCCCCTTTGCCGCCAAACACACCTGGCAGACGGATCCGACCGCGCTCCGCGTCGAGGTCGACGGCAAGATCGTGACCTATTCCGGCGACGGCGACTACACACCGGACCTGGCGCGGGCCGCCAAGGACGCGGACCTGTTCATTGCCGAATGCTACTTTTACGAAAAACCGGTCAAATGGCACCTGAACTATCCGTCGATCCGCGAACACAAGGCGGATTTCGCGGCCAAGCGGATGATCCTGACCCATTTCGGGCCGGAAATGTTGGCGATGGCGGATCAGGTGCCGGAAGAAACCGCTCATGACGGGTTAATCGTCGAGCTGTAATCCAACTGTAACGCGGCGCAGGTTTAATGCGCCCTTTCGGCCCGGGAGCGGAAAGACTCAATGACGATACGTGTCGGCATCAACGGTTTCGGGCGCATGGGCCGGCTGGCCCTCCGCGCCGCCTGGGGATTCGATCCTGCGAAATCCATCAGCCTGGAAGAGCCAAGCGGCGTGTGGGGCGACGGCGAGCTCGAAATCGTCCATATTAACGAGGCCATGGGCGATGTGGAAACGGCCGCGCACCTGCTGAAATTCGACAGCGTGCACGGGACCTGGCCGGTCGACGTCGCGACCGCGCGCGACGGGCTGCGGATCGGCGACCGCTGGCTCAGTTACTCGGACGAATCCGGGATCGACGATGTCGATTGGAATACGCTGGGCGTCGACCTGGTGTTGGACTGCACCGGTACGCACAAGTCGATGGCTTCCCTGACGCGCTACTTCGACCACGGCGTCCGAAAGGTCATCGTCGCGGCCCCCGTGAAGGAGCCGGAAGTGCTCAATGTCGTCATGGGCGTGAACGACGATCTCTACGATCCGGCGACCCATCACGTGCTGACCGCCGCCAGTTGCACGACCAACTGCCTCGCCCCCGTGGTCAAGGTCGTCCACGAGGGCCTCGGCATCCGGCACGGCTCGATCACCACGATCCACGACGTCACCAACACGCAGATGGTCGTCGATGCGCCGCACAAGGATTTGCGGCGCGCGCGCTCGTCGCTGTTGAATCTAATTCCGACCTCGACCGGCTCCGCGACGGCCATCGGTCTGATTTATCCGGAATTGCAGGGAAAACTGAACGGCCTCGCGGTGCGGGTCCCGTTGTTGAACGCTTCGCTCACCGATTGCGTCTTCGAGGTCGCCCGGGAGACGACGGCGACGGAAGTCAACGACTTGATCAAAGCGGCCGCGGACGGCCCGCTCGTCGGCATTCTCGGATTCGAGGAGCGTCCCCTGGTCTCGACCGATTTCCTCAACGATTCGCGCTCCTCCATTGTCGACGGACCTTCGACCATGGTGATCGACGGGACCCAGGTAAAAATTCTTTCGTGGTACGACAACGAGTACGGCTATGTTTGCCGCATGACGGAGCTGGCCGATAAAGTCGCGCTTGGCCTCAAAGAGCGCAAAGCCGCCGCGGAATAGGACCCGACAGCATGGTCGATCTTCGGAACTACGCGACCGTCACCGCCGCCTATTGGGGGTTCACGCTCACCGACGGCGCGTTGCGGATGCTCGTGCTGCTGCATTTCCATACCTTGGGGTATTCGCCGCTCGAACTCGCGTTTCTGTTTCTGCTCTATGAATTCTTCGGCGTTGTCACCAATCTCATGGCGGGATGGATCGGCGCGCGCTTCGGACTCAAACTGACGCTCTATTGCGGCTTGGGCCTGCAGGTATTCGCGCTCTGGATGCTCTCGACGCTCGATCCCGCCTGGGAGAAGTCGGCCGCCGTGGCCTTCGTGGTTGCGGCACAGGGACTCTCCGGGATCGCCAAGGACCTGACCAAGATGAGCGCGAAAAGCGCCATCAAGCTGGTCGTCCCCGACCGGGCGCATTCCGCGCTTTTCAAATGGGTCGCCCTGCTGACCGGCTCAAAGAACGCGCTCAAGGGCGCCGGTTTCTTCATGGGGGCGGCACTGCTTGCGGGGTTCGGGTTCGTCCACGCGCTCTGGGCGATGGCCGCCGGACTCGCGCTGATCCTGCTCGCCGCGGGCACCTTGCTGCCGGACGACATGGGCAAGGCCAAGGCCAAGGTGAAGTTTACCGCCATTCTCTCGAAGAGCCGGGCGATCAATCTGCTCTCCGCCGCGCGCTTCTTTCTGTTCGGCGCCCGCGACGTCTGGTTCGTCGTCGGGGTGCCGATCTTCCTCTACGAGGGGATCGGCTGGAGCTTCATGGAGGTGGGCACCTTCATGGCCTGCTGGGTCATCGGCTATGGCGGCGTGCAGGCCATGGCACCGCGCATCGTGCGCCGCTCCGGCGACGGCCGCTCCAGCGAAACCCGCGCCGCGCAAGGCTGGGCCTTCGCGCTAGCGGCGCTGCCGGTCGGGATTGCGCTTCTCGTCCAGGCGGATATCGCTCCCGCGGCGACGGTCGTGCTCGGCCTTGCCCTGTTCGGCGTCGTCTTCGCGGTCAATTCCGCCATCCACTCCTACCTCATCCTCTCCTTCTCGGACACGGACAAGGTGGCCCTGAACGTCGGTTTCTATTATATGGCGAATGCCGGCGGCCGCCTTGTCGGCTGCCTGCTGTCGGGCCTCTCCTACCAATTCTGGGGACTCACCGGCTGCCTCGCGACGGCCAGCGTCATGGTCCTGGCGGCGGCGGCACTCACATTGGTATTGGCGCGCGAACAGCGCCCTGCACCGGCCGAAGCCTAGCCCCTTTCCTGGCGTCTTCGATAACGCATATTAGTCTGCAATGCGCCGTGTCCGACCGGATGGGGCGCCCATCCGGCAGCCGGGAGATGATACATGAAAGGCGGAGAAGCCGTCGTCGAGACCCTGATCGCGCACGGGGTGGATACCGCCTTTACGGTACCGGGAGAGAGTTTTCTTTATGCCTTGGAAGGCATGCGCCGCAACGCCGACAAGATTCGCCTTGTCTCTGTCCGCCAGGAGGGCGGCGGCGCCTTCATGGCGGAGGCCTTCGGCAAACTAACCGGCCGGCCCGCCGCGCTCTTCGTCAGCCGGGGTCCGGGATCGTCCAATGCCGCCATCGGCATACACACGGCGATGCAGGATTCGACGCCGATGGTGGTCTTCGTCGGCCACGTCAATTCCCACGCGATGGGCCGCGAATCCTTCCAGGAAATCGACCAGCACGCGTTCTTCGGTTCGGTCGCCAAGGCGGTCCTGTCGCCGAAGACGGTGGACGATATCCCCGCCGTCGCCGCCGAGGCGGTGCGTCTCTCGATCGACGGGAGGCCCGGCCCGGTCGTGGTGCAAATTCCCCGCGATACATCTTCGTCGGACACGGAGGCTGCCATACCCGGTCCCGCCGCGCGCACCGTTCATGCGCCCGACGCCGCACTGATTGCCCAGGCGGCGGCCCTGATCGACACCGCGAAAGCGCCCCTCGTCGTCGCCGGCGAGATGATCTCCAACCAGGACGCTTCGGTGGCTCTCACCGAATTCGTGGCCGCCGCCGGCCTTCCCGTCATGAGCGCCTATCGCCGCCTTGACGTGATGGCGAACAGCCACGACTGCTATGCCGGACACCTGGAGATCAACCGCTTCGACAGCCAGTTGCAGGCGATCGAGGATTGCGACCTGGTGATCGCCATCGGCTCCCGGCTCGACGGCATCACGTCGGCCGACGACACCATGTTCAGCACCGGGAAACCGCTGATCCATGTCTACCCGGACGCGGGCGTTCTGGGCCGCTTCGAGAGCGATGTGGCCCTCGACGCGGACATGGCACCCGCGCTCGCGGCCCTGACCGCCGCCGTCGCGGCACCGGACGATGCCCGCCGCGCACGCACGACGGCGTTGCACCAATCCTTCCTCGCCTTCTCCCAACCCGGCAATTTCACCGCCTACGGCGATGTCGACCTGGCCCGGGTGATCGACGTCATGGACCGAATCGTCGACCCGGAGACCACCATCGTCACCGACGCCGGCAGCTTTTCGCGCTGGATACACCGCTATCGCCGCTTCGAGCGGCCGCACACCAAGGCGGGACCGATGTCCGGCGCCATGGGCTATTCGGTGCCGGGAGCCATCGGGGCGAAACTGGCGCGCCCGGCGCACGAAGTCGTCGCGTTCGTCGGCGACGGCGGCTTCATGATGACAGGCCAGGAGCTGGTGACCGCGGTCGAACAGAAGCTAAAGCTCTGCATCGTCGTCTGCGACAATTCCGTGCACGGCTCGATCCTGGCCGGTCAGGACAAGACCTTCGGAGAAGGCCACGAGATGGCCACCGTGCTGCAGAGCCCCGACTTCGCGGGCATCGCCTCGGCCTACGGCGCCGCCTCGTTCCGGGTCGAGAAGACCGACGATTTCGAGGCCGCCTTCCGGGCGGCGCGCGCCGTCGACGGGCCGTCCCTCATTCACCTCATCACCGACCGGCGCGACATCGCGCCCTACGGAAACGAACGCGAGGCCGTCTAGACATGCCGATCAACCGCTTCCCCCTGTTCTTCTTCAACCGCTGGCAACATGCCGTCGCCCAGGAAATCCTGGAGGGGTCGGACGCCGTCGAGATCCGCTTTCTCAAGACCGACATGGATGAGACCGAGACCTGGCCCGCCATCGAGACGGGCCTCGGCTATCAGATCGGCTCGGCGCGCGACGAATTGCCGACCCAATACCACGTCAGCGCGGATTTTCTGGCGCGCGCGCCGAAACTGCTGGCGGTCTGCACCCATGGCGCCGGATACGACACGGTCGATGTGGACGCCTGCACAGGCGCGGGCGTCCTGGTCTGCAATCAGGCGGGCGAGAACCGGGAAGCGGTCGCGGAACACGCCCTCGGCATGATGCTGACCCTCGGCAAGCGCATCTTCGAGGCCGACCGCCGGATGCGCAGCGACCGCGACTGGGACCGCAATCAGTTCATGGGCCAGGACATGGTCGGCAAGACGGTCGGCATTGTCGGTCTCGGCCATATCGGCGGCCGGGTCGCGGAACTCTGCGGACAACTCTTCCGCATGCGCGTGCTGGCCTACGATCCGTATCTCTCGAAGGACGAATTCCAGGCGAAAGGGGCCGTGCCGACACCCTTGGACGAACTGCTCGCGGAATCCGACTACGTTACCGTTCACACCCCGCGCACGACGGAGACGACGGGCATGTTCGGTGCCCGCGAATTCGGCCTGATGAAGAAAAGCGCTTATTTTGTCATCACCGCGCGGGGCGGCATCGTCGACGAGGCGGCGCTGGCAAACGCGCTGAAGTCGGGCGGGATCGCGGCCGCCGGGGTCGATGTCTTCGCGGTCGAACCGCCGCCGCTCGACGATCCGCTGGTCGGCCTCGACAATATCATCCTGACGCCGCATACGGCCGGCGTCACCGTCGATGCCCGCATGAACTGCGCGCGCGGCGCCGCCAGCCAGTGGCTCGCACTGGCCGACGGAAAACGTCCCGACCGGATCGTCAATCCGGAGGCTTGGTCGAAATTCAGCGAACGCTATGCCGAGATCGTCGGAAAGCCGATGGCGTCCGACGATTAGGCCTCAGTCCAGCGTTCGGTAGTCACCCGTCACGCCGCGCGGCTTAACCGCGCGGGATCCGGATGGGATGCCGCCCTTTTTGCCCACGCCGGCATTTAAAACCCACGCGGCGGCCGCCGAAGCGGCCAACAATCCCCCGATAAGAAATAGTTCAGACATGGCTATGTCCTTCCCGTCGTAACCTTGGCAGTTTTTAGTAGCTCCTGGGCCGCCCGCGCCGCCCGACGCCGGCCACCTTGGCGGAGTCCTACATAGTATCCGGCGGCGAGGCAGTGATGGCCGTCACACGGCGTTCCTTTATTCGCACTCGGCGCATTTCGGCGTTTGACCTTTCCCCAAGCATTTCCGAAGGTATCCGAGAAAGCATTGCCGTCGCCGGCATGACCGTAAGTCAAAGAGCGGACCCATGAAGGAAATAGTCGCCCTCGGCGCCCTGATGACCGGCATGTGCGGATTGCTCTTGGGCAACGGCCTGTTCGGCACGCTGACGGCGCTGCGCATGACGATCGAGAATTTCGATCCGACCGTCATCGGTATCGTCCTGTCCTTCCATTCCCTGGGATTCATCATCGGATGCCTGTACGGCGAGCGCATCATCGCCAAGACCGGTCACATCCGCAGTTTCGCGGCTTTTGCCGCCTTGTTGGCGGTCACCTGCCTGATCCTGCCGACGCTGGTCGAGCCATACGCCTGGATACCGCTTCGGTTCGTATACGGTTTCAGCTCCGCGCTGGTCTTCATGGTCGCGGAAAGCTGGCTTGCGGGGGCGGCGTCGAGCGAACGCAAAGGTCGCGTGCTGGCCTTCTATATGGTGATCAACAAGGGCTCGTTCGGCGCCGGGCAGCTTCTGCTGCTTCTGGCCGATCCAGCCGGCGACCGGCTCTTCATGCTCACGGCGATTCTCTACGGCCTGTGCCTCGTCCCCATTGCGCTGGCCAGCGGCGAGGCGCCGAAGAATATCGGCACCGAACGGCTCAAGTTCCGTGCACTTTACAGACTCTCGCCCGTCGGCGTCGTGGGCGCCGCCGCGGCGGGATTCGCCAATTCTCCCCTGATGGGGCTCGGTCCGGTCTTCGGCGTATCCGTCGGCTTCAATGTCGAGCAAGTTTCCTATTTCATGGCGATCTTTCTGCTCGGCAGCCTGGCCCTGCAGATACCGATCGGACGTCTTTCGGACCGTTTCGACAGGCGCGGCGTCTTGATCGGCGTTGCCGCCGCATCCTGTATTGCCTGCATCTGCATGGCGGTCTTCGTATCGCTCGGCTATTGGCTGATCATGGGCCTGAGTTTCGTCATTGGCGGCCTGAGCGCGGTGATCTATCCGATCGCCATGGCTCATTCGAACGATCACGCGAAACCGGAGACCATGGTCTCGATCATGGCCGGCCTTCTTCTGGCCTTCGGCATCGGTGCGAGCATTAGCCCTTTCCTCGCGTCGCTGGCCATGAAAGGGCTCGGCCCGGTCGGGCTCTATATCTACACGGCGGCCGTCTATGCCCTGCTCGCCGGCTTCACGCTCTACCGCCGTTCGCAACGGCCCGCGGTAGCGGAGCAATCCGATTTCGTGGCCCAGCCGCAGACGTCGCAATCGAGCGCCGCGATGACGACGCTTGATCCCCGCACCGACGACAGTGATTGATCAAAAAAACGGCCCCACAGGGGCCGTTCCATTCAATCTCCAGTGCCGCCGACAATCAGCAAGGCGGACATTTTCTCTGATCGCCCGTGGTCGGCGTCGGTTCGGCCAGAACGCTGCCGTCAAACATCGGAGCGGCCGCAAGGACCAGGAATACCAGCGCCGCAATCGCAAACAACCGTTTTGTCATATCACGCACGTCCTTCTCAATAAGCCGAAAACAACGCATCATAATCCGAATCGAGCAACCGTGGGAGAATATTTTGCGCGGAACGATGACAGGCATTCGCCGCCTGCTTCTCGCCCTGACCGCCATCCTGAGCGGCGGCGTGCATGCCGCCGCCGCGGAACCGGGCGGCGCGCCACAGTTGCGCATCGAAATCGGCGCTCATAGCGCGCCGATCAACGCCGTCGCCGCGGACGCCGCCGGGACCATGCTGGCGACGGTCTCCTTCGACAAGACGCTTCGCCTGTGGTCCGCCGCCTCCGGCACGCTCCTGCGCATCCTGCGGCCGCCGATCGGCGACGGCGACGAAGGTGCGATGTATTCCGTCGCGCTGACGCCGGATGGCAGGACCGCGGCGGCGGCCGGATGGACCGGATCGTGGGACGGCGAATGGAGCGTCTACCTGTTCAATACGGAGAACGGCCAAATGACGGGCCGCGTCACGGGCCTGCCGCAGCGATGCGTGAACGTCGCGATCTCGCCGGACGGCGAGAGGCTTGCCGTCGCCATGAAGGGCGGCGCCGGGATACGGATATACGGCCTCGCGGAACGGCGGATGATCGCCGAAGATACCGATTACGGCGACGATGCGGTTTGGATGGATTTTGCCGCCGACGGCCGGCTTGCGGTCACGTCGCTGGACGGGGAAATCCGGCTCTACGCGCCCGACGGGCGGCGCCTCCACAGAAAACCGGGCCGCGAAGGAAAATCTCCCTACGGCGTCAAGTTCACGCCGGACGGCAAGAGCCTCGCAATCGGCTATCTCGACCGGCCCCGCGTCGAAGTGCTGTCGGGCATAACGCTCGATCATGCCTTTACGCCGAACCTGCGGGGCGCGGATAACGGATTTCTGCAACAGGTCGCGTGGTCTTCCGACGGCAGGTTCCTGTTCGCCGGCGGCACCTACGAGCGCAACGGCAAGACCCCGATCCGGCGCTGGGACAAGGCGGGAAAGGGACGCCCGAAGGATCTTCCGGTCGCCACCAAACTGATCATGCATATGACCGCCTTGCCCGACGGCAGAATGGCCTATGTCGCCGCCGATCCGGCCATGGGAATCCTTGACGCACACGGCAGGCAAACCTTCGAGAATCGCACACCGACAGGCGACTTTCGCGGCATGGTGGACGCCTTCCGCGTCTCGCGGGACGGCGGAACCGTTCAATTCGGCTTTGCGCCGTGGGGCGATCGTCCGGCTCGATTCTCGCTCGCCCGGCGCGAGCTGACGCTCGATCCGGAGACGGAAGACAGCGGGCTTCTGCCGCCGCTCCTGGAACTGCCCGGCCTGACCGTGGAAGGCTGGGAGAATGGAATCCGGGAATGGAGCTCCCGCCAACAACCCAAAATCAACGGCGTGCCGGTCGCGCTGAAGCCCCATGAAACCGCGATGAGCGCCGCGCTGGCCCGCGACGGCAGGAGCGTCGTCCTCGGCACCAGTTGGCGCCTGCTGCGCCTCGATCCCGCCGGTCGGCGGATATGGGAAGTCGTGCCTCCGGGAGAGACCTTGGCGTTGAACGTCGTCGCGGGCAACCGCCTCGTCGTCGCGGCGTTGGGCGACGGCACCATCCGCTGGTACCGCATGGAAGATGGCCGGGAGGTACTCGCCCTGTTCGCGCTTTCGCACGGCCGGCAATGGGTCGTCTGGAAACCGGACGGCGATTACATGGCATCGGCCGACGGCGACACGATGATCGGTTGGCACGTAAACCGGGGCAAGGACGCCGTCGGCGCGTTTCATGCGGTCGCAAGATTGCGCAAACTTCGCTACCGGCCGGATATCGTACAAGGCGCGCTTTCGAGCCAAACCGCAGACCGTTCGGCAGTCCCCGCAACGCCCGTCCTGCCGCCGCATATCACCGTCCTGTCGCACAACCGAGAAGCGGAAGTTTCCGATCCCGACGTCACCTTGCGCTTTCGGCTCGAGGCATCGAACAACGCCACCGTGCGCAGAATATACGTGCGCGCCAATGGCCGGCCCCTGGCCGACATCGAAGACCAGATGGCGGTATCGCCGCGCGGCAGCGAGACGAGCGTCGAAATCGAGCTCCCCCGGAGCGATACGCTCATCGAAATCGTCGCCGAAACGACCGACGGAATCACCAGCGAACCCGCCCGAATCCAGTTCCGCTGGAAGGGCGACAGAGAAAGAGCCGGTCGCAATCTTTTTATCCTCTCGGTCGGCATCAGCGACTACCGGCATGCCGCATTACGGCTCGGCCTCGCCGCGAAAGACGCCTCGGATTTCCAAGCGGTCGTCCGCCGTCGGGCCGGCGATCGCTACGACAAGGTCGAAATGCGACAATTGCGGGACGGCGAAGCCGATCTGGAAGGGCTGCGAACGGCACTCGCGTGGATCGAGACCGCGCCGGGCCCGAACGATGTCGCCATGGTCTTTCTCGCCGGCCATGGCGTGGACGACGCGGCCGGGCGCTACTACTTCGTCCCCCAGGATGCGGATCCCCACGCGATGACGGCAACCGGCCTGCCCTACGAAGATCTGCGGGGCGCGCTGTCCAAAATCCGCGGCCGGGTCTTCTTCTTCGTCGACACCTGCAAATCGGGCGCGGTTTGGGGGCGCGCCGGGAACGAGCCGTCGACCGATGTCAGCCGCGTCGTCAACGACCTCAAGAGCCCCGAACACGGCGTGGTCGTCTTCGCTTCCTCGACGGGCAAACAATTCTCGCTTGAAAAGGCGGACTGGCAAAACGGTGCCTTCACCAAGGCGCTGGTGGAAGGCCTCGACGGTAAAGCGGATCTGTTCGGGCAAGGCGTCGTGACGGTCTCGTCGCTCGACGCCTACATCTCGAACAGGGTGACCCGCCTTACCGGCGGTCGGCAGACGCCCGCGACCGGCAAGCCGCTCGACGCCGACTTTACCTTGGTCTCGCTCCGCTGAGCCGGATCAGTCCTTGTAAGAGGGGTCGAGCCGGTCGGCCAGGCGCAGGCAGGCTTCCCAATCCTTGCCGCCCTTGAGGAAATCGCCCGCGTCCTGGAACTGCGAATGCGCGTATTCGCAGGCTTCCTTCGACGGCACGAGATAATTCCCCTCGCCGGCCGCGAGCGCCGCGATCTGGCCCTGGCAGGCCATTTCCAGCCAATGGTGATTGACCACGCATTCGGGGGCGCTTTCCCCGCAGACGAGCGCCCCATGGCTCCGCAAGAGCATGTACTTGCCGCCCTCCAGGTCCCGCATCAGCTTCGGCGTCATGTCCGGATCGAATTCGAACCCCTCGAAGTCGTGATACTTCATTTCGCCGTAGAACCGCATGGCGTGCTGATTGATCGGCAGCAGGCCGAATTTGTGCGCGCAGACCCCCATCACGTTCGGCGTGTGGGTGTGCAGCACCGCATTCAGATCGGGTCGGCCCTTCAGCAGACCGGCATGGATGATCAGGGCGCCGCCGCGCACCTTCGCGCCATCCTCCGGGATCAGCGGATTGCCGTCGAGATCGCATTTGATCAGCGAGGACGCCGTCACTTCCATGAACATCCAGTCGGTCCGCTTGACCAGCATCGCATTCGGCTCGCCCGGCACGCGGAGACTGAAATGGTTGTAGGTCATATCGTTGACCCCGTAAAACGCCAGCACCCGGTGCCCCGCCGCCAGTTCGACGCGCGCCTGCCATTCTTCCGGGCTGACCTGATCGCGGACCGAACCCTTACCTTTGACCAATTGAACCGACATATCTTCTTCTCCCGTTCCTGCAGGGGCCTTGCCAATACGGCACACTTTAAGATCAAACTAGGCCAACGGCAAAAACAGAAAAGCGGGGCCGCGGTAGTGGCGGTCCGGCCTGGGGCGAAGTCTTCATGCATCACGTCATCCGCAACGCGATACTCATGGGGCGCGAACGCGACGGGCCGCTCGATATCGTCGTCGAGAACGGCCGCATCGCCGATATCGGCAAAACGCTCGATACGGGCGGAGAGCAGCTCGATCTGGGCGGCAAGCTCGCCACTCCCGGGATGGTCGAGACCCACATCCATCTCGACAAGGCCTGCATCATCGACCGCTGCGCCCCGGAGCCTGAAAGCGGCCCCACGAACCATGCCGCCCGGGTCGCCGAGGCCAAGAAAACCTTCACCGTCGAGGACGTCCACGCGCGCGCCAGCCGCACCTTGGAGAAATGCATCCTCAATGGCGCCACCCGGATGCGCACCCATGTGGAAATCGACCCCCCGGCGGGCTTGATCAGCCTCGAAGGGGTGATGCAGGCGGCCCGGGACTACGCCTGGGCCATCGACGTCGAGGTCTGCGCCTTCCCTCAGGAGGGCCTCACGCAGGTGCCGGAGACCGACCCGTTTCTGGTCGAGGCCCTCAAGCGGGGCGCGCGCTGCATCGGCGCCGCCCCCGGCTACGACACGGACCCGAAGGCACAGATCGACCGGGTCTTCGAACTCGCCCGCGAGTTCGACGTCGACATCGACATGCATCTCGATTTCGGCAATACGCCGGACGATATGGACGTGCATTATGTCTGCGATCTGACGGAGAAATTCGGCTATGGCGGGCGCGTCGCGGTCGGCCATGTCACGAAAATGTCCGTGGCGCCGCCGGATCAGATCGCCGAGATCACCACACGCCTGGTCGAGACCGGGGTCGCGGTCACCGTCCTCCCGGCGACGGACCTGTTCCTGATGGGGCGCGACCAGGACCGCGGCGTGCGGCGCGGGGTCCTGCCCGCCCATCGACTGATCCCCCGCGGGGTCACCTGCTCGCTGTCCAGCAACAACATCCTCAACCCGTTCACACCGTTCGGCGACGGCGCGCTGGTGCGCATGGCCAACATGTACGCGAATATCGCGCAGGCCAGCAAACCATCGGAGATCCGGGACTGCTTCCACATGGCCTCCGTCCAGTCGGCAAAACTCCTGCGCCAGGACGACTATGGGATCGAGGTCGGCAATCCCGCCGATATCGTCGTCTTCGACGCGGCCTCGCCGGAGCAGGTGGTCGCGGAGGTGATCGCGCCCGAAATGGGCTTCAAGCGCGGCCGGCATACCTTCACCCGCCGGGCCGCGGAACTGCACCGGCCGGCGTGAATGGCGAGAGGCCTCATTCTGCTGGCGGCGGTCCTGTGCGGAATCGCCACGCCGCTCGGAGCGGCGGAAATGCCGGTCGGCAAATGGCACGTCCTCGAAGCCGAGCACAGCGATCTCGGCCACTGCTCGGCGACCGACACGGTAGAGCTGACACTAACGCTCCGGCGGCAAGGCCGCGCGGTGGCCGGCGAGTATTCGGAGATACGCTGGCGCGAAGGCGGCCACGGAGATTGCCCGCGGATGGGCGGTTACCGGGCCACCTATGAGGCTGCCCTGTCACCCCTCGCCGGCAAACCCGACGAATATATCGTGGAATTGTCGATCCGCGCCTGCCGCGACCGGGCGGCGCCGCACTGCGCCGAGCTGCCGAAATCGCTGACCCGGCGCCTCCGTCCTGCCGGACGGCGAAACGGCATCGTCCTCGGCGGCATCTTCCTCGGCCGCATCGAATAGACCAGTTTACGCTGGACCAAATCGGCCCCGCGTCTATTTTCCCTCACGGTAGGCGGCCGCCGACGGCTGCCGTTTTGATTTCACATTGAGGGACCAGGCTGATTATGACCATCAAGGGCAAAGCCTATATCGCGGGGATCTACGAGCATCCGACGCGGAAGGCGACGGATAAGTCGGTCGCCCAGTTGCACGCGGAAAGCGCCGCCGGCGCGTTGGCGGATGCCGGATTGAGCCCGGACGACGTCGACGCCTATTACTGCGCCGGCGACGCGCCGGGCCTCGGACCGCTGTCGATGATCGACTACATGGGGCTGAAGAACGTCCGCCACATGGATTCGACCGAGACCGGCGGCTCCTCCTACGTGGTACACATCGGCCACGCGGCGCAAGCCATCGCCATGGGCAAGGCCAATGTGGCGCTGATCACCCTCGCCGGCCGGCCCCGCGCCGAAGGCATGGCGACCGGCACCGCGCCGCGTAACTACGGCTCCGACGCGCCGGACGTGCCGTTCGAGTTCATCTACGGCCCGACCGTCGTCAACATGTACGCCATGGCCGCGCGACGGCACATGCATGAATTCGGCACAACCAGCGAACAGCTGGCCTGGATCAAGATCGCGGCCTCGCATCACGCGCAGCATAACGAGCACGCCATGCTGCGCGATGTGGTCACCGTGGAGGACGTGGTGAGCTCGCCGTTGATCGCCGACCCGCTGCACCGCCTCGATTGCTGCGTCATCTCCGACGGCGGCGGCGCGTTCCTCGTCGTCAGCCCGGAGGTCGCCAAATCGCTCAAGCGCGATTGCGTCAAAATTCTCGGCCACGGCGAAGCGCCGAAGAATCTCATGCGCGGCCAGGTCGATCTCACCTATACGGGCGGCGCCTATTCGGGCCCGCAGGCCTTCGAGGAAGCCGGCGTGAAGCCGGGCGACATCGACTACGCTTCGATTTACGACAGCTTCACCATCACGGTGCTGGAGACCATCGAGGATCTGGGCTTCTGCGAGAAGGGCAAAGGCGGCGCCTTCGTCTCCGACGGCAATCTCATCTCGGGACAAGGCAAGCTGCCGTTCAACACGGATGGCGGCGGGCTCTGCAACAATCACCCGATGAATCGCGGCGGCCTCACCAAGGTGCTGGAAGCGGTCCGCCAATTGCGCGGCGAAGCGCACCCGGCGGTCCAGGTAAAGGATTGCCAATTGGCGCTGGCGCACGGTACCGGCGGGTCGATCGGCACGCGAATGGGAAGTTCAACGGTTATTTTGGGGAGGGACGACGCATGAGTGCGGAACGCGTTCTGCCGGCGCCGCCGGAAAATGTCGAACACGTGGAGTTTTGGGCGGCCTGCAACGACGGCAAGCTCATGCTGCCGCGCTGCAAGGATACCAATCAGTTCTTCTGGTATCCGCGCAAGACCAGCCCGTTCACGCTCAGCAGCAATGTCGAATGGGTCGAAGCGTCCGGTAAGGGCGAAATCTATACCTATTCGGTGATGCGCCGCTCCGATCCGCAATACGTCATCGCCTATGTCCGCCTCGACGAAGGCATCACGGTGATGACGAATATCGTCGACTGCGATTTCGACAAGGTCGCGGTCGGCCAGAAGGTCGAGCTGGTCATGCGCGAGTCGGAAAGCGGCCAGAAAGTGCCGGTCTTCACCCCCGTCTGATCGGGACCGATTTGAAGGAATCCGGCCGGCTCACCCACCCGTTGGATCACGCCGGCCGGCGCTTTCGGCCCGAAAACCCCGCATTGGACCCGCATGATCGATAGCCTGAAAAAGCTTCTCTTCGGCGCCGGAGCGGCGGAAATCGCCGCCGGCGCACATGGCGACAGCGCCCTTCATCACGCCGCCGCCGGTCTGCTGGTCGAAGCCGCCCTTCTCGACGGCGACTTCCACGCGGCCGAACGCGCCCGCATCGAGACGCTGCTGCGCGAGCGCTTCGAGCTGGATGCCCCGCAAGCGCAAGACTTGATCGCGACCGCGGAAGCGGCCGCGTCCGAGCGGGTCGAGCTCCACACCATCGCCCGCACGGTCCGCGACCATTTCGACGGCGACGAGCGCATCCGCATGATGGAAATGCTGTGGGCGGTCGTCTATGCGGACGGCGAGCTTGATGACTTCGAATCGAACATGATGCGCCGGGTCGCGGGACTGCTTTACGTCGACGACCGCGCCAGCGGCGAAGCCCGCAAACGGGTCTTGGCGCAGATCGAGACCTAGAATGCGAACCGGTGGCTGCCGCCATCGACATGGATTACCTCGCCGGTGATATAGCGCGCCAAAGGCGAGGCCAGAAACGCCACCAGATAAGCCATATCCTCGGGTTCGCCGAAATAGCCCGCGGGAATGTTCTCCTTGATATAGGTCGCCCGGGCCTCCGGCGTGGGGTGCAGCCGCTCGAGAATCTGCTCGCTGTTGATCCGCCCTGGCGGCAGGCAATTGAAGGTAAGCCCTTCGGCGGCGTGCACGCGGGACATGGCTTTCGACCAAACCGTCAGCGCCGCCTTCGCCGCATTGGCGGCATTGACGCCGGTCGGCTCGTTGGCGCCCGTAATCGAGAGGACGCGCCCGTACTTGCGGGCGAGCATGCTTGGCACCATCGCTTCCGTAAGACGGCGGACCGCCTCGAAATTCAACGCCATCCCCTCGGCCCAGGCGGCGTCGCCTGCATCCCACGACATCGGCCGCGATCCGCCCGCATTGTTGACCAGAATATCGCAATGGCCGAAGGCGCCCAGCACGCTGTCGCGGATTCGTTCGGCGGCGCCGTCCGTCGTCAAGTCCTCGACGATCAGATGCGGCCGCGCGCCGCCTGCGGCCTCGATCTCCGCCGCCAGCTCTTCCAGCAGGTCGCCGCGCCGCGCCACGGCGGCGACCCGGCAGCCCTCCGCCGCGAGCACCTTGGCGATCCCGTTGCCGATTCCAATGCTGGCGCCGGTCACCAAGGCCGGCCGGTTCTTCAGTTGCAGGTCCATCTGTCCTCCTTATGGATTGTCGCTCCGTGTCCGGGCGATCGCGGTCTCTAAAAACGTCTCCATCGCCATGATCGAGCGCATGTCGTGCTCGAGACGCGGCTTCTGCTGGCGGATGGCGTCCGAGATCGCGCCCCGCCAGTCCGGGTCCTTTGCGAGCCGCACTGCGATGCGGATGAAATCCGCCGCGTCCGCCGCGATGGTCTCCCGCACCCCGATCAGTTCCAGCATGCCGGCGCTGACGCGCGAGCGCATCAGCCGCCCCGGCAATGTCACCACCGGCAGGTCCTGGTACAGCGACTCAAGGGTCGTATTGCCGCCGGACCAGCCCGGCGTGTCGAGCGAGACATCGCCGATCGTATTGAGCGCCTGGTATTCCTCGGGCCGCAGGTGCGGCAGAAACCGCAGGTGCCGGACCGGGTCGAGCCCGTGCCGGCAAAACGCCGCCGCCAGACGGCCCTCCAGGATACTCATATCGAATATCCGGCTCCCGCCCCGCAGGAACACGAAAAGCGCATCCGGCACCTCCCGGGCGATGCGCGGATACAGGTCGTCGTCGGCCGGCAGATATTTCTGCGGCGTCTGCAGGCAAAGATACAAGACCGCCTCGTCCGGCAGGCCGAAATGCGCCCGGTCCAGCGGCAGAACCGGAAGCGGCGCCGGAATATAGGGAAAGGAGATACCCGGAAGGGTGATCAACGTCTCGGAATAATGTTCGGCCGCCCCCTCGGGCTCGATCAAGTCGCCGCTGACGAAGTAGTCGATCGTCGGCAGGCCGGTCGTAACCGGGTGGCCGATGGCGCAACACTGCACCGGCGCCAGCCGTAAGGCCGCCAGGCGTTGCGCCAGGCCGCTCATGCCGATTTCCGGGTAGAAGACAACGTCGGGGCGCATCCGCCGCAGCAGCGCGACGGCACCGTCGAAGTCGCTCGGCAGGTGATGGAATTCGTCGGCGTACCCCTGCACCTCTTCGGTCATCTCGTCCCGGCGCTCGCCGAGATGAATGCAGGCGACGCGGAACTTCGTGCGGTCGAGATACTTCACCCACCCCCGTTTCATGCGCCAGTTGGTGTGGCGCCAGATGAAGGCGGAGATAAAGACGACCCGGTGCCGGCCATCGTCGTCGGGCGGTGGCGTCTCGGCGCTGTCCCTTTGACCATTGTCCTCGACATCCGACAGTTCGTGCAGCATCGCGCCGTAGACCTCCTGCAGCGCGCGGTCGTCGTCTCCGCCCTGATAGGGCAGCAGATAGGGTGTCAGGTCGGCGGCCAGCAGGCGCGCTCTGTCCCGCGCATACCGATCCGCCGCGGCCAGACGATCCGACAGCGCCCGCAGGCGGTCCGCGTAGTGCCGGCGCCGTTCCGCGATCTCCTCGCTTGAGCGATAGATCGGCACCAGCGCGTAGACGCAGTGCAGCCACTCGAGTTCCAGATGGCCCGGCGTCCGCCGCAGCCCCGAGGCGGCGGCCTGCTCCGCCTCGTCGTGCCGGCCGGCCGCATGAAGACTCCGCGCAAGCGCGATCCAGACTTCCGCCAGCGCGGGGGCGGCCTCGGCATAGGCGCGGAAGCGCTCGACCGCCGCGTCGAACCGGCCGAGTTCGATCTGGCAGGACAGGAGCTGCATCAGGGCAATCCGCCGCCGGTCGGCGTCGGACGCCGCCAATCCCGGCACCGCCGCTCTTTCCGCCACGTCGAGGGCCTCTTCCGGCCGGCCGAGTTGCGCCAATACCGCCGAGTACGCAGTCAGAATTTCGATGTCGTCCGGCACGATCGCCACGGCATTCCGAAAAGCGTCGGCGGCCTCGTTCAGGCGGCCGAGGTCCATCAGCAAAGAGGCCCGCAGGCGATGGATGTCCGCCGCCTCGGGCGCGGCCTCGAGCACGGCTTCCGCCAACGCCAGCGCCGGCGCCGCCGCCCGATGAAGACGCAGGATTCGGATCACGCCGGCCGCACGCCCCCCGGCGTTGCGGATCGGGCCGTGCGCCGCGATGGCTTCGAGCGCGCCGGCGCGCTCCGCCCCCGTCAAGCCTTCGAGCGCCCCGGATAAAGCGGCCTGGGCGTCGCCAGGCTCCGCCATTCCCGCTGCCGCCACCGCGAAATCCAGGCTGGCCGCCCCGCCGCTCCCCTGCTGCAGCTCGATCGAGCCGAGCAGGAACGACGCCTCCGCATGTGCCGGATCGGATTGGAGAATCTCGCGATAGGAGGCCGCCGCCTCGTCCAGCACACCCGCCTTGTGCAGACGGAGCGCCCAGTCGAGTTCGGCCGCGAATGAGGGAGTATCGGTATCGGACATCTGACGGTATATAACACAGCTCCGCTGCGTCATGGATATCGGCGCCTAAAAATGCTTACTTGACGCCGATCTGACCAACACGAATTACACCCTTAAGACGGAATTTGAAATGCGGTTCATCATCTACGGTGCCGGCGGCGTCGGCGGCACGATCGGCGCGGAGTTGTTCCTGGCGGGAGAACAGGTTGTCCTGATCGCCCGCGGCGACCATCTGAAAGCGATTCAGGCGAACGGCCTGCGCTACGAGACCCCGCACCGCCAGGAAAACCTGGCCATCCCCGCCGTCGGTCATCCCGGCGACATTGCCTTCACGGAAAGCGATGTCGTCATCCTGACGATGAAAGCGCAGCATACCCTAGGCGCGCTCGAGGATTTGCGCGCCGCGGCCGGCGACAGAATTCCGGTAATCTGCTGCCAGAACGGTGTCGCCAACGAAGCCATGGCGCTGCGCCGCTTCCGGCATGTCTATGCGATGGCGGTCTATCTGCCGGGCGAATCCCTGGAGCCCGGAGTCGTCCGCTGCCATTCCGCGAACAAGATCGGCATCCTCGACGCCGGCGTCTATCCGAGCGGAGTCGACGATTTGATCGCCGCCGTCGCGGAACGCCTGGAAGCCGCCAATATCGTCAGCGTGCCGACCGCCGATACGATGGCCTGGAAATACTGCAAGCTCGTGCTGAACACGAGCAATGCCATCGACGCCGCCTGCAAGCCCGACATCGACACCAAACCGCTTCGCGAGCGGCTGCACGCGGAAGCCTTCGCCTGCTACGACGCGGCGGGCATTTCATACTATAGGCTGGATGAGATGCGGGAACGGCGGGGCGATCTGATGAAGAACGGGAAGATCAACGGCGCCGGACGGGCGGGCGGCTCTTCCTGGCAATCGTTGCAGAACGGGCGGCCGGACAACGAGGCGGATTTCCTGAACGGCGAGATCGTCCTGCTTGGCCGGCTCCACGGGGTACCGACACCGGCGAACGCGGCCATGCAGAACTTGATGACCCGGATGAGCCGCGACGGGACACCCCCCCGCAGCTACGACATGGCGGACATACAGGCGCTGATCGCGGCGGAGGAATGAACCGCGTCATTTGGCGGAATTCGACTGGAATCCGCGCAGATTGGGACAACCTCTCTTACGGGCGGCAACACGCCTGAATGATATTCGGAAAGGAACGAGCATGCATATCGACAGCATGATGTGGGACATCGGACTGCAGGACGCCGCCGCCTATGGACAGAAATGCGAGCGCATCGGCTACGATTGCGTGTGGACCTACGAGGCCGCCCACAATCCCTTCATGCCGCTGGCACAAGTCGCCGCCGCCACCGAGCGCGTCCATATCGGCACCAACATCGCCGTCGCCTTCGCGCGCAGCCCCTATGCCATGGCGCAGGCCGCATGGGATTTGGCGGATGTCAGCAAGGGGCGCTTCCATCTCGGCATCGGCAGCCAGGTGCGCGCCCATGTGGAGCGCCGCTTTTCCGCCGAATTCGACCACCCGGCGGCGCGCCTGACCGACTACATCCGCTGCGTGAAGGCGATCTGGGACAGTTTCCAGAACGGCACCAAGCCGGCCTACGAGGGCGAGTTCTACCGCTACATCCTGAACAACCCGATGTTCAATCCAGGCCCGATCGAGCACCCCGATATCCCGATCTACGTCGCCGGCGTCAATCCGCGCATGTGCCAGGTCGCGGGCGAGGTGGCCGACGGCATGCACGTCCACCCGATGCATTCGGTCTCCTATCTGCGCGAGGTGGTGCGGCCCGCGGTGGAAAAGGGCGCCAAGATTAGCGGACGCAGCGTCGACGACATCGCCTTCTTCGCCCCGGTCTTCGTGATTACCGGCGAGACCGAGGCCGAGCGCGCCGAGGCCGAAAAGAGCGTGCGCTATCAGATCGGCTTCTACGGCTCGACGCCGAACTACCGCGCCCTGCTGGAGCATCACGGCTACGACTCCTTGGGCAAGGAACTGAGCGCCGCCACCCGCGCCGGCGAGTTCGACAAGCTGCCGGGGCTGGTGCCGGACGCCTTGCTGGAGGCCTGCTCGGTGGCCGGCGAGCCGACGGAGATCGGGCCGATCCTGCGCAAGCGCTATGCCGGCGGCCTGATGCAGCGCGCCTCGCTGTATTTCTCGATGGCCTCCGACGCGCCCGAAGGCAAATGGCAGGAATTCGTCAACGCGTTCAAATCGGCCGCCTGATCGCCTAAACCTGTTTCCTTCCAGGATACTTAATTAAGGGTTCAGGCGGCGGCTTCGCGGCGATGGATCAGCCGCAGCCAGGTATTGGCGAACAGCACCAGAAGCATCGGCGCGAACATGCCGATGGTGATCCATTCCCAGCCGAAGTGATGCTGGATGGCGCCGGAGGAGAAGCTGGCGATGGCGACGAAAGTGAAAATCGTGAAGTCGTTGAACGCCTGCACCTTCGCGCGTTCCTCCGGCCGATAGGCTTCGAGAACCAATGTGGTGCCGCCGACGAACATGAAGTTCCAGCCGACGCCGAGCAGTAGCAGCGCCCCCCAGAACTGCGTGACCTCGATTCCGGAAAGCCCGGTCGCGGCACTCCCCAGCATCAGGACCGCGCCCGCGGCAATCACGTTCAGCACCCCGAACTTCTTGATCAGATGCCCGGTAAAGAAGCTCGGCGCGAACATGCCGAGCATATGCCAGGAAATAACGAAGGCGGTATCGTCAAAGGCATGGCCGCAGACCTGCATCGCCAGCGGCGTCGCCGTCATCACCAGGATCATCACCGCATAGCCGAGCATGGCCGACAACAGCGCCACGACGAAGGTCGGCTGACGGACGATCTCCAGCAACGGGCGGCCGCTGGTACGGCGTTCCTCGGCCGTCGGCGTCGGAATCTCGACGAACTGCATGACGGCCATCGAGACCAGCACGAGGGCCATTACCGCCGCATAGCCGCCGGCGAATTTCACCGGCTCGAAGAAATCGATGCTGAGTTTGGCCAATTCCGGGCCGACAAAGGCGGCGACCACGCCGCCGGCCAAAACGTAGGAAATGGCCCGGCTGCGGTATTCCGCGGTGGCCGTGTCGGTCGCGGCGAACCGGTAGTACTGCCAGAACGCGTTGTGCACCCCGAACAGCAGGGCGCCAAAGACGAGCAGCGGGAAATTGATCGCAAAAAGGGCGAAGACGGAGAGGCCCGCCCCGGTCATCCCGAAACACAGGCCGACCGTGAATCCGACCCGGCGGCCCACCCGGCGCATGAAGAAAGAAGCCGGGATCGTGCTCAGCATGGTGCCCAGGAACTGGCACGCCATCGGCAGGGTCGCGAGGCTTTTATCCTCGGCGATGAGAAACCCGGCGAGCGCCGCAACCGTGGCGATCAGGGACGACCCGCTCTGCGCCAGAGCCTGACAGACCGCCAGCAGGACGACGTTGCGCCGCGTGCGGTCGGGGGCGGCGGGTTCGCCCGCGGCCGGGACATTCGTTTCCGTCATAAGAGAGTCGCAGGATTCATGATTCTTGTTGTTCGGCCCAATATGGTCGGATCGTGCGCGCGACACAACTTGTTATGGGGTCGCGGCGGCGAATCGCCGCGCATTCGATGTTTGCCTCAGCCAAGGTGAGAATATTGAAGTTCGGTCTGTTCATCTCCACGCAGTTCAATGCGGACCAGCATTTGGGCGATGCGATGAAGTTCCTCTCGCAGGAGGCGCGCGCGGCCCGCGATTCGGGCTTCGAGTCGCTGTGGTGCCCGCATCACTATGTGACCGGCCCGATGCGGATGTTCCAGCCGCACGAGGTACTGGCGCGGCTCTCGGCGGAGGTGCCGGATTTCCGCATCGGCACCGGCATCCTGCTGCTCTCCATGATGAATCCGGTGCAGGTCGCGGAACAGGCCGCGACCCTCGACTGGATGACGGAGGGCGGCTACGTGCTGGCGGCCGGTCTCGGGTATCGGGCGGAAGAATTCCAGTCCATGGGGGTCGAGCGCAAACACCGCCTAAGCCGGTTCGTCGAAGCCGTCGAGGTCATCCGCCGGCTCTGGACCGAGGAGCGGGTCACCCATCACGGCCGACACTTCCATTTCGACGATATCGGCCTGTCCGCGCGGCCCCGCAATCCGCAGGGCTGCCCGATCTGGCTTGGCGGCGCGGTGCCCGCGGCGGTCGAACGCGCGGCCCAGATGGGCGATGCCTGGCTCGCCAGCTTCACCACCGATCCCGCCGTCATGCGCGGCCTCTTCGATACCTACCGGGCGGCGCTGCCCGCCGGAAAGGCGCCGGAAATGCCGATCTGCCGGGAAGCCTTCGTCGGCGCCAGCGCGCAGGACGCGCTGGCGCGTTGCAAGGAAACGCTGATCGGCAAATACGCGGCCTACGCATCCTGGGATAACGACCATGTCGCCGACAAGCGGCCGTTCGCGGAGCGCTTCGAGGAATTCCGCAAGGACCGCTTCCTGATCGGCGATGTCGCGCAGATAAAGGACGAAGTGGCCCGCTACCGCGACGAACTGGGCGTCACCACCATGCTGCTGCGCATGAACTGGCCGGGCACCGATTTCGAGCAATCGCTGGCCAGCATCAAACGTTTCGAGGCCGTGGCCGCGGCCTTCGCCTGAGACAACCGGGGAGGAAACATGAAAGTCATACCGCCCGAGGAAACCCATTACCCGCGACAACCCGACGGAGGGAAACCGGACATGTCCGATCACGACAAATGGCTGGCCCAGGTCCAGGAAGAGACGCTGGAGCCGGACCTGCCGATCATCGATCCGCACCACCACCTTTGGCATTTCATCCGGCCGGCAAGCGAACACCGCTATCTGCTGGAAGATTTGCTGAAGGACACAGGTTCGGGACACAACATCGTCAAGACCGTCTTCGTCGAATGTTCCGCCATGTGGCGCGCCGACGGACCGGAGGAGATGAAAGTCGTCGGCGAGACGGAGTTCGTGAACGGCATTGCGGCGATGAGCGCCTCCGGAACCTATGGCGATACCCGGGTCGCGGCCGGCATTGTCGGCACCGCCAACCTGAATGTCGGCGCGCGCATCGGCGAGGTCCTCGACGAGCACCTCAAGGTCGGCGGCGACCGCTTTCGCGGCATCCGCTACCTCGCGACCCACGACCCGAGCCCGGACATCCGCAACGGTTATACCGACCCGGCACCCGACATGCTCGCCAGTGCCGGTTTTCGCGAGGGTTACGCGGAACTCGGCAAACGCAACCTCAGCTTCGAGGGCTGGTGTTTTCATCACCAGATTCCGCAGCTCACAGACCTCGCCCGCGCCTTCCCCGACACCGTCATGATCCTGGATCACTTCGGCGGCCCCATCGGCATCGGTCCCTATGCGGACAAGAAGGACGAGGTGTTCGAGGAGTGGAAGAAGAATATCGCCGAACTGGCGACCTGCGAGAACGTCGTCGCCAAGCTCGGCGGCATCAACATGACCGTGAACGGATTTAACTGGCACAAGAAGCCGAAACCGCCGACCAGCCAGGAACTGATGGAAGCGACCCGCAAGTTCTACGAATTCACCATGGAGCAGTTCGGCCTCGACCGCTGTCTCTTCGAATCGAACTTCCCGGTGGACAGCGTCAGTTGCAGCTACAACGTCCTGTGGAATTCGTTCAAGCGGCTGACCGCCAATTATTCGGCCGACGAGAAGGCCAAGCTCTATCACGACAACGCAGCCCGGGTGTACCGGCTCTAGGTAAGGAAGAACGACCATGACAGACAGAGCAACGAACCAGGATTGGCTCGACCAAGTCCCAGAAGAGGCGCTGGAGCCCGACCTGCCGATCATCGACCCGCATCACCATCTGTGGGATTTCAAGGTCGGGCGGGTCAATCCGCGCTATTTCCTCGACGAAATGCTGGAAGACACCAATGCGGGCCACAACATCGTCTCCACCGTCTTCATCGAATGCAATGCGATGTTCAAGGAGGACGGCCCCGAGGACCTGAGACCGCTTGGCGAGACCGAGTTCGTCAACGGCATCGCCGCCATGAGCGCGTCGGGCGCCTACGGCAAGACACGGATCGCGGCGGGCATCGTCGGCACCGCCAATCTGGAACTCGGCACGAAGGTGCGCGACGTGCTGGAGAAGCACATCGAGCTCGGCGGCGGGCGCTTCAAAGGCATCCGCGTCGGCGCCACCTGGGATGCCAGCCCCGATGTCGGCAATCACCGCACCGAGCCCAAACAGCACATGTTGCTGGGCGACAAATTCCAGGAAGGCTTCGCCGAGCTGGCCAAGCTCGACCTCAGCTTCGAAGCCTGGTGCTACCACCCGCAAATTCCGGACGTCACCGAACTGGCGCGGAAGCATCCGAACAACCGCATCGTGCTCGACCATTTCGGCGGCCCGATCGGCATCGGCCCCTACGCCGACAAGAAGGATCAGGTCTTCGAGGACTGGAAGAAGAACATCGCGGAGCTGGCGACCTGCGAGAACGTCGTCGCCAAGCTCGGCGGGCTGAATATGGAGGTGAACGGCTACCGTTGGCACGAAAAGCCGAAACCGCCGACCAGCGAGGAGCTCTGCGAAGCCACCCGGCCTTATTTCGAGTACACCATCGAGCAGTTCGGCGCCGACCGCTGCCTGTTCGAATCGAACTTCCCGGTCGACAAGGTAAGCTGCAGCTACATGGTGTGCTGGAATTCGTTCAAACGGCTGACAGCCAATTATTCCGCCGACGAGAAGGCCAAGCTGTACCACGATACGGCGAAACGCGTGTACAAGCTTTAAGCCCGTGCGCGTCGTCTATCACATCCCGAACGACGACCTCCGGGCGGCCGAAGCCGCCGCCCGCGAGGCCGAAGCCGCCGGGTTCGACGGCATCGTGGCGCTGGAGAACGCGCACGGGCCGTTTCCGCCGCTGGCCGTCGCCGCGATGGCGACCGACCGCATTCAGATCGGCACCGGCGTGGCGATCGCCTTCCCGCGCAGCCCGACGATCATGGCCCATGCCGCCTGGGACCTGAACAAGGCATCGAACGGCCGCTTCTATCTCGGTATCGGCAGCCAGGTAAAAGGCCATAACGAGCGCCGCTACGGCGTCGAATGGGTGCCGCCCGCCCCCCGCATGAAAGACTATATCGGGGCGGTGCGCGCGGTCTGGCGGGCCTGGGAGACGGGGGAGCCGCTCGACTATCACTCCAAGCATTACACGCTGACCCTGACCACGCCGAACTTCGCGCCCCGCCCTTCGGAGTTGCCGCGCATTCCCATCGCCATGTCGGCGGTCGGACCCGCCATGTTGCGGGTCGCCGGGGACACGGCGGACGGCGTGCGCCTGCATCCGTTCAGCACGCGGCGCTATCTGGCGGAAGAAAGCCTCAAGCATATCGGCGACGGGCTCGCCCGCAGCGGCCGCAGGCGCGGCGATATCGAAGTGGTCTCTGGCGCCTTTCTCGCCACCGGCAAGGACGAGGAAGCGGTCGCCAAGATGCGCGAATACATCCGCTTTCGCATCTCCTTCTATTGCTCGACCCGTTCCTACTGGCATGTGCTGCGGCTGCACGGCATGGAGGAGCTGGGCGAGCGGCTGCGGCCCTATCCGAAAGAGGGCCGGTGGGACGAGATGGCGGCACTCATCTCGGACGACGTGTTGGAACTGTTCGCGACCGTCGGCACCTACGGCGAGATCGGCGCAAAGATCGCCGAGCGGTACGAGGGGCTCGCGGATTCGCTCTCGCTGTTCGTGCCGACCGACACCGAGCCCGGACCGCTCGGCGAAGTCCTGCAGGATATCCAGCGCATACCGACACCGTTCAAGGCCTATGCCGCCGGCTGGTGAGCGGGCGCTCTTTCCCTGGTGCATCGTTGCGGCTAACCTGCCGTCATGGCACGCAGCTATAAACGCGCATTCATCACGGGCGCCACGAGCGGGATCGGCGAAGCCTTTGCCGAATGCCTGCCGGCGAAGACCGATCTCCTGCTGAGCGGACGCAATGCGGAAAAGCTCGCGGACCTGAAGCAACGCCTTGCCGTCGGCGGCCGCGATGTGGAGATTGTCGCCGCCGACTTGCGCCGGCCGGCCGAGCGGAAGGCCCTCGCGGACAAGGCCGAAGCTCTGGAAGTCGACCTCTTCGTCAACAATGCGGGCCTCGGCCATTTCTCCCGGTTCACCGAGACGCCCGCGGATGCGGAAGCCGAGATGGTGGACGTGAACGTCGTGGCCGTGCACGGCCTGACCCATGCGCTGCTGCCCGGCATGATCGCTCGGGCCAAGGCCAGTCGAAGCCGCGCCGGACTGATCGTCGTCTCCAGCGTCATCGGTCACCTCCCGGTCCCCTATTTCGCGACCTATGCCGCGACCAAGGCGTTCGATCTGGCCTTGGCCGAAGGTCTGGCCGAGGAACTCTCGGACGAGCCCGTCGATATTCTGGCGCTCTGTCCCGGTGCGACGGCCACCGACTTTCCGAGCCGCGCGGGGGCACCCGGCGACATGTTCGAGCGGGCCGAGTCCGCGAGCGCGGTCGCCCGCAAGGCAATGCAGGCGCTCGGCCGCCGGCGCGTCCTCGTCTCTCAACTGCCGATGCGGCTTGGCCTAGCCTACAACACGGCGATTCACCGCATCGCGACGGCGGGAGCGCACGTCTATTTCAACCGGATGCTGCGCCGCCCCAAAGGCAAGTGACGTTCCGGCGGACCGGGAAAACAATGACATCTATCCCTTCGAGACTCCATAGGTGTGCTCGGGGCCGGGAAAGCGCCGGGCTTTGACATCCGCGGCATAGGCCTGCGCGGCGCGATCGATCTCGTCCGCCAGTTCGGCATAGCGTTTTACGAATTTCGGCGTGAACCCCGCAAACAGGCCCAACAGGTCGTCGGTGACAAGGATTTGCCCATCGCAGGCGGACGACGCGCCGATGCCGATGGTCGGGATCGGCAGCAGTCCCGTCACATCGCGGGCAAGCGGCTCCACCGTGCCTTCGATCACCACGGCGAAAGCGCCCGCGTCGGCGACGGCGAAGGCATCGTCCTTCAGGCGTTCCGCGGTCGCCGCATCTCGGCCCTGCACCCGAAACCCGCCCATGCTTTGTACCTGTTGCGGACGCAGACCGATATGGCCCATCACCGGGATGCCGCGTTCCACCAGGAAGCGGATCGTGTCGGCGAGTTCTAAGCCGCCTTCAAGCTTGACCGCCGCACAGCCGGTCTCGCGCAGGACCCGGGCGGCGTTGCGGAACGCTTCCTCGCGATTGGCCTCGTAGGTCCCGAACGGCAGATCGACGACAACGCAGGCGCGCTGCGTCGAACGCACCACCGCCGCCCCGTGGGCGATCATCATATCGAGCGAGACGCCCAAGGTATCCGGCAGACCGTAGACCACCATGCCCAACGAATCGCCGACGAGCAGAAAATCGCAATAACCGTCGAGAATCCGGGCGACCGGCGCGGTATAGGCCGTCAGCGAGACAATCGGCTCGCCGCCTTTTCGCGCCCGCAGGTTCGGGACCGTGATCCTCTTCGTTTCATTTATCTTGCTCATGTACGGGCCTCGAATGGTAATGTCCGGTCGCGCCAACTCCGGCATGCAGAAGTTAAATGTGACGCGCCCCTGATGATTACATCGCCCGCCATTCAATATATTCCACCCAACCGGAACGCGGATGGCCGGATCGTCGGGATAGATGTCGCGGTGCGCACGTTGCTGGACGCGTTCTGCCGGTATTCCCGGAGCGAGACTTTTTACTGCCGAACGGATTCCCCGGACATTTTCGAAGAGTTTCGGGCGCGCATGAGGGAGATCGGCGCCGATCCGGCCCGATGCGCATATCTGCCGACGGACGACATCGACGCCCTCGACGAAGTCTCCGTCCTGTTCCGCCCGGACCCGAACATCAACAAACTGGTCGCCGAACGTTCCCTCGCCAAGGAGACGCCCTATGCGGTCTGCGGCCTGAGCCACACCATGTCGTCGCTGCAGGTCATGGGCACCGTGGCGGTCGCCATCGCCCAACCGATGCAAAGCTGGGATGCCATCGTCTGTCCGTCCCGCGCGATCCGGTCGGTCGTCGAGGCCCTGTGGACGGCAGCGGGCCAGGGGGCGCCTCTCGCGCCGGCGCAACTGCCGATCATTCCGCTCGGGATCGATGCCGAGCGATTCCGGCACGCCGCCACATCGGCGAAACGCGCCGACCAGAGAGAGAAGCTCGGCGTCGCGCGGGAAGACATCCTGCTGCTGTTCCACGGCCGGCTCTCTTATCACAACAAGGCGCACCCCCTGCCCATTTTCCTGGCCGCGGAACGGGTAGCCGAACGCCATCGCGCCGAAGGGAAGAGCGGCGAGATCCACCTGGTTTTCTACGGCTTTTTCACCGCCGACACCTTCCGCGAAGATTACCTGCGGGCGGCGCACGATATCTGCCGCTCGGCGAAGATACACTTCGTCGAGAACACCGACCCGAGGTTCCCGGACGCGCTTTGGGCCGGCGCGGATATCTTTGCGTCGCTCGCCGACAATATTCAGGAAAGCTTCGGCCTGACCCCCATCGAGGCCATGGCCTGCGGGCTTCCCGCCGTCGTCAGCGATTGGGACGGCTATCGCGATACGGTGCGGGACGGCAAAGACGGCTTCCTGATTCCCACCTTGGCGCCGCCGCCCGGCGCCGGCCAGGAGTTGGTTCGGCGATATCTTGCCGGGGAGGACGTCTACGGGGAATACCTCGCCGGCGCCAGCCAATCCATCGCCGTCGATATCGACGCGACGGCCGAGGCGCTGTGGCGCCTGATCGCAAACCCGGAGCTGCGCCGGACCTTCGGTGCCGCCGGTCGGAAACGCGCCCGCGAGATCTTCGACTGGTCGGTCATCATCCCGGCATATGAGGACCTCTGGTCGGAGTTGGACCGTCGGCGACGCAGGGACGCACCGCTTCCCCCGGTCGTCGAGCACGCCATTACAGGCCCGCGCGAACTCGATCCCTTCCTGGTCTTCCAAGGGTTTCCGACGGCGGTCTTGTCGCCGGACGACCGGATCACGCTGGCCGATAACGCCGCCCAGGTCTTGGCGCAGCGCCTCCGGCACAGGATGAACATGTTCGTCCCGGCCCATTTATTGGAGGCGGAAGCGCTACCGCGGCTGCTGGTCTCCATCCGCAGATCGCGGTGGGTCGGCGAAATCACGGCGCGCTGGCCCGAAGCCGAACGCGCGCGGCTCCTGTTGACGCTTGTCTGGTTGGTCAAAATGGGAGTCGCGCTTCGCCACGCCGGCCCGTCCTCGGGCCGGCCGCCGGCCGGGACTCA
>JAYPOZ010000025.1:0-10221 GCA_038131165.1 Rickettsiales bacterium | reverse complement strand
CCGCGTTGGGGGGGGGGTGTGTTTTGCGGTTTTTGGTTTTGTAAAATGGGGGGGGGGGGCTGCCCCCGGCGGGCGCGGCGGGGGCCCGCCCGCCGGCCGGGACTCACTCGAAAACGCTTACTTGAAGCGGTAGGAAATGCGGCCCTTCGTCATATCGTAGGGCGTCATCTCGATGGTCACCTTGTCGCCTTGCAGGATCCGGATGCGGTGTTTGCGCATCTTTCCCGACGTGTGCGCGAGAACGACATGTCCGTTCTCCAGCTCCACCCGGAACATGGCATTCGGCAACACTTCCGTCACCGTGCCATTAAATTCAATCGGTTCTTCCTTAGCCACGAAATCTCCAACATCTTTCTTGGGAGGGCCCATGCCACCCCCTCGGTTGGGCGTGAGATTAGCCCGGCACGGATTAAAAGCAAGGTTCTTGCTGGTTTTCAATCCGCGGGGGACGAGAGAACCGGCAGCGCCGTCCGGTATTTGACCTGTTTCAAGGCAAAGCTCGAGCGAATATTCGCCACTGCCGGCACTTTGGTCAGGTGGTCCATCAAGAACCGCTCGTACGCCTCGAGATCGGCGACGACGACGCGAAGCAGATAATCCGCGTCGCCGGTCATCAGGTAGCATTCCATCACCTCGGGCCGGTCCTGGATGACCGCCTCGAAAATTTCCAAAGCGGATTCCACCTGTTTCTCGAGCGAGACCTGCACGAAAACGCTGACCCGGAGGCCGACGGACGCGGGATCGACCAAGGTCACATACCGCGAGATGACGCCGGCGCGCTCCAGCTCGCGGACGCGGCGCCAGCAGGGCGAGGCCGAGACACCGGCTGCCTCCGCCAGCTCGACATTCGTGACCCGGGCATTCTCCTGCAGCACCGACAATATGCGGCGGTCTATCGCATCAAGGTCCATTTCCGGCATAATTTTTCCATAATTCATCGAATTTCGAATAAATCTTCCGTAAACTAGGCTGTTTTCAACAATATCCGCAAGGACCGACCTGCCGGGTTCCGCTATCTTCAGGGAAACTCCTGGAGCCTTCGACAATGCCGGCACCCCTGCGCCTCCACGACCCCAAGAGCAATGCCATCGTTCCCGCCGAACGTCTCGACCTTCTGCGCGAGATCGAAAAGAAGGTTCTGTGGCTGTCCGCCTGGATGATCCATAACGCCAATCACATCCGCCCGGCGCGCGACGGCCTGAAGGTCGGCGGCCATCAGGCGAGCTGCGCCTCGGCGGCGACCTTGCTCACGGCGCTCTATATGGATGCGCTGCGCCCCGAAGACCGGGTCGCGGTGAAGCCGCACGCGAGCCCGATCTTCCATGCGATCATGTATCTTCTGGGCCGGCAAAGCCGGGATAAGCTAGAAAGCTTCCGCGCGCTCGGCGGCGCGCAATCCTACCCGTCGCGCACGAAGGACACGCACGACGTCGATTTTTCCACCGGCTCCGTCGGTCTCGGCGTCGCGACGACGCTGTTCGCCTCCCTCGTGCAGGATTACGCCCATACCCACGGGCGCATGGCCGACGGCGTGCGCAAGGGCCGGATGGTCGCCCTGATGGGCGATGCGGAGCTCGACGAAGGCAATGTCTTCGAAGCCCTGCTGGAAGGTTGGAAGCAGAAGGTCGGAAACCTCTGGTGGATCATCGACTACAATCGCCAGAGCCTCGACGGCGTCATCAACGAGTTTCTCTTCACGAAGATCCAGGATTTCTTCGGCACCATGGACTGGAACGTCGTCACCCTGAAATACGGCAAGAAGCTGGAGGCCGCCTTCGAGGGGCCGGCGGGCGAGCCGCTGATGCGCTGGATCGACGAATGCCCGAACGATCTGTATTCCGCCCTGACCTTCAAGGGCGGCCCGGCCTGGCGCGAGCATCTGAAACGCGACCTGCGGGGCACCTCGGGCCTCAAGACCCTGCTCGACAGTCACGACGACGACGGCCTGCACACACTGATGACCAACCTCGCCGGGCACGACATGGAATCGATCCTGGAAGCCTTCTATGCGGCCGATAAGAAGGATCAGCCGCAATGCTTCGTGGCCTATACGATCAAGGGGTTCGGCATGCCGCTGCAGGGCCACAAGGACAATCACGCGGGATTGATGAGCCCGGACCAGATGGCCGAATTCAAGGAGCATATGCGGGTCGCCGACGGCGCCGAGTGGGAGCCCTTCGCCGGCCTCGACGCCGACCCCGAGGCGCTTGCGGATTTTCTGGAAACCGTGCCCTTCGCCGCCGCCGCCGAGCGCAGCCATAAGGCCCCGACCGTGGCGGTGCCCCGGCGGTTCGAGACGAAACCGGCGGCGAAGGCCGCCACGCAATTCGCTTTCGGGCAAATTCTCTACGATATCGCGCGCCATGACGACGCCCTCGCCGATGCCATCGTCACGACTTCACCGGACGTCACCGTCTCGACCAATCTCGGCCCCTGGGTCAATCAGAAGGGCATCTTCAACCGCGCGGAACGCGCCGACGTCTTCCGCGAGGAAAAGGTCGCCTCCGTGCAGAAGTGGGTGCGCACCCATACCGGCCAGCACTTCGAATTGGGCATCGCGGAGAACAATCTCTTCCTCATGCTCTCGGCCGCCGGCCTATCGGAGCCGCTGTTCGGCGCGCGCATCCTGCCGGTCGGCACGCTCTATGACCCGTTCGTCAACCGCGGCCTCGATTCGCTGTTCTATGCCTGTTATCAGGACTCGCGCTTCATGGTCGTCGGCACGCCGTCGGGGATCACGCTTGCGCCCGAAGGCGGCGCGCATCAGTCCGTCGGCACCCCCCTGGTCGGCATCGGCCTCGACCGGCTCGCCTATTTCGAGCCGGCCTTCGTCGACGAGCTGGCCTCGATCATGGCCTGGGGATTCCGCCACATGCAGGCCGAAGACGGTGGCTCGGTCTATCTGCGGCTGACCACGCGGCAAATCGACCAGCCGCAACGCGAGATGACCGACGCCCTGCACGACGATATCTGCCGGGGCGGCTATTGGCTGAAAGCGCCGGCACCGGGCGCCGAGCTCGCCATCGTCTATGCCGGCGCCATCGCGCCCGAGGCGATCGCCGCGCACGAAGCCCTGTTGGAGGACGTGCCGGGCGCCGGGCTGCTGGCGATCACCTCGCCCGACCGGTTGCACGACGATTGGATGGCGGCGCGGCGCGCACGGGAAGAAGGCATCGCCGTGCAATCCCACATCGAAGGCCTGCTCGCGGCGCTCGACCCCCGTGCCGCCCTGGTCACGGTGATGGACGGCCACCCGGCGACGCTTTCCTGGATCGGCTCCGTCGGCCGCCAGCGGGTCGCCCCTCTCGGGGTCGAAAGCTACGGCCAATCGGGCGACATCCAGGACCTTTACAAGGCGGCGGGAATCGACGTCGACTCGATCATCGACGCCGCCGCCTCGGCCTGCCTCGCGCGGCTTTAGGAAATCGGGCCGTCACTCTTCGATAAAAGCCCCATGAAGACCTGTCTCTCCGGGGCCTGAGCCCGCCGACGGACGCGCGCCGGGATTGCGCTATTCGGCGGGCGCCCGGTGCTCGTGACGCCAGTCGGCGAGCGCATGGCGGAACAGCTGCCAGGCGGCGGTAAGGGCGAGGCCGGCCATGATGAAGGCGACGATGGCGTCCGGCCAGCGGCTGCCGAGCCAGGAGACGCCGCCCGCCGCCAGGATCACCGCGACATTGCCGATGGCGTCGTTGCGGCTGCACAGCCAGACCGAGCGCATGTTGCTGTCGCCGCGGCGGAAGCCGAACAGGAGAGCGGCGCTCACCACGTTGGCGACCAGCGCCAGCGCGCCGATGGAGCCCATGACGAGAGCGCCCGGCACCCCGCCTTGCAGCAGATACCAGACCGTACTGCCCAGCACCCAAAGGCCGAAGGCGATCATCGAGGCGGCCTTGAGCAAGGCGGCGCCGGCGCGCCAGCGCAGATGCGCCGTCAGCACGATGAGGCTGATGATGTAACTGGCGGAATCGCCGAGGAAATCGAGCGCATCCGCCTGCAGCGCCGACGATCCGGCGCCGATACCGGCGCTCATCTCGACCACGAACATCGAGGCATTGATCGCCAGGACCGTCCACAGGATGTTCCGGTGGGTGGCGGTCGGCGGCGTGCAGTGATCGTGGTTGTGCGCCATGGCGCCAGCCTATGCGGCGGGGACCGGGCGATCAAGAAAAGAAGCCCCTCCCTCTCCCGCAGGCGGGAGGAGGAGGGTTCTGCCGAGATTTCTGCCGAGATTGCCGCCCGGACCGTGTCTAGTTTCCCGCGACCGTCATGCCTTCGATGCGGATCGTCGGCGCGTCGGTACCGTATTTGAAGCGCAGATCGTCGGCCGGCGTCAGGTTCCGGAACATGTCCTTCAGATTGCCGGCAATGGTGACCTCGCTGACGGGATAGGAAATGCGACCGCTTTCGATCCAGAAACCGGACGCTCCGCGGCTGTAGTCGCCGGTCACGTTATTCACACCCATGCCCATCAGCTCGGTGACGTAGAAGCCCTCGGTGATGTCGACAATCAATTCCTGGGGCGAAATTTTGCCCGCGGTCATATAGAGGTTCGTCGTGCTGGGCGAGGGCGGCGAGGACGTGCCGCGCGATGCCCGCCCGTTGCTCGACAGGCCGAGCTTGCGGGCGGTCGCGAGGTCGAGCACCCAATTCTCCAGCACCCCGTCCTCGACCAGATGCATCGCCGGATTGGCCAGGCCCTCGGCGTCGAACGGTTTCGAACGGTGGCCGCGCCTGCGGTGCGGATCGTCGATGATGTGAACACCTTCGGGAAAGAGACGCTGGCCCATGCTGTCCTTCAGGAAACTGGTGCCGCGCGCCACGGCCGAGCCGTTCACCGCGCCGGCGAGATGACGCACGAGACCGTTGGCGACGCGGGGGGCGTAGACGATCGGCACCTGTTGGGTATCGACCTTGCGGGGCTTGAGACGGGCAACCGCGCGTTCGCCCGCGGTCTGGCCGACATAGGAGGGGGAATCCAGGTCGCTGGCATAGGTGGCGCTGGTGGATTCGTAATCCCGCTCCATGCCGGTGCCTTCGCCGGCGAGGACCGCGACCCAGAAGCCGTGACCGCTGGAGCGGTAGCCGCCGGAAAACCCGTTGGAGGACGCGATGGCGATGTCGGACGAAGACCACGACGCCTCCGCCCCTTCGGAATTGGTGACGCCGGGCACCCCGCGCGCCGCGGCTTCGCAGTCGCGCGCGCGTTGGGCGAGCGTCTCGGTGGTCGGCTCCTCGGGATCGGCCATATCCAGCTCCGGGATGTCGCCCGTGAGGACTTCCGACGGGTCGGCGAGACCGCAATGGGCATCGTCCGGCACCGCCTTGGCCATGGCGACCGCGCGCTCGACCAGTTCCGCCAACGCCGCCGCGCCCGGGTCGGTCGACGAGGCGACCGCCTGTTTCTTGCCGAAGAAGACCCGGAGGCCGATGTCCCGGCTCTCCGAACGTTCGACTTTCTCGACCTCGCCCAGCCGCTGCGCGTGGCTCAGCGCGATCGATTTGAAATCCACCGCATCCGCCGCGTCGGCGCCGGCCTTCAAAGCCTTCCCGACAAGATCGTTCAGCATTTCGAGCGTATCGTCCTCTTGCGCCATCGGCGTTTCCCTCCGCGTGATCCCTCCGCGGAATCAGATGTACCCGGCACGACCCCGGCTGTCTAACCGGAAGGCATAAATTTCTGCAATCCCCAGATCAGGAACAGCAGGACGACCGTGCCGAGGGTGAGGAGAAACTGGATTCGCGCGCGGTTGAAATCGCGGGGCGTCACTTCGTCGGGGTCCTCGCCCCGCGCTATTCGGGTGGCCCGCGCCGCCAGACTGCGCCGCCGCAGGAAGAGACCGAGCAGGACGCCCAGACCCAGCATGGCCATCACCAGCCAGGAGTATTGGTGCAGCATATACCAGATGTCGTCCATCATGGCCCCACTCCGATCGCGAACAGATACACAGCATAGAAGGAGACGGCGGCCATCGCCAACCAGGTCAGCAATTGCCCGGCGATCCGCCCGAAGGACGGCCCCGCCGTCTTCGACAATCCCTGGGCATGGAGGACACGGCCGGCCAGCAGACCGAAGCCCATGACATGTACCGCCGGCGCCGGCGCACCGAGCATCTCGTCGAGCGCCAGTATGACGAGGGCCAGCGCGGTCGATTCGACGTTGTTGCCATGCACCCGAATGGCACGAAACAGCTCGGGATTGCCGCTATCGCCGAGGTCGACGCCCCATTTCGAACGGTGCAGGCTGACGCGGACCGCCAGCGCGAGCGCCAGCAAACCGCAGAGACCGGCATAGAGGGCGGTGACGAGCGGGGGCGTCATGAAGATCCGTCACGCATTGCGGCGAGGGGCGCTCCCTCTCCCGCAGGCGGGAGAGGGTTGGGGTGAGGGCCGCCTAGCCGCCATTCCGGATCGCCCGGTTGACGGCGCAGGTCACCGCGATCAGCGAGGCCGAGACGATGTTCGGGTCCTGGCCGATGCCGTAGAGATGCACGCCGTCGACCTCCGCCTCGACAAAGGCGATGGCGGTCGCATCGGAGCCGCCGCCGACCGAATGTTCGGAATAGCTGAATACCTTGATGTCTTTTCCGCTGTCCTTCTTGAGCGCGTTGACGTAGGCGTCGATCGGGCCGTTGCCGACCCCTTCGATCACCATTTCCTTGCCGTCCTTGTTGACCGTCGCGGTCAGAACCCGTTTCTCCGAAGCATGGGTCCCGGCGCGGGTCTGATGCTCGACGAAGCCGTAGGGAGTCGTCGCGTTCAGATACTCCGTCTCGAAAGCGTTCCAGATGTCCTTCGGCGACTGCTCCTCGCCGGTGTGGTCGGAAATCTTCTGCACCACGCCGGAGAATTCGACCTGCAGGGCGCGCGGCATCTGGACGCCGAACTCGGTCTCCATGATATAGGAAATGCCGCCCTTGCCCGACTGGCTGTTGATGCGGATCACCGCCTCGTAGCTCGCCCCCACATCGGCGGGATCGATCGGCAGGTAGGGCACGTCCCATTCCTCGCTGTTCTGCGTCTCCATCGCCTTCAGGCCCTTGTTGATGGCGTCCTGATGGCTGCCGGAGAAAGCCGTGAACACCAGGTCGCCCGCATAGGGATGGCGCGGATGGACCGGCAGCTGGTTGCAGTACTCGGCCGTCGCCCGCAACTCCCGCATGTTGCGCATGTCGAGTTTCGAATCGACCCCTTGGCTGACCATGTTCATGGCCAGGGTGATGACGTCCACGTTGCCGGTGCGCTCGCCGTTGCCGAACAGCGTGCCTTCGATCCGGTCCGCGCCCGCCATGACGCCGAACTCCGCCGCCGCGACGCCGGTGCCCCGGTCGTTGTGCGGGTGCAGCGAGAGAATGACGCAGTCCCGCTTCGAGAAATTGCGGTGCATCCACTCGATCTGGTCCGCGTAGACGTTCGGCGTCGCGACTTCGACCGTCGCCGGCAGGTTGATGATGGTGCGGTTCTCCGGCGTCGGCTGCCAGACCTCCATCACCGCTTCGCAGACTTCCATGGCATAAGGCAATTCGGTCTGGGTGAAGCTTTCCGGCGAATACTCGTGGATGATCTTGGTATTCGGGACCGACGGGATCAGCTCCTTGATCAGCTGCGCGCCGTCGACGGCGATCTGCTTGATCCCCGCCATGTCCAGGTTGAAGACAACCCGGCGCTGGGTCGTCGAGGTCGAGTTGTAGAGATGGACGATCGCCTGTTTGGCGCCGTCGACCGCCTCGAAGGTGCGCCGGATCAGCTCTTCGCGCGACTGCGTCAGGACCTGGATCACCACGTCGTCGGGGATCAAGCCCTCGTCGATGATCTTGCGGCAGAACTCGAAATCCGTCTCGGAGGCCGAGGGGAAGCCGATCTCGATCTCCTTGAAGCCCATGGCGCAGAGCGTCTTGAACATCTTGAGCTTGCGCTCGGGGCCCATCGGCTCGATCAGCGCCTGGTTGCCGTCGCGCAGGTCGACGGAGCACCAGGTCGGGCATTCGGTGATGGTCTTGCCGGGCCAGGTCCGGTCCGGCAGGTCGATGGGGGTAAAGGGTTTGTATTTCTCGATCGGCATCACGGCCATGGGTCTTACTCCTGAATATGTCTTTTAGCGTTGCTGTCTCTGTTCGATTGCGGGCGGCGCAAATACAGCCATCGGGCAGCCGCGATCAGGCCCGATGGCCGCGGCTAAGTCGCAGCAGAAAGTGCAACGCGGTGGACGATGTGGTGCCATCAGAAACCTTCCGAGCCCGCTCGATCCGATCCCTGTGTCTGTTCTTTGTGTGTGATTTCCTGACGATCATCTTGCGACCATCCCTTTCGACTGTCCTTCGATTCTCCTTGCCCGGCCATGCAGCCGGACGCCCCGACGCGTTTACGCCGGGCCGGTAAGTCGAAGGCCAAGAAGCCGAATGGTGGTCAAAATCGCCATAGCGCGCGGAGTTTAAGCGGGAACGGGGGAAAAGGGCAAGGGGGAAAGGGCCGAGGCAATCGCGCGGCTCTATTGCTTGGCAATCACTTCCAAGCGCACCCCTGCCTCCTCCCGCAAGACCGCCACGATATCCAGTGGGTTCTGCGCCCGCGGATTGCCGTTCGGGCCGAGCATGCGCATCAGGCTCGGCGCCGGTTTGCAGAGCCGCCCGGCGAGTGCCGCGAACCCGATGGTGGCGTTGACGTAATCGCGGAGGACCGCCTTGCCGGTCGGCAAATCGCTTTGAAGTAGACAATCGACGGCGTCGCGCAGCAGTGCGTCGCGGTAGCTCGAGTCGGCCCGGACCCGGGCGGCGTCGACCGGTCTGTAGCGAGAGTATCGAGAGGAATTTACGCTCCATTCCCATCATTCCCCCGAAGGCGGGAATGACAGACGGGACACATGCGCCAAGAGCCTTTTCGATTCAAAATTATCGACATTTTGTCGATTGTATGCTATGCGTCCACGGCGTTCTTTGACTTGTAAATATAGATGCCAGCCCCGCGCCTCGCCGCGACTCCTCGGGCGCGGGCGCATAGGCGGTATGCTATTACCGCAAACCTTGGGTGCAAGGGCTCGTTGCTCGAAAACAGACTACCGGATACAGGCGTGTTCCGTAGCGGCTTCACCCTGCGACGGGCTCCTGCGGAGGCTCCGCGCCGTACCTCGCGGCACCCCAAACAGGGCCTCCCCCTCAGCGCCGCCCCTGTGCGAGGAACCAGTCGATATAGGCGTTGACGCCGCGCTCGATATCCCATTCCGGAGTCCAGGCGAGGTCGCGTTCGGCAGCGCTCAGGTCGAAGCGGTGGCGTTTGTCGCGCCGCGGTTTGCTGCCCAACTCGATCAGCGCGCCCGGAAAGCGCTCGAAGACCAGCTCGGCGATGCGCTGCACCGCCGGCATGTCGGGACCCGCCACGTTATAGGCGTATTGCGGGGTCTTGGGAGCCATGAGGGCGGCGGCGGTGGCGTCGACGATGTCGGCGACATAGACGAAGGGCCAGAATTCGCCGGCACCCCAGTCGAGCTTGGTCTCGCGCCCCGCCATCGCGTCCTCGATCATTTGGCGGATCGCGCAGTCGGTCGCCCGGCGCGGCCCGTAGACCGAGGAATAACGGAGCCCGATGGCGTCGAGACCGTATTCGTCGCGGTAGGCCGTCAGCACCAGGTCGGAGGACGCCTTGGTGGCGCCGTAGACCGAGGTCGGGCGGAACGGCGTGTCTTCCGTCACCGGGTCGGTCGGCGTCACCCCGTAGGCGGAGCCGGACGAGCAATAGACGAAGCGCTCGACCCCGGTGACCCGCGCCGCCTCCGCCAGATCGATGGTCGAGACCAGGTTTACCCGGTTGATCAGGTGCGGCGTGTCGTTCGCCAGCATCGGCCCCGAGATGCCGCCCGCGTGCACGATGCGGCCGATGTCGTGGTCCTTGAGGAGCGCGAGCAGCATGGCGTAGTCGCCGAAGCCTTCGCGGATATGGGTCAGTCCTTCGACGGGCGCCGGCAAGGGCGCCGGGTCGAGGCCGACGACCGTCTCGCCGCGCTCGCAAAGCAACTTGGAGAGCGGATGGCCGACGAGCCCGCAGGCTCCGGTGATCAGAATGGTTCTAGATGCCATGGTTTTGCGTTCCTTGAACCTGTGCAGCTATGGAGAGAAATGGACCTCATGGTGAGCCTGTCGAACCATACCCCTTCAGTTCACTTCCAAATGCTTTTCCCCGATCCGGGCAGGCCGAGGTCGCGCCACATGGCGTCGACCTTCTCGATCA